>NZ_JBIWEB010000005.1:0-104560 GCF_044762335.1 Pedobacter suwonensis | reverse complement strand
AGTTCCATTTGTTCTTCGTTCAATTTTGCAACAGTTTCTTTGTTAAGCGCAAGTTTGGTTTTTAATTGCTTTTTCATTTTTCTGAGGTTTTTATAGTTAATGATTAATTATTTACAGCTACAGCCACAGGTACTGGTTACAGGGCAGGTTTTTGAAGCAATAATGGATTGCCTGCCGCAGCTATCACCCTCTACTGCTGCAGCTTCAGCCCTTAGCTCAATACCGATTACCACCGTAGAGCCAGCAGCAGCAGCCTGGCCGCCAGCTACCAGTTCCATCTGCTCTTCATTGAGTTTTGCAACAGTTTCCTTGTTCAGGGAAAGTTTTGTTTTTAATTGTTTTTTCATTTTTTCCAAGGTTTTGTTTATAAATTGATGAATTGTTTTTAGCAGCTACATTTACAGGTACTGGTTGCCGGACATGTCTTTGAGGCAATGATGGATTGTTTACCACAGCTGCCACCGTCATCAGCTACCGAAGCTTCAGCTTCAAAGCCAATAACCACCGTTGATCCCTCGGCAGCGGCCTGGCCGCCACCAATCAGCTCCATTTGTTCCTCATTTAATTTGGCTACAGTTTCTTTGTTTAGAGAAAGTTTGGTTTTTAATTGCTTTTTCATATCATGGTGTTTTGATGATTAATTATTTACAGCTACACTCGCAGGTACTGGTTGCAGGGCAGGTTTTTGAAGCAATAATTGATTTCTGACCACAGCTGCCGCCTTCGGCAGCTTCAGCTTCTAAACTCAGGCCCACTACGAAAGTGGAGCCATCAGCAGCAGCCTGACCACCGGCAATTAGTTCCATCTGCTCTTCATTGAGCTTTGCAACGGTTTCCTTGTTAAGGGATAGTTTGGTTTTGAATTGTTTTTTCATAAGATTTGATTTTTATGGTGATTGATTAAGTTATTTTGCTTTTTATTAGCATCACTGAAAGCCGATTCATTTGAAGGCAGTTTTTTGAAAACCATTACTATCTGTTTACCACCGACTTTGCTCCTGGAGAAAGTTTCTGAAAGCACATCCGGTACAATTGTTGCATCAGTGTCCAGGCATGTCAACCAGCTATCAGCTTCATTTGCTCTTAATTTAGTTTTGCGAGGTCTCTGTACTCAATAAGCGCTTTTTAGGCTGTCTTTTTTTCCTAGTGATTTAGTGCAGGTATTTATTAAATCGCGCAGCAACAAGTACTGGTAGGTGGACATGTTTTGGAATGAATGGGACATGAAGGACCTGTGCTGCCGCCGCATTTACCTGTATCAGTATCAAGCCCGATGTCGATCACTACTGTTGCATTAGCCCCGGCAGCCTGACCTCCTGCTACCAGTTCCATCTGCTCTTCGTTAAGCTTTGCTACTGTTTCTTTATTCAATGTAAGTTTTGTTTTTAGCTGTTTTTTCATGGTGATGTAGGGTTAGATATTTGCATTATTTGCACACGCACAGGCATGAAGTCGTGGCCGGGCATGTTTTTGAAACCTGAACGGTTTGCGGCCCACAGTTGCCAACGTCGCCTAAGGCATCTACTTCTGCTTTTACAGTAACGGGGCCATTTAATGGCAATCCCTGTCCACCGGCAATGAGTTCCATTTGTTCCTCATTCAGTTTAGCAATGGTTTCTTTTGCTAAGGAAAGTTTGATTTTGGGCTGCTTTTTCATTTTGTATATTTTTTATATCACTAAGTTATTCGCAGATACAAGCACATGAACCGGTTGCCGGGCAGGTTTTTGATTTCATAAATGTTGGATTGCAACTTCCTCCTTGTTCAGTTGAAGGACTGAGTCCTTCTTCCATAATCACCGTAACTAACTTGCTGCAAACCGAATGTCCTCCGGAAATCAGTTCCATTTGTTCCTCATTCAGTTTAGCAATGGTTTCCTTAGCTAAAGAAAGTTTGATTTTAGGCTGTTTTTTCATATCGGATAGTTTAAAATGGCATGAACAGATCAGCTAAAGATTAAAGGACAAGGGAAGGATAGTAGATGGCTATCCCCCCAAAGTCGCTTTCAATAGAGCCATTCCGAGCGGTTTTTCATAGGTAGATTGCTGTTCAGGCTAAGTATAGCTTTTGTCTCTTTATCCTCACGGTAATGACTTGAATGGATATAGTTTTTATAGCAAATTGTCTTCCTGGCTTATACGTTTATTATACTGGTTACGCTGGGCAACATGCATTAAGGTGTAGCCCGATAACTTTGCTTCGAAAGGAAGGTTTAAGGAGAAACGGATATCAGCTTCTGATTGTCCTCCTCCAATCATGTCGCTCATTTCGTCGGTTAACACGGTTGCCGAATTTTCCAGGCCAAGCTTTTTCAGTAGTGTTGCTTTCATAATTAAATACCAGTTAATGTTGTTACCAGTGTTTCTGTTGGAAAATAACTCCCGCGCTGATTTAAAACCATTGTTTTTGCAGACGTACTGCGGTTAAGAATCTGAATTTGTTTAACTTCGATTTGCGGTAGTGAAACTTTAATTTGATTTTTCATAGCTTTATGGTTTGTTGTTGATATAAATTTGGAGTTTGTTAGAAAGGCTTCAAAATAATTTGTACCAATGAGCGGTTTTGGATGACGAATGAGTGGCTATAAAAGGACAAGTGAAATTTCATTCCTAAGGCAGACAAACTAAATTAAATGGATAGAAAAAACCTCGGCATCCATATCATCGTATGGGCGGCATATATTCTTTACGAAGTTCTGATCAGTTATTTTGCCGGGCTTGATCTTCGTCCGCTATTTACCGTATTATCATTTGCCATTAACATTGCTGTATTTTATGCCACATGGCTGGGCTTTATGTTTATAAAAGAACATAAGCGTTCACTGATGGCAAAGGTTTTAGGCATCACATTGATTACCCTGTTTACACTTGCCGTATCTGCCGCGATGAAGATTTCGGTAGAGGTTTTTCTATATGATAAAAACCTGGAGATTTATCTCACCCGTTACCAGATTACGGCGCTGGTGATGCGTTGGCTTTATTTTTACATTATCGCCATGGGTTTCAGTTTTGCACAGCTTGCCGCCAAACGTGATAAAGAGGTTTACCGTTATAACCTGGAAAGGATGAATATGTTGCAGGAACAGGAACGTTTGAAAAAAAATGCGCTCCAGGCCGAACTTAACCTCATCAAATCGCAGATCAATCCACATTTTGTATTCAATACTTTGGGCTTTTTACATTCTAAAACCTATAAAGCAATGCCTGATGTAGGTAAATCAATACTGATGCTCTCCAATATCATGCGACATGCCTTAACCGGTAGCGAAGGGGGCTATAGTACATTGGAAAGCGAACTGAATTATATCCACGATTTTATTAGGATCCATGATGAAAGAAATGAATCACTTTCTATGGAGTACAGGCTTGAGCAAAATACGAAAGATAAAAAGGTAATTTCACTTATCCTCATTACATTGGTCGAAAATATCTTTAAACATGGCATAATTAAAGATCCTGCAAAGACAGCCATTTTAAGTATTGAAGTAATTGGTAACGAGCTTCTTTTTTATTCTTTTAACTATAAAAACAATAATAAAAAGGTACATTCAAACAAAATAGGTATTGAATATGTGAAACAAAAGCTAAATGAATTATACCCTGATAACCATTCGCTTACCATTTCCGAAACCGAACAGACCTACGAATGTAAATTAAAATTTCCGCTAAAAAGCTATGAAACAACTTAACTGCATTATTATAGATGATGAACCTTATGCACACAATATTTTAAAAGATTTTGTAAATAAGGTTCCATTCCTCAATTTGGCAGGTGTGTTCACCAATCCAATAGAGGCATTGGTTGAAATAAGGGGAAACCATGTTGATCTGGTCTTTTTGGATATCAACATGCCCGAACTTTCAGGCATTGACCTGATCAAAATGCTGCCGCCTGGTATCGAAGTAATCATTACTTCGGCCTATAGTGAATTTGCTGTTGCCGGTTTCGAAAACAATGTTTTAGATTATCTTTTAAAGCCGTATTCTTTTGATCGTTTTTTAAGTGCCACTCAAAAAGTGCTGGATAAAATGATGTTGCATTCTTTAAAAAAAGACCAGGATAATAAGCAGCTTAGTACCAAAACGGAAGCTTTTTATTTAAAAACCGACCGTGGCAAAATTGTGAGGATCAATTTTGAGGACATTGTTTATATTGAAGGCTTAAAAAATTATTGCTCGGTGTTTACTGATACACAACGCCATGTATCGCTGGTGAGCATGAAATCGCTATCAGATGGTTTGCCTGAAGGAGAATTTATCAGAACCCATAAATCATATATCATAGCGATCAAAAAAATCAAATCAATTGACGGGAATATGATCCTGTTTGATAACATTACTGAGAAAGTGCCTATCGGGGTTACCTACCGCGATAGTTTTTTCTACATGTTGAATAAAACACTATACAAATAATCAATGGCTGGCCCTGGCCAAACCAGATTTTAGTTGTTTAACCATTATTCCGTATAAAAGGCACTCATGCAGCCTTTGCTGGTTTACAAAGTAGCGGTTTACAAGCATGTGGATCACACCTGCTAAAAAACTATCGTTCCAATCCACATGTTTCCCCTCCAGCAGCACTTCTATTTCTTCGCGCCTGTTGTTCAATAATGCTTCGTACTCCTCTACCAGCTTAGGTAAAATGGCACCATATTTTCTAAATAGCTGATCTATCTGTATTTTAATCAGCTTACTATCCATTTCCTTTAAAAAAAAAGCCAGTTGAGTTTCAGCAAACTTTAATTGTATAGCTGCATCTTCGCTTTTGCGTGATAGGTATTCTTTCATCACCCAGAAAATAACCAGCCAGCCCTGCTCAGTATAGTTGTTATTCTCGAACAGTAAAAAAATATAGGAACAGAACCTGCTGTCCACATCAAAAAGGCTTTCAGCCAACTCAATCTGTTCGGCCCCATAGCGTTCAATTTCACGTTCATATGTATCCAGCTGGATATTGCTGATCTGCTGATGCAGGATAAAGGGATCAAGTACTTTTTTAACCAGAAAATAGGTCTGCTGAAAATCATCCGCACTATGCAGCAATATCCGTAAACGTATATGGTGGCCAAATTCGTAATAGCGGATGAAAAACCATTTTTTATAATCAATTATACCTTTGTTTTTATCGAGAAGCTTGTATAGGGCAATTAAAACCTGCTGAGCAGTATTTTCGTTTAAGAATATCTTAACGTAAAGCCATTCGCTCCCCGGAAAATAATGTCGGGTTATTGTACTTTGGTTTAACGGGTAGCTGGCCTTTTTTGCTTCCGTGATGGCGAAAAGGGGTGCAACAAACTGGTGTGCATAGCGTTCGCCTGACCCGTTCTGCAATGCAGGTTCCATCTGGCTGTGCAAACACTCTTTAAGCACCAGATGATCAACAGTTTTTGCAGCTTCCTTCAGCAAAACATCAATTGATAATGCATTTTCTACATCAATTAATAATTCATTGTCGCCATTTACCACAAAAAATTTGTCCGGTATCTTCCATTCCAACCTGAACTGTTTAAAAGCTTCCGATCGGCTGCTTTCGTTATTTGATTTTTTGGTAAAGGCTTTAAGATCAGCTGCAGAAAATTTCCAGGTAGCCCGGTGTAAAATGACACCGAAAGTAGTTTCTATGCGCGGAAAAAAGACAAAATCTCCGGCCAAACGCCCCCAATTAAAACTCAGGCCATTTGGACCATTTTGGTGCTGAATATCACATAAAAAAGTATATATGGGATGTTGTGAGCGGTTGTAGTTGTAAGCACTGCTCAACTTTGGGATAATTTCCTTTTTTTTCTTTTTAGAGAAGAGTTTAAAGAGGCCGTTTTGCAGTTTTACCTCAATTTCGTCAAGGTTGATTACCTGCTTTCCTCCTGCCTGGTTAATATAGGCTAACTCGTGCGACCAAAATTGTGGATGCGACATTACATTAGCAGAACGTTCTTCGGGCAAGTGAATAATTTCTGCATAAATGGCGTCAGGATTAGTAAGGCTTTCTTTCGCAGCCATGTCTGCAGCCAATTGTTTAATGTCATCATCGGCGTCGGCAAACCTTGCCAAAAGACCCAGGCTGCCAGTACCTGCAACCATTTCAAGAAAAATTTGCTCCTGATCAAAAAGCTGGAAAACAGCTGCCAGATTTTGCGGCAGATTGGTTAAAGGCTTTTCAGGCACAAAATCTTCCGGCAGGGTAAAGGTATAATTGCCACCTACATTGGCCGAGGTTAGCACCTTGAGCAGTTTTAAATTATTTTCGGTATAGGGCATCTGCTCTACCGGCCTGATTAAACCAGCATTTAAACCTTCGGTAAATAGGGTTTCCTTATTGTGCCATTGGCCATATTCCAGTCCGCTGTCTGGATCGAAGGCTTCCAGCAACGATACACTACGGCCCTGGTAGCGCTGCAGAAACTGTGTCTGAAATTGTTTGAGCCTTTTCTGTGGGGCAAAATCAGTTAAATTATGAAGAAGTTTTATCCCTCGTAAAAGTTTACTTTGTAAGCTGTTCTGAACAGTAGCCTTCTGTAAATAATTTATTTTAGTTACATGGATACAGTTGGCCGGGGTATCACCCAATAGCTTTTTAAGACTAATCTCAATCTCCTGATAATCCTTAATCATAGTTTCGCTTACACCATATCGATCAGCCGTTCTTTCCAATATGGTTGTTATTAAATGTAATTCAGGCTGCAGGGCTTTTGGCCAGGGCTGTGGCAGATAATCCGGGAAACGCAATCCGATACTTGGCTTGCCGGTATAGGTTAAAAATTGAATCTGGATAAGCTGATTTATAAAAGCTATGGATTCATCGGGATCGAAATCGCCAAGTAATGCGCTCATCTCCTTACGGGTATAAGCATTTCCCCGCATACGGTTAACCAAACCGGCAATAACCTCATTATAGGCCAGGCCAACAATTTCATACAAACGTTCTCCGTCAACCAACTGACATACGATAAATTTATATTGTTTGCCCTGTAGGTAAATTGTGTTATTCAGCACATAAGCGGCTGCAGGATCATGTATTTCGCCAAGTTCTGCCAACTGTTCGTTAACAGCGGCATCCAGGGTTATACTTCTTTTAAAACCTTCACTTAACACCATTTGCAGTGATGTACCCCATTGTAATGCCGAGCAACCGGCAAACAAACCAAAAGGAGTAGCACGGTTGCTCATACGCGCAAGATATTTATAAAAACTTCTGATCAGGTTTTCTTTCTTTAAGCCGTCGATTTTTTCAGTAGCACTGAAAAGGTTATCCAGGTCGTTATAAAGGGATTTACTGGCCAGATAGATGCTCTCCCGTATAAAAGGATTTTTCCACATTTGTATAAGAGATTCTTGCTGTAAACCGGTAGCTATTGGCAAAGCGGCCGACCTCACTATTAAATGTTGGTAGAAAAAGTATTTCACAAGATGGCGTAATAAGAGTTTAAAAAACAGGAATATTTCGGCGGTATTGCGTTAACAATCAAACACTAATATAACAAAAAACGCGGATCGGAAAAACCTCCTGCACTTCTCGTTAAAGTATCCAAACAGGATGTCAGGTGGTATGCCTCGGCAAAGAATACCACAGCATTCTATCGCCAAAAATGAGTAGCATAATTTACATACTAAAATTCATGTTGTATAAGTTTAATTGATTTCGGAAAGATTATGAGCCCTAGGAATTTAATATCGGCGGTGCAATATTTCCTGATATGAATTCACATCACCGTTGAAAAGCACTCCGCGGGAAAAAAATAGTTTGTTGTTGCCAAACCATACAACGAAGTAAAAGGCGGTGCAGTGTTAGCTGGGATTCATCCCGGAGAGGTGCCTGGTTTAAAGAATGAGATTGTTTAGCATGATCAGCCAGATAATGGTCTAAATCAGTTAAAGACAGCTAACCCACTCCAAACCCAAAACGGCTCAATCTTTGCTTCTACCGAAGCTTAAATTTAATAAGGAAAACCCATTTAGATCATGAACAAATTACAAGCACTAGCCCAAAAATCAAGATTCGCTTTTTTAATCCTCTTTACACTTTTTTTATCATCGTGCTCAGAAACCCCTGAACGTTTCTTCGACATCGCCATCCTTAACACCAATATGATCAACGATTTTGCCAGTGCCGATCTGGCCCGGCATATTGAAGATGAAACGAAAGAATATCCCGATATCCCATCCAGTAAAAAGAAAGGCGACGAAGCAGCAGTCAGCCTCAATAACAAAATATTATACCTCGAACAATCGCTGGATAAAGTGAAAAAACTTTCGGCCTCCGGTGAAGAAGAAAAACAAATTAAAGCCCTTTCACAGCAGTTATACGAACTGGTTATCCCTGTTTATAAAAATGAATACCTGGCTTACGCCAAACTCTGCGACAGTAAAGGCAGTCGGGCAGCCAAAGATGAAATGATTAAAAATATCGATGAAAAATATGGCGCACGTTTTGAGCAAAACTTTAATGCTTTAATGGAAAAGGGCAAAGTATATGCCCAAAAGCACAATATCCAGGTAAACTGGGGAAAATAAACTAAGAATATATGGTTTAATTCAGGGTTGAATATCTGAGTTAAACCATTATCAACTTCCAAAACCTCCCGGCCAACTTCTGCTAAGGCTACGCACCAGTGGCCTGCAACTCATTGCCAAGAAGCGCTGTTGTTTCTTCTTCCTCAGTATCTGGTTCTTTCACAGCAGGTTTAACTTCTTTCTCCAGCTTACTTGCCCCATAACCACACAGGCTTATAAAAAAAGCAGCGCATATAAACCATACCAGCCGGGTCAATATATACCTGTAATTAGACGTGTATTTGGTTAAAATCGTATTGGTAAGGGGTTTTAACACCCGTTGTAAATCCTGAGGATAAGGACCACTGGCGGTAAAAAACTCATGATCCTTTCCATGGCCTTTATACCACACTTTACCAATTGAATAACTGGTCAAGGTATCGGGTAGAGTGATTTTCTGTTGCTGTCTTAGCGTGTTCTCATTTAAAGGAATGATTGGCGCACCAGCATTTTGTTTTCCACCCTTAACCGGCTCATAGTGATCTTCATCCCAGTACATAAATTTTTCTTCTGGTTCTGGCATCCTGATTTTAGTCCTACGTTCCCAAACCGCAAAAGAAGTGGTACCAATAAAGAGTAAAACAATACAGGAAATAGTAATGTAGCGAGGATAGAAGCGGGGCACAAATTTTGGCCCCTTAGGTTGTTCTGTTCGAATCACATCTTCACCATTACTTCCACCAGTGGGCTCACCTACAATAACAATTTGTGGAGGTTGGGTTGTAGATACATTGTCAGATACTTTAATATCACTGGTTGGTTTACTTATAATCGGTTCAGCTATTTCTTCATCTTCTGGTTTTTTAGCTGCTTCCTCGAAAATAAACTTCAGTTCTTCTTCGCTAAGTTCTCTCCACTCATTGTAGGGTGGAAAATCTATTAACCACGCAAGAAGCTTAACAAGCCTATCATCTCTAATATCTCTTCCTTCTATTGTTAAAAAACTTACTAAGGCTCTAAATCGATCTAAATCAAATCTCTCGATGCTTCTCATTTGATCTTCATATTCATTTGTTGGATCAAACACAGACCGAATAAAATCTCGGTCCACTTTAGAGTTTTTTCTCAAAAAAACTTTGGCACATTCAGCTCTTAACCTATCCCGACGTGGTGCTTCTAAATTAAGAGAAAGGCGATGATTTTCTTTCTTAATTCTGTAGAAATCAAGTATTGCTTTTTTATAATCTTCAAACATTTCTTTAAAAATTTAGCGTAAAAATAGTGGCGGAATTTCCGGAATTTTTACGGTTTTCCGGAATTACAGTGGAAACAAAGGAAACATCGGAATATACTGATAACTAATCTTTTGACTCACCCCATATTTGTATCGTTAATCAGCACAGGCGGCGATTCATTATCAAAGCTAAAACAAAAAACTGATTAATAAAACGAGTAGAAATCGCGGTTGTGAATAGCCGGTTTGGGAAGCAGTTATTGGCTCCCGCGACAGACACTCAACACTTCCCAAAAATTTTCAGAAGGCCTTCTGATTTACAAATCGTAGCAAGCCCCGCGTAAGGCGGGGACTCTACCAAGTATTTCATTTCTAAAATTTTTGAATCATGTTTTTGCCAATGTTTATTGCACTTTTATTAGGCTTAGTAAGCCCATCGAATACAAATAGTAACTGTACCCACAATGGTGGTACAACCGTAAGTACCAACAGTAATACACCGGGTGATCCGGGTGATCCAGGTGATCCACCTTCAGGTGACGATACGGGAGGCGAAGGAGCACACGTACCACCTAAAAACCCTTAAGAATAAAAGAAAGGTAGCCTAAAAACTGCCTTTCTTTTATTATATTTGATTAATTAATAGCTCAATCTTGAAAAGATCATCCGCATTCTTATTCTTTGTTTTAGCAATACTTGCCTGTAAAAAAGACATCACCAATAGAAATATCGTTAAGGATACTAATTATAGTATCGCAGAGTCTTATCTAAATAAAAATACTGATTCAGCTTTTTACTATTTTAGTAAAGTTACTACCAATCCTAAGGATAGTTTACAAGTAGCTATGGCTTATAATTATATGGCCGTTATGCAATCTGACGCAGGGGACTACTTTGGAGCTCAAGAAAGCTTAATCGCGTCATTAAAGTTTTTAGATCACAATCGAAAAACAGATTTCAGCTGTATATCATCTGATTACAATGAACTTGGATTAAATAGCATTAATTTGAAAAAGTACAACGAGGCCGTAGATTTTCATGAACTTGCTATCAAATTCTCAAATAATAATTCCTTCAAATCAATGTTTCTAAATAACAAAGCATTGGCCTATCAGAAGGCAGGGAATTACAATGCTTCAATTAAGATTTATTCTGGCATTATTTCAAAAAAAATCACTCGTAAAAAAGAATACGCTAGGGTACTTTCTAACCTTGCTAAAACTAAATGGCTTCAAGATCCAAATTATAATGCAGCCCCTGAATTTTTGAAAGCGCTACATATCCGCGATACAGAAAAAGATCAATGGGGGCAAAATGCAAGTTATGCTCACCTTTCTGATTACTACGAGAAGAAGAAGCCGGACTCAGCATTAATGTATGCGAAAAAGATGTATCAGATTGCAAAAAAATTAGCTAGTCCGGATGATCAACTTGAAGCTCTACAAAAACTTATAAAACTAAGTCCTGCTAAAGAAACTAAACGTTTTTTCGGTATCTATGAAAAATTAAACGACAGTTTGCAAACTGCCCGTAATGCTGCCAAAAATCAGTTCGCACTGATCCGTTACGATGCCGAAAAAAGCAAGGCCGACAACCTTGTTTTGCAAAAAGACAATGATGGTAAACGATATCAAATCATTATTCTGGCATTCGGTATTGTTTTAATATCTGTTACGGGCACCGTTCTTTATAAAAAAAGAAAACAACGGATAGAGCTTCAGGCTCAAAACACTATCCGCGAAAATAAACTCAAAACCTCCCAAAAAGTGCATGATGTGGTAGCGAATGGCCTGTATAAGATTATGAGCAAATTGGATAACCAGGAAACCCTGAAAAATAATCCGGTTATTAACGAGATAGAAGAACTTTACGAACAATCGCGCGACCTCTCCTACGAGAAACCAAGATCAAAAAATCATCATTTTCACGAAAAAATATTTGATCTTTTAAAATCCTTCGCTTCCGAAAATACCAGGGTAATACTGGTGGGCAATTCCATTCAGTTGTGGGAAAGGGTTTCAGAACAGGCCAAAGAAGAAATACAACATATCCTCCAGGAACTGATGGTGAATATGAGCAAACATAGTCAGGCCAGTGATGTTGTGATCAGGTTTGAGCAGGAACAACAAAAAATAAACATTTCTTATACGGATAATGGTATCGGCATTAGCGGTGGGGTGAAACCCAACAATGGACTTACCAATACGGGAACCCGTATTGAAGCAATTGGCGGTACCATTACCTTTGATACCAAAGTTGAAAAGGGGCTTAAAATCCAAATCTCTTTTCCGGTTTCCTAATTGTATTAAATATGTTTAAAAGAATACTCATTGCCGAAGATCAAGAAACACAGAATATTTCGCTGCAAAAAACATTGGCCGAACTGGGTGCAGCAAAACCCGAATATGTTTATTATTGCGATGACGCCCTCACCTGGATAAAAAATGCGGTTAAAACAGAACAGCCCTATGATCTGCTGATTACCGATCTCTACTTTGAAGAAGACCATAATCGTCAAAAAATTGCAGGAGGCACCGAACTCATCAAAGCGGCGAAAGAAGTACAGCCTGATTTAAAAATACTGGTATTCTCTGGTGAAAGTAAAACGGCGGTTATCGACATGTTATTCAAGGAAATGAATATTGACGGCTATGTGCGCAAAGCCCGCCATGATGGTCAATACCTCAAGTTGGCCATTAATGCCATCCATAACCATAAGAAATACCTTTCACCTGATTTAAAGCTCGCACGAAAAGAAAATAATTCTCACGATTTTACAGATCTGGATATCGCCATTATTTCCCAACTCGTGGAGGGAACACCTCAGAAAAACATTCCCTATTATTTGCAGGAGAATAACATTAAACCATCTGGACTGAGCAGCATTGAAAAACGTCTCAACCTGATGAAGGAAGTACTGGGTTTTTCTAAAAATGAACAACTAATTGCTTATTGTAAGGACATCGGAATTATTTAGAACTATACCGGGCGATAAGCGCTTAGCGGCTGATTGAGCAAAAGTTCTGAATGCCTATTCCCCGTCCGGCTATCGCTTAGCGAAGCCGATAACGAGTTAATGTTCACGGAAACTAAACCTCGTGAATATCATTACCCTGAAATCGTTTCAGGGTCCTCCGATGATGACACTTCTTAATGAGTGTTTATTAATGATTGATTTTAGCTTTTTTATCCATTGTAAGGGAATGAAGAATTCATTGCTCCAGTAAGCATTTTATCAATCACATAAAAAATCAGACATTAATTGAGACACCGTTTAAATTAATTCAACAATAAACTGTGTTAACCTTTCCCCGCTACGGTTTCCCGTAATAAAAACAATCTCAGCCGATCTACTTTTGATCAACAAACCAAAGCAAGCCTAAATGGACCTTAAACTTAAATTAGAACAACTCCACCAACGGGTGGTTGGATTAAAAGACCAGATCAATACCGAAGAGGCTACGAAAAATGCATTTGTAATGCCATTTATTCAAATACTGGGTTACGATATTTTTAATCCTACAGAAGTGATACCGGAGCACATTTGTGATATCGGCACCAAGAAAGGGGAAAAAGTAGATTATGTCATTCGCAAAAACAACGAACCTATCCTCATTTTCGAATGCAAACACTGGAAAGAAAATGCCGATGCACACAATTCTCAGTTGCACAGATACTACCATGTTTCGAAGGCCCGCTTTGGTGTATTAACCAACGGTACGGTTTATAATTTTTATGCCGATCTGGAAAAGCCCAATATTATGGACGAGAAGCCATTTTTGACCATCGATATTGAAGACCTGAAAGATAATGCCATTAAAATCCTGGAAAGTTTCACCAAAAAAGAATATAATTTAGAGAACATCCTCGATTCGGCCGAAGGTTTAAAATACATTAAAGCCATTAGAAAGGAGTTTGAAAAGGAGATAGACAGCCCTTCTGATGAAATGGTAAAATTATTGGTGAACCGGTTTTTCAATAAACCCTTAACCGCGAACCGGATGATTGCCTTTAAAGAATATACTAAAAAAGCCCTCACCGTTTCCATTAACGAATCCATCAGCGACCGTTTAAAATCCGCATTGCACATTAATGAGAAAATAGAACAAAAGGAAGACGATAAAGTGGTACCTGGTATAGAAGATGCTGATACTTCCAAAATTGTAACTACCGAAGAAGAACTGGAAGCTTTCCAGATTGTGAAAGCCATTTTACGCGAAAAAATTCCTGCAGCACGCATTGCAGCGCGTGATACTCAATCCTATTTTGGGGTATTGTTAGATGATAATAACCGCAAACCGATCTGCAGGTTCCACTTTAATACCGCGAACAAATACCTTGAAACGTTTGAAAAAGGCAAAGATGCCGGTACGAAAAAACAGTTGTCTAACCTTGATGAACTTTACGGTTACAGAGCTCAATTGCATCAAACTTTAGAAAATTATTAATTATCCGCTCAATACTCAAGAAAATGCAGGGATTGCTCCATCGTTTGTTGGGAGCAGGCAGGGCAGTCTCTCATTTTTAAACGCCTAAAATCTTTCTCTATTTGTCATCCTGAGCGGAGTAGAAGGATCTTTTATGATGGGACCTGAAATATCCCTTTTGACACGCTTTCTGTGCGCTCAGTGTGTTATCTCAGTGAATCTTTGTGGTAAAAAATGCGCTTACGTCCGTAAGGTTAGCCGTAAGGAATCCGTTTTTAGCCTTAATACCTTAGCACAATGAAAAACTCGATCATAGTGCTATTTTCAATATTTGCTGTAGGCCACGCCCAGGCGCAAAAAAAGAAAGTAATTACTTATCAGTTAATGGAACCTGGTTTTAACACTAAAATGATTAAAGGAACCATCAGCGAAGTTTACACGACAAACCGTTATGGAAAAAAATTCTGGTGGATTGTAATTGGCCCAGATACCATTATCCATGTATGGCCCAGGCACCTCGATACCGCCACCATGAAACCCGGCATTACCCGAACATTTATGTCTGTTAAACGCCTCGATAACAATTGGTGGAAGAAAGAAAAATCGGAAGATGATATTAAGCCTAAGGAATGATTTTTCGCATAAAAATTAATATAACGATTGGCAGTTTTTGAGTAGGTTATAGGTCTTGCGAGATCGTCATTTCGACCGCAGTGGAGAAATCTGATTAAAAATAAACTTATAAATTTTGCTTTACGGTTTTCCGTAAGGTTTGGGTGCTGGGCTTGTATACTTTTGATATAAAGATATTTATCAAAACTATAAATTATGACAACTTACGATCTAGTAAAACAAGCTATTTTAAATAAACAATGTGTAACCTGTTACTATAATGATTATCTCCGTAAAATGACTCCCCACGTGTTAGGACAAAAAAACGGAAAGCAACAGGCACTTTTTTATCAATATGGGGGGCAATCGAGTTCTGGTTTGAGTGCCGATCCTATTAAAAACTGGAGATGCATTCCAATCGATAAGATTGAAAATATCAGCATTAATAACGATCCCTTTCAAACAGCAAATAATCATTCAAGAACTCAGACATGCGTGGATAGTATAGATGCAGAAATAACCTATTAGTCAAATTTACTATAGAATAGTAAATGCCTACTTCTCTGAATACTATAAACCTTACACTTTTTAATATTCAAAAATTATGATAAACGATTTAAAAAAGTTCTTAAACGAAGAGCAGGATCCTAAAGCTGTAGAAAAAATTTTAGAACGAATTAATAGTCTGCTTACTTCCAATGAACAGGTGGAATATATTGCTGTACAAAAGAAACCAGCAATAAATTTCTCGCCAGATTGTATTGCCTTAACGAATAGGCGAATAATATTTTGTAAACCTAAGAACTTCGGGTTGTCCATGGATTTTCAAGATTACAGTTGGAAAGATGTTGCTGATTGCCACATTAAAGAAGGGATATTAGGCGCAACATTTACAATGAAGACGGTAAGAAACTTCAATAACATGATGGATTATCTTCCAAAAAATCAAGCCAGAAAACTCTATCAATATGCTCAGGAGAAGGAGGAAGAAATGCGTGAGTATAGAAGACAAAAAGAACTGGAAGATAAAAGAGCTGCAGCAGGTGGCGGTATTGTTGTAAATAACACTCCAGTCGCACCAAATGAAAATATTGCCCAACAAGAAGACCCTTTTGCCGTTTTGCAAAAATTGAAAACCTTGTTAGAAAATGGAATTCTTTCTCAAGAAGATTTTGATAGTAAGAAAAATGAAATTCTATCTCGAGTGTAATGAAAGCTATAAAGCCTGTATTCATCGTTTGCTCAATCTGCTGCTTTGTAGCGATATTAAAATTACCCATTGAATATTATACATTTTTGAGAACAATAGTTTCGCTGGGTGCGGTACTGCTCATTTACCACTGGATCAAACAAAAAAACTTCTATCTGGCTATTGTTTTTGCGCTGATACTCTTCCTTTTTAACCCCATTTCTCCGATTTACCTGCACCGCAAAAGCATCTGGATTCCTGTTGATATCATTACCGGATTGTTGTTTTTAATCATTACTTTTTATAAGAAAAGTGACCCTGCAAAACAAGAAGAAAAAGCCACTGAAATTTTACCGGTTCAAAACACATATGCCAGAGACCGGGTAGTTTCAGCAAAAAGAGAAATAAAATAATCAATCAAACTTAAAAACTTAATGTTATGATTTCCCAAATAGAGAATTTTTTTAACTCCAAAACAGCTGATCTACCTCAGGATGAAAATGTGGAGATCAAGGAGCCTGTTACCGAAGAAACTGAGGAGCTAAGAAAAAGAACTTACCACGAGGCCGGTTTCAGAGATGGATCGAGAAACAGTGGTAGCCCACTTGCCCTATCCATTTGCTTAAATGCCATTTATGCCAGGTTTCAAAATGAAGAAAAGGAGCTGATAGAAAAGCAACGGCTAGCGAAGGAACCCTATATTAATGAGCAGAAAACTAAAGAAACAGAAGTAAAGACGCTGGTCATCAGCAAAGAAAATAAAGAACAACAAATCAACAAGTTAGAATCCGATATCAGGGCAGTAAAGGATAATATTGAAGAGTTAAAATTCGAAATTAACGACCTGCCCCGGAATCCGGAAAAATACCATGTGAGCGCGTCAAAAGGTGCTTCAAGTAAATTCTGGATCGGTTTAATCATCCTGATGCCTTTAAGCCTCTATTTATTTACTTTTTATATTTCTACCTCATACTCTGCCTTTTTCAAACTCTTCGACGCCAACAGCACTATCATCATGAATGTGCTTGATTCAAAAGCTTTTGAAAAGGCTTGGCACGATGGTTCATTAGAAGGCGCATTTGTAACTTTTATTCCTTTTGTATTTTTAGGCCTAGGCTATTTAATCCACATGTTTGGAGAGGTTAAAAGTATTGGTAACTACACTAAAATCGGCCTGCTTTTACTCACAACCTTTGTATTTGATGCTATTCTGGCTTATCAGATAGAAGAAAAGATTTACGAACTGACCAGAACGTTTAATACACCCGAATTTAACATCGCGATTGCCTTTGGAAAAATCCAATTCTGGGGAATCATCTTTGCTGGTTTTGTGGTGTACCTTATTTGGGGCGTTGTTTTCGATTTTATCATGAAAGAACATCGGGAGAAAGATAAAGTAAAACATGAACAGCTGCGCAGAAAAAAAGATATTCAGATTCATCAGGATAAGATAGCTGATATTGAAGTTCAAAAAGCAAAATTGACAGAAGAACTTAATAAATTCAAGGCAGATGCAATTGCAGCCCACGACCGGGTTAAAGCCCTCCAAAGTATCATTGATGCGGTTATAATTCCTACTAAGGAATATGTGCTTTATGCTTCAGAATACATGAAAGGTTGGATAACATTTGTTAGTGAAAAGCTCCATATTTCAATGCATGAAAAAATGGTTCTTCAAACTGAGTGCATTGCCTGCTACCATGAAAACCTTAAAAGTGTAGGAGCCAGTGAAGATTCTCAGAACTCTGTTTACGTCACCACTTTATAAATCCGCTAGCATGAAAAGAAAATTACAAAGCCTACTGCTGATCTTTTTGATCACGAATATCTTCTCTAAAGGTGTTATAGCACAAAACCTTAACATTAGCTTTTTATTGGATCTATCTGACCGGATCGATCCTAAAAAGAACCCCGGGATTTACCAACGCGATCTGCAATATATCAGATCGGTACAAAAAGCATTCACCAACCACGTAAAGGGTAAAAAGATGCTACTACTAAAAGACCAGATGCAGGTTTTTTTTAACCCTTTACCCAATATCGAAAATATAAATCGGCTTAGTGAAGAATTAAAGGTTGGTTTTTACCCGAAAAGCAATAAAAATGATTTCCTGAAAATAGATAAACTTTATACCGAAAACCTTACAAAAATTTATCAAAGGGCTATTAAAGACCATAATTATGTTGGCTCAGATATATGGAAGTTTTTTAAAAACAATATTCAGTTATATTGTATCAAACCTGAGCATCGAAACATCTTGGTAATACTTACGGACGGTTATATGTACCACAAAGCCAGCATAATGCAGGTAGGAGGAAAAACTTCTTACATTACGCCGCAATCTCTCGCTTCGAAAAAGCTTACTTCAGCCGGTTATGCCTCCATCATGAGAAAAAACAATTTTGGTTTTATTACTTTCCCTTATAACCTAAAAGATCTTGAAATCCTGGTACTGGGCATTAATCCATCCCCAGGTAACCCTTACGAGGAAGACGTAATTAAACAATACTGGGGTGATTGGTTTAAGACAATGAAAGTAAAGAAATTTAATCTACTTACAACAGATCTGCCGGCTTCATTGGAGCCAGTAATCAATAATTTCATTCAGGGAAAGCTATAGATATTAACTATTTATATATCGATAAGTCATTTATAGATAGATAATTAAAACACTAACCAACTTCAACTCATCTCCTCATTATGAAAACACTCTCCCTACTTATCTTCTTATTCGCGAACATGATTACCTGCAAAGAAACTACAACCGTATATATCTGCAACAGCCCAGGTGCTAAAAAATACCACAATAGCTCAAATTGTCGTGGTTTAAGTAATTGTACTTACAAAATTGTAAAAGTGGATATTGAACAAGCTAAAAAAGACGGCAAAACATTATGCGGCTGGGAAAAGTAATCCTGCTACTGCTGTTGCTTGCGCTTCAGTCATGCGTTATCCCGCCCGCTGAAAATAAAGGCGTTGATTATAGCAATCTGGTTTTTACCGCCAAAGTGATCCGCATTTTAGATGGCGACACCATGGAAGTTTTATACCAGAACCACCCTGTTAAAATTCGCTTGGCGCATATTGATTGCCCCGAGAAACGCAGACACCAGCCTTTTGGCAGCAAAGCCAAACAAGCCCTTTCCGATTTATGCTTTGGACGGATCGTTACGGTTCAGGGCCAAAAATATGACCGGTATAAAAGATTGATTGCCATAGTAATTAACGATAAAAAACAGGTGCTTAATCAGGAAATGATTAAACAGGGCATGGCCTGGCATTTCAAAAAGTACTCCTCCGATCCGCTTTATGCGCAGCTTGAAATTACCGCGAGGAAACATAAAGTAGGTTTATGGCAGGATAGCACTGCAATTGCTCCATGGAAATGGAGAGCGATGAAGCATGTTTTGGCAAAGTAACCGCTTGCGTGTTTCATGTTTTAAGCCTTATATAATGGAGGCTATGAAACGCTAGTGCAGATTTTGCACAATATTGATCTCCTGCTGATAAAGAAACCGACCTTTATCTCTACCATCTCTTTGGCAGCCCCACCTAATAGCTCACCCGCCGACAGACTAAGGATTACCTTAACATAAGCGAAAGCACCTATCATGGCGAGGTAAAAGATGGAATTTAAACCCAGAAAAATGCCGGGTGGCGACCGTTTTTACCTGAAAAACCTGTTGGCTTCTTATTTAAAAAAAGCCAGCGAAAAGGCTGCATTTTATTACCTATCCTTTACCCTTTGTTTACCTCTTGTTCGAGACAAGTTGACCCCATGTTTACCTTTTCTCTACCTATCCTTTACCTTTTGTTTACCCCGGCGTTACCCTTTAGGTAAACAAAAGGTAATGCCGGGGCCTTTTGATGCCGGCAATAGGGTTGTGCCCGGCGCCAGCTGTCTGCCAGCATGTGCGCAGATTGCTTATCAATTGAGTTTAAAGGTTTATTTTGGCTCAGGTAGATCTATAACAGTTTATGTCGGTTAAGTCCGGAATAATGCGTAACGAAAGTCCGTAGTTGTGCCTGGGGTGGATGTTGCGGTTAAATGAGAAATTATGCTATAAAACAGCCCAATAGCTGGGTAAAACCCTTCACTTCAAGTTAACTATGCTCTATATAACTTCCTTAATTTGTTCAAACGTATACTGGCTTGGGGTATGATGCACCCCATAAACTTAATGTCAGAGGTTGATTAATGATTAAAAAAACCTGGGAATTAAACGACTTACCGTTTAACAAAAAATAGCCAATACAAATTCCTTGCACGGATAATTTAGGCAAGGAATTTACAATCTTTTCGCATGTATGGCCAGGCCCCGTATAAAAACAAGCCTTTTTTCATCTGTTAAATGTCACTTTTAAGGCTAGCCAAATGAGGTATTTCTTGATTTTTCATAGCGGCTTATTTTGGTGTAGTCCAGAACATTTCAGGGTTGTTGGTTTTATAATTGATAAACTTAACCCCTGTTTTCTGAATTGTGGATTCCCTTTTCTGGGGCGTCTGAATAATACCGTCCAAGGGCAACAGCTCCACGTAGGCCACTTCTTTTCCGCTGGTCCAGGTTTCGGTATCATACTGACTGATTACGGGTGTTTCCAGACGGTAAAGGTTTTTTGCCATATAGGTTTGCAGGTAATATTCTTTGGACTGAAGGGCCGTACGGTTCCAGTTTGCATCAGCATTTAATACCAATGGCATACCTTTTACTAACCGCTCCCTTACTTCCTGTATACCGAGCAGGTTTCCTTTTTCATCCATTACATATGAATCAAAGGTAGGATCAATCCAGATCCACTTTTTAAGGTCTTTGCTGAAGACCATGTTAATCACATGACAATCATCAAAATTAGTCTCCTTTGGCATGCAGGTAATATACCTGGAAGTGATACCCATGGCGAGATAACATTCGTTAAGTACCGTGGCCAGCATGCGGCAGTTTACCCCCCGGTTTTGCTCCCGGCATACTTTAATCAGCTCAATTGCATTTTTAAGGGTAGGGTTATCACTGTTCCCATCATGCCTGATTAAATTATGTACCCAGTGCAATAGATTGAAAACTTTAGAAAGCTCATTTCCTTTTCCTGCAACCGAATCCAGCTTGAGATCCTTTCTGATGCGTACCAGATTGGGGTTATCCATGGATTGATAAGTAAATACCGGGATTTCGCGTCGGTCAGAAAAATTATATTTTCCTGCTCTGCGAAGGGTATCCAGGTAGGCAACAGGTCGCCTGTTGGGGGCCTTTGCATCATATTTTACCTGCGTTCTTGCCGTATCAGTTCCATTGACCAGGATAATAAAATCATATTCTCCCACCTTCGGATCCACATTGAAGGTTATGGATTCCTGATCCGTGTAAAAAGTTACTTTTTTGGCTGAGGTCGTATATACATCTAATTTTTCATTAGGCATGATCGTCCAGGCATTCTTTCTGACAGGGTAGTTATCATCCTTAATATCAACACTTGTAGAAGTTGCCCTAACAACTTTTAGCTTCTTTTGGGCGAATGTGGTGGTTACTGAGAAAAGGAAAAAGAATAGAATAGCGCGTTTCATTTTTCAATTCGTTTTAAGGTTCAGGATTTAGAACAAGACGCCCGAGGACGTCAGAACGTTGCATGTAATCAAAATAATAATCACCTTCTAAAAACAAGATTACTAATTAGAACAGAAAACAACCTATAGCCATTTTTAAACATGCGGTCAGTATGATTTCGCATGATACAGCAATATTCCCGGAACCACTCCCTTAAACAAAAAAAGCCGCCCAAAAGGGCAGCTTTATTAATCTGATTGATTCTTTTTATTTTGCTAAAACCATCGCGTTTTGCTCTGCTTTCATAATCGCTTCAGTAGCATATGATTCTGATTTAAGACTGGCAAAGTCAGCTAATTTTACATTTTTCATATTGCTTGCAATCATCGTACTTTGATCAGCAGTACCATTTAATTTTAATACCGCATCTTCCTTAACGATGGTGTATAAACTGCCCGCGGTAGTTTTAATCTTTGCAGTAGCACTTTGGCTCAAAAACAACTGAAGGTTTTTTACATCAAAGTTATTACTGGTGATTACAACCGATTGGCCATAAGCTTCAATTCTTTCTAAATCTTTTACGGTGATATTAAGCGTTACCTGACCGGTTTCCATTGAATTGACAAATAAGGTTGTTCCATCAGTGGTTACCGAAGTTTTTGCCGCATCGTAGTTGCTCTCGCCCGCTACATTTTGTTTGTCGCCCTGCGTTAAGATCAGTTTTACATTACCACTTACCCAGATCCTGTTGAATGTAGATAAGGAAGAAGTTTTTGTTTCTGCTTTAACAGGCTCAGCGGCAAAAGTTACCATTGCTGATGAAGTGAATACTACTGCTGTTAATACTGCTGCGAATAAGGTTTTTGTTAAGGTTTTCATATCTTTAATATTTTAAGTGCTTGTTATTGTTTTGTTATTAAGACGCAGCTTACCGCCAAACGTTGCAGGCAAAAACTTCATATTATACCAGCATCAATAACTACTAGACCAACGCCTGTAATTTCTAGACGAAACTGAAAATTATTTTGTTTGTAAATCTTAAAATAACAATGAAAATATATTTCTTTCAGGCAATTACCGCTTAAGGCAGAGCGAGAATTTTCTAATTACACCGGCAACGGATGAAATTTATAAATGAATTAAATTTGACGTTTATAATTATAAATTAGCCAGTAAATAGATCTAAAAAATGTTTTATCATGCAACATATACAACGAACTTTTGTCTTAATTGTAATAGCAGCAATTAACTTAAACAACAATCCATTCAATATTATTATGAAGTCTTTCTTTATTTCCTTGTTTATTCTTTTTTCCCTATCTGTATCCGGGCAACAAAACTATTACTATAAAATGCCAAATGGCAAAATCATTGATTCTGAAACTTATCTGAAGGTTAAGGAAAACCTTTCTAAAAACGGAAAGGTTGAAGAACGCGTTGTTACGCGAATAAATCGTAATGATTCGGTAATCATTACGCCTAAAATTACTGTTCTTACCGGAAAAGATAAAAACGGAAACTATATTGATCCTTACGGTGAACAAAAAAAACTGATCGGCACCCGTTTTCCTATTGAATGCTTTAAGAATGAAAAAGGCTCAAACTACTCAAAGGCTTTTTTGAGCGGTAAACCAACTATCATTAACTTCTGGTTTACAAATTGTATACCGTGTGTAGCTGAAATTCCTTTGCTTGATTCATTACATCTACAGTCGCGAGATAAATTTAATTTTCTTGCGATTACCTTTGAGGACCAAAAAGTGGTTAATGCCTTTTTAAAGAAAACTTCTTTTAGCTTTACCCATATTCTCAATGCAAAAAAAGAAATAGATAAACTTAAAATTTCTGCTTTTCCTACAAACCTAATTTTGGACAAGAAGGGTTTTATTGTTGATGTTTACGGTGAAATTTCAGATTCGTGGAGACAAATATCAATTTTACTAAATGACCTGCTGTAAAATTCCACCCCTCCACAAAAGAACCGTCAACAAGTATCAGGGCGGCTTTATGCCTATTAAGAAAATATTTTATTTTGCCAATACAAGGTATCTACCTAGGTATACATAGTCGAGGATTTAAAAATTTGGATTTCAAATACCACTTAGTTGAGCTGTATAAGCAAATTAATTGGGCTGTGTACGCAACTTATTCTCTTTCCGAACGCTGATATTTGAAATATGAAAAACATCAATAAAATTCAGTTAGGCCAGAATGGGCCATTAGTATCGGGCCTAGGGCTGGGCTGTATGCGTATGTCATCGATTTGGGGAGGACCAACACCTGTTGAAGCAGAAAGTATGGCTACGATAAAGGAAGCTTTGGACCTTGGCATCAATTTTCTGAATACCGGCGATTTCTACGGTGCTGGCCACAACGAAATGCTGATTGGAAGAGCGATTAAAGGAAGGCGCGATGATGCCTTTATCAGCGTGAAGTTTGGGGCCATCTTTCACAATGGCCAATGGCTAGGTATGGATCTCAAACCAAATTCAATCAAGAATTTCGTTAATTACTCCCTTACCCGCCTTGGTATTGAAACCATTGACCTTTATCAGCCCAGCCGGATGGATAACAGTGTACCTGTGGAAGATATTATCGGTACTGTTGCCGATCTGGTTAAGGAAGGCAAAGTTAAACACATTGGTGTATCTGAAATTACCGCAGCGCAACTCCGTAAAGCCAATAATGTTTACCCCATAAGTGCATTGGAAATTGGCTATTCTCTAGCTGAACGACAGATAGAAAATGAATTGTTACCCGCAGCCAGGGAGTTAGGCATTGCTGTTGTAGCTTTTGCAAATACTGCAGAAGGTTTACTTACAGGCGAAATGACCGCACCACTGAACGATGATGATTACCGGAACCATTTCTCCCGCTTCCAAAATGAAAATCTTATGTATAACCTCGAAAAAGTGGAGGTGCTGAAACATTTAGCCATCACAAAAGGTTGTACGCCAACACAGCTTGCCATTGCCTGGGTAAAAGAGCAGGGGGATCAAATCATGCCGTTGGTAAGCATGAGCAGGAGATCGCGTTTGCCTGAAAATATCGAAGCAATGGAAATCAGCTTTACCCCGGAAGAAATGAATGCATTAAACACTACTTTTGCAATAGGTGCCATTAAAGGTGGTACCTATTTAGAACGATAAATGGACAGTCCGGCAGAAATCCTTCCTGGTGTAATCTTTTACTCTTACCTCTCAACCGAAAGGAAACAGAAAGCTTGCTTTTGGAATCATCATACCCTGATACTGCAGGTTTCAGGTCAATTTACATTAGAAACTTCTGCTCAAACGATTTCGATGGGTGCAGGAGAAATGCTGTTGATTGGTAAAAATCAATTGGGTATGCTAACCAAAACACCTGGTTTTGGAGGCAGCTACGAAACGATTGTGATCTCACTACAGGAAGATTTAATGCGCAAAATTGCATTGGAGGAAAAACTTGAATCTGGTGGAAAATATAGAGGTCTGCCAAACTTCCTGATTCCCTCCAATGAATTTTTGCAGGGCTATTTTCATTCTATCGTTCCATATGCCAGAAGTTCAGGAGCCTCCATGACTGATGAAATGGGGATCCTGAAAGTAAAAGAGGGCGTTAAATTACTACTTCTGGCGATGCCGGTATTACGAAGTTTTTTATTTGATTATTCAGAACCCTATAAAATAAATCTGGAAAAGTTCATGCTTAATAACTTCCAGTTTAATGTTCCCGTAGAAAAATTTGCCCGGCTCACAGGCCGCAGCCTGGCTGGTTTTAAACGTGATTTTCAAAAAACTTTTAGCCTTCCGCCTCGCCAATGGCTGCTCTCAAAACGGCTGGATGCTGCAAAATTTTTAATTGAACATAAACATCAAAAGCCTTCGGCCATCTATCTGGATTTGGGCTTCGAAAGTCTTTCTCATTTTTCACATGCCTTTAAAAAGAAATTCGGACTAGCGCCAAGTGAGGTTATTCACCTCGAAAAAGTAAAAAAAGCATAATCCCCATGCATTAATAGCGCGGTATGGTGTAGGCATTTCTTAAACGAACGACGATGATTCTTGATAGTTTGCGGCCAAAAGCCTACCAGTTCTCAAAAAAGGCTGTAGCGTTGGCGCTACTTTTCTAATAACCATGCTTTAGCGGCGTCAATCACACGATCATTCCTGGTATTAGAAAGGTCGTCAATAAAAACATCGGGTCTAATGTTTTCTGGATAGCCTTTTCCGGTTCGGTCAGCTACGTAGGTTCTGGCCAATTGCAGCTGGTCACCATTGGAAAGATGAAAGGTATAATTAGCTGTAGTATATCCCGCCGATGTTTGCCCAAAAGATTTAACATTGGGCAGTCCGAGTAGCGAAACTACTGCCATCTCGCCGCTGCTTCCGGTTCTGGCATCCAGCAACACAGCAATTTTTAGTGAGTTGTTTTTAACTTTATAAGTGCTGATACTGGCTGACTTACCCGAAATTTTACCGTTTTCATTTAGCCAGGGCTGTTTTTTTTCTATGCTGCCATATACAAAGTAACCCGCGGTACCATCAGCAACCAGCGCATTCAGCCCCGCCAGCATAGGCCACATGTTACCCCCTGTATTATGACGTAGATCTACAATCCAGCCCGCAATGGTGTTTTCGGTATCTAATTTTTGAATGATCCGACGGATGGTGTCTGCAAAATGAGCGTCTTTCACTTCATTAAAACTCAAACACCTTGGTACCTTAACCCAGGCAATACCATCTCCCAGATAGTCGCCTTGTGGCCGTTCCGCAACTGGCGACTCGGCAATTTGCTTCATTCGTTTTCCGGAAATAAAAAATGAGTGTTTATCGCCGGCTGCCCTTAGCTTCTCTGTATAAAAATTGTAAAGCGCCTGCTTACTGGTAGAATCGTTGGCGGTTAACGATAACATTTCGCTTTCCTCCTGTATGCTTCGCCAATCTAATTTGTCGCTAAACATAGATTTATTTTTCAGTATGGTGAAAATTTCTTTATTTAATTTCACCGTAGTACGGCTAGGTGAATTGCTTTGGCTATAAACGGGGTTATAAAGTAAACCGCATAAGATGATTAATAAATAGGCAGGGATTTTCATCAGTTTATGTTTAGATATAATTAATGTAAAACGATTAAAACTATAGAGTTTTGATACAATTTTAAAGACGCGGAGTTAACGGAGAAGGTTGCATAGGAAATGTATTAAATGGTTTTGCCGGTCATCGCTATTAATAGGGACAGCATCTGAAAGCATATAATCGGGCATATAAAATTCCCTGGATCATTATTGCTCCAATATTTTTTTTCTGTGGTTTGATCCCCAGTTATGTAGCGCCTCAATTACCTTTTCTAGTGTAAAAACATAATCTGCTGCCGTATATTAATTCAATGAAAGGCCACCGCATTATACAATTTGCCAAAACAAAAGTGTTAGGTAAAAAAGCCGAAGAAATTTTGTTTCTTGCCTATTTTACAGAGGGTAAAAATTTAAATAGCAGTGCTATACTAGCTGAAATAGGAAAAGAAATCGGTTTAACAGAATTGAGGTTAACACAGCCCTCACAGATCCTTTATACATGCAGAAGGTAGAAAGCGACAGCTACGAAGCTCAGAGTTTAGGCGCTACAGGCGTACCTTTTTTCGTACTAAACCGCAAATACGCCATCGCAGGTGCGCAACAACCCCACAATATTCTGCAAGCTCTTGAAAATTCCTTTGCCGAATGGCAGAAAGAAAGCCCACAGACCACATTAGATGACTTTTTCGCTAACGATTTTAGGTACCTAAATAAATAAAGATGCATGATTATTTTGCATTTTCAACTATACATCGTAATATTGCGATATAAAATTATGGGGCTTACAAAATCAGAAATATTTACAGATGAGCAGAACCAGCTTTCTGCTTTATTGAAAGCAATTGCCCACCCGGCCCGGATTGCCATCCTGCAACGGATTATCATATCAAACACCTGTATTTGCGGGGATTTGGTGGGCGAACTTGGACTGGCGCAAGCAACAATATCCCAGCACCTGAAAGAATTGAAACTAGCCGGCATCATTCAGGGCACGATAGAAGGTGTAAGCGTTTGTTACTGCATCAACCCCAAAACATGGAAGTTGATAGAGGAACAACTTGGTGGATTTTTGGCCTCTTATAAAGGTGAAACTACCTGCTGTTAACTTTTTTTAACTACATCAATCGTTAAATTGCAATAATACTATTAATATACAAATCATGAAATTATCGGAAATAAAAGAAATCTTAGCTACAACTGAAGGCGTAACTTTCAAACTGGAAAACGGCAACCCGGTACCTGAACATTTCCATGTGACAGAGGTCGGAATTATTACAAAAGACTTTATAGACTGCGGCGGGACCGTCCGCCATGAAAAAGTGGCTAATTTCCAGTTATGGGATGCTGATGATTATGAACATCGCTTAAAGGCCGGCAAACTGCTTCACATTATCTCACTTTCGGAAGAGATTTTGGGGATAGAAGATCTGGAAATTGAAGTGGAATACCAGGCAGAAACCATTGGTAAATATGACCTTGGATTTGATGGAGAAAACTTTCTTTTAATGGCAAAAAAAACCGCTTGCCTTGCATCGGACAAATGTGGCGTTCCAGCCAAAAAGCAAAAAATTGAAATGGTAAATCTGGCCTCAGGTTCAGCATGTACGCCTGGTGGAGGGTGCTGCTAATTTAGATATAACGATGAATGCAAAACTTTTCCATGCAATAGAAAGTGTGGTCAATACCATGAAGTTTGATAATATCACATCAGAACGCAAAGCGATATTACAGCCCTTGATTGATTTTATTCAACACAAACACCACACAAAAAGTGAAATCAGGCTTAATCTGATCTGTACCCATAATTCGCGTAGAAGTCATCTCTCACAAGTTTGGGCGCAAACAGCAGCAACTTATTATGGGATTAAAAATGTATTTTGTTATTCTGGAGGAACAGAGGCTACGGCCTTGTTTCCAGTAATTGCCGAAACATTGAGGCAAATGGGGTTTCAGATTCAAATTATCGCCGAAAGCAATAACCCCATATATGCAATAAAATATAGCGATAATGAACATCCTGTAATCGGCTTTTCGAAGACCTACGATAATCACTTCAATCCTTCGGGAGGTTTCGCGGCAATATTGACCTGCTCACAAGCTGACGGCGGATGTCCCTTCATTTCCGGGGCTGAAAAGCGTATTCCAATAACTTTCGATGACCCGAAAGCATTTGATCATACCCCACAGCAGGCCGAAAAATATCAGGAAAGAAGTTTGCAGATCGCAACAGAAATGTTCTACGTCTTTTCACAAATCAAATAAATATGGCTGCAAATACATGTACCCCTGCGGCGGAACGTAAAAAACTGGGTTTTCTAGACCGATACCTGACTTTATGGATTTTTCTGGCGATGGCTATTGGCGTATCTATTGGCTTTTTGTTTCCATCATCATCAGGTTTTATTAATTCTTTTTCCAGCGGAACAACCAATATTCCGTTGGCAATCGGACTAATACTGATGATGTACCCACCGCTGGCCAAGGTCAGGTATGAAAAAATGGGGGAAGTTTTCCGCAACACGAAGGTGCTGGGTACTTCGTTGGCCTTAAACTGGATTATTGGTCCTGTACTTATGTTTACATTAGCAGTTATGTTTTTACAGGACTATCCCGATTACATGACCGGCCTGATCCTGATCGGCCTCGCACGCTGTATCGCAATGGTGGTGGTTTGGAATGAACTGGCAGAAGGCAACAGGGAATATGCAGCCGGTCTGATTGCGCTTAACAGTATCTTTCAGGTGTTACTCTATAGCTTTTATGCCTATCTCTTTATTACAGTACTCCCACCGCTGTTTGGTATTGATGGATTAACAGTAAACATTACCATTATTGAAATTGCAAAAAGTGTAGGGCTTTACCTGGGTGTTCCCTTTGCCGCCGGGCTGATCAGCCGGTATGTTTTGATCAGGCTTAAAGGCGAGCAATGGTTCCAGCAGAAGTATATACCGTTTATTTCGCCAATAACCCTGATTGCGCTGCTTTTTACAATTGTGGTGATGTTCAGTCTTAAAGGGGAACTTATTGTGCAGATACCAATGGATGTAGTACGCATTGCCATTCCGCTGGTCATCTATTTTGCCATCATGTTTATCGCCAGCTTTTTTGCAGGGAAAAAAATGGGGGCTGATTACGCCCAAAGCACATCCATTGCCTTTACTGCAGCAGGTAATAACTTCGAACTGGCCATAGCGGTAGCTATCGGAGTTTTTGGCATTAATTCCGGTCAGGCATTCGTGGGAGTAATTGGGCCACTGGTCGAGGTACCTGCGCTCATTGCACTGGTAAATGTCGCCTTTTGGTTTAGAAAGAAATACTACGGAATTGACAAAGCATCCTGACACATATATCTTGCTCCATCTCAACAACTATTTCTCGCCCTTCGGACGACGTAATTGGTCATCATTTATTCAACTGAACGGATGCTGAATCAATGCATTTTATCAACATTTCTACTTAAAAATCTTATGTAAGGCTAATGGCCAATAAAAGCTACAGAAATTTTGCATTCCATTTGAGAACGTAACAGCCCTCTCGAAAAGTATTTTACAAAAATCAGTCAATTTTCGACTCAGTAAAATTAACCATTCAGCATGGTCGAAAAAGAATCTTAATGTGTTATAAAAACCAAAACAAAGTCTTTAAAATCAATGATTTGCGCAACTATATTTTGGTTTGAATTTAGGAAGTGGGGCCGACGAAACACCGAATGCAGCACCATTTTTATTTATCTGGGGACTAAGGCGTAGCTTTATTGTCTGTTCATCGATAACCTTTGCCTATTTACACTGGTTGGCAAGCTGGGTTTCAATGATATATTTGGCCAGATCCCTAGCGTTGGTCCATAAACCGGCGGCAGCCTGCTCTGGATAAATATGAAATTTGCCCTTTACCTCTTTGCCATCCCCATCGTATCCTGCAGACAGCAGATCCTGACTCACATTCCGGCGGATACTGGTTCTTCATCGCTTTTACCAAAATATAACTTACTATCACCGGCAATCTTTAAGTTCATCTTCAGGACTTTTGTATCTTGAAGAATTTAAAGATATTGTTCAGTGTATCCATGCAGAGTAGCCGGCCATCCAGATTGCTCTCAAGGTCAAGGATTATTTTTAAAACTTCTGAGGCTTGCATTGTGGCAGCTGTTCCGCAGGTGGTATTGATGATACCGGAATTGTTACAGGTATTGATGTCATTTTCACGCAGGGCCTGACTGGAGAAGATATCTTCGAGCTTGATCCCTTGTTTATGATTCAACACCGTTAGATAGGCCGTCCATTCCAACACTGCTGCATATACCAAAGGCTTATTCAGCGACGCGCTGATTGCCCCAATCAGGATCCTTGTTTCTGTATCATCTGTGCAGTCGCATAAGATTCCGTAGTTTTCAATCAATTCCCTTACATTGTTTTCATCCAGTTTTTCGCAATAGGTGGTGATCTGTATTTCAGGATTGATCTGCTGAAGCCTTTCTTTTAAAATATCTACTTTGTTTTTGGTCAGGTCTGCTTTGGTATACAGAAACTGGCGGTGCAGGTTGGTGATGGAGATCGTGTCCTGATCCACTATGCCGATATGACCAACACCGGCAGAGGCCAGGTAAGTTGCAAGGGGCACACCCAGGCCACCTGCACCAATGATGAGCACTTTGGCATTGCCGATCTTTTCCTGTCCTCCCTTGAGTACCTGTGGCACCAGGATCTGCTGTTGGTAACGCCGCATTAACTTCTGTTGATCTGGGAGGTGATGGTGGTATCGGTGATCTTATCATCCTGTGCGAGCAAAAATGCCTTGGAGAGGATAACCGATAAACCTGCATCACCTTCAAATGGTATAAAAAGATTTTCGGTATGGTTTTTTTGGCTTCGGTCAGGCACAATACAGAGGTATTGATCATTGGGTTCCATCAGGATATTGGTGCTTCCCAAATGGATCTTATAGGTACGCAAGCTACCCCGTACCACCAGGAACTTATCTTTAATCTCGGCAACCTTGCTGATCTTGAGGCGCGGCAATAAATTCGTAATGATTTCTTTCCTGTTTTTAGCCACCTCTGATAAATCCCCAAAAGAGAAAGTCGTCCAATAATCGCGATAAGCCGGCAGGCCGCCAGAGTCTTGCCAGGTGGGATCGTTACCCACACTTGCAACACCGACAAATAAATCCACATCCCTGAGCACCTCTGAAAGGGGAAGAGCAGGGATATCAATCAGGTTTTTCACCTGGTCATTTGAAGTATCGATGAAGCGTACCTGGTCGGTGGAAATATAGTTCCAGATGCCCGTATCGTTAAAGGCGTCGTCTGCTGCAACCTCGCTTACCCAATACTCTGCACGAAGGTTATATTCGGGAAGATAGACCTTTGCAGACTCGTTGTCACGGCCATCATCGTAAGCGCCAAGCAGCGAGTATTTCCATCCGCGTGTCTTTGCCAACATGTTGAACTGATGCTGTTTTAAAATGTGCGAGGCCATGCGATTGCTGTAGGTACGGGTATTGATTTCGGCATCTGTGAGCAGGTAAACTTCCCTGTAGGCCTGTTTTAGAGGCTGCTGGATTTTCTGTCCGCTGAGAAACACCCTCCACTGGGTAGTTTCCTGAGTGCTGGCTAAAGCAGGATGCCAAAGCGATACCGTACAAGTATTTTTGGGTGTCACCCGGTTTCCCTTATTATCCTGCCATTCCCGACCGATTTGAATGAGGCTTTGTGGATGGCCGGGATTTTCAGGGTCGGTAAATGTCCAGATGATCTTTTCAGCGATAAAGCTGACCAGACCATGCTGCAGGAAATACTTTTCAAAGTTTCGTAATTCCACACCCTGCCAGTTCTAAAAAGCCTGTCAATCCGGTCTCTCTGGGCTGAAGTATTTTGATCAACTTGTTTTTGTGTATCCTTTATTTTTTTAAGCCGCTGCGCGTATTTTTCCTTGATGAAAGCAGGAACCGTTTTTTGGGGACTTCCGTCCGGCCTGGTCCAGCTAAGCATTGATTTACCTATGCCGGTAATCTCGAGTGTACAGTTATAATCTTCAAAAGCGTAACTGCGCTTTCCATGAGTAAGCTTAAAATCTTCGACAGCCATATCCTCAATATCATGCGTTGAGACTTTTTGGAAAGCGGCTGCCTCGGCAATGTATTTTTCGATAAGGGTCTGGGTGCTGGATTGTTTGATGCGTAGCTTAAGTCTGGAAAGATGCCCAATACCATCAAGACCTTTAGATTTATAAAGCACATACAAACAAGCGTTCCCCAGGCCTGCTGCTGCCGGGCCTTTGCCCGGAATTTTCCGGAAGCACCGTTCGGCCAGCTTAGCGATGAGGTTGAGCGTGTTCTGATCATGAAAGTGTGCACATATCCAGACCAGCCCTTTGATGGCATCCAGGTTAATGCCACTTAAAAATTCACTTGTGCTGTAATTATAACGCTGGGCCCCGGTACCATAGGTGTGCGTCACGGTAGTTTCTTTGTGGGCAGTAATGAACTCGATCCAGCTGCCGATGACTTTCTTGAATTTATCCGTACCCAGGGTCTTAACCAAGGCGAGGGATTCATCAAGATATTTTTTGCTCGGTTTTGCGCCGCTTGCTTTCTGGGCTTTGGAAAGCAAATCAAACCAGATTTGTTTTTCCGGGTTTTCCATGGCCATCAGCATCGGGTTGGCATAAGCTGCCAGCGCATCCTCGCCCAGAAAAAGTGTCGGTTTGGCTTCGTTGGCCGTCTGCTCGAAAAGCAGTTCATCAAGTTTAGCTTTTAATTTGACGATTTCTTTCAATGTCGTCTGATCACTGCTGGTATAGGCTTTTTTTAATTTCTCAAGCACAGCTTTTACCGCGTCAGCAGGTTGATCAGCTTTGTACTGGTTTAAAAGCTGGTTGATAAACAGCGCGATCGGCCACTGGCTGAAAGTAGACCATTTGCCGTACCGTTTTTTGGTGAAAAAGGCGTCAATGATCCTGATGATATCATTATCCTGATAATGGATCTTTGTCCGAAGAAGCTGCGTCAGGTAAGCATCCCTGACAACATTGTCTTTGTATTCTTCTGAGCTGGTATCGCGATTGTGTTTTGTATAAGCGTCTGTTTCGCTAAGGCAGTACAGCAGGAAATCTGTTTTTTTATCATCTGACCAGTTTTGCACCTCATTCTGGTAAACATCAATACCGCTGAGCTTCACGTCATAAAAGTGCTCGTTCATTTTCACGCACTCCTTCCGGGTAGAAACAATAACCTTTTTGAAATCCGCGTTTTCAGTCCCTAGGGAATCCGTGAGGCTGCTGGAAACTTTTTCAGTTGCACCAGCTATGGCCTGCTTAATCTTATCAAATATTTTCATCGCTATCCCCCAACTAAAGGTGTTAGTTTAATGAAGCTGATGGCCGTGTTGTCACCGAGCTCGACCTGCTGTTCCAGGCTTTCAGACTGTTGGTTATCGATGAGTACAAAAAAGCCGTTTTTCTGAAAGGCATCCAAAGCCACGTAAACCTGTTTCTCGACATCGATGAGTTTCCGGTTTTTAAGCTTGTATCCGTTAAGCGTCTTTTCAGCATCTGTGGGCTCTATCAGACCATTAAAATATTCAGGGAGTTTATTGTTGTAGTTTTCGACCTCTTTTCTTACACGGCTTGAGATAATCTCTGACACGCTTACGGTGCTGGACTGGAAATGAAGCTGGATCTCCTGAAGAATTTTACCAGCAAAGGTTTCATCTTTAATAGTAATGGTCATGCGGATGTGTTGATAGCAGTTTAGAATTTGTTTTCAAGATGCAAATTTTCTTTTTGCCTGGCAAATTTAAAAACAGATGCTGTGCTCCATATAAGATTGAGATCAATAACTCTAGCAGAAACATGAAACAATAGAGGTACAACAGGAACACGTTTCCGAATCACAGTCAAATAAGAAAACATAGAAACTATGAACAGGAACACAAGAAGCACCAACAGTATTTTACAAAAAACAGTCAATTTCCGATTCTCCAAAATTAACCATCCAGCATGGTCGAAAAAGAGTCTTAATGTGTTATAAAAACCAAAACAAAGCCCTGAAAATCAACGATTTGCGCGACAATGTTCTGGTTTAAATCCAAGGAAGTGGTCCCGACGAGAATCGAACTCATATCTAAAGTTTAGGAAACTTCTATTCTATCCGTTGAACTACGGGACCAAATTGTTGCGCAAATATAGTAAAAGTTTTGTCGCAAGAGAATTCATTTTAACAGGCATTTTCCTCAGGAAAATGCTTGTTAAAATTTCATAGATGAATAGCCGACCAGGGGAATCAGCTATCGTTTCAGGAAAATCATATTATCTGATAACACTGCCCGCTTGAAATTTTTCTGCAGGTGCCACGAAAGTGAGTTTGCCTTCCGCATTTTCGGCCATCAAAATCATACCTTGTGATAAAATCCCTTTGATTTCTCTAGGCGCCAGGTTAACAATCATACTTACCTGTTTACCTACAATATCTTCAGGTTTATAATACTCGGCAATACCAGAAACCACTGTTCTTTCATCAATACCTGTATCTACCGTTAACTTTAACAGCTTTTTAGTTTTTTCCACTTTCTCAGCCGCTATAATAGTAGCCACCCGGATATCCATTGCCGAGAAATCGTCAAACTGGATATTTTCCTTTGCCGGAACAGCAACAACGTTATCAGCTGCATTACTGGCTTTGCTTTGATTCAGTTTTTCGATCTGGAAGTCGATTTCTGCATCTTCAATCTTTTCAAATAAGAGTACAGCTTCTCCAATATCGTGACCACGTTTTAAAAGGTTAACCGTACCTGCATCATTCCAATCGTGACCGCCATTTTTAAGCATCTTCATTAACTTTTCTGCGGTAAAAGGCATAAAAGGTTCGATCAGGATCTGAATATTGGCGGCTATTTGAAGTGCAAGATGCAAGATTGTCCTTACGCGGTCTTCGTTGGTTTTGATCAGTTTCCAAGGCTCAGTTTCGGCCAGGTATTTGTTCCCCAAACGGGCCACATTCATTACTTCTGATAAGGCTTCTCTAAAACGGTAGTTTTCGATCGATGTAGCAATCTTAGCCGGATAACCCGCTAGCTCATCAATAACAGCCTGATCTAATTCAGTGATCTCCATACAGGTTGGTACAGCACCACCAAAGTATTTATGCGTAAGCACCACCACCCGGTTTACAAAATTACCCAGTATCGCTACCAGTTCGTTATTATTTCTGGCCTGAAAATCTCTCCAGGTAAAGTCATTGTCTTTAGTTTCAGGAGCCGTTGCTGTTAAAACATAACGAAGTACATCCTGTTTTCCTTCAAACTCTCTTAAATATTCATTTAACCAAACAGCCCAGTTTTTGGACGTTGATATTTTTTGTCCTTCCAGATTTAAAAACTCGTTTGCAGGCACGTTATCAGCCAAAGTATATTCACCATGCGCCATTAACATCGCAGGGAAAATAATGCAATGGAAAACGATATTATCTTTGCCGATAAAGTGAACTAACTTGGTTTCATCACTTTTCCAGTATTCTTCCCAACCACATTTGTCGTTTTCGTAATTATTAATATAGTATTCTTCTGCTTTTGGGTTCCAAACATCAAGCTTAGCATAGTTGCATAACTCTTTGGTTGCAGAAATATATCCGATTGGCGCATCAAACCACACATAAAGCACTTTACCTTCGGCATCTCGGAGCGGAACACGCACCCCCCAATCCAAATCTCTGGTCATGGCCCTGGGTTGTAAACCTGCATTTAACCAGCTTTGGCATTGGCCGTACACATTTGGGCGCCATTCTTTATGACTTTCGATATACGTCCGTAAACGGTCTTCATATTTATCAAGTGGTAAAAACCAGTTTTTAGTTTCCTTTAAGATGGGTTTATCACCAGATAAGGTCGATTTTGGATTGATCAGGTCGGTAGCATTGAGTGTAGAGCCACAGTTTTCGCACTGATCGCCATACGCATTTTCATTGCCACATTTAGGGCAGGTACCTGTTATGTACCGATCGGCCAAAAATTGTTTTGCAGTAGGATCGTAATATTGTTCGGTAATTTCTTCTGTAAATACACCTTTCTCGTAAAGGGTTTCGAAGAAATCAGCAGCAGTTTGGTGATGGGTAAGCGATGAAGTACGGTGATAGATATCAAAAGATACCCCAAACTCTTTAAAAGAATCGCCAATAATTTTATGGTACTTATCTACCACTTCCTGAGGCGTAATTCCCTCCCTTTTGGCTTTTAGCGTAATGGGCACACCATTTTCATCAGATCCACAAATGAATTTTACATCGCGTTTATTCGATCTTAAATAACGGGCGTAAATATCTGCAGGGATGTAAACACCAGCCAGGTGTCCAATATGAACCGGTCCGTTTGTATACGGAAGCGCTGCAGTTACGGTATATCTTTTTATTTTACTATTATCCAAAACAATTTTTATTAATTTGGCAAAGATAAGTGTTTTGAAGATGATTAAGCAGCCACCATATTTAAAAAAAGGAGATAAGATTGCACTGGTATGTCCGGCAAAGAAATTACCCAAACCGATAGACCATGCCATAGTGCAATTGGAAAGCTGGGGCCTGGAGGTTGTTATTGGCGAAAGTGTATATGCCAGCCACCATCAATTTGCAGGGAATGATACCTTAAGAGCGAAAGATATTCAGCGTTTTTTAGATGATCCATCTATCAAAGCCATAATTTCAGGGCGTGGAGGTTACGGTACCATCCGGATTATTGACGACCTCGACTTTACTGAATTTAACAAAAACCCGAAATGGTTGGTGGGTTTCAGCGATATTACGGTTTTGCTATCTCATTTGATTGCACAATGCAATTACCAATGTATACATGCCCAAATGCCCTATACATTTGATGAGTCTACTCCTGAGGCTCTAAGCTCTTTAAAAAAGGCTTTATTTGGCGAGAAACAGACCTATTCGTATCAAAGCTTGTTTAAAAACAGGGCAGGGGAGGCAAGCGGAGTTTTAATCGGTGGCAACTTAAGCTTGCTTACGATGGTACAGGGTTCGGTTTCGGAAATGGATTTTACCGATAAAATTCTCTTTTTGGAGGATGTAGGTGAACAGGAATATGGCATAGATCGCATGTTGCGTATGCTGAAAAGAGCGGGAAAGTTGAAAAACTTAAAGGGATTGATTCTTGGTGCCTTTACTGAAATTGAAGAAGAAAAAATCCCTTTCGGGCAAACTGCTGATGAGGTCGCCTGGGATCTGGTTAAAGAATATGGTTATCCGGTCTGCTTTAACTTCCCAACAGGGCATATCGACAATAACCTCAGTATGGTTTTAGGTGCTGAGGTGAACTTAAAAGTAGAGGTAAATAACGTTCAATTTAAATATTTATAAGATGGCAATTTTAGACAATTTAGGAAAATACCGCAATACGGGCTTATTGCTGCTTCGGATTGGTTTAGGTATCATGTTTATCATTCATGGTTTCCCCAAACTGGCAGGCGGCCCGGGTGGCTGGACCAGTTTAGGGGGAAGTATGAAAGTAATCGGCATAGATTTTATGCCCATATTTTGGGGTTTCATGGCTGCTGCAACTGAAACTTTTGGTGGATTTCTGTTGATTGTAGGATTATTTTTCCGACCGGCACTGATGTTGTTGATCATTACAATGATAATAGCCGCGCTGGTTCATTTTAGCGAAGGGGAAGGCTTACAAGGTGCCAGCCATGCCATTGAATTAGCTATTGTATTTATCGGGTTGATTTTTATCGGCCCCGGAAAATATAGCGTTGATAAGAAGTAACAAGACTTTTCTAAACTTAAACCCGTCACGATAAATAGGGTTTCAATAATTAAGGTTTTTTCCTCATGAACATGAATCAAAACAGCAATTCTTAGTCTGGATTTGCTGTTCTGATTTATGTCTTACTATTGATGGTCTACTCAAACCAATTTATTAAGCTTCTTAACGATTCAAAAATTGAAAAAATGAAATGACATCCGCCTCGTCTTTCAAGCTTTTATTTGCAGCCAAATAGGCATCAATTTCAGGCTTATAAGCAGCAAAAGTATTTTCTATTGCCTTTTTATTGATCTTAAGCTCCTTAAACTTTCCGTTTTCTGCATAATAATATTTTTTATTTTCATCAATAACCTTATTTACGTTAGCGGAATTGTACCCTTTGGCTTCCAGAACTGTTTTTTTGGTTTTCTTAAATAATTGGAATTTTCCGTCAACTAAAACTTCAAAATAACCCTTAGCCGAGGCCCCTGTTTCTTGAGTTAAATAGATAAATTTTCTACTTATCCCTCCAGATTTAATAATAAAAGATGCCACTTTAGGGATAAATTCATAGCTAGCACCATTGGCTTGAAAAAGCAGGTTATCTGTAACCTGGTCATATTTTAAAGAAAGGTTCTGGACCAATTTCTTTTCATTGGTAATTACTTCACCTGTCTTCCAATCCGGGAATAAGTAAGCACTACCTTCTACATTTTCATATCTTTTATCGGTGAGCACTCTCCCTTTTTCATCAGCCACAAATTGATATTGTGCACTTAGACTTTTTGCCGCGAAAAGCGAACAAAATAAAATAGCGCTTACAATCTTAAAGTTTAATTTCATAACCATAAAAATAAAGGAGCCCTGTTAAAGGCTCCTGTTAACAATGTTATCTACCAAGTAGGGTTTTGCTGTGCCTTTAAAGTAGGATTATTGGTTGTTTCAGAAAGCGGAATAGGCCAAACAAATCTATAATCCGCATATGGGATTGCTGCCACTGATCTTGCACCTGCATATGGCGTAGATGAATTCCAGGAAGCAAATGTTGTATTGGCAAATGAGACTTTTGCAGGGATGCCTCCAGTAGCGAAAACCGGATCAGTAGCCAACCTGTGTATATCTCCCCAACGATGCCCTTCAGCCAGAAATTCGATCCTTCTTTCATCTAAAATAGCCTGTATTAAGCTATTCGTAGTTATAAAATTTGCAATAGTATATTGATCTGCCACTGTAGTTACCGCACGGTTGCGTACTGCATTCAGCAATGCTAAAGCCCTCAAATCAAGACTATTCGTTCTGGCTAGTGCTTCTGCTAGGTTTAACAAAACTTCGGAATATCGAATAATGGGATTGGCATCGGTAAACGTAGCTGGATCGCGATATTTGTTAGAAAAATATGCTCTGCCATCGCTAGCCGCCAACAAACTCCTCCTTAGGTCATTTGGCTTCCAAAATGCTGCATTCCATACAATAGGGGAGATTGCGATCAAACCACGACCAGGGGTTTTGCTATACATCGTCGAAATAGATCCATTTGTTCCTGAGTTCCGGTTGGTATTATTTTCAATTGAAAATACAGACTCATTTGTACCATAGTTCTGGGCAAATGGTGCATCTGGAGAACCAGCCAGTTCGTATGATCCTATAGAACTTTTAAATGGTGCAGTCAAAGGCACAATTTTATTACCCTCTTCGATTACTTTGGCCCAATTATTCATATGTAAGTACACCCTGGTTTTAAGCGCTATGGCAGCACCTCTCGTTGCATGGGTAATTTTTAAATTCGCGGATGAATAAGTTGGAGGAAGACTATTTTCTGAATAGGTCAGATCTTCGATAATTTTATCATAACACTCTTTAACCGTATTTCTACCTTGGCTGATATTTTGGGCCACCCTTTCAGGTGTATTTACCGGTGTTGTACGATAAGGCACACCTGGATGGGTTGCATCCGATGTATGTCCATAAGGACGTGCGTAATGAATCAATAATTCATGATGGGCCAGCGCTCTTAAAAAACGGGCCTCCCCCTCGTACTGTTTAGCCAAATCTGCTGAAATTACACCTTTAGCAAGAGCTCCCTGAACACCTTCAATTACGACATTTGCTCTATTAATTAATGCATAGAGTGTTTCCCACATGGCGGTACCATTTGGGGAGTTTGTAGCATTGGTTGTTTCATAGGTAATTAAATAAAAAGAGGGTACGGCAATTACATCTTCTCCTCTTGCATCTTGTTGTTCTGTATTCGCAGCACCAAATGGATAACCGCGGTTCGTGCCATCAGTATAAGCACCGGCTTGTGCCGCACTATATACACCATTAACCGCCTGAGCCACTCGATCTGCTGTCGTAAAGGCTGTTTCTTCAGCGAAACTATTATTGGGCACTAAATCTGTAAACTTTTTGCATGAGCTTACAGAAAGTGTAAGTCCAATTATCACAACAGCTATAATGCTACGGATATTTATTTCTTTAATTATACTTTTCATTTCCTTTGATTTTTTGATAAACGATTAGAAACCCAGGTTTAAGCCAAAAGTAAATGTCCTCAACTGAGGGTTACCATTAAAATCTACACCCGCACCGGAAGTATTGGTTTCAGGATCAAGTCCTTTATAGCCTGTAATTACAAATAAATTTTGTGCAGAGGCATAAACCCTTACTTTTCTGATGCTTCCTTTTGATAAAATTGAACTTGGCAACGAATAACCTAGTGCTAAGTTGTCCATTCTCAAAAAGTCACCTTTTTCAACAAATCTTGATACTGCATTATTATCTAAGTTGATAAAGCCCCCCCTGGCAGCCCACAATCTAGGCATCTGCCCGTCACCAGGATTTTCCACACTCTGCCATCTGCCTAAAACTTCAACACTATTGTTTACAAAATTATTGCTTAATAAATCCTGTCTGGTTCTATTCATAATATAGTTTCCGCCCTGGAATCTTAGGAACACATTCAAATCAAAATCGCCATAAGTAATGGTATTATTAAAGCCTCCAAACCATTTTGGTAACGAATTACCCAAAATCACTTTATCATTTGCAGTTAAAGATGATCGGTTATCAGGATTAGTTGCACTAACAGGTTGTGCGGGATTAAAGAAATAATTAGGGTTGGCTGGATCGTATTTATAATAAGTAGTATTACTGATTCTTCCCTGAACTAAGCTACCATCAGCTTTAACATATAAAGGATTACCATTTGCGGCATTTACACCAGCATACTGATAACCATACAATGTTCTGATTGATTCGCCAACGCGGGTTAAATTGTAATCACCTACGATATCATTTCCATCAACCAGCCCTTTAACCTTATTATTTTGAACTGAGAAATTCAATGTCGTATTCCATTTCACCTTGCCTGCCGGAAGTACGTCTGCATTTAAAGAGAATTCCCACCCTTTGTTCGTCATACTACCTACATTTCTACTGATTGAGTTTCCGGGAACACCCAATACAGGTGCTGTTGGAGCCGCTAAAATCAAATCTTTGGTATCTTGCTTCCAATAGCTAACCCCTAAATTAATACGATTGCTCAATACTCCAACATCTAAACCAACATCATATTTTTTCTGTGATTCCCATTTCAACAATGGATTTCCAGTATTGTTAAAGCCGATCCCTCCCTGGTTTCCATAAAGAGCGGCACCGTAAGTACCAAAGTATGGGAAAGAACCAATATCAGTATTACCTACTTCAGCAAAAGATGCCTTAAGTCTTAGATCAGAAATGAAACTTAAACCTTCGGCATTTTTAAAGAATTCTTCCTGATTAATACGGTATTGAATACCAACCCCAGGAAAATACCCTACTCTATTTCCCATGGGTAATGAAGATAAGGCATCTCTACGAATCGATCCAGTGATATAATATTTGTTTTTATAATTATAGTTTAACCTGCCTAGGTACGATTCAATACCGTTCAAAGTTAAACCACCCGATATTGTTGGTGTAATAAAGGTTCCGGATGTAATATTCTGATTAAAGTAGATATTTAACAGATTCGACACATTTGCCTGGAAAAACGATGACCTTTGTTTTTGAAGCTCTGATACTAATGTCACATCTATATTATGCTCACCATTAATAGATTTGGTATATGATAAGATATTTTGCCAGTTCCATCTGAAAAACGGACTATAGGCTTGAGACATCGATCCATTACTACTGAAACCATCGCCATGACGAGGATCAGTATAAACGAAATCTTCGATATACGACCCATCTATACCAAGCTGGGTTTTAAATTTTAATCCATCCATAATCTTAGCCTCCAAATATGTAGATCCGATTAAACGAATAGTTTGAGATTGACGTACGTTATTATCCAATACAAATCGAATATTTGGGATGTTATCTGAAATAGGACTCAAGTTTGCTCCGGGTCCAAGCGATCTTCTGTCCGTACTGATGTTATAGCCGGTGATATCTGTATCACTGTAAACAGGAACGTTTGGAAGCATGCGTGTAGCGGCAAAAATATTTCCGGATAAGTTATTTGAACCGGCTAATGGACCTAAGTTCTTCTGATATGTAACACCTGACGTGATACCAAAGGTTAAGAAGTTTGTAATTTTCTGATCTAAATTGGCCCTAAAACTATATTTCCTTAACGAGTTAGACACAATTGCACCTTTTTGATCTGTAAAACCAAGAGACATAAAATATTTAGTTTTATCTGTACCTCCGGAAGCAGATACGGAATGACTTTGTTGTACCGATTGCTGGAAAACCGCATCTTGCCAATCTGTATCCACAAAGCCTCCTGAACCATCTGGAGTGGGTTTGGCCTGTGGGTTTTGTCCGGCATTGGTAAAGCGCTCATTGGCAATAGTGATAAATTCATCTGCATTTAGCAAGTCGAAACGGCTGGATATGTTGGCTATTGCAGTCCAGCCATCATAGTTAAACTGTGTCCCTGATTTTCCTCTCTTGGTGGTAATTAGAACAACACCATTAGCTGCTCTTGACCCATAAATAGCCGTAGCAGCGCCATCCTTTAAGATTTCAATAGATTCAATATCATTGGAATTGATGTCTGCCAATGCATTTACTGATGTAAAGCCACCAACATCGCCACTAATTACAGGTATCCCATCAACCACATATAAAGGTGATGCGCCTGATGTAATAGAGTTAATACCGCGAATTCTAACTTGTGGCGCCTGACCAAGCAAACCTGATGGGGTTATAACCTGAACGCCGGTAGCCTTACCTGCCAATGCCCTATCAAAAGATGGCGCCGGAATATTTTGAAGAGATTCTCCCGCCACTTTTGCCACACTTCCAATCACATCCTTTTTTGAAGCTGTACCATAGCCTACAACAACAACATCTGTTAGAGATTGGGCATCTGACTCCAGGCTTACATTTATTAAATTCCTGCTACCAACGGAAATAGATTGGCTTACGTAGCCTACTGAGCTAAATTCAATTGTTGACGCGGATGACGCGACTCTGATGGCAAATTTACCGTCGGCACCAGTTGTGGTTCCACTTGGCGTACCTTTGATTTTAACACTTACTCCGGGAAGTGGTAGTCCATCACCCTTGCCTGTAACTGTACCAGTGATTGTTCGATCCTGCGCTATTGCCGAAGTGGCAATAAAAAGCAGTATGAACAAACTTTGTAGAAGTTTTTTCATAAAAAAGTTAAGTTTAGTTAATGATAATGCAATATAGAATTTAGTATTTTGTAATGCAAATTTTACAATAAAAAATAGTTACCTTCGCATATATAAACTAGTAAACTACTAATTAAGAAATACTTATAAACAATTTGTAGGTCAATTTTAATTTATACACCGGGATGTACATGCTGTATTTGAAATACATCCATATGACAACCATCATATCGTGAATAGCCAACAAAGTCTGATTAGTTGTTCAATTTACTGCTCCGGCTGCAATAAATAAAACGTGAGCAAACTTTATCATTCTAATTCTTAATAAAGTTAATTTAGTTTCCGTTTAATAACTAAATATAACACTTACGAGGACGTGGGGCAAATTTTACAAAAAAAATAAAAAAGTTTGATTTAATCAGTTCTATAAGTACTCGCCGAAAAAATCTATTTAACGCGTAAAAAAACCACATTTCAGATTTAACCACCTATAAAACAACAATATAAATAAACAAAAAAGATACAAATACATTAAAATTGGATTAGAAATAGATGCTACAAACTTCGTTTAAAGGGAATATTGGTTTTCGAATCAATATTATAGCACTTGTTTTATACTTCCAGTATAAAGAATTGAATGGTCGAAGCATACGTTTGAATCACGATTCCATCAAAATCTCGTCGTTTTTAAATTTTTGCAAATTTGCTTGAAAAGGAGTGGTATCAAAAGCAATTATCGCTTTGAAAGTTTCTTCTTGAAGGCAAGGATCAAGGTAACGGTTAAAATCCGGCCTTCCATTTTCATAGTTAAAAGATAGAGTAAGTAAACTTATTTCTACTCACATAAACAAATATAATTTCAGATTCATATCAATATCAGCTTCATACCGTTGACCTACAACTCAGTAATAGGCAAAAAAAGGCCGCCTTATAATTTGCTTATAAGACGGCTTTTTTCAATAGTTTTTTTAATAATTTATTTATCTACGTAAACCCTCACGTATGTTGGAACTATAGTTTGTCCATTATCAAGAGTGATTAGAAAATAAAAACTTCTTGCCAGAATTGCGGCAGTAGTCGTTCCTGATACAGCGGCTGTAGGAGCAGCTAAACCTGTTTTAGCAGTATACTCAGCTAAAGTCGTATTAAAGGTTACGGTAGTGCCGTTTCCAGCGATAGGTGCAGTATTGTACAAACCAGTCGTCACTTGTACGCTTCCATAAGCTGTTGCTGCAGCTACTCTTGTTATTTCCTTTATCGTTCGGCCAGATGTAGCAGGGATTGACAATATAATCTGAATAGCACCCCCAGCGCTTAAAGAAGTTTTAACGGTTGGAGCTGTAAAAATATCATACTGATTAGTGACTGTCACTGGTATTTCAGGAAGATTATTAACGGTAGAAATATTTTCTTTTTTACAAGAAGTCAATCCTATAATAACCATTAATCCCAAATATACACTTGATTTTATAGTTAATTTCATAATGTTTATCTAAAATGTTCTTAATATATGTTATTTACCCCACCAAACTTTTACACTGGTTTTAATAAGAGGTTTTGGTTGATTTGGATTTGCATTTCCCTCACTAGAAGTATAAACATAACGCAAAGGAATTGCACCATTATTATCTCCAACAGCATTTAAAGCAGGCGCCAATACTGGATAACCAGTTCTTCTGTAATCATTATATGCTTCAATACCATTTCCTACCCAAGAAAGGTATTTCTGTGTGATAATTTGCTTAAGCTTATCAGCATTCGTACCAGCCAAATTTACAACCGTAGGATTATCAGTAAAATACTGATCAATTTCTGCAGTTGTCATGCCAGCTTTTGTCATCGAAGCTCTTATGCCAGCTTGATACAAAGTATTCGCATCGCCCGCTGTACCTAATAAGAGCGCTGATTCAGCTAAGATAAATTTTCCTTGAAAATTGGTCAACAATCTAACTGGTGCCTCTCCTGTAGTACCGACAACATATGTGTTGTACACGGAACGCGTAGCAAGTGTAGGTTGAGTTACAGTAGCGCCATTTTCGTATCCAACAAATCTTGTCCCTAACGGCTTAGTGTAAAACTTAGATAATCTAACCGTATCATTAACACTTTTTGATAAAGCTAGAAGTCTTGTACTTAACATTTCACCATTTTTAAAACTTCCGGAAATGTCTTGAACGTACATTGGATTTTGATTAGTAACAGCTGAACTGAAAGGTACCATTAAATCATACTGATTATCATCAATATAACCTTCCGTGCTAGCCAATACGCCTTCAATCTGTGCCTTTGCCAATGTCGGATTTACAACGGAAATCGTATTTGCGAATTTTAAGATTAGACTGTTTCCAGCTCTTTTCCATTTAGTTAATACACCACCATAAATTAAATCATCAGTACCTGGCTTTAATGCTGAAGGTTTGTTTAGGTCAGCAATTCCACTTTTTACCAAATCAAACAATGAGGTTATTCCCGCTGAGGAGTTGCCTTGATAAATATCTGCCTGAGAATCATATCTAGGAGCTGGAAAATCTAAACCAAAACCTGCTTGAGAATATGGAACATCACCCCAAAGATCTGTCATTACAGAAAAAATATAAGCTAACTGAATTTTAGCAATGCCTGAATAAGCAGGATCTGTAGACTCGGATTGTTGAATGATAATGCGTAAATTATTTATACAACCTTGAAAAATTTCAAAATTCCATTGGTTGTCAAATAAACCTGAGATATTATAACTATCATAGGTTAAGTTTTGATTGGCCAGGCCTGCATTATACTGCATTAAAATAGACGCACACCTTCCTAATTCATTTGCATTCGCCCATCCAATTCCGATAGAAGTTGTCGGCAATAACACTTTTGAAGGCACCTTTAATGCCGAGTTTGGATTCTTGTTTACATCTAAAAATTTCTTACAGGACGTGATCGACAATACACATGCTGCAAATAATATAATTTTTTTCATATCTAATATTTACGTAGTTAATTAAAAAGTTACTCTTAAGCTCGCTCCAAAGTTTCTTGTATTAGGAGCACTCTGAAGCTCCAATCCGCGGATATTTCCCGCACCCTGAGTAGAAACCTCAGGATCGATAGGGCTATTTGGAGCGTAATAATAGAGATTTCTTCCGTAAACAGTTAATCTAATATTTTTTACAAAGTTTGATTTTAAAGTTTTACCTGTTAAATCGTAACCAATAGTGATCTCTCTTAAGCGGAAAGTAGTTGCGTCAAAAACATTAAACTCGGTGCCACCAATACCTCCAAATCCTGCGTTCCAATAAGTTTGTCCAGGGATTTGAATATTATTCGGAGAGAAGCTTCCATCCGCATTTTGGATAACACCTGGTAGAATATGGGGTTGTTCACGATCTTCCGCAGTGATTAACAATGAACCATTAGATCTTAATGTTGCAGCTGTCCATGAAATAACATCTCCACCTTTCTTGAAATCAACCAATCCGGAGAAAGTAAAGTTCTTATATCTTACTGTATTTGTCAATCCTGCGGTCCATTGTTTATTTGGATCTGCAATAACTTGGTTTGGAATAGTTGCCGTGCTATAAAGACCAGTAGTCTTGTCAACGATCAAATCACCCGAAGGACTACGAGGGTATTTACTACCTACAATTACACCATAAGCATAACCTTCATAAATGGTAGGAATCTGTCCAGAAAACGCATTACCAGCAATGGCAAATGAAGTTACACCCGGAGCGATCGAAATAACTTTATTTTTGTTCTTTGAGAAATTTGCAGAAATTTCCCAAGTAACGTCTTTGGTTTTTATTGGTAATCCACTCAATAACAACTCAATACCTTTATTTGATACTTCTCCAATATTTGTTAAGCGACTGCCATAACCAGTTGATGCTGGTAAGGCTACACTAACAATCTGGTTTTTACTACCCTGCTTGTAGATAGTTGCATCTAAATTAACTCTATCTTTAAATAATCCCAAGTTTAATCCTAATTCATAAGAGTTGGTAAACTCTGGTTTTAAATCTGGGTTACCAATTGAACTATTAGCTCCAAATCCTAAGATAGGCCCATAAGGGAAACTAAAACTCGCTGTATTATTTCCATAGCTACCTGAGGAATAAGACCTAGCGTCCAATACATAAGTATTCGCATCTTTACCAACCTTCGCATAAGAAGCACGAATTTTACCTATGCTTAAGATGTCCGATTTGATTTTAAGCGCGTCAGTGAATACAAAACTTGTAGATACTGATGGATAAAAATAAGTGTTATTTGCTACAGGAAGGGTAGAAGATTGGTCAAAACGGCCAGTCAGTTCCAAGAATAAATAGTTATTATATCCTAATGATACCTGTCCATAATATCCTAATAATCTTCTTCTTGTAGTGCTCTCACCAGAATTGGTAAAAACTTGTCCGTTAGCAACGTTAGTATAATCAGGAATAGTCAATCCAACACCTGATACGGTTGCATTCTGAAAATCTCTTTGATTAATGTTCTGACCTATTAATGCCGTTGCATTAAGTCCATTTGTAAAAAGATTTTGTTTTTTAGCAGTGATAAGTAAGTCTCCATTTAATTCACTTCTAAAGAAATTGTCCTCGGTTACGCTACCCGCTGAGCTTGCTGCTTGAGTTGATCCGATGGCAACATAACGCTTACGCCTATCAGTATAAGTATCTAAACCTAAACGATAACTAACATTCAACCAATCTAAAACATCATAGCTTAAGCTAACGTTACCTAGGAAGCGAGATACTCTACTTTTAAAGGAGTTTTCATATGCTGCAAAATAAGGGTTATCTCGTCCTGTTACAAACCAGTTGTTAGTGCCATCAGCATTTTTGTAATTATCTCTATAATAAGCTAAATCCGTTGATCTGGTAACTCCAAAAATACCAAACATACTACTGTTTGCGCCATTCCCCTGAGTTGTAGCGCCATTTTGGAAAGTATTGAAATAATTTGCTGAACCATTAAGATTTAGTTTTTTAGTTAACTGAGAACCAGCGCTAAATCTTATGTTTACTTTATCAAAATCAGATGCTGGTAAAATCCCTTTAGTTGTTGAGTTACTTGCGGAGAATGCGTAATTGTTTTTAGCATCACCACTGATTATTGAAATATTGTTATCCCAGGTATGACCTTGAGCAAAATATGTTTTAAAGTTGTCCGGGTAATTAATGTATGGCAATACATCGCCAGGTTTATAAGTTACACCATTGATTACCGGGCTTGTCCCTGCAGCAACGATTAAACCATTTGCAATTGTCGGCGTTGTACCAAATCTCTTTCCTAACGAAAATGTTGAAGTTGGAGAAAATACACCGCTAGACCCCTGACCAAATTCGTTTTGTAGTTTTGGAAATCCATAAACATTTTGAACACCATAAGCGGAGTTTACTGTAATGTCAGTTCGACCAGCCTGCCCTGATCCTTTTTTGGTGGTAATTATAATTGCACCAGCTGACGCTCTTGAACCATAAAGTGCAGCAGCGGCCGGACCTTGAAGTACGTTCAATGACTCAATATTGTTTGGATCAATATCCAAAGCCCTGTTAGCTGGCTGATTACCATACAAAGTATTAGTTGTTTGATCTACATCATTACTAATAGGAATACCATCTACAACAAATAGTGGCTGATTCGATCCTGATAACGAAGACATACCTCGTAAAATAATATTAGTTGAAGAACCCGCGCTACCACTAGCCCCAGTAATTTCCACACCAGCAATTTTACCTTGCAGGGCATTCAAGAAGTTATTATCTCCTCTATCAACAAGCTGCTCGCCCTTCACATTTTGTGTAGAATAGCCTAAGTCTCTTTTGGTTCTTTTTAATCCTAATGCGGTAACGACAACTTCAGATAAATCTTTTGCATTTGGCACTAATACTACATTTAAGGTATTACTTGCCCCAATTTTTAAGCTTTGGGTAGCATATCCTAAATAAGTAAATTGTAAAATCGTTGATCCAGCTGGAACGCGAAGGCTATATTTACCATTTGCGTCGGTCATTGCGCCGCCCTGTACGTCCTGAACCTTAACACTCACTCCCGGAAGCGGTAGTTTGTCGTCAGAAGAGATAACAGAACCAGTAATTGTTCGATCTTGAGCCATTGCATTCATAGCAATAAACATCAATAAGAACAAACTTTGTAGAAGTTTTTTCATGAAATTTTAATTATGTGATGATTTAGTTATTTAAAGGGTCGAATATACTGGAGATAACCATTATTTAACAAAATTTAACATAAATAACCATCATAATGACTTTTTTTTGACAATAAAGCTGTCTGATAAATAAGTCAGTATAACTTGAAATGTCAATACTATAGTATTAAGCCACTAATCGAAAATTATAGTAACAGATAAATCAATTTCCTTAATATTGAGTTATCTAATGCTATATTTAATTACGGTCGCGAAGTATGAACTGAAATTCAATCTTCCTCCCATAAAATTTAAAAAAAAATAGGGTTGCGAATTCGCAACCCTATTTTTAACATATCTGGATGAAAAATTACTATTGTTTATCCCACCATAAACGAGTACTTAAAGCATCAGGACCCTGAGCTGCTACAGCAGCATCATAATTTACCTTATTTAAGTCACTTTCTGTTTTAGGATAAGCTTGTCTTCTAGGAATTTGCTTATCCGCATTTGCCGCATCACGAGCGGGAACTAAAACCGGATAGCCTGTTCTTCTCCATTCTGCCCAAGCCTCATAACCATTGTTCATATAGAAATTCAACCATTTTTGAGTCTGGATTTTCTCTAGTTTTTGATTGTGAGTTAAACCAGCTGTTAATAAAACATTAGGTTGTGCTTCATAAGCTATTTTCTGCGCAGCAGTAATTGAAACAACGGGATTGGTAGAAACTGCAGACCATTGATCCATAGAAGCATCAATGCCTTTAATATACCAGTTGATCATTTCAGCATCACCACCAGGAATCCATCCTTCTAAAGCAGCTTCGGAAAGCGTAAAGCACATCTGTGAATAAGTTGTCAACTGTAAAGGGAAGGTCTGTGCATAAATTGCTCTTCCCAATAGAGCGCCATCAACTCCAGCGGTATATTGATCTGTAACACCATACGGAATACCTTTATAAACAGCTGGAGAACCAACTGTTCTAGAGAAGACAGGTAGGCGTGGATCTGCATTAACCACCATGTTTTTGTCAACTACAGTTTGCGATACACCATAATCAATACGGCCGTTTCTTACATAATTAGTATACCAAGGACTTTCGTACGTAGAGTTAGCCTGATAAGCAAAAATGGCATTATCTGAATTGGAAGTCATTAAGCCAGCTGCAACTGCCTCTGTAAATGCAACCTTAGCGGTCGCAACATCTTCAGTCTTCATCATTCTTAAAGCAACAATCGCTCTTAATGAATTTGCCCATTTTTTCCATTTAGCGACATCACCACCAAATAGCGGATCGTTAGGCTGTGATGTTGTTATTTGCAATGGAGCTTCTTTCAATTCCTTCAAAAGGTCATTATAAATGAATTTCTGCGTATCGAATTTAGGTTGCGTATTCAATAAGCCCAAACCAGATTCAGTATACGGAACATTACCCCATCTATCGGTAATTTGAAGCATTAAAAAAGCTTTCAAAATCCTCGCATGACCAATTTGATTAGCATTGCTACCGTTATCTGTTACCTCTTTGGTAGCTTTCGTAGCCGGGTCTGTGTTTAACTTAATAATACGTTGCAAATCTTGTATAGGGCCTGCGTAGATACCATCATAAGAATATTGGCTTTGTGAATACCTTGATTCATTGGTATAAATAAATTCGGCCATATGCTGTACATATAACAATCCGGCAGCACCATTTGGAATACCTCTTGTACCGATAACCGCACTGGAGAACAAGAACTTCGTACTTGGAGATAATGGCGTATTTGGATTCGTGTTTAAATCGCCGAAATCCTTTTTACAAGCTGATAAAAAACTTGCACCCGCCACCATCAATAATATATATTTTTTAAATTGATTTTTCATCTTTCCTGTCCTTAAAATTATAACGAAAATTTAACGTTGAAACCAACCGTTCTGGTTCCGGGAAGCTGAGCCGTGTCAATCCATGAAGATTGTAATTCTGTAGGATCAATACCTTTTACCTTACTGTATATCAGCCATAAGTTCTGCCCAATCACAGAAACATCAATTCTTTGGAATGGCAGTTTCTTAAATAAAGTTTTAGGAAGGCTATAGGTTAATGCAACCTCTCTCAACTTCACATAAGATGCATCATAGATCCAATTTTCAAAAACGTTTTGAAGTCTTGTTTCATAAAGCTCTCTGGCATCCACATAAACCGTATTTGGCAAACCTGTAGTTGCATTTACGCCTTCTAACCTAATACCACCACCATTTGCGGGGTCATCTCTTTTAGGATTGCCTTTATCATTCAGACCAACAGTCTCTTCCGATAAACCAGAACCCGCAGTAATCATTCTTGTTAAAGAAAGTAATTTACCTCCTTTTTGAAAATCCAATGAACCACCCAAAGTGAATTGTTTGTAGGTGAACGATGTTGCAAAACCACCAGTAAACTTAGGAAGGATACTTCCTAGCGGCATATTATCCTGCAAAACGTAGAAGCCATCATCATCAATCAATTTGTTTCCGTTCGCATCTTTAACAATACCCTGTCCATTGATAAAACCTGAAGCCTCACCAACTTTAGCATTTAATGATGCAGATGGAGATCCAACAAATCCGAAAGATCCAACGGACCCGTCGATACCACCTAATATGTTATCAACACCTGGCGCCAAAGCAATCACTTTGTTTTTATTGATACCTAGGTTAAAATCAGCATTCCAAGTAAAGTCTTTGCTTCTAACCGGCGTGCCACCCAAAGTAATCTCATAACCATAGTTTTTGATGTTACCTGCGTTAATGGTACGTTGGGTATAACCAGAAGAACCAGGCGTAGTTACGTTAATAATCTGATCTTTAGTTTGTCTTGTATAGAAGTTGAAATCACCTCTTAAGCGATCTTTGAAGAATCTTAATTCAGCACCAACCTCATAAGCTGTAGATAAAGCAGGCTTTAATTCTGGATTTGGAATTAAATTAGATACTGTTTGCGAAGGGTAAATTACGCTAGATTTGCTATAGTTTGTTGTTGCCAACGGAAATGTTTCAGCAAGCGCATAGGCACCAACATCTGTACCTACACGGGCAACTGAAGCCCGTAATTTACCAAATGATAATGCTTCAAAATCTTTTGTAAATTCAGAGAAAATGAATGAACCAGCTGCACCACCATACCAGTAAGAATTGTTGGCTTTTGGTAAAGTCGAAGTTACATCGTTACGTAAGTTCAAATCCAAAAATAAATAGTTTTTGTAACCTAATGTAGCATATGCATATAAACTGTTTACCTTCCTACGGCTAAAAGAGTTTGTAGCAGATTTTTCGTTTAACGAGTTTGAAACGTTATAAACATTTGGAACAATAAATCCACCGACAGTTCCTGCTGCTACGTTATTATTATCCTGAGTCATTAACTCGCCATATAAAGCAGCCTTTAAAGAGAAAGAACCAAATTCTTTATCATAGGCAAGGTTTGCTAAATAGTTGGTCTCTGAGAACTTTGTTGACGAGCTGCTAAATGCAGGCGTATTTAAAGTAAATGAGGCTGTTCTACCATCTGAATTTACATTCGTTATGTTAGTTCTAGCAATCACCGAAGCTTTCAATCCAGAACCAATATCGTATGTTGCACTGGCACTGCCATAAACCCTTTGAATAAAACTTTCAGATAAGTTTTTGTAAACCTCTACGTAAGGATTATCCCAGAACTTTGGTGTTAGATTATCTGGGCCAGATATGTTCCAGGTGGTGAAAGTGCCGTCCGGACGCTGGTATCTTTTTAATTTTTCCATTTCTATATCACGGTGGAACCACTGATTAAATGAACCGGCAGTCTGGGTACCGTAACCTTCTCTTGGAATATTAAATCTTTTCTCGTAAACGTAATTAAAATTACCAGTTACAGATAGCCTATTGCTTAAATTAGTTGTGTTGTTGAAAACAACCCAATTTTTTTGCTGGCTTGAATTTGGAGAAACGCCGCTTCTAGTCAAGTTAGTGAAAGAAAAACGGGTTGTAGAGTTCTCGCTAGCCTTTGATAATGCCACAGATGTATTATTTGCAATACCTGTCTCATAAAAGTTTTTAATATTATCAGGTTGGGCAACCCAAGGTTTAGTTTTACCATACTCTGGATCTGTTGGATCGAAAGCATACCAAGGAGCGTAAGGCTGGCCATCAAATTTTGGCCCCCAGCTCTCGTCAATTGAAAAATCATAATACCTCGCACCGTTCAATACCGAATTTGCGCTTCCTGCAGGAGCAGTATAAGTAAGCCATGTCTGACCGTTACCACCTCCATATTCGTTTTGATATTCTGGTAAAATATAAACATTTTCAAAAGTTGTAGAGTGGTTAACATCTACCCCAATACCTGATTTTTTAGATGCCTTTTTAGTTGTGATTACAACCGCACCTTCGGAGCCACGCTGACCATAGAGTGCTGTTGCACCTGGGCCTTTCAAAACGTTTAATGTTTCAACATCATCAGGGTTAACTGCATCTGGACTGGTAATAACTCCATCAACAACGTATATAGGGTTTCCTCCCCCCAATGAATTGATACCACGGATACGTATGGTAGATGTCCCGAATTTCGCTCCAGAACCACCACTAATCTGTGTACCCGCAATCTTTCCTGCAATAGCAGTATTAATATCGGCGATTTTAGTCGGGCTGATTTTTTCTGCTGTTAATTGCTGTTGCGCAGTACCGATCGATCTTTCTGACCTTTTAACGCCTAAAGCCGAAGTAACAGTTACTTCACTTAATGTTGTTGCATCTGGAATTAACGAGACGTTAATCGAATTCGATGATAAAGGCACTGTTTGGGCGATATAGCCTAAATAAGTAAAGGTTAATCCTGTTGCGGATGCAGATACTCTTATGGAATACCTTCCATCTGCACCTGTTACAGCACCGCCTTGTGCGCCTTTTACTTTAACACTTACGCCAGGCAGAGGTTTTTGATCATCCGAGGCAGTAACTGTTCCTGTGATTGTTCGATCTTGTGCCATTGCTGTTGTAGCAAAGAACATCAACATGAACAAACTTTGTAGAAGTTTTTTCATAATTAAGAAATAGGTTAGTTAATGATAATTATCGCTAATGTATAGTTAGTTAACTATAACACCAAATTTTTTTTAACAAATTTTAACACTTTTTTATCCTTCATCTTTTCTAATGCGGTTTTTAGGTTAAAAAAAACAAAAAAACAATTGTAATTAATTTGATTGTTTATATTGATTTGACTTTTAGAATTACATCAAAGCACTACAAATGCATTCTATAGATTAATAAAACTAACTGAAACAGGATGATTAATACAGTTAGATTTACTGAATGGCCGCAAGTTTATATTATATTAATAACCACAAAAAATGATGTTCGAAAACAATGTTTTTCCGCTTTCCCAAAAGTTCCTAAAAAGTGGATCGTTTGCCAAATAAACAACCTGTCCCCGCCCAAAATCCTGCACCCCAATAAGCAGCCCGCTTTTCAGCTCTTCTCTTGCTTTTTTGCCTACGATACCTGACATTAAACTTTTTTCGTTGACCAACCCCACGTTCCATCCCTGAACAAATGGCTCATATATTTTACGATCGGTTTTTAAGCTGTAATAAGTTTTGCCCAGACCATAAGCAAAAGGGTGACTGGAATCAAGACTGATCTTATAAATTGCGCCGGGAATGGTCGTTTCAAAATCATCCTTGTTCCTATCTTTAAAGAGAAGTTTGCTTGCCTCCGGTTTCTCATCTTTTTTGACAATAGCCTCTTTCTTTTTAATGTCAAAACCTTTCTTATCCAATACACTCTCGATGGCATCTTCCATCAAAATCATTTTTCCACCTTTATTTAACCAGGCAGTTAAACCATCGCCAATAAAAGCACTATAACTACCATCGGGCAAAATCAATGTATTTACCTTATTGATATCCAGGTTATTTAAATCTTTGGCATTAATAATAACAGGAGAAAGATTCAGATCATGTTCCAAAAAAAACCAGGCTTCGCCAAAGGCCAGAGAAGAAACTTCCGCCCCTGAGGCAATCGCTATTTTAGGCTGTTTTAACAATGGATAAACGTTAGACCCAAAATCTTTACCTTTTTCCACAAAACCACTGCTTACGGCTTGAATGGGTTTATCCTGCATTTTAGCAATAAAGGCTATTTTATCTTTTATTCCCCTTATTGCTTTTTCATTTTCTGCTCTCAGTACAATCAATGTGCCCGTAGGATAATCTCTCCCGTTTACCGAGAATGGCTGATCAGCCTGCCTCACCTTTATATTTTCTTTTTGCAATGCCGTTAAAACCCGAACATCTTCGCTGGTTCCCCAGTTGAAAAGCCAGGCCAGGGGTTTCTCAACCTCAGTATTGACAATCGTTGGTTCTTCAATTGTCGGGAATTTTCCCTTTATACTCTCTTTACTGGCATAACCCTTTAATCCGTACACATAGGGTAGGGCCCAGGCCGTAATATCATAAGTATTTGAATCAGTTACAACAGTTTGTGGTTCTAATAAAACATTAGCCAAAACTGCCCTTGGCTGCTGAATGTTTACAATTAAATCATTCCGGGAAACGCTAAAACTTTCTTCTTTTTGCGTATCATAATCGTAAGCTCTTCCGGTTTTATCGCCACCAAAGGCAAATTCGATCTTATTTCTTTTTAACAGTTCTGCCAGTTTTTTTAAGCGGGATAAACTGGTCGCTTTTATAATATAACTTTTATAAATACCCGGACTATTAGCTAATTCCTGCTGGAAATATTTTTTAAACTCTGCTAATAATTTCTGATGGTTTAAGGAAGTTACTTCGAGGGTAGACATTCCTGTGGTAAAATGGTGCGCAATACGGTCTTTCAGCGTTAGGGTATCACCATCATTGGTTACCACTGATAATCCGGCCCTAATGCCCCCTTGCTCATAAGTCATACCAATTGATCCATTGTACAAAGGATAGGTATCCCCGTAAGAGGGATAGAGCAGGTCAAACCGTTCTTTGGTAAAATATTGCCAGCCTTCGGCATCAAAGTATTTGGCATTGTTTTTACCTACAACCACCTGGAAACTTTTTTGCCAGGGTGTTATGTCTTGATGAACCGGTTCTGCCGCAGGGGCAAAATAATAGGGCTCATTATAGCTTTGCTCATGAAAATCGACATGTACCTGCGGCATCCATTGATTATACAGAGCCAAACGCTGCTGACTTTCAATCTGGGTTTGCCATGCCCAGTCGCGGTTTAAATCGAAATAATAATGGTTTGGCCTGCCACCTGGCCAAGGCTCGATGTGTTCTCTTGATGAAGGGTCGGAATTAGGTGTTTTACCTACAACACTGTTAAAATAGTTTACGTATCGGTCTCTTCCATCAGGGTTCAAACAGGGATCGATTACCACAACGGTATTTTTCAACCACTCGTTAGCAGGCTTGTTAATGCCCGACACTAAAGTGTAAAGCATCTTCATGGCAGTTTCAGTAGAGTTCGCCTCATTGCCGTGAACATTATAGCTTAGCCAAAGTATGGCAGGCTGTTGAGTTAGATCGATCGCATTATTAGCGCCTGTTGCCAAAACTAAATTGTCGCTCCTTATTTGTTCCAATTTAGTTATATTTTCTGGTGAAGAAACCACTGCCACCATTAACGGTCTGCCCTCATTGGTTTTTCCATATTCTATCAATTTCATGTTTTTGGCAGAAGCAAAAGCGGTTTGCCTAAAATAATCAGCGACTTTATAGTGAGGGGTAAAGTGCGAACCTAACTGGTATCCGAGAAATTCATCAGGAGATTGTATTTGTGCCTGCACAAATGAAACCACACCAAGGGTGATTAAACAGATCGTTAAGAGTCTTTTCATAAGGAATAATTTTACCTAATGTACAAATTTTGTTTTTTGTTGTCGCGAAAGCTTAATTTTACATGATATTTTTTACCATAGGCATGATTACAACCGAAAAATTATACGAACACTACCAGAAAAACTCAACCATATCCACTGATACAAGAAACATTACACCCGGTTGTATCTTTTTTGCCTTGAAGGGAGATCATTTTAATGCCAATGAATTTGCCGCCCAGGCCATAGAAAAAGGGGCTGCATTTGCTGTAATTGATGAAGAAAAATATGCGCAAAGCGATAGGTTTTTACTGGTTGAGGATGTACTAAGCTGTTTACAGGATCTGGCACGCCATCACCGCAAACAGCTTAGTATACCGGTTATCGGTTTAACGGGTAGTAATGGAAAAACAACGAGCAAAGAACTTATAAATGCGGTTTTATCTGAACAGTATAAAACTTTTGCCACTTTTGGTAACTTGAACAATCATATTGGTGTTCCGCTATCCATACTATCTATTACAGATGATGTGCAGATTGCTGTAATTGAAATGGGCGCAAACCACCAGAAAGAAATAGAATTACTGTCTACTATAGCACAACCCACCCATGGCATTATTACCAATGTTGGCATGGCACATTTAGATGGTTTTGGTGGCTTTGAAGGCGTAAAAAAAGGTAAGGCAGAACTTTATACTTACCTTAAACAAACCAATGGTTATACTTTTATCAACAGAGACAATCCGCATTTGCTTGAAATGAGCATGACCGCGGGTTTAAACAAGCTCATTTATTATGGAACCGAAAATGGAAATGCCATTAAAGGGGAATTAAAAAGCAGCGATCCTTTTATCGAAGTGAGCTGGACCAATCATGAGGTTTCATCATCGATAAAAACCAATCTAACCGGCAGTTATAATTTCGAAAATATTCTGGCTGCAATCTGCATAGGAGATTTTTTCGAAATGGCGCCTGAAGAAATAAATATTGGCTTATCAAATTATCAACCGAAAAACAACCGTTCGCAACTCAACAAAACGGAGAAAAATACGGTGATCTGTGATTTTTATAATGCCAACCCAAGCAGTATGGCCGCGGCTTTAAAAAATCTATCGGTAATATCAGCCGATAAAAAGACTGCCATATTGGGAGATATGTTTGAATTAGGCCCTGAGTCCCCAAATCAGCATGAACTTATTGCAAAACAAGCCAATGAAAGTGGTTTAGATCAAATCATTTTCATCGGGAAGGATTTCTATGCATTTAAAGGCAATTTTAAAGGTATATTCTTCGAAACGCCGGCCGAGGCTGACCGGTACTTACAAGAAAATTTAATTCATGATCATTTAGTATTACTCAAAGGCTCGCGGGGAATGAAACTGGAAAACCTGTTAAAACACCTATAAATTACTTTGAAAACTGAATTTCATACCTTTCACCATTAATTTCTAAAAGTTCCGGCTTCATTTTATCTGGATAGCTGATCAGCAATATTCTTTTTAAACTTTTTTGAGGACCTAAAGTTGTTTTATTTTTTGCTGGTATTGATACAACTGTGGCCTGGTAAACAAAAGAGACCGGATATTTTACCTTATTTACAAGATCCAGTAATGAAACCTCCGAGAAATCTAAATCAATGGTTTCGTTGGTTTTGTTAGTCACTTTCGTCTTTACGCGAACAAAGGTATAGCCTTTTTTGGCAACTATGCGGCTGTTTCCTGTAGCTTGCTGACTTGCAGAAGTCATTCCATAAACTTCATATTCCATATTGTTTTTGTAGTTGAAGTTGTTTTTCGCCGGGCTGAGCTGATAGACAGTTACACATGATGAAAGCGTTAAGATTAAACCCAAAAAGAGTAATCTAAAAAGAGGTATTTTCACGAATGATTAATTTCAATTAGTTAAGGATTCACTTACAGTTAAACCAACATCACTCACTTCCAGGAGTGGATTATCGCGCATGTTCTGTTCAATCTCAATCTCAAACTTACCATTTCGTGGAAAATAATGGTTGGTCAACATGGGTAGGGTATAACTGAATACATTTCCTGAACCGCTACCCAACCATTCGCCGTCATTTTTGGCCAGTTTATATTGATAACGTTTGGTTACCACCTTTTTACCATCTTTAAAATGGGCCAGGATAAAAATATTGGCATATTTATAATTAGCGGTATGCCTTAACTTAAAATAAATATTATACGCTTTGGTATTATCTTTAATATCAAAAGTTGTAGAAACATGGTTTCGGTAAGTCCACCTGCGGTCGGCAATTTCTACATTGCTATCAACTACACTTTTTGTGCAACCCACAGAAAGGGTAACCATCCATAAAAAGGCAAGTAAAATGATTTGCCTTTTATTCAGCAGCAGGTTTATTTTCTGAGCCATTATTATTGTTTCGGCGGTTATTGTTTTTCCTACGGTTATTTCTGTTTTTACTTTTGCTCTGCTCTGGCCTGGCACCATCTACGCCAACATTCTCCTCAGTTTTAACTATTGTTTTTGGGCCCTGTGGCTGCTTCTGTTTGTTATTTTGCGGTTTGGGTCCATTTACATGATGCGGCTTCGGTACCGCCTGTTGAGGCTTTTGACCAGAATTTTGTTGTGGCTTTCCTCCGTTAGGCTGTTGTTTTCCACTTTTTTGCGCTTTTTGGGTAACCTGTTGAGGCTGCTGAGGCCCGTTATTAGCACCTGGGCTTTTTTCTCCGGCAGTAATTCTTTCTCTCTTATTCTGGTTATTACTGCGGTTATTTTTCTGGTTGTTCCTGTTCTGGTTGTTTTTACCACGAGAACGTTCGTCAAGGCGGGTTAAACTATCCTGGCCTACAACATTTTCGTAATCAAATGATTTTTCTACCACAACAGGCGCAGCAATCTGAACGGCTTCTTCTTTTAAGTTCGGTGCTTTTTTACCCGCCTTATTCATCGCCGTGATCTCTTTTACACGTGCAGCTTTAACCGGAATCCAGTTTTCATCGCCCTGATAACTGAACCACATGATTTTTTTAAAAATATCCGTTTTTTGGTGACGAGCAAAACCCGCCTCAGTATCCAGGTTTTCAATCCTATCTGGAATATCTTTCAACGCATCCAGATAGGTATCCAGCTCATAGTTTAAGCAGCATTTTAATTTACCGCATTGCCCGGCAAGCTTCAAGGTATTTAATGATAAATTCTGATACCGTGCCGCAGCGGTAGAAACCGTTTTGAAATTGGTTAACCAGGTAGAGCAACATAACTCGCGACCGCATGAACCGATTCCACCTAAACGGCCGGCTTCCTGTCGCATCCCAATCTGGCGCATTTCAATGCGGATACGAAAACTTTCTGCCATTTTTTTGATCAGTTCGCGGAAATCCACACGTCCATCAGCAGTATAAAAGAAAGTAGCTTTCGTTTTATCGGCCTGATAATCCACATCGCTGATTTTCATCTGCAAACGGAGATCCAATGCCAGTTTTCTTGCTTTGTGCATGGTTTCCCATTCCATTCCTTTGGCGGCATTCCACTTCTCCACATCGGCTTCAGTAGCCTTACGGTAGATTCTTTTGGTTACCTGATCAAGAGTCGTTTTGCGGCGTTTCATCTGGATCCGCACCAGCTCGCCGGTAAGCGAAACGTGTCCTACATCAAAACCACCTGTTGGTCCTTCAACGGCAACAAGTTCTCCAATTTCCAGGTAAATATTATCGCTATTGAGGAAAAACTCTTTACGAGAGCCCTTAAATTTAATCTCTGTAACCTGAAAAGGTTTATAATTAGAAGGCATATCCAAATTAGACAGCCAATCGTGCACTTCCATTGTCTGGCAACCACCGGTGCCACATGAGCCATTACTTTTGCATCCATTAGGGGTGCAACCACCGCCTGTTGAACAACTTCCACATCCCATATTAATTGTATATATATTGAGTCCCCGCAGGGAGCGTTTTAAACTTGATAATTTTTACCAATTGTAAAGATACATCTAAAAACAGAATTTTCGGGTTCGCGTTTCTTTCAATGTGGTAATGTGCCTTTTCCAGTTCGCTGATAATGGCCTCTGCCATGGGCAAGGTAAGCACATGTGTACTGAGTTTTTTGGCGGTTTCAAAGGTAAGCGGCGGTAATTTGACCAATTCTTCGGCACCACTTAAAATTAAACAGCACTCGCGTAAATAATTTACGCCATATTTTAAAAAATTCTTCTGGTTTTCTCTTCCCCACTTTGCCGCCTCATCGGTAAAATCGATTAAATCGGGTACCTTATTGCCAAAACCCATCCTTAACCAGGCCGTAAATGTACCTGAACTATCGCTTTGTGTATCTGCTGCAAGCGCTTTTGCTTCAATTAAATTCCCGTCGGCTAAAAAAGAATAATCAATAGCCTGATGTTCCGTTAATCCGCTCGAATTTAACAGATACCCGGTCACCTCTTCCGAAGAGAGTTTTGGGATCTTTACAATCTGCGTTCTGGATAAAATAGTGGTTAAAATCTGGTCCTGACTTTGGGCGATTAAAATAAATAAGGTATTTGCCGGCGGTTCTTCAATTAATTTCAACAGGGCATTCCCGGCCTTATCCAGGTATTCGGGAAGCCACATAATTAAAACCTTGGTTTCGGCTTCGAAGGCTTTGTAACTTAGCTTTTTAATAATATCGTGGCATTCGGCGATATTAATATTGGCCTGTTTATTGGCTGCATCGAGTTTAGAACGCCAGATATCCATATCAAAATAAGGATCCTGCAGTAACATGCCCCGCCATTCTTCCAGCACATCCACCGCCGTTTTTACACTTGCCGAGGCGAAAAAAGGATAGGAGAAATGCAGATCAGGGTGAATTAAACGCTCGTACTTTCTGCAGCTCGAACATTCTCCGCAACTATCACTCTCACCCTTGTTTAGGCAATTGATGTATTGCGCATAGGCAATAGCCAGGGGTACAGCTCCAGAACCGGCAGGCGACAAAAACAGCTGTGCATGGCTAATGCGGTTTTCCTTAACCGTTTGCACCAATTGTTGCTTTACTCTTTCCTGTCCGATGATTTCTTTAAACTGCATTTGGTGCAAAATAAGAAATAGATATGAGATTCACACACAAGTGACCATGTTCTTACGTTCAGCGTACATATTTTGGCAGGTAGCAGTCCCTTAAGTTTTCAAGATTTAAGGGCTTGCCTGCCCATCATACAGCGATAGCGAAGTTTCATTATTATTTTTTGGAAATGACTGGTTCTGTTCCAATGGCAAATGCAGTCCTGCTATCTCTCCAAGTCCTCGCTGCGCTCCGGGCTTTCCGTTCTATCAGGTTTATTTAACAAAATCAGTAATGCTTCGGAAACATCAAATAGCGCACTACCCAATTTTACCCAACCGCACTGGCCTGTATCAACTAAATCTGATGGGAGCGGACATCCCGATCCTTCATCCTACCGTGTGGACACATCTTTTTAAGAATAGTTTGGGCATCATGCTATGCCTGCTTTGAAAAACTACAGCTTTGAGCGAAGAACGTCGTCAATCCCAAGAGCCAGGCAAATCAAAAAAACAGTTGCAGGTCAGATAAATTAGCACTAACAAACCTGAAACGTAGTGGTTTTGTGTTCATAAAGATGGTTTAAATATTTTAAAAAATATATGAACACAAAACAAAGTGACCGATGTTTTTTTGATGCGCAAGGGATTGTGCAAAAGGCTCATTGCCGGATTGACGGAGCGCTTTGGGCACTTTGGCGCTCCAAAGTACCATGCCACCGCGGCATAGAGCGGCAGAAAAATATTATCATTAATTGTGTCCACACGGTAGGATTTTTCATCGGGATAAAGCATACAGCAGGGCCATATATACCAAAGTACTACAGGTTTTGCTTTCCAAAAAACAGAACGAATCAATTTTTGAGCAAATAACACGCACGTTACCAGCACATTACCGCTTATGTTTACCGAATATTTCAAAAAGCTTACCTTTGGGCTTTTATTTTTTAAACTGGTGGTAAACGCTTTACGCCAAACACCCAATGCTTAACTTGTATGGCACGGATCCTTGCATTTGATTACGGAACAAAACGCATCGGCATTGCCGTAACCGATCCATTGCAGATCATTGCAACAGGCCTGGACACGGTACATCCTAAAGATGTGATCGAATATATTAAAAAATACATGCTTAACGAACAGGTTGAGGCCTTTGTATTAGGCGATCCCAAACAAATGGATGGTTCGCCGTCTGATTCTGCTCAACACGTGAAAGGTTTTGCTACGCTGCTGAAAAAATCATTTCCCGATATCCCAAGGCATTGGGTTGATGAACGTTTTACTTCTAAAATGGCGCAGCAGGCCATTATGCAGAGCGGGCTAAAAAAAACCGACAGAAGAGACAAAGACCGGGTAGATACAATTGCCGCAACCATTATTTTACAATATTTTATGGAAAGTAACCGTTTATAACCAAAAATGAGCCTAATAAACAACGATTTACAGGATTTACTAATTGCCTATTGCGAGCCTGAAAGCGAATTGCTTCAACACATAGACCGCGAAACCAACCTTAAAGTGTTAATGCCCCGCATGCTTTCCGGCCACTACCAGGGCCGGGTATTGAGCATGCTCAGTAAAATGGTTTCCCCTAAAAGGATCTTGGAAATCGGCACTTTTACCGGTTATGCGACTTTATGCCTCGCAGAGGGATTAACTAAAGACGGCCTAATGTATACGCTGGATATTAATGAAGAACTGGAAGACATGGTTCGCCATAACTTTGCCAAATCAGCCTATAATGATCAGATTCATTACATCCTCGGCGATGCTACTATTACGATTGCAGGTTTAGATGAAGTTTTCGACATTGTTTTCATCGATGCAGATAAAAAAAACAACGGTACATATTATGATCTCATTTTTGACCGTGTTCGCCCAGGCGGGCTGATCATTGTTGATAATGTATTATGGAGTGGAAAAGTACTTCAGGAGAAACAGGATAAAGACACTAGAAATATTACTAGTTTTAACGACAAGATAGCTGCAGATGAACGTGTTGAGAAATTAATTTTACCGGTGCGGGATGGTTTGTTTGTGATCAGAAAGAAAGCTTAATATATTGTGGTTAATCGGTTAATTGTTTTAACCGGTTAATCGTACAGTTAACCAATTAAATAATTTGTACAGTTAACCATGACTAAAAAAATCTTTACTTTCTGCCTGTTCCTTTTAACAGGAATTATTGCGAAAGCACAGAATACTGAAGACTATATTGCAGCACATGTAGCGTGTGCACAAGGTTTAATGCATGATCATAAAATTCCGGCCAGCGTTATTTTAGCTGTTGCCATTCACGAATCTGCCGCCGGAAACAGTAAAATCGCACAGCACCTCAACAACCATTTTGGTGTAAAAGGACCAAATAACAACGCGGAAATCCGTTCCTCATATCGTGATTATTTAAATGCCGACGAATCTTACAGCCATTTTGTAGAAATTATGGAAACGCGGGCGCCTTTTAACAATCTTTTTGGGAAGTATGATCAGTATGATTACAAAGGTTGGACTTATGGCATCCGCCGCTGTGGCTATGCCCATAGCAGAAGCTGGACCAGTCAGGTAATTGGCTTAATTAAAAAATACGAACTCTATCAATACGATGAGCGGCCGGAGGGCTATGTAGAACCTGTTTATGCAGCTCCTGTACACCGCCGGGCAAAAAATAAAAGAAAAACAAAGTTATATACGGTTAAATCTGGCGATAATCTAAGTATTATCGCCAAAAAGAAAGGCACAACCGTTAAATCCCTTATGCAAAAAAACGGTATTAAAAAGGCAAATTTAAAGCCAGGACAGCGAATTAAGTTTTGAATTGGGAGCTGGGAGTCATGAGTTCACAATTAACCAGTTTTCAGTCCACAGTTCATCAATTAAACCATTAACCGATTAAACATCACCATATAATGCGTTCATATCATCATTACCTTTTAATCGCAGCAATCCTTGTTTTTTTTAGTTCCTGCGGCACCAGAAAGTTTGCTAAAAACAATAAAAAGATTGAAAAAGAAGCGAACAAAGCAAACAACAACAATTATAAGAGTTACAACACCTTAAGTTATATTGATGAATTTAAAGGTGTGGCTATAGAAGAAATGAACTCAGCGGGAATTCCGGCAAGCATTACTCTGGCACAGGGAATCCTGGAATCGGGTAGTGGAAACAGCGATCTGGCCAAGTATGCCAACAACCATTTTGGCATCAAATGTACATCAGACTGGAAGGGAAAAAACTATTTCCGTGATGACGACCAGAAAAATGACTGTTTTAGGGTTTATAAAGATGCCCGCGAATCGTTCAGGGACCATTCTGAATTTTTAAAGCGCAAGCGCTACAGTTTTCTTTTCCAATTAGACAAAAATGATTATAAGAGCTGGGCGCAAGGGTTGAAAACCGCAGGTTATGCAACCAATCCAAGATATCCGGACTTGTTAATCAATACCATTGAAAAATACCAGCTTTACCAATACGATCAACCGGAAAGTGAAAAGCAAAAAATTGCCCGAGAAGATCGTGTTTTTTTAGAAATCAATAAAAATATCCCCCAGGAAAAGGCTAAGTTTACCCCTGTAGAAACGCCACCTGCCGGTGCTAAACCGATCCTTGCCGACGGCACTTATACCGTTGTTAAAGGTGATACACTTTACAACATAGCCAAACGCTTTAATTTAACCGTTGATGAGCTAAAAATGCTGAACGAAATGACCACCGAAACCATTAAAATAGGCCAAACATTGAAGGTTAAATAATGTTAAGTAAAAAAATAGCCAGCAAGATATTTGTAGTTTTATAGCTGAATGAAATTTTTTATTCCTTTTATACTTGTTTTTGGCTTCTCTACGTGGCTTTATGCACAAAATAAACCTGTGCAGGGTATTGTCATTGATAAAGAAACCAAGCAGCGCTTAGCGAAGGTTTATATTTATAATGTCCGTACTGGTGACGGTTTATACAACAACACAAAAGGCGAATTTAGCACGTTTGCTCTTCCTGGCGATACCTTGGTTGCAGCTTTATCAGGCTATGGTGTAGATACGATTGTTTTCAAAGGGCAAACTGCTGCATATTTTCAACTCCGATCGCTCGGTATCAGATTACGTGATGTAGTTATTCAACAAAAAAGATTGGCCCCGCAGCAGCAATATGAAAAAAATGTTCAGGAATACCGCTATCAAACCTTAAAAGGTAGTAGTAAAGATTTATTGAATTTAGGCAACGGCGGTGTTGGCTTAGGTATCGATGCCATTTATAACCTGTTAAGCAGGCAGGGGAGAAATGCCCGTCATTTGCAAAAAGTCCTGGAAAAAGATTATCGTGAAGACCTGATCGATTATCGCTTCAACGCCAATCTGGTCAGTCAGGTACTTGGCATAAAAGACGCTGAACTGACTGATTTTATGCAGCAATACCGTCCAACCTATCAATTTGTATTGGATGCTACAGATTATGCTTTTAATCTTTTCATCAGAAACGCCTATAAAAGCTACATGTTAAATCCTAAAGCCCTACAATTGCCTGCATTACCTAAAATAACGATTGATAAGTTGTGAACGCACCAGTCCTGATTGTTAAAAAACTACCCGCAGCAGGCATGGCCATCTTTCCATTTATTCTGCTAAAATCGGCAGCGTTTAAAAACGATCAGGAAATTATCAACCACGAAAAAATTCACTTGCGTCAACAGTTGGAATTACTTGTATTCCCTTTTTATATCTTATATTTGCTTAACTATCTGATCAACCTGATCAGATACAAAAAACACAATCTGGCCTATCGGAATATTGTTTTTGAAAAGGAAGCTTACACTCATGAAGCTGATTTAAATTACCTTAAAAATGGTAACTGGTATGGCTGGATCAAGATAAGGTGAAACTATTTCCTCTACTTTTATCCCAATAGCTGTTCTGGTAATCATTTTGTTAAATGCTTTTTATCTCTAAAATTTTTCGTTTTCTTTGTAGGTAATGAAGAACTGTTTAGCTGCCATCATCCTGATTCTAAGTTTCTGCTCTACCCAATTACATGCACAGGAAATTGATACTATTCCAATCAATACTAAAGACCTGAACATTAAATTGAAACGCAGTCCACTGCCAAGCAGACAGGGCCCGTTAAACTTTGAACCTGTAAAAATTAAGCCCCTGGTGGTAAACGCCAAAATTAATTACTGGAAAACAAGAACCAATATCGGCATCAACATTAACCAGGCTCAGTTCAGTAACAACTGGAAGGGTGGGGGTACCAATTCGGTAGCCGTTGGCGGTTTGGTTAACTGGAAAGCGGAGTATAACAAAAACAGTTATAGTTATGTAAGCGAAGTGGTTTTGCAATATGGCAAAATCAAAAATAAAGATCAGCTGCAAAAGAAAACCAACGACCGTATTTTTTGGGATAATAAAGCGTCTTTTCAATTATCGAAAAGTTGGTTCTTCTTTGGATCGGTGAGTTTCGAATCCCAGTTCGACAAAGGTTTCAGGTATTATAGAGATGGAAAAGGCGATGAGCAACAAGTGCTGATTTCGAAATTTATGTCACCGGGTTACTTAACCGAATCAATCGGTTTGGAGTATAAACCAGTCAAGTATTTCTCTACCCGAATTGGCACAGGTACAGCCAGACAGACTTTCGTGCTCGATACTGCCGTTTACGAAAAAGATAAAAAAGAAGCTTATGGGGTAGACAAAGGTAAAAAATTCAAAAATGAACTTGCTTTCCAGATTGTAAGTGCAATTGATAAAGATATTTTTACCAATACCAACCTGAAAGCCAGGTATGCCATGTTTATTCCATATCAGGAATTTAAGCCAAGTAAAATCGACCATAGATTGGATATTGCGCTAACAGCAAAAATCAACCGCTTTATGAATACCAGCTTAACAGGAGTGTTGTTGTTTGATACAGATATGGACACGAATAAAATACAGGCTAATCAAACGCTGGCCCTGGGCTTTGGCTTTACCTTCCCAAGATAACATCAACTTAAGCTCCACCAATTTTACCCATTTCCCAATAGGGCATTGTTATAATCTGCCTAAAGCTTACGCCCCTTTGTTTTAGGTACCGTTTAAACTGCTGTACTGATTTTGCCCTGCCTGTTAAATAGAACGTAGCATTTTGCCACATTTCCCAACAGAGCGGGTGCATATTTTCCATCCAGCTGATGGCATTTTTCGCCGGGGCGTTCAGGTCAGACGGTACGGTATCAATCAATAACTTGAGGTGTTTCACTGAATTCAGGTTTTCTTCCTGAAGTTCCAGTACCCCAAAATATTCAACATCTTCATCAATTACCTTTTTACCTAACGACTCATACAAACCAAGGCTGGTCTCATCGCCAAAAAAGAAATGCTGATTAGATGATTCATTGTATTTTACCTTTGCCCGGTCTACAATTAATTTTAAACGGTCTCCTTTTTGGATATTTACGGCCAGATGGTGCCCTGGTCCTTGCTTGTTTAAATAAAAGATCACTTCACAGGTTTCTTTCGTTTTATCAAAGGCAGACAGTGTATAATGACGGTATTCGTTTGCGTTAACCCTAAACAGCACTTCCATTCCCGGAATAAATTCAGTTTCGAAAAAACCACCTTTAAAGGTAACACACTTTAAGTTGCTGCTTAACATTTTAGTTTCTACAACCTCTACCTGATATATTTTATTGCTGATCACTTTTTCCATTGTATCGGCCAGCCAGGATGGTAATTTTGTCATCGTATCTTTTTGTTTAGTAACTTTGAACAAAAGTAATGGTCTAATTAAGGCCCCTTTTTATATCAAAAGGATTAAAGTTTATATTAAAGGGATTTTATGGCCTTAAAGATTTACGATAGCGACAATAAGAATTATACTGTAGGAAGCATGTTTGACAATGCTGGACTTCAACCGGCGCTGGTAACTGAGCGGCGCGACAAATACAGTTTTCCATTTGGTGATGCAGAGATTGTGCAGATTGCTTTTTCGGCCATTTATATTGTTTATGGCGATATGCTGGTAAAGCAGAGCCGTTTGCGCATTAAAGCTTTCGACGAACCTGATATGGTGGAACTTCATTTTGCACTCGCTGGCGGGGGCATCATGGAAAATTACCTCACCAACAAACGCCTGAATATCAAAGAAAACCAACATAATATTATCTATAGCCCCGACTTTGACGGAATGGCAGAATTCAAGACCAACGAACCGCATAAATTTTTTGAAGTAAATTTTGAAAGAAACCGCTTTATCGATTTAACCAGTGAGAGCAGCAACCTTTTAAAGAATTTCGCCGAAAACATTATGAACAACCGCCCGGTAGAAATTTCGTCAGAAAACCTCCCCATCAGCCTGGCTATGCACAGTTGTATAAAAGATATTATGAATTGTCAGTTCACAGGCGGATTAAAGTTATTGTTTCTTCAATCTAAATGCCTGGAATTGCTCGCGCTACAGGCTCAGGCTTTTGAAGAAGCAGCTAAGAAAACCGTAAATTCTGCTATTAAATCAGCTTATGATAAAGAAAGGATCTATTATGCCCGCGAATATTTGCTGGCCAATGCCAATCATCCACCGTCTTTAACTGAACTGGCCAAAACCGCAGGTATAAATGAATTTAAACTGAAACACGGCTTTAAAGAAGTGTTTAAAAATACTGTTTTTGGTTATTTGAGCGATTATAAATTAATGCGTGCTAAAGAGCTGCTGGCCGATAGCAGCAAAGACATCAAAAATATCTCCGACGAACTGGGTTACTCTTCAGTACAGCATTTCAGCAGCGCTTTTAGCAAGAAGTTTGGAATAAGTCCGGCAAAAGCGAGGTAAGTCTAATTAGGAAATCTTCAATCTGCTTCGCCTTTCCATAAAATCACGATAAATAGATTAAAGCGATTGACCGAAATCAGCTCCAATAAGAATAAACTGCTCATTTTCAAAAAAAGATTTTTGACTTTGAGGTGCAGCGATTTACAAGCAAAATTTGATACATTTGCCTTTTATTAAAAACAAGTAGCTTTTTGCCCTCTGGCATAAGGCTTTTAGCTTAAAAAAAGATGTTTGATAATTTACAGGACAAGCTAGATAGAGCATTTAAAGTATTAAAGGGGCAGGGCAGTATTACGGAAATCAACGTGGCAGAAACCATGAAAGAAATCCGCAAAGCATTGCTGGATGCCGATGTTAACTATAAAACAGCAAAAGCCTTTACTGATGAGGTGAGGCAGAAAGCTCTGGGGCAAAACGTACTTACCGCCGTTTCTCCGGGTCAATTGCTTACCAAAATAATGAACGATGAACTTGCGGCCTTAATGGGTGGTGAAGTTACAGAGTTGAATACAAAAGCAAACCCTACCATCATTCTAATTGCAGGTTTAAACGGTGCAGGTAAAACTACTTTTGCCGGTAAACTGGCCCTACACCTGAAAGGTAAGGGCAAAAAACCTTTATTGGTGGCAGGCGATATGTACCGCCCGGCGGCTGTAGATCAATTAGAGGTTTTAGGAACCTCGGTGGGTGTGTCTGTTTACGCAAACCGTGCATCAAATGATCCTGTTGGTATCGCTTTAGAAGGTATTGCACACGGTAAACAAAATGGAAATAACATCATCATTATCGATACCGCAGGTCGTTTAGCGATCGATGAATCGTTAATGAATGAGATATCTGAAGTTAAGGCTAAAACTCAACCTCACGAGATTTTATTCGTAGTGGATGCAATGACTGGTCAGGATGCGGTAAATACGGCCAAAGTATTCAACGACCATTTAGATTTTACAGGTGTTGTATTAACCAAACTGGATGGAGATACCCGTGGTGGTGCAGCCCTTTCCATTAAATCAGTAGTAAACAAACCTATTAAATTTATTGGTACTGGCGAGAAGATGGAAGCCCTGGATGTTTTCTATCCAGATCGTATGGCATCGCGTATTTTAGGCATGGGTGATGTGGTTTCGCTTGTTGAACGTGCTCAGATGCAATTTGACGAGAAAGAAGCTGCAGAACTGCAGAAGAAAATCCGTAAGAATAAATTTGATTTTAACGATTTCTACAACCAGATTCAGCAGATCAAGAAAATGGGTAACATGAAAGATCTGATGGGCATGATCCCGGGTGTAGGTAAAATGATGAAAAATGTAGATATCCAGGATGATGCATTCAAATCAATCGAAGCCATCATCAATTCAATGACACCATTTGAGAAAGAAAATCCGGATAGCATCCAGCAAAGTCGTCGTTTACGTATTGCAAAAGGTTCAGGAAGCAAGGTTGAAGAGGTAACCAAACTCATTAAGCAGTTTGAAGACATGCGTAAAATGATGAAGCAGTTTTCTAATCCTGCAGCCGCAGCAGCCATGATGAAAGGCATGCCTAAAATGCCATTTGGCAGATAGATTAAAAGGTTTGGGGTAAAGGGTTTAGTGCGTAAGGCTAGTAGTTTCGTCATGCTGAACTTCTTTCAGCATCTTTTAAAATAATATAGATCCCGATCAGTAATGGTCGGGATTTTTTGTTTTATAGGTTTTGGAGATGAATGTTGGTATTCTATAGGGCGTTTCAGCCCTGCTTTCCCTACTGCCGATAGAAAAAATCGGCATTCGTACAATCAGTTTTATTTAACAATGGCTGGTAAAAAACGATCCGCCAATAGATACAAAAGCTTGATCTTTTTTTAAATAATCTGTATATTAGAATCAATATTCATCCCGAATAATTTACATAAGACTTTATTTGAATTAAACTAAATGCTTGTAAAAACATACGGGAGTGCTGTTTATGGCGTAAATGCACTAACCATAACCATCGAAGTGAATATTAGCGCAGGCACCAAATACTATATGGTGGGCTTGCCTGATAATGCGGTAAAAGAGAGTTTGCAAAGGGTGGCCAGTGCCATCAATGTTTCAGGTTTCCGCATGCCTAAACAGAAAATAGTGGTAAACCTGGCGCCAGCTGATATAAAAAAAGAAGGCTCATCTTACGATCTGCCCATTGCTATCGGCATTCTGGCGGCATCAGGGCAAATCCCAGCCGAAGAACTGGAAGACTACTTTATAATGGGCGAACTGTCTTTGGATGGAAGTATCCAGCCCATAAGAGGTGCCCTTCCAATTGCCATCCAAGCGCAGCAAGATGGCTTTAAAGGTTTTATCTTACCAAAACAAAACGTTCGTGAAGCAGCTATTGTGAACGATTTAACGGCGTATGGCGTAGAAAACCTGGCCCAGGTGGTAGCTTTCTTTAACAAAAGCGAAGTGCTGGAACAGGTTAAAGTAAATACCAGAGAAGAATTCTTAAAAAACATCAACAATTACGAACACGATTTTGCAGATGTTAAAGGTCAGGAAAACATTAAAAGAGCGTTAGAAATCGCAGCTGCAGGTGGTCATAATGTTATTTTAATTGGTCCGCCAGGCGCAGGAAAAACTATGCTGGCCAAGCGCCTGCCCACTATATTGCCCCCGTTAAATTTAAATGAGGCTTTAGAAACCACAAAAATTCACTCTGTAGCCGGAAAACTCGCTGCAAGCGATGCTTTAATGACGAGCCGTCCGTATCGTTCTCCGCACCATACCATTAGTGATGTTGCGCTGGTAGGCGGCGGAATGAATCCACAGCCTGGAGAAATATCGCTGGCCCACAATGGTGTTCTGTTCTTAGATGAATTGCCAGAATTTAAACGAACCGTTTTAGAAGTTATGCGCCAGCCCTTGGAAGACCGTAAAGTGGCTATTTCAAGGGCAAGGTTTTCAGTAGAATATCCGGCCAGCTTTATGTTGGTAGCCTCTATGAATCCCTGAAGTCGTGTTGACTTGTTAGCGGAGAACCCGAAGAAAGATGGGAAATTGCCACAATTACGTTATCTTTTTCAACGGTGACATATTCCGTGATTGTCTCAACAATAGCCCGTTTTTGAGGGAAAAGCATTTTTGACCATTCATTATACAGTTCCTTTGCTTCTTTCAACACATAATCAGTTGATGTAAGTTGTATTTTCTCAAAGTCGATCTCTCCTTGAAGTTCAGGAATCGACTTGTCAAGTTGCTTAACCTGAGATACGAGCGGCTGATAGACCGCAGCGAAATGGTCGCTATCAAGATCTCCATTTATTCTTAGTGGAATCAGATCATCCATTTGTTTACGCAACTGGGTTCGCTTTTTAACACTTTCAACAAGTAGCACTTCCTTGTCTTTCAGCCGTCCCATAATTTCTTCTAGATAGACCTGTGGGTTTACGTCGTTGAGATAACCTTTAAGAACTTGTTGATACACATCATCCATATCTTTAACCGAGATATTATTTTTGCAGTTTTTGCAAGTGAATTTCTTAGCCTTGCTATAAACATACATCGATGTACCGCATTGGCACTTCACGAATCCGGCAAGCAGGTATTCCGATTTTCTTCCGGTTTTAACCCGCTTGATTGCCTGTTCATCAAGAATGGAGTTGCATTTATCCCATAATTGCTCGTCGATTAATGCTGGACAGGGCAGCACTATCCATTCCTCCTCCGGTTTAGATACCCACTTCCTGCCTTCGCCAATACTTTTTGTATGGTTTGCAACACGAGCTCCTTTGGCAGTTGTATCCCTTAGTAAGCGGTCTATAGTTGTGTCGGAGAATTGAGATCCGTTTCTAGTCCGGTGCCCCAACTCGTTTAATCTATTGGCTGTGGTTTTCTTTCGTTGGCATTCCAAAAATATCTCATAGATTAGTTTTCGAACTGGTGCTTCTTTCTCGTCAATGACCAAAGTTTTATCCTGCCATTTATAACCGAAGCTTGCCTGTCCGCCTAATGGTTTGCCCATGCGTGCCCTTACGGGCACAGATGCAGCTACCCGGCTTGAGATCTCTTCCCGTTCCCACTCTGCCATTGCTGCAACGATAGTAAAAAACAATCTACCTGCAGGAGAACTGGTATCTATTTGTTCTGCAAGTGAAACCAAGTCAGCGCCCTCTTTTCTGAAGATTTCAGCAAATTCTAGAAGTTCCTTTGTACTCCGCGCTAGACGTGCTAGTTTGGAGAACACCAGGCCTGAAATTCGACCACTTCTTAAATCTCTGAGCATGCGTTGTGCCTCGGGATGGTTCATAACTGTCTTTCCCGATACTGCTTCAAGCCTATATACCTCGGCAACCTGCCAGTCCCTGGATTGTATATAGTATTTTGCCCGTTGTTCGTGATGTTCTGGGCTATCGTCCTTAACCTGCATGTCTGTGGATACCCTTATCCAAATACCAACACGTTTTTTGTCTTCCATAGCACGGTGATTTATTTGTTGCTTAAAGATACGAAAAAATATGCTAATTTAAAATAAATTAGTAAACAATGCACTCATTTACAATACTTTGCAACAAATTACTTAAGACTATTTTTGAGATGTTTTTTTCATAATTGTTTCGATAATAGCTCGTTTAATTTTCGCTTCTTCGTCAGACACCGGGACGTAAATTACAGTAACCCTATATCTCTTTACTGATTCTTTAGTAAGTGTGACCTTTCTTCCGCTGGCCATTCCTTTATTTCCATGGTGCTTAGTTTGTTTTAGTTCCCCACCTTGAGGAGGATTTGATTGGTCTTTCATTAGGAAGCATTTTAATTAATCGATTCACAATAGATTGGTGAAAGAGGAGCCTGTATGAATAGCTGGCTCTAGATACACAATCCCAACTGTTCCTTTAGGCAAAAATAGGGGGCAAAGTGTCACATACCAGCTTTCGAACCTTCTATCCGTCAAATCATTACCACCAATTAGTTACTAAGTTTTAACCCCAAATCGAATCTGTAAACGGCATAAAATTTGCTGTATAAATATGCCGAAACTAATCTGGAAAATAATTGCAGGACAATGAAAACAGTCATCTTATTTCTTATTACCATCATAATCAGCACAGGCGCGCTACTCGCATCTCTGAACGCGAAAAATCCCATTGTTGGACCACTTGTTGCCCTTACAATGGTGGTACTCTTCGTGCTATACCTCACCGGGAAAAACAGAAGACGTATAAAACAACGTGAAAAGGAGCGTTTGTTTTACAACTATTTCAATGCGCTGCAAAACAAACGCTCCAGATTTTAACTAGAAATTGCGCCTTGCATGAACTTCGTTCAGATGCCTTTCTTCCCCGTAATCTAGCACCTGTAGAATTTTAATCTGTTCGGCTCTAAATGCTATATATTCGTTCTGATGATCTCCCAGGCTAGAAACAATACCATCATAACCCGCTTTCTTAAACATATCATTCGCTTCTTGCGAATTCAATGCATCATAAAGATCAGCAATCTCCCCCAGACCAATTTCCCTGTTCAATAGTGACAGAGCCGCTCTTGGCCGAAGTGTCCGGTCAAATGCAATCTCGCAGATAACAGGTGCCTGTTCAAGTGTTGAAAAAATACCTTGAATTCTTAAGTCTAACGGCTTGTTTATCGAAACTGTGGCACTATAAACCCGTGGGCCAAAAAGCAAGGCATTTCCCACCTTATCCGCAAAAAAGAAACCATGTATCGTATTTTCCCATCCGGTATTACTACGTCTAAACCTGTCATCAAAATCGCCGAAATCGTAATAGGAGCCGTGGTAGAGCAGCTCCGGAATTTCTAACTTCATATCATTTAATTTACCTGCTCCTGGAATAGCCAACAGACTTTTCGAGCGTGTCAAGTTTTTCTTTCAAAATGTGATTATGACATTCCCCTTGGTATTTAAACACCTTATCGCCGAAAGTATAATGTTCGTGTCCAGGGTCATAACCAATTAGCAATAAGTCGTCATCTTCGATCCAGGCATGCAGAAATTTTCCTTCTTGGTACCTACATGCGCCATAATAGCCGTTCCCATGCTCTATATAAGAAGATTCAAAGCTCAGATCAAAGTGCACTGCTATGGTGACAAGATCCTCTGGATTAGGGATCCAATCAGTCTGATAATCAACCTTTAGGGATCCAGGCAAATGAGCAACATCTATATCAGCGAAGAACCGCTTTGGCGCTTCAATGAAAAAAGGCGGCCATTGCCCCTCTTCGTTCCGGGGAATACAATCCTCCATCTTCTGGAAAAGATCTGCGGCCATCATGAGCTGGCCAGCTGGGCCACGGAATTCTACTTCATTAAAAACATGATTGGCCATAATCTATGCCTCCAGAATTTTTAATTGCTCCGCAATTGGATAATTTGCCACCAACATCTCTGTTTTTGTTTTTTGGTTTCCGGCCTTGGCATTTACAGATACTTTTTGCCTGAATGCCATTTTCTGCCATTGCTGGTTACGGGTATATTTTTCCAGTATTGATGAAGGGTATGAGGACAATAGAAATTTCCCTTTGATCTTAGTCAACAGGTACAGCAAGCTTTCATAATCCTGTAGACTGTATCCATCGTAATGACCGCAATCAGAATTATAATATGGCGGATCACAATAAAAAAAGGTGTTTTCAGAATCCCGGCTGCCGATGATATAAAGGGCATCAGCACATTCAATCTGGCAGTTCTGTAAACGGATAGCGAGTTCTTCAGTAAAGCCGGATTTATGATGATGAATCTTTTTAGTGGTTGTATTGCTGGAAATGTCGAATCCCCAAGTTCCATCCAGTTGAGCGCTGAAACTTTGCGAACTCAATACCCATACTGCCCACGCCCGTTTCAAATCTGAAAACATATCTGGATTCGTGTAAATAACGGATGCTCGGCGGTGCATGTCCCGGCTGTGCAGACTAATCCTGACTTCTTTCTCCAAGCTCACAAAGTCTTCCTTGGCTACCCGGTAAAAATTTACCAGCTCCCGGTTGGTATCGTTAATGACTTCAACAGCTGAGGGCCTCTTTGCAAAAAATACTGCTGCTCCTCCAATGAATGGCTCGCAGTACAGAGTATGTTTGGGGATTAGGGAAACAATAGTAGCGGCAAGCTTTTGCTTACCGCCGTAATAACTGATGGGTGTTTTTAAGCGAACCTTACGCATCATCTCAAAATATTAACGTCCAACTTTCTGACCGGAACCATCGGTAGGATATTGCTGCCAGGGTTGTTCCGGTCCGACTGACCTATCTGCAGCATCTATATCTTCCTGCTCGGAAGTCGGCGCTTGAGCCTGCGGCTCTAACTTGTCCATAAAAATCTGTTGGTCAGGGATTCGGTTTAAGTCTTTATCGAAGACTTCAAGTGCTCTTAGCTCCGGTCTAGCTGCAATGTAGACCGGAAAAAACTGGTCATACAAACGCATCTCTGCTTTAAATAGTTTGCCTTGGGCCAAATGTTCGATGGCAACTTCTTTAATTGGCCCAGAAAGGTTGGTAAGGGGGTACCTATCCAAAGTGGCACTAAGGTCATAACCATATTCGGGATAAAATTTGCGCATAGGATGCTGTTCATAGGCATCGAGCACATCCAGTGAAAGCTTCATCCAAATCTTCCTGGCATCCTGTTGCACATCAACCCCCTCCTTACGTGGAGGAAACACATTTTTTTCAATGGAAAACCCAGACAACATTCGATAAGCCTGCCATGCTGTAATCCGGTGGTCACGCTCCAGGTCAAACGTATGGGAACGGGGAGTAATTTCCATAGGCTTAAAAAGGAACACTCGATAATCGTTCAAAAACACCGAATCCGAACTTCTGCTTTTATTAAAGTTAAGCTGGTATTTGACGATATCCTTATTTGGCGTCCCAAGAATTTTTCCCTCATCGGACAGGTAAGAATTGCTAATACCCAGCGAAAAGGTATTGAAGTCTTTCTCCAAAGCTTGCTGTAGCACCGCGTTCAAGCGGCTACCGAACCCCAGGTTGTCCAGTAACTTTTTGAGGTACTCAAAATTTTTCTCATTCATAATTAATAATTAAAACATCCGGAGCTGGCTACCATGCCCAGGTGGTTCATAGCCCATTTCCTTTGCAAAATGTTCTGCCAGCGCCTGTACGAATTCATTGATATTTCGGTATGGTGTTTCTTTGAGATAATCAGTATAAAAAAAATGAGACCGGTAGCCGGTCTCACTAATAATTTCCGAATCAGATCGGAATTCGACATGACCAAACATCGGATCCTTTCCATTACCCTTTTTCTCTGGCCACCAAAAGCGATATTCAACGTTTACAGGGTGATCAAAGACATTAATTTCCAACTCCAGATTCTGTTTAAAATATTCAGGAATAATCATTTGATTTCAAAAGGTAAGCGCTATGCCTATCGCGAGCGAGTCCGTCCATATTCTGGAGCCTGCATACTAAGATTTGGCAGGTCCTTTTGAGCCTGCTGACGTTCCATAGCAGAAAGTGCCATTTTAAAGCCAGCGGTGTACTCATCTTTCTGAGGCTCTTTGTTGCTCAATAGGTTACGCAAACCTCGTAAAAGTAAATAGGAGATGCCACCATCCATTAAGACGGATACAACAAGTGCGATACGATCCGATAATATTCCATTGGGTTCCGAAGCACGGTGTTGGAAGGATGTCCCGTCAGAAAGCTCGACGAGTTCGCCAGACTGAAACGCTTTTTTTTGCTCTTCGGTGAGTAACTCCCCGTTAACTCTCTCAGGAGCCTGAACCTTGGTAGGAATATAGGAGATAAACTCTTTTGTCTCGGCATCATATTCAAAAATCAGGTGCTGAGCCCTACCATTCGGATCTTCCACTGTCTTTCCAATGCTGGCAACCTTTCCTTCGGTCAACAGCTTCTTGTCTTTTTCTGTTAACAAGGGATGGGATTGAATCTCATGATGAATAGGATGCGCCTGCAAACTGATCCAACCAGAATCAGACCTGTTGAGGGAAAGTTTAACATCCAATTGCTTTATCAAAAAGCCATCTGCTTGGACATTTTCTAGGGTAACGAGCCCTGTACGGCGTCCTGCAAGCATGGCACGAAGGTCATCTGGAGATAGTGTGGCTCTGCCCTCTTTCCAAAGCCCAATTCTGACCAGGTCATCTACTGGCAGTTCATTTTCCAAAAATAAAGGTTTCATAAATTAAAAATTAAGGTTAACGTTTTAGCCCATACGCCGCAGAGATCTCCGGTTCCTGATCAAATTGTTTTTCCATTGTAGCAGTAACATCAGGGATAGGTCTGCTGACCTGTGTGGCTTTAGCCTCAACTAAAGAAGCATACAAGCCGTCGGATTTAGATAGCGTAAACTGAGCTCCATTCCCCAAGTTTTCCATCCGAAAGCGGCTTTGTTTAAGGAGACTTGTCACCCGGTAGACGGTATTATCATAACCGATTTGGTCTCCCATCTGGAGATTTTTGGCGGGTCGTTTTTCCACTTCAGCGACTTTAAGCCCCTCCTGCTGATCTTGCTTCTGGACGCGCGTTCGCTCAAAGTCCATCAGATAGTTAAAGATTTTTTCAGCATCAGCGGCAGCTGCGTGAATTTCAAAAGGGGTATTCGTAAGAATTTTGACCCAATCCTTAACGTAAGCAATGTGTTGCCCCGGATCATGACCGATCTGAAGTTCTTGCCCAATTAATAAGGATGCAATTTCTGCTCTTAATTCTTCCCTGGCATATCCCTCAGACCCGAATTTATTCATCAGGCTTCGGTCTAATCTTGAGGGGTGTCCGCTCCAGTGTCCTGCCTCATGCAGTACCGTCGCATAAAATTTTCCGGGGCTGTCGAACTGAGCTTTTAACGGAACTGTGATCTGATCGGCGAGTAGGCTGTAGTATGCACGGTTACCCGCCTGATAGACAATATCGGCACCAGTACTTTTGATCAACTGTTCTGCACGCTCTAATGGATCCCAGCCAAGCTCGGCCGAACTGGTGATTTTCAGCTCTGGAATTCCCGCTACCTGCCTTGCATTAAAGACTTTTGCGCTGTTGATGATCGGCTTTTCCAACTTGATGAATTCCTTTTCTGGCTTTCCATCTGCATCTAAAATCGGCTTGCCGTGCTGATCACGCTTGGTTTGTTCATCATAAAAGCGTACATACTGGATGGTTGTACCGTGTTCCCCCTTTTTAACCTGCCAATCTTTGGAAGCGGCCTGGTTATAAGTCATCCACCTCGGGTCGTCATATCCTGCGAGCAACAAAGAGAAAGTGTTGATTCCCTTATATCGGTTTCCGGAAATCACGTTATAAGGAAGCTGAAAGGCTGGACTACCTGCTGCCGACCATGGCTTTTGCCAGGGTGCTGTTCCTGCCTTAAGCTGTTCAATCAGCTTTTCCGCCACCTGTAAGTGCAGGGCTTTAGGCGTTTCCGTTTTAGTACTCATCCTGATCCTCCTGTAAAATTTCGTCTTCAGGAAACTCGTCCGCATAATCGGCACCGTAAATGGCTGCCTCTTCTGGTGTTAGCTCCATCTGATCTCCTTCAGCAAGAAGCTGGAGCTTCCTTTCCAGCGAGCGGTTATAATACCAGTCACCAGGTTCATAAGGATTGTTCATGAAATAAGAATTAATAATAAGATTATTGTTTACATGCTAAGCCTATAAGAAATCGTAATGGATTTATAGGATAGCCACGAAATTTGGTGCTTAAATGAAGGTGTGGCCCGGTAACCCTTCCCGTCTGACCACTCAGTCCCAAATAATCTCCAGACCGTACATCTTGCCCATCAGCAACTACGGTAACTGATAAATGGCCGTAAACTATTTCCAGTCCATTTCTTTCCAAACGAATGAACTTCCCTAAAATAGGATGAAATCCTTGAGCGGTGATCCTGCCATCCACAATGGCATAGACCGGCTCAAATCTGGCAGACAAATCCACCCCACTATGAAAATCTTTGGTTCCAGTAACAGGATGCTTACGCCAGCCAAATCCGGAAGTTAAATTCATGGAGTTTAATGGAAGGCAAAACTGAGCCATTAAATAAAACGGGAAAAGTAAGAGCATTAAAAACAGACTGACAGTTTTCCGGCGATTACAAAGCCGTTTCATTACCTGCCCAATCCAATGCTATTGCCCTGCTGTAGGTCAGCACCATAGTCCAGCTCCAACATTTCCGAAAGAGGTCGCGTCGCAAACTCCAGGGCCTGCGGACTATCTTTCAAAGCCGCCATGGATTCCATTATCTGCCGCGGACTGCCGGTACTCTGGTACATGCTCAATCTGAGCAAGTTCTTAAAGTCAGCCACCTCCAGTTGCTTTACCTTGACTAGAAGCTCCTTATACAATTCATTGTGCGGTTTTAAAACCAATAATGCATCACTCTGATATCGTCCCGCACCTTTATTCGCAAATGCTACAAAAATGGTATCGCTGTGCAAATCTGCTCCGATAACTGTGCCTGCCTGGCCCCGCATCATAAAGGGATCTTGAGTAAGCTGGGGATGCACCATGACTGGCATACCTAATAGATCGTCCATATATTATTAGATTAGTGAGATTTATTTATCTGTCCCTGGCATCATTGAACCTTTCATTGACGGAGGAACTTGTGCCGGCCTGGCGGCCGGTTTAAACTGTTTAACCAACTCCTGTACCTCCACGGTAATCCGGTTAAAATTTTGAAGCAGGATTTCGTCCCTGTGTCCTTTGAAATTGTAGAAGAGTGGTAATTCCCTGTATGCCGCTTCTTCCTTTTTAATGGCATTCAGATCCAGGTTCACTCTGCAATGAACCGTGGACGGCTCGAAGCTGCCTGTATATTCTTCTACTGCATCGGAAGCGAGCAAGCCCACCATTTCCCCTGCCTTTAATGCAGCAATCTTTCCCGCCGGGATCAGCGGCTCCAGCTTTTCACTCAATGATAACGACACTTTACTGCGATCAATAGAAACACTCTCACTAAGCTGCTTTACCTTTCCAAATATGCGCTCTAGCCAGTCTAGGGTATCTTTATTTTGAACCGAGCCAGATAAAACGTTACCAACAATAGATGTGATTGTAGCTGCTGTTTCTTTGCCATATTGCTGCTGGATCTGCTGCATTGACTGGAAACCCAAAAGCGTCGCCACTTTATTGGAACGTGCCTGGGCCAAAAGCAGATCCAGGCGGTTTACCATCAGTGATGCAGCCTCATCTATGATCAATCCTACGGGCAGATTGCCTTTTGTATTGATCAGCTTGGTAATACGGTTCAATACTACTGAATAACAAGCTGCATTGGTACTTTGGGTAAGAGGATCGTTAGCCAGTATCAATAGGCTAGGAGAAACCGGGTTGTTGATCTTTAGATCAAAATCGTCACCTGAGAACACCCAATAAGTTTCCTTGGTGGCAATACGGCTGATGAAAATTTTCAAGGTGCCAACCTGGCCCTCCAGCTGCTCAAAAGCTTTTGCTTTGTAAGCAGTCATAAATGGGGAAAGCAATGAGCTAAGTTCCTTATTAGAGAATAGTGTACTAAAGATGTCTTCATAGGAACAATTTAAGAAGGCTAGCACGTGAGGAAGGCTGGAGTACTTGCCTCCATCATATTTGCTGAAAAAATAAATGCAGGCTGCCAGAAAGTTGATTGCTGACTGCGTAAAAAATTGATCCGATCCTCCGGACTTATCTCCTTTCTTTAAAGCTTCAACCAAACCTTCCGCCGTCTCCGATGCATCCGCAAGTGTCTGCAAATAGATTGCCTTCCATGGGTTAATACGCCTGCTTCGTTCCGGCTCATTAAGGTTAATTACGTGAAAGCTGAAATTTTGGTAATCTCCCTTTTGCCTTGCCAGTAAATAATGGTAATACGCAATCTTTCCCAGGTCGGGAAACTTTATATCGTAGACCACAAGTGTCATTCGATTGGCTATCAAACCTCGGATCACAGGCATTACGATAGAAAAACTTTTACCGGATCCAGGAACTCCGAGCAGAATCATGCCCCTGTATAAATTCTGCAACACGATATAGCCTCTACGTACCTTTCCTTTGTAGTAAAACAGCATTGGTATATTTACCGCGTGGGGACTAATTACCGGTTTGGTTGCCTGCATAAAACTTTCACCTTCGACGTTCCATTTGTCCTTACTCAACTTGGAACTGATGATCTTTGAAATGTTGTCCATCGCGACATGCAAAAGCAGGCAACCAACAAAGGAGCAGATCATATAAGCCAGTTCATACCAATTCGCTAAAGCGATCACCTGCTGTCCTGGCTTTCCATAACACCATAGTCCAAGACCCAACACGAACAAGGCAGCACACAAAGGATAAACAATACTATTTTTAGGATTTAGGTCTTTCTGCTTTCTTCCAAGGGTTCCGACGGACGTCAGGCAAATGAGCAACAGGGTAAAGGCCTTACTGTATAGCGGAGTCTGATACATAACCAATCTACTCAGCCCAAGGAAAAATGGGTGAAGGCCATAGTGCTCTGCCCATGGGAAAGCGAGTATTTTAACAGCGTATACAAATACCAGGATGTCAAATGCCACAGAAAGATATATACCAAATTGCAGCAACCTGTGCAGGTGCTGCTGTTCTTTTGATTCTTCCATAAGTTAAGGAGGGGATTTATAGACTTCCTATAAAACCAATGTTTTTTGAAGCAAGCATAGAAACTAGCTCGCAATTTATAGCTGAATGCCTATGAAGTTTAATATCAAATTGTCGGCAATATCCCTGTAGTATTGCCGACAATTTGATTTGTTTATTTGCAACCCTTATAAGATTTTGGATAAAAAAAACCACCACCTTATCGACTATTTATTAAATATTTAACGTCATTTTTCAAAACCAAATTTTCGGCATTAATATTAAAAAATTGCCGTAAATTTGATTAATTAAAGAAAGGAGCCATTATGAAGTCTGTTAGTGATTTACAAACCTACTTTGGTGAAAAACTCGAAATATCGCTAGACGATTTGCGGGAATATTTCCAAAGCATTGATCCGGATATTCCAGATAGTACAGTGAATTGGCGAGTACATGACATGATAAAATCATCAATATTACATAGAATTGGCCGAGGACAGTTTGAACTCGGCTCAGGGCGTCAATACCTCCCGGAACTGAATCCCCGTGTAATAAAAATTCTTAAGTTTATTCAAAAGAATTTTTCAGACGTTACTTATTGTGCGTGGAACTCTGACTTACTTAATGAGTTTGCCCAACATTTAAGTGCCTACCCGTTCATTGTCTTAGACGTTGAAAAAGAGGTTGCAGAATCTATCTATTATTCGATTAAGGAACAATTTAATGGTGTTTTTCTACGACCATCCGAATCACTCATCAATGACCTACTTCCAGATTTTCGTCTACCAATAATCATAAGGTACCTCATTTCCGAAAGCCCGATTAATGAGCAGAATAACCTGCCTTTAGTGTCTCTGGAAAAAATTCTGGTAGATGTATTTTGCGACATGGAATTCAGCTTTCTAGCCGGTGGCGAGAGGCGGGCTATTTTTCGCAATGCTTATTACAAGTATACCATTAATGAAAATAAACTGTTACGTTATGCTGCGCGTAAGGGCAGAAGACCAGACATTCACAAATACATTATGGAGGGTGGCTTTACTGAGCAAAAATTTAAACCAATATAAACCATATGATATCTAAAGAAAGTCTTACCAAAAAATGGTTGGACAAAATATCTGTTCAAAACAGAAAGGCCGATAAAATCCTCATTGAAAAGGTAATCCGCGCGTTGCTCCTTTTAGAAGGACTCGTCAAGGCAAACGTACAATTTGTCTTTAAAGGAGGGACGGCGTTAATGCTGCTTATGGGAAGCACCAAACGTCTGTCAATAGATATTGACATTATCGTTAGCAAACCCCAAGATTTACATGACCTCTTCGAAACATTCCTGCAAGAACAAGGGTTTACCCGCGTGGAATTACATGAAAGAAAAACCTCATCAGAAATTAAGAAAGCACATTATAAGTTTTTTTACAAGCCAATTCACGAGGAAAACAAAGCTGAGGATTATGTCTTATTAGACATTCTTTATGAAGATCCCCATTACGTCAAAGTTATCGAGTGGCCTATAGATTCTTCTTTCGTGCAGCACGATGGAGAACCGTTATTGGTAAATCTGCCTTGTCATGAAGATATTCTGGGAGATAAGCTCACCGCCTTTGCCCCAAACACTACTGGGATCCCTTATTACAAAGGAGAGGATCTAAAATCTATGGAAATCATTAAGCAACTATATGATATAGGGAGTTTACTTGAATCGGTTGAAGATGTTTCCATCATTGCTCAAACCTTCAATGTGTTCGCTCAAACAGAAATAGGCTACAGGGAGTGTAAAACTGATGCCAATGGGGTATTAGATGACATATACGACACCGCCTCACATATTTGTACTGCAGGGAAAGAGGGAAAAGGAGATTACGATGCTTTGTCGAGAGGCATTAACTCAGTCAAACGCTTCATTTTTTCTGAAAGCTATCAAATAATCCGTGCCACAACAGATGCGGCGAAAGCAGCATACATAGCTACTGTCTTAAAACATGGTCTCCAGAAATTTGAAAGGTATACAGGGAAAGAACAAGTTAGAGACCTGGTTATCGATCAAAAATTCAGCTTGCCACTAAGCAAATTAAAAAAAGGAAATCCTGAAGCTTTCTTCTATTGGTATCAGGTTTATCTAATCAAATCAGCTTAAATCTACAATCAAATTTTCGGCAGTAATAGCTATATTTTGCCGAAAATTTGACCCAAATTAAAACGTATCTGCCTTCAAAATATCTCCGTATTTCACTTTTAGAGTTATTGTGCGACCGGAAATCTGCTTTTCGGTAAGCTCAATATTCAGCAACTTATTCTCCGGAAAAGTCATCTTTTTCAATACAAAAACATTCCTATAGTTTCGTTTGAAAGAGGTTAGCGGGTAAAGTTGCCATATAGGCGCAATCTCTACTGACTGCGCATTAGTAGCCTTGGTGATTTTTTTGTCCTCAATCTTGAAACGAAGTTCGTCGATGCTATATCTAAGACCAGTCTTGTTTTCAAAAGACAGATCCAGAAAAATGTATTCACCCAGCGTGTAAACTTGGTTAAGCCTGGTGCAGACTCCATATCCATCTGCCTTCCGAATAGCAGAGGTCGATCTGTTTCTAAGCAGGCTCAACGCATGGACTTTCATAGCTGGTGTAGACAACCCTACACCAGAAACCTCTAAAGGATGACAATCTTCAGGACTGATGTTAAGTAGTGTGGGCGTCAAACCCAAGCCCGGCGGGCTAAAGCACAGTTGGTATTGGGCGATAAAAGTCTCACCAATTACTGTCACGACAACCGAGGCATCCGGAGTACGGAGCAACAGATAAACTGAATCAGGAACAATTTTCAGACGTAACACGTTCGACTCCAGCAGATCCCCTACCAGGGCATGACTGGATATATCAACTTTCTGAATAGGTTCAGGAGATACAATGTGCAGGGAAATCCCGCTTGTAATTTCTATCCTCGGCAAATTGTTTAATGTAGAAATAGCCCGCTCCTGAGCTAGTGCATCAAAAGCCGAAAGAACGAACGAAAATAAAAATGCCAGCATAACGAATAATTGCAGGCGCATGAAAGAGAGTGACATAAGCTTAATAGTTATTTTGATTTTTTCTGAGTTCTTCCGGGTCAATCAAGTAGACCAGGGTATTGTATTTTATTTTGGCTTTGTTCTGCCGGATTAGCTTACCGACTGCGGTCGTAGTTGACTGAAACATTTTCTGAAGTAAGCCCATGACCAGTTGATTGTTGTTTTCTGCCTGCTGCTGCAGGGTCAACCCTTGGGTAGTATTATTGCCCAGTTCACGCGAAAATTCCCTGAAGGCGGAAGCGGGAACATACAAGCCAGGCGAGCCGTCATTATCATAGACCTCGAGCCGTACCGGCAGGATATGCCCATCTTGCATAATGGAATTAATTACCATGCTAACACGCTGTCCGCTGAAGCCATTAATCTGGGCAAACAGATATGTTCCTTTCTTGATGAGGAAACGACCAGCCATCATATCCTCCAGTAAACGGATCCGAAGCCTGGACCCGGCATATCCGGTAACATTCTGATCAATGATGGCAGTGATCAAATTCTCCTGCGAGTCGGCTGTAATGGTATTGAATAGGGATGATCCTGACTGGGATCTACTCACTGGCAGCTTTTTCTCAGACAGCTTACCGATTTTTAAATCTTCCAACTGGCGTTTTTTTTCCTGCTCGGCCTTGAAATCCGGATCTGCGGCTTTACCCATACTGTCAACCAACGCCATCTGCTGACGAAATAATTGCATGGCATCCAGCTCGGTATTTTTTCTGGAAACAGAACCAATCAAGGGAGCAGGTCTGCTCATCTTCGCCAAAGCCTCAGCAAGCGCTCTGTCCTGGGTAAAAGAGGAAGTATGTCCCGCAGCATTTTCATTAGGAGAATAGGCCTTGCTTCGTCCAGGATTCACCGTACTACCTGCTCCACCATACCTGGACTTCATAACCTGATCGATGGAATCCAGCATTCGCTTTTCACGTTCGTTGTACAAGGAGCCGGGTTCAGCCGCCGCCGTTTGTTCTTCTTGAATGGCTCCAATTGCCGTATAGCCATCCGATTGCTTGAAACGATCCCGATAAGCATCCAGCTTACCGCTCAATGCAGAATTCCGCACCTGGTCCGACACTCCTGCAACGTTCATTTGTAACGAATCTCTTCCGGGATCTTCCTGCGACTGAGGATCAGCTACCCCTTGATAGATATAAAAAAAAATAAAAAGGAAAGGCAACAGGATCAGCGGCAGGATATATCTGGGCTGTTTAAAATTCATTTTCATATGTTGCTGTTTAATGGGCTACAGCCCGTTTGTAAATGGAATCGATCTGCTTCAGCTTAAATTTCAGCAGTACACTATCCGCATCTGTCAATTTCTTTTTTTTGATGATTGTCCTGACCTGATCGCCGAGTACTTCCAGTCGCTCCAGATCCTGGTAGATAGATAAAGTCCGGTTTAATCCGGCATCGGAGGTGAAATTCATACCTGGCATCCGGGGAAACCCATCAGGCTTTGGTTTGCGCAGGACAGTAAAAGCCATTATCCCAGATCCAAGGATCAAAATGATCATCGCAAGAAAAGTTATGCGCTTAGAGATTGTTTTTCTGAACATTTTCGAGGTCTTTGTTTTGAAGGGTCTTCCAGGATGTGATCAATACTGCGTTTGGGTTGTTGTCCGAACGAAACTCAAGATCACGTAAATAGCCCTCGGTAACCAGCGAGCGCGTAATAGTGGAACTACGGCGATCAATTTTTTGCGTTCCGTAATACCGAAAATATTTGCGCGCTTCATCCAAAAAGACGGAGTCGGTTCGAATAGTCAGTACTGAACTTGAAGATAGGATGGAGTTAAAAAAGTTCCGCTCTTTTAAATTATTGTATTGTGCTGCCCCACTCTCATCGATCAGATACATTGCCTGTTTCATCTGGTACTCGATGTACTTGTCATCAGGGGTTAGCGAAAAGAACAGGCTATGAAAACGCGCGATATGAGCCCGGTATTCGGCCGCGCGGTTCATCTGCACATCGGTCTGCCGGGCAAGCACCGGAATGCCCCCAGGATCCAAGATGTAGATAGACTTTCTGGCGTCGCTCACCTGCCTGTAGGCAAAAAAACTGACTCCAATGGCTATAGCAACTGAGCAAATAAAACTGCCGGCGGAAAGGAAAGTAGCCAATCTGACTTTTCCCTCAATATTCTTAATGATCATATGTTATCCCTTCATCATTTTAATTGCCATACGGGAAATATTAGACGCCCCACGTCCCATGGAAGATGCGGCAGAAGTGATCCCGGAAGTAGAAACAACCCAGGTAGAAATGCTGGGCACAGTAAGCATAGTAAGCCCACCGATCAAAAAAGTAACGATCACCATCCCAAAGGATAATAGGCCATTACCCGCAAATGCAACTAGCTTTTCCATAGGCGCGCTTCCGGCGAGTAGTTCCTGATAACGAGAGATCTCCGCCTCCATAGCATATTGCTGAAACAGCGAGGCCACATAGAGTACCAGGTATGCAATACCAGAATAGAGATTTACTGAAATGAAGCGGGCAACCCACGTAGTAAATGAATCCCGGAACGCGGGCAAAATACTGATGGCCACTGCAAAAGGCCCCAATATGATCAATATGGTTGAGAAAATAATCTGAACTATAAATATCACATATACGCAGATCCTCAGCACCCAAAGTGCGAGTGTTTCCAGCATAGATGTGGTCAGTAATTGCAAACTTACCTGCAAGCGATTTCTCAGTTCAACAATGGGGTTCCAGACCTCAGCAAAGCCTTCCTTCACGGAAGATTTTACAGATTCCCAGGCATTTTCATACCAGGTATCCGCCTCCTTTTTGGCCGTTTCGGTTTCAGCCTGTATGGTCATCAATTGGTTAGCGACTTCATTCATCAGCTGCGCACGTTGAAGACGCAGATTGTTAATCTGGACCTGGCTGCCATCAAACATGGCCTCGGTCTTATTAGAGACAATGTCGGTAGGGAAAGCTACCATCCTGGTAAATACCGGCCACCATAAAATAACCATGACCAATCCGAATGGGCGCAAAAGAGGCATTACCTCAAGTTGCTTGTCGCCAGCCATCATTTCGTAACTCTTAACCGCAAAAAAAACCAACATAAAAATAGCAGATAGTGCCTGCGCATCTGCGATAAAGGCATCATAGTGTGTCCAGACTGTGTTGCGCATGGCCTTAAGAAAGTACATCATACTCTCTTCATAAACCCCATTGCCTTGCAGAAAATTGAATGTATTCTTGAACGCTTCCGGATCGACGGGTGCGGCCTGTAGTAACAGCCCAGTCCCTAAAATATTCACCCCCATTTGTTATAGTTTAGCGTGTCTCAATATCCTGTCGATGATCTGCTTGTCATTTTCTATACCGCCAGTCATGGTTGAAGCATCGGGCGTACGCACCTTTTGCGCAGTTTCAGCCAAAGACAAGTAAAGTTTAGACCGCTGCTTTTTTGCTTCCCAGCTTGCCCGCAGCGTACGATATTCCCCCAATATGCGATGGTATCCCAACAACCGGGACCCCCGGTCGATATTGGTCGCACGCAGTGCAGCAAGCCTCTCGCGAATAGACTGGCTTTCCTCAAGGTACCAGTCCAATAGTCCTGTATGCTGCAAGTAAACCTGTTCTTTACTTCCCAATCCGAAAAGCAACGCACTGTCATTCTGTTCGATCAGCGGTTGAAATTCCCTGGAATAATATAGCATCCAAAGTGGATCCAGATCAGCAATGGCACCGGCATAGTTGGAGATTTCTCTCAATGCAACAGATCGCAAAGTATCCGCATGAAGTTTATATGCGTTACTGCTTTGTCGCATTGCCAGTACCATTCCCATGCGCTGGGTCTGCGGCCCATATGGGCCGAGCGGCCTCAGATCGGTTTTTGGATAATTTGGATGCAATCCCCAAGTCAGCCAGTACATCGGATTCAAGTGTAAAAAGCCGGGTTCTGGAACAAATTTATTCCTGTCCCATTGTTTAAATACCATGCGCTCCTGCTGGTAGCGAATCGCATTATCGCGTATAGACTTTTGACCAAAAGCCATAGCCGTAGCCAGCTCTAAAAAGAGCAAAGCCAATATTATGTTTTTCATGATTAATTTTTTAAGTGTCTCAAATTGAAAAGCAGCTCCTCCGCTTTTCTTTTATCCTGGTTGATAAACCCCTGGTAAGGGTTGAGCGACCGGACAATTCCTGCCTGTTTTGCCCAGTACATCGAACGACCAAGGCTATACACTAGTGTACGCATCACCTGCAACTCCAGGATCACCTTTTTCATCAGTAAATCGCGCTTATCAAAGTCCATAAGTACATTTTCTCCTTCTCGTAAGACGAATGAGGACACCTCGGTGACCAGGTTAACCCCACGGTTTTTAAGCTGACGGGAAACATCTTCAGCAAACAATAGCAAATGCGGATCATGGGCTGCCAAATCAAGCATATAGTTGCTTTCCGATACAATTTCGGTAGCTAATCGGCCTACCTGCCTGGCCATAATGCCTGTCTTCAACACCTGGTTCACCTCTACTAAAGAGCCCCGAATAATGTTCTGCACCAATACCACTGAAGATACGTTCAGGGTGATGTCATCCAACTGCTGCTTAATGGCTGATAAATTGCCATTATGTGTATTTTCTGCCGCAAGCCGCGCCGCTCCGTTTTCGCTGACTGCAGTAAAGTGGTTCCTGTCAAAGATCACCCGTTGGGAAAAGCTCCGCAGACAAACAATCAAGAGAGAAAATACCATCAAAAGCGCATGCAAAAATGTTCTCATATCAGGGCTGTTTTATGATAGATATCTGTCGCAAGATGTCATCGACCAACCGTTTGTCTTCCTGGACATATTCTCCAAAGGGATTTAGCCTATCCAGTCTTTTCTTTTTACTTGCAGAAAGAAGGGATTGTGCGAGGCCTCGGGATGTTCCGGCGATGCGCCTGAGCTCGACCAGCACATGCCCAAACAGGATTTTTCTGTCTGAGGATTTCATTTGGTTTAAATCGCCTATACTGACCGCTAGGCCGTAGAGGTAATTGCTGAGTAAATGTGCCTGCCCGACGAGGTCTGCTTCTACATCCAGAGCCAGTGCGGTCAGCAGCGGATCATCTGAGGCAAGCGAAATAATCTGCTGCTGCTGATCCATAATCTCCCCAATGATCGGCGCAGCCTGGATACCAATCTGAGCTGCGTCAATAGCCAGGCCTAAGACCTTAAATCTGGATTGTAGCTCTCTGTACTTTGACTTCAGCCTGGCCATTTGGCCTCGGTTGACTTCCTCGTTTGCCGAGGTCACCGCCTGTTTATCCCTGGCCTGCTTCTGCCGGTCATTTTCTGACTTGCTCTGATCTACCAGTTGATGAAGCAGCGCTACATTAGTTTGCGCGAATATTGATCCGTGCAGAATAATAAATGCCAAAACAAAAAAACCATGCTTCACGGCTTTAAGTACTTAGCATTTCGGATGATGTCATCGGCAATGCGCTTGTCGATATTAATAAAACCGCTGTATGGATTTAAGGAATTTAAAATGCCTCGCTGTTTCGCCCAATACATGGAGCGGTGCATGCCATAGGCTACTCCGCGCAGGATGGTCAGCTCGGTGACTATCCTGCCCAGCAACCTCGCCCTTTCTCCCGCGTCCATTAAATTATTAACCCCGCCAGACAGCACAAATGAGCTTACCTCAGCAGCCAGCGTGATTGATCGGCTCTTAAATTCCCTGGCACCACCTTCGGCAAAAAGCAGCAACACCGGATTGGAACCGGCAATCTGTAAAGCCTTATTGGCATCATTAACAATATCCGAGCTGATTTCCGCAATATCTTTTACAGCAAGCAGGTTTCTTACTACGGCAGAAACCTCACTCAGTCCGCGGTAAATCTGCCCCTGCAGGTCATTGACGATTGCCAGTTGCCCGGTTACAGCCAGTTGTCCCCGCTGGATCAGCGTCAGGTTATCATTGGTTCTGTTCAATTGTGAATTAATGATACTACCATGTGATGCCATAGCAGCAGATGTGGTTGGATCAATGTATATCGTCTGCGAATAACTTAGGCCGTACAACATCATACATCCGACCCATAAAAATAGTCGTTTCATAAAATTAAGTTGATAATGGATAAATGCCTGAACGGTTCACTTCAGCGACAAAAGCAGACAGCGAAAGTCCGCTTATTTCCATATGCGAAACAAATGCATCCAGTGCTTTGGAATAATCTCCAAAATGCAGGGCATAGGTTTCCACTGCATTTTTTTCTGGCTTTTCAGTTGTATAAACCAGGTACTGGTAAATGGAAAGTTCTATTCCATAAACCTCACCGACAGATCCCCGCTTGATATACACTTCTTTAAAGCGGCCCCGGCCTTCCTGATTGTCCAGTTTATTGATGGTAAAAATCTTCTTCTGTTCCGCCTCAGATAAAGACAACAACCGGGCAATCTCCCCATAGTTGTCCTTAAATTTACTTTGATCCAAAAGAATGATAGTATCCGATTCGGAGATAATGCATTCCTTTAAGATGGGATTCCCCAGCACATCAGACAGGGATTGGGTGACTTCGATCACTTCTCCCCAAAACTTTCGGACTGTCTTATTTAAGTACAGTAAGAATCCTGCCATCAGTGGCGACCCGATGGCTTTCCAGCATTCTTCTAAAATAAGGCATTTGCGTTGATGGGTGCGGAAGCGCATCTTCTGAATGAACAGATCGATGATTGTAAGCGTAATGATTGGAAACAAAATTTTGTTATTCTGTACCGAATCGATTTCAAAGACAATAAAAGGTTCGGAAAACAGTGAATCATCCGTACGCTCGTTCAGGATTGTCTGGTATTCCCCATCCCGGTAGAATTTCTTAAGTACGAACCGACATTCATCCAGGTCAAAGGGGATACGCTCCTGCTCCTTGATCTGAGGGACACGCCATAGCATATACTCATAAAAACTATTGAAGTTAAGCTCGGATATGTTAAACGCCTCCTTTCCATTGCCATCGGAACCGGAAAAATAAGTGGCATAATAACCAGAGATGACACTTGCGATCACATCACGTTCCACCGAGGAAATCTGTCCTTCAGCACCTTTCCAAAGCAAAGAAACAAGGGTAATCAGAAAATCCTTCTTTTCAATGTTATATTCAGATTGACTGATAAGGAAAGGGTTCATTGTGATGGGCTTATCCTCCGAATAGGTTACATACCTGGCCTTTAGATAGGAGTTTAACCCTGAATAGGAATGGCCGACATCTACGATGACCACATCCATGTTATATAACAAATATTGCTCAACTATAGCATTCACGCATACTGACTTACCGGATCCGGATGGCCCGCAGATGAGTTTATTCCGATTGTTCACCCTGTTTGTCCTCATGGGTAAATCGCAGGGATCGATGCCGATGGGAATCCCTTCCCTATTGGTAAAGCGGATCAGGAATTCGGAATCTTCATCCTGTTGCAGACTTTCTTTAAAGAAAAAACAAAGCGCCGCATCTGCCGTCGTCAAAAACCAATCGTAAACTTTGAGTTCAACCCCATTGCCAGGCAGGGCTGTCCTGAACAGTTCCATCTGGTTATAGCTTTGCCTGCTGGGTAAAATCCCTTGTTGAAAAAGAGAAGACTCCACAAAGTTAGAAGCTCTGGAGATTTTATCCAGATCCGCACAGATCAGGATATTGAAGTGAGCCTGAACCAACAACTGGTTTTCCCTAGCTACGTCTTCCATCAGTCTGTCGATATCCTGCACACAAACCAGATTGGCTGGATCCGGTACACCACTATGCCGCTTGCGCTTGACCTCCAGTTTGGTTAGCACCTGCTGTTGTCCCGGGATTTCAATGACCTGGTTGTAGATCATACAAGAATAACCCGGAACCTGGTGCAGGAAAAACAGGTTGTCTACTGGAAAGCCTTTGAGCGCGGCAGATTCCTGACGTTCATTGTACGGTCCTATTTCCTCCGGCAGATCTATAATGTCTGTATTGATCAGTGAAATACTTCGGACAGCCCGGCCACCAAGTCCCAGCTGCTGATCACCGCAAAGCAGGTTGTCCATGACCGGATGTTCGGAGGAAAACTCCATAGCAAGAATCCTGGTGACGTACTTCTGAATGTCAGCTTCTGTTAACAATATGGGCGATAGACCTGCACCGGAAAATAAGTCCAGTAGTTTGTCTGTATGCTGAACTAATTCGGAAAGAAGCTTTTCGTTGTATACGTAAAAGGCACCTTTTTTCACTTGCCGGGTGAGGATGAGATACGTAGTGACCTGTGTACTGATCCTGCCTGAAAAATGGTCATTGTATTTTTGCTGAAGAAATGTAGGTGCGGGGCGTGGGCCAAACGTGTGTTTGGAAAAAACATCCTGCTTTTGTAGGAGATAACCTTCTCCAAGGATTTTGATGGCGTTGAGCAGAATTTGCTGATAACCTTGATAGGGCTGGGCGTCAGCGCCATATTGTACGACCGGGTTTCTGATGCTCATGATCACTGAACTTTCACCACCATTTCCCAGCAAGATCGCCTTTCCCTGGAATTCATCGATTCCAGCAAAAGGCATTTCAAATGCCCGTTTATGTTGCATAGGATTTAGAAAAAGGGTTCGGATGGATCATGACACCCTGATGTCGCGTCTTGGAATGAAGGCCTCCTTTCTGTTTTTGGAAGGTGTAAAACATACCTGCCGAGGCATTCAAAATGGTAAACACTCCTCCTAAATACATATTGGACAGGGCACCAATGATTCCTCCGGACACCAGGCCAATGACGAGCGAACCGATACCCCAGGCGATAAACTTTCCACGAAAACCACGATAGATAAGGGGCTTCTGAAGCCCCTTATAAATTGGATAACGAATCATTATACGCCAAAAAAGGCTTTGATCACAACTGAGACCAAGACCAGGAAAAGACAGGATCCACCCCAGCCCATGATCTCTTTGTTGATGTCCTGATCACCATTGTTCCACTTAATGTAAACGCGTACGCCACCGATGAGGCCAACTACAGCGCCGATGGCCAAAATCAGAAAGGAAACCGGATCAATATAAGTGCTCAGTGAAGATGTGGCAGCATTGATGCCGGTCACACCACCGCCCTGTGCTTTGGCGGAATTGAAGGAAGTCATAGCAATGACAACCAAAGACAATAGACTTTTAGGTTTTACTGTCATAAAGAAAGATTAATGGTAAACTATTGGATTAATAAATCCCATAAAGGGCGCTGAGAAATCCTGCGACCAGCAGCAGGAAAAGGCAGGAAAAAAACCAGCCCATAACCTGGGCATCAATGTGACGGGCACCGGATTGCCAATTGGCGTAAACACGAAGACCTCCGAACATTCCGGCGATGGCAGCCATCACCAGGATTAAGTCTGTTAAGCTGAAGTACCAGCGGTGAACTTCGTCTGCCGCCTTATAAAGCTCTGCGACACCTGGCTGGGCATAGAGCGAAAGCGGGGAATTAGCGAAAAAAAAGGCAAAAAAAAAGACAGCGGGAACTGTCTTAAAAAATTTGGAATTCATAGTGATCAATACGGAATTGCCCTGGTGTGCTCGATGAGCTCATCCTTGGCTCTGATCAGCAGTTCGGCAATGCTCAAAGCGCCGGTGGCCTGCACCAGTCCCGAGCTTAGCACTCCGGAGGCGGACGCTGCTGTAGTCCCGCCGATTTCCGGGATCTCCTCTACAGGTGCATCCTTCAAATAGGAAACAAGTAATGGCTCCGAAGATTCTTCAAAGAAGAGTTCTTCCTGCGATGGCTCTGATGTTTGCGCCCTATTAGAAATCAATAGATCAAAGGCCAGGTTCAGGCCATAGTATAACAAATAAGCCATGCCTAACCAAAGGCCGAAAGTAGTCCATGTCATAAATCAGGATTTTTAAGTGAATCTTGGATATAGGTCTGCAGCCAAGGATGTCGGGACAGCAGTTGGTGTAATGCAAAAACAATAAGCTTGTTCATCTCTACACCCCGCACAAGCTTTAATCGCCGGAGCAGCTTCATCGTAGCAGCATCCACCCGTATCATGCTTTTCTGTTCGCCCAAATACTGAAAGCCCTCTAACTGTTCGAAAAACCGGGTTACTTGGGCATCAGTATACTTTTTGGGAGCCTGCACCAATGGGTCTAAATCAACAGCGAGTGGTAAAGGGTCGCTACTAACCAGATCAGCTTCTGGTTGGATTTCAGGACTGACATCCATAGTCTTTCCATCATCCTTTTCTGCTGCGGGGGGCTGCTGATCACGGAGTTTTTCCCTGATTTCATCCGCGAGGCTTTTGATCTGCTGGTTCATGAAACGCCCTCCCTTGGAATGTATTTTTCATAAATCAGTTCCAGCAGCGGAAGGACGACAGGAAGAACGATTGCTGGTGTTTCATTGGTGTTCAACCGCTGAAAATCTACCCGGTCTGCAATCGCGGGGCAGAGTTTGCCGAAACGCTCCAGTACCTGATCCACCTGCTGTCGGGTCTCATAGCGTACCGTACTTTTTATCCGGTTGGGCACAAAAAGCAAAGGAGCGCGGTTATTGATCCGCTGGGTCACCATTGCAAATAGCAGGGTTGAGTCTACTGAAAACTCATCATAATTGAACGGGCAAAGTATCAGATCGGCCGACAGAAAAACCGGGATCAGTCCGTCATCATCCATCTTTCCCGGCAAATCAATTAGTAGCAACTCACCTTTTTTTCGCTGGATAGCTTCTAGTAGTATTGGAAAATGTTTCAGGTCGCAAGGGATCACCTCATACGGTTCAGGGTTTTCCAGCACCTTAGCCTTTTCATATTTAGTGACAATGCTTTGCTGGTAATCCATATCCAGAACAGTAATCCTGCGCTTTCGAACCTGGCTTAGGTAGTTCGCTAGCAGCAGGGTGAGCGTACTCTTGCCTGCGCCACCTTTTTGATTGCCAATTAAAATGACCATAAAAAAGCGATTAAAAAGTTAATAATTATCGGGTATTTGTTCGGGCCTTCCGTTTTCGCCTCCGGGTTGGCCCAAGGATCTGCTCGTCATCGACGTCACCTGAAATATCCAGACGAAGATCCTCCAGTGCAGATAAGAAAGTAGTTGCTCCGGACTGCTCATTTTGATCTTTTGCAACATCAGCTGTCCAGGCGGACACTTTGCTTGCCTCAGGCTCAGACTGCGGGACGGGTAGATTAGCCTCACCCACTTCAAGAATATCCTCTTCGAGAGTTGCTTTTATGGCAACAGGCTTTTGTGGTATAGGTTCAGTGTGCCCTGTGACCGGGGCGATCAACTCCTTGATGTCCATCAGCTCTTTCCCTTTCAGTACCATTTTCTCTTTATGATCTAAAATAGAAAAGCCGTAAGGTGGCTTGCCGGGCGTGCCATGATACAAAAGCTGCAGCCCAAATTTCTGTTGGAGTACTTCAGCTAGTTTTGAGGAATAGGAAAATGCCGGGCCAGCGGCTCCTCCCGGTAAAGGCTTGGATACGGGAAACAATTCTCCAGAATGTAAGGCGCGGTAGCGTTCGACAATCGCACGGAGCTGAATCGTGCGTGCCCTGTTTTTTTCATAGACCGCAATCCGGCTGTCCACCTCGCCGAGTGCCACCTTGCCCAATATGTGACCAAATTTATATAGCTGGTAATTCGCTCCTTTAATTTCAAGCTTATATCCTCTGGCTTCCATGAGCATTGCAAACTGAGGCCGGGTGGAAAAGTTGTAGGCGAGCGCTTCCCTTGCATCCTTCTTACATTGCTCTGCAGGGTCCTGAGCCATGATCCGGTTTAGCACCTGGTACGCTTTTAACTTTTCAAAAGAGTCATTGATTTTTTTTCCAGAACGGTCAACCCGGGTAGAGACAATATGCACGTGTGCGTTGGCTGTATCGCTATGGAAGACGACAATGTAAGGCTGCATTCCATAGCCCATTCCTTTCATCCATTCAGATGCAATTCCAGTAAGTTGCTGTTTGGTATGCGACTGACCTTTACAAGAAATGCTGACATGCAGCTGGGGATATTTTGTTTTTGAACTTCGGGAAGACAATGCCTCCAGGTAATTTATGTAGTCAGAGGGTCGTAGGTTGTCAAGTCCCTGCAGGGCGCCGAATCCAGACACCAGCATGAGTTCACCTTTATCCTTTTCCATCTTATTGGAATTGTATCCTACACCATTGAAGGTTTCGGACTTGCGCAAGATTTTCACGATCATTCATCAACCGGTCATTAAGCGGATCAACTGCCGCATCATTTTTTGGATCTCTATGTGCTGCTCCAGGTAACGTGCAAAATGCAGGTTAAATGTCGAGAACACTTCTCCGTCCAGCATTCCCCGTTTGTTCAGGACATTTGCATGCCGGGCAAGTTGGTTAATATTATTTCCGCATCTCCCTAATTCCGCTCCAATACTGTCCAGGGAGGCTAGGAGTTCAGAAGTATTAATCACCACTTGCCCATGTTGGCTGAGTAGTCTGGAACGGATAAGTTCCGTCCGGGTGATCCCCAGTTGCCTGGCCATAGCAAGTACCTGCTGATGCTCTTCTTCGGTCAGCTTCGCCTTTAATAAATGTTCACGCTTTCCCGATTCCAGCACAGGCCTGCCTACCTTTTTTGAATCTGTTTTCATAGGCTTTAAAAAATACGGGTATTGATTACGACAATTCGCGATTGGCTGGCTTAGCGCTTAGCTGATTTGCAGTAGCCTTCTTAAAAATACCGGCTCTTTTGTATTCGGCAAGTTGTGTTTTCGGGTACCCGAAAACTAACTTGCCTTTACCCGCCTCTCCCCCTGATCAGGGGAGAGGTACGGGAAAAGGAGTAAAAACCCCGCGCAACTTGGGGTTTTAGCAAATTGGCTATTAGGCTGCTTAGCTAATCGGCTGGCAAAGCAGCCGATTGTTAGGCCCGCTAATAAATAAGTCCGCTAATCACTTAGTTCGCCAATTGGCCAATCGTTGGGCTAACCAAGTGATGGGCCATTTGGCTGGCCAATGCGCTAACGTGCCTATCGGCTATCTACATGTTCAGCCGCTTCTGATTCTGCACCTTTCGGCACCTCGGCTGGCCGCTGATCACTTTGCTTTTCCTGAAAGCCTTTAAGTACTTCTTCTAACGCATCGGCCTTGCCTGACAAATAGGCAACCACTACCTTTGATTGGCTGCGCAACGCTTCTGCAGCAAAATAAAGTGCGGCAACAAGAAGCAGCAGGTTGCCGGCTATCACCGCCAAGGCTAACAGGAAATTGGAATTGATAAAACAGTACATCATCATCTTATAGGTTAGTAATAATTGGTTTAACGTTTGTAGGTATTCAGAATTTTCTGAAAAACCCCTTCTTCTTCCCAGGGCATTCTTAGCTCAGGCTCGTCCATAAGCATCGCATTGTAATCCTCATAACCCTGATAAGCCGATGCACCGTCAATGGCATCCGGATAAACAGCCTGGAAAGAAACAGTTGCTTTTCGTCCCGCTTCGTCGTTGTCGAAAAAGCACGTTTTTTGCTCAAAGTCCGCAGTCGCATTAATCGCATGTTCGATCATTGCTATGCTGTTGAGCACATACACAGATGACTTATCCCCTGGATTTTTCGTTGCCCAGCTCAGGTAATCCATCATCCCTTCAAAGAGTACGACCTGGTTTGGATCACCTTTAAACAAACTCATCCCTTTTTGACCGAGGCAATGCTTCCATTGGGCAGCAGTACGAATCTCCCAGTCCATGTACTCATTCTGCCAGCCGACGCCAAAAAGTTTCTTTCCCGCTCTTGGACCGGCGATGCAGCGGAGATAGATTTCCGAAAGCCTGCCTTGAGCAGCCTCCCAAACCTTTCGGGACTTTAGATATTCCTCTAACAAAGGGTTACTTCCTAAAGGCCTTATGCAAAACAGCTCATAAGATTGTACCTTTTCCGCCTTTCTTGGTCTGGGCTCCTTGGGTCTTTCTGCAAAAATCAGCTTACTTTCCGGTAGGTCGCAGACCTCCTGAATTTTTTTCAACACCTGGTAAAAACTGAGCCCAGGCCAGTAGGTCACCCCAAAACTGATCAGATCACCTCCACCGGGAAGACCGAAATCATACCACTGATTAGTATCCGCTCTGACGGTAAAGGAAGGACTGCGGTCCCCGTTTCTTATTGGACTATGGTATTTCAGTTCTCCTCCAGATTTACTGACTGGCTGGTGGCCTAAACGGCGGAGCAACTCCGGCAAGCTTACCTGCTCACGAAGTGCGTTAGCATCGATGTAGTGGTTCATAAGTTATGGGTTTACAAAGAGTGGGTAATTTGGAATCCAGGAAATTGCGATATCCCTCATTTAACGGCGCATATTGTACTGAGCGGTCTATAACATTACCGTATCTCAGGTCAATCCTTTTCCAGAACCGTTCGTTGCTAAAAAAGAGTTCCGCCTGCTTAAAATAACGGCATAGAAACATACCCGCCTCAAGGAAATCTGAAGAGTTCAGTACAATGACAGTATGATCCGGAGCCCTATAGAACTGATACCATTTCAAAAATTCAAAATAGGTTTCAAAAATGGCAACCCGTGAAGAACTTCCCAATCTTACCGTGATCGCTTTTTGTCCAAGTAATCCGCGCCAGCACGCATTCTGTATCACCCAGCCACCCGCCTCATTCAACCATCCCAATGCGGAATAACTGCACAATGTTCCGTCAATGCGCCTGCTATAGTGTACCTCCTGCAACAACTCATTTGTCCAAGGCAAAAGGCCAAGATGTTTCAGGTATCTGGTCAACACCCTGGTAGTGCCAGTGGGCAGGATTCGATCAATGGTGAAATCAGGGGCATTGGTTAGGCGTGGCCTTAACCATCGGATGGCGTCAGAATCTTCAGGATCTCCGCCGAGCTTTACAAAAGTATCAAGATGAACGATAGACATAATCTTAGGTTTTTATAATTAGCCGAAAACAGAAAAGGGGCTAAAAAGCCCCTCTGCAAACATTCTCTGGCAAACGCATCCTGAAAATGTATATCAAAAATGGAACTACCTGCGTAAGGATCTACCTCCCTCGTCCAAACGGACTGCCTGCGGATCACTGCCCCGCCAGTAAATGTCAAAAGACGATTACTTGCATTGCGCAGCTGCACAACAATTTCCGGAGAGTTAGGCCGGAAATGCTTCGTTCCATGATGTCAAAGATCTTGCTTGGTAACAAGACCAAAATTGCGGAGAGCAAATCTGATGTATTCCCCATTTCTGAAAATGGGGAACGATTTATTTTTGCTTGTTTAGTTTACGTTTGCTTGCTTTGAAGCGATCTTTCTCCAAAATTTGCTCTCGCACTGCTGACATCATCTCTTCCAGATATTTGGTATAACTGCTATTCTTACGACGCTGCAAATCCGCGAACATGCGGTAAGCATCTCCCAGATCCACGCCCAAAGTATCTTCGAGCCATTCTACTATATCCCGGACTTCTACTTTGCCATCATTCATACGCCTGGTGTAATAAATGCCGTAAGCAATTTCGATGAGCTCAATCTTGTCTCCGGTCCATCGTCTCTTGCTACCTTTGAGCAGTGCCTGCACATATTCACTCTCCGGGTTTCGATACAATAACCGAAGCTTACGTCCGGTATACTCCTGCAAACGGTCATATGCAATGAATCTTGCAAAGGTGTAACCCTGGTTTGTGAGGAAACGCAAATCGAAGGGTGTATTAACAGGTAAGGGGCTCAGCGCTTTATAGTTCCTCGGCAGAAAAAACATATGATCCCTATCATCGTCATCTGCAAGGTAGTACTCATAAACTGCCCGGTGCTGGTCAAAAAATCGAAGCTGATATTGATATTCCTGTATATAAAAATCCCTAACCATGATATCTGTACCATGCTGTGGTACGAGTTTGAGCATAGCTGCCAATTCGTTGTGATAAATGTACCAAGAATAAAAGCGCGGATAAATATGCTTGAAAAAATAAATTTCTTCAGTTTCATCCTTAAAACCATTCTCCAGAATGAAATTCTCAAGCAATTTCAAATTATGGCCGATGCAAATGTTAAAGTTATCAAGCTTTTCTGGATAATTTATTAATGAGCTTTCAATGCTTCTCAAACCTTCTTCGAGCTGTTCATACAGTTCTGAGCTAAAATCGTATATCATAAGTTGTTGATTAGGTAAGTGACTTATTGTTCAAGTTTGTTCCTGTCAATACAGTCTGATTCTTGTTAAAAATCTACGGGGACATGACTTTGGCTTAGACCTTTCAAAAATCCAATTTCATTGCCTGTCGTCTTTACGGAAAAATCGGGTTACTATTCTTTCCGCTTGGTTAAGCACGCTAATGGTGGCACAATCGAGGCATCAGGTCGCATTCGACTATGTAGACCATGGCGAACCAATTCTACTAATGCAACACATTCGTTTTTAACATAAATTCCTGAAAAATATTTTATCATAACGCATATTTTTTTTGTGAATAAGCGCCAATTTGGGAGGATTTATTTTTGAAAAAAAGTGACAAACATGACATAGGACAAGTGTCACATTTATTAATAACCGGCTTTAATGATATGCTGAAAAGGATATTTATGTTACACTTTGGGGTGGTGATTTTTTTGTAAATACCTCTTTTTATTTGGTAAACGTTAAGTACATTTGAGATACAAAATAATGCAGAAATAAATAATATATGGGGATAACACTTTGTGCTAAAAGGACATAGCCAAAGTTATAATAAAAGGCCGCATTGTAGATTCAAACTGGAGCATGGCGGCCATCTTAGCAAAAAAATAAAATTCATTTCTTAAAGGCTTAATCAGATTAATGCTCTTCTATTATGCAAGAGAAAAGACAAGGCAATGAAGGATTTCTTGATCGAGCTATTGATCAATTACCTGTTAGTGATCACTTCAAAAATAAAAGTGTTGAACTGGGTTTTTCAACAATAAGAAATATTACGGATTTAGGCTGGGGAAAAGTTATGAAACTTAATGGTTTTTGTTATTCGTGGTTCAACGAGCTGGTTAAATTATTAAAAAATCAGGGTTTACTGGAACTTTTAGAAACAAAATAATCAACAGAATCTTAAACTGTTCAGGAAAATGAGTATCTATATAAGCGACCATTGTTGTGAGCCATGATCTTACCTTTCTGACAACTTTCGGAGAAAATTCCCAGCTTGGTGCAAATATATTCCGCATATATTGGGGGGAAGCATTTGAGTTTTTTGTCCGATCTGTTTTGATATGACGCTCTACAAATCTGTACAAATTTGCATTGTATCTTATTTTTATGAAATTGACAGCCCGCTGCATATACCAATAAATTTGACCCCCTTTCGCCAATTTCAAATTGACCCCCAGAGTTGTTGCTTGAAAAAAGCAGAAGTTGTTGTGCAAAAAGG
>NZ_JBIWEB010000004.1:276907-441527 GCF_044762335.1 Pedobacter suwonensis | reverse complement strand
GGGTCTCTTTGCTTTGGCGGACCTTATCAAATTAACTCGGCAAAGGGGGGCTTTTTAAAGTGGCGAAGAGGGGTCAATTTGAAGCGGTTTATCCATAATCAGGAAAAACTTGTTTCCCGTGAGCTTTTTCTGAAAGTTAATGGACTCCTCGACCAAAATGCTCACGGCTATTCGCTAAACGAGGAAAATACAGATATACCGCTGAAGAGATTTCTTACTTGCGGACATTGCGGAAGGCCATTAAGGGGATATCTGGTGCGCAAGAAAAAAATTAATTATTATAAATGCTCAACTAAATCATGTTGTAATAATAAAAATGCTGAAGTACTCAATAGCAGATTTATCAAAATACTTGAAGTATTTAGGATTGACCTGGCTAAAGATTTTTTAGTTGTATTGAAAAAGCAGGTAGTGGCGACCTTCAATCAGATGACAAATAGCAAAGAAGAAAGCTTCAAGGAGTTGCAGTTACAACACAAGGAAATCAATATTAAAATAAATCGGCTTGAGGAACGATACATTGAGGAAGAGGTCGGGGCTGACCTTTATAAGAAGTTTAGAGATAAATATTACCAAGAAAAAGCTGAAATTGAGAGGAATTTAATGAGCTTGTCTAATAAAAAGTCGAACCTTGAAAAATGTGTAGATTTAGCCCTTGAATATGCCGTTGATTTGCCTTTAAAGTGGGTTTCTGCTGATTATCATACTAAGCAACAAATACAAAGTTTACTGTTCCCCCATGGCATAAGTTACAGTAAGAAAACGGACGAAAGTCGAACCACGATGATAAATAGCGTGTTTTTGTATATGGCTTATTTTCAGCAAGTTATAACGAAAAAGAAAAGAGGCATACCAGAATTATCTCTTGATTATGCCTCTTTTGCAGATTGGGTAGCGGGGAGCAGGATCGAACTGCCGACCTCAGGGTTATGAATCCTGCGCTCTAACCATCTGAGCTACCCCGCCGGGCTTCATATTTACCGATAAATGTAAATATTGATGTGGTTATTTTTAAGAGTTGCAAATATAGGATAAATATACATTCAATTAAAAATAAATGTAAAAAATACTTTAAGAGCTTGGTAGTCAGTAAAATTGATTGCTTTTTTATGGTTTTAATGTTCACTTTGGCGCCGATAGGAAGCTAGTTTATACAATATAATAACGTAGTGTATATATTTTTTATAGCTGTCAGCTTAAAAATTTCTCGTGCTTAGGAATGGTGTATATAGATGTTATAAATGGTTTCAGTGATTGTGAGTCTTTGAAGTGACCAAGCTAAGTTCTGCTTAACCCATCCTGTGCTAGTTATTGACCTATTGTTTACCTTTTAGGTAAGCAATAGGTAATGCCAGGGTAAAGAATGGGTAAGCAAAGGGTAAGCCAGGGGTAAGCCTGGTACCAGCAAAGGGTAAACAATAGGTAATGAAAAGGTGTCCTATACTGGAATAAGTTTAAATTGTCCTATACTGGAATAAGTTTACAGTAAAAAGTCTTATTACTGATTTGTGTTTACTATCGAATTTGTTTTTACTGTATTGGGTTTACAATGTTATGTTTTCTTCCTGATACTTGTTTACATGGGTTTGATTTATTTTATTTTGATTTACTTTTTGCTGATTGTGTGTATTTTCTGGTGTTAGGTAGTTGCAACTTGCATGTAGCCTTAGGTTATTATATTTATAGATTGCATGGTCTATTGCTGCACTGGCCTGGCTATATGACTTAAAGGTTTGGTAGAGATCAAATTCTGTTTTAAGTATTCCATTAACCCGCTCAGCGATGGCATTATCATAAGGGCTACCAGTCTGGGTCATACTGATTCTGATTTCCTTTTTTTTGAGTTGTCCAACATAATCATCACAACAATACTGCGTTCCCCTGTCAGAATGGTGTATCAATTTGCTTTCTGGATATAGTCTGGACAGTACCGCCTTATCAAGTGCTTTTAGGCAACCCGAAGCTTTCAGGTTTGTGGATAGGTAATGGCCAACTATCTTTCTAGAGTATGCATCTGTAATTAGGGACAGATAGGTAAAACCGCTCATTGTAGTGATGTAGGTAATATCGCTCACCCATATTTCTTCCGCCCGTTCCGCATGCCTGCACTGCACCAGATCTGGATGTATCCGGTATCTGTGAAATGAATTGGTTGTTACCGCATACCGTTTTCTAGTCTTTATTAGCATACCATTTTCACGGACAAGTTCAAATACAGCATCTCTGCCCATAGCTGATCATTTCTGATCTCTTTTATTCTTTGAAGTACGATGTGTTCCTGAAAGGACTGAAGTTCTGATCTTTTAACATGGTTTTACCAGGCCTGTCTGGTATATCCAAATGCCCAGCAGAGATTATCAATACTGTAATACCGGCGTGTTCCGCGTAGTTCAGCCATCACTTGGTAGCAGCTTTTTGTTTAAGGTCAGTGTTATACTCATGGTTGGCCATCGCAATAACTTTTTCAAGTGCGGCAATCTTCAGCTCTGCAAGCGCTAATTTTTTCTCAAGTGCTCGTTGATCTGCAGAACTGTTGGCGCATATTTCCTGCTCAGGTGGGTGTTGATCCATAGTGGCGATCTGGTTTTCTTTGTACCAATTTACGAAACGATATACGGATTTTTCCGCAAGTCCATATTTTTTCTCAATTTGCGATTGGCTGAACGATCCATCCAGATATTCTAATGCAACCTGGATTCGGAAACTATCAGAATGGATAGATTCACGACCACCCTTACCTTTAAGTGCTTTTGCTCTTATCATAATGTTTTTTCTTTTGAAAAACTTTCTATGTAAACTTTTTTTAGGAATGGACAAAAAAAGCCAAATAACCCGTTTAAATAATTACCGTCTCATAACTTTTGTTCGATCCCTGAACAGCTTACTACAATCCCCGCATTTCTTAACCATGTAAGCAATAAAAGGCACATACAAGTGCAATCGAAAAATAGATCTTTGATATGAAAAGTTTTATGCACCAGCATATAATAGCGGGCTATTGGTGTTCTTTTTGCGTTGCAATTGGTCACATACCAATGAATGTCAATCACCAAGCAACCAATGACCAAGCAACCAGTGACCAACGAACTAATAGCCATTCAACCAATGGCAAATGAACCAATGCATCACCTGAAACCAATAAAAATTATATTGTTGCAGATATAGAATAAATTACCTTTCTTTAGCAAAAGAATATTAAAAAATTGTCCGGAAATTATCCTGGTAGTGTACTAAAATGGCAGAAAAGAAAAAATTTACACTAGAGTACGAAGTTAGATCGTCACCAAGAATATTGTATAGTTTTATAAGTGAGCCAAACGGCTTGTCGCAATGGTTTGCGGATGATGTGAATTTTCGCGATCAGGTATATACTTTCACCTGGGATGATGAACAGCAAAAAGCAAAGCTGGTTGCCGTGAAGGAAAATAAACTGGTTAAATTTAAGTGGCTGGACGATGAACCTCAATGTTATTTTGAGATGGAAATTGTGCAGGACGAATTAACCAATGATGTTGCCCTCTCGATTACCGATTTTACCACCGATGAGCTTTTAGCGGAGAAAAAATTAATCTGGGATAACCAGATCGATTATTTGATTAGCGTTTTGGGTGCTTAATATTATCTTCGTATTGTTTACCTTTGTAAGGTGAAAAAAATACATCTTCTATTAATAAAAGCATTTGTGAAGCCATTCATAGCAACATTTTTTGTTATGATGTTTATTCTGTTAATGTTTTTTCTGTTTAAATGGATTGATGATTTAATTGGAAAAGGTTTCGAATGGTACACCATTCTGGAGCTGATGTATTATGCCTCAGCCGCCAACGTATCCATGGCGCTTCCACTTTCCGTGTTGCTTTCTTCTATCATGACTTTTGGCACATTGGGGGAAAATTATGAGCTGGTGGCCATCAAATCCGCAGGTATTTCTCTGCAAAAAGCCATGCGCCCCCTGTTGGTGGTTATTTTGATGCTTACCGTAGCCTCTTTCTTTTTTGCCAACTATATGCTGCCCAAAGCCAACCTTAAATTTGGTTCGCTTTTGTATGATATTAGAAACAAAAAGCTTTCATTTTTAATTAAACCGGGCGTTTTTAACAATGAAATTCCGGGGTATGCCATCCGCGTGGATTCAAAAGAGGAGGACGGTACGCTGCACAATATCATGATTTACGACCACCGCGAAAATAATGGTATTCCGAAAGTAATTCTGGCCAGAGAGGGCAAAATGAATAAAACTGCCGATGGTAAGTTTTTGGTGCTTAACCTTAAAAACGGTGTACAATACGAAGAGCAGGCTGCGAAAAACGGCATGTACAACCCAAGGCAGATTTTTACCCGAAACCGTTTTAAAGAAACTTCGCCCCGTTTTGATATGTCGTCTTTTGACGGCAGTACCACCGATCCCAACGCTTTCGGAAACAGTACACCCATGCTAAACCTGAAAGGGATTGTGAAAAAGCGCGATTCGCTGACCAAGCAATTGGATACAATGAAAATGCGTACTGTGGCTGACCTTACCAGTAATTTTAAGCAGTTTAACGTAACTAAGGGTTATACCAGGGTTAAAGCCGTTCCAAAAGTGATTGATGACGTCATATTAAAGAGTATTCCGAACGGATCGCGGAAAATGGCCCTTGAAAACGCAAACAATACAGTTGCCAATATTATGCAGCGTGTACCCAACTGGGGGCCGCGCCAAACAGATTTAACCGGCGAAATCATTTTTACCACAGTAGAGTATCAGCGTAAATTTACGTTGGCTGCATCCTGCATCCTGCTGTTCTTTATTGGTGCACCATTGGGGGCCATCATTAGAAAAGGCGGTATGGGTTTGCCGGTGGTGGTGGCGATCTGTTTCTTCCTGGTCTACCACATTATCACAACTGTGGCCGAAAAATCAGCTCGGGAAGGCAATTTAAACCCGATATTCGGGATGTGGATTGCCGTAATTGTGCTGTCGCCGCTAGCTGCTTTTCTAACCTATAAGGCTACAGTAGATTCGGCCTTGTTCGATGTGGATTATTACAAACAGCTCTTTCTTAGGTTTTTCAAAAAGAAAGAAAAATAGGCCGTTTTTCCTTTACTTACAGATGATATTTTAATCAAAATATTGCTCAATAAGGTTGTACATTTGTACGGGTTATTGTTTGTAGTATAAAACCGTTTTTAAGGCGCTTTATACACCATTTCCCCATAATGCTTATAAAATGCAAACAAAATTAAACACAATAGAGGAAGCCATCGCAGATATAAAAGCTGGTAAAGTAATTATTGTTGTAGATGATGAGAACAGAGAGAACGAAGGTGATTTTTTAACGGCAGCTGAAAATGCAACACCTGAGATCATTAATTTTATGGCCACTTACGGCCGTGGTTTAATCTGCGCTCCATTAACAGAAGAGCGTTGTAAAGAGTTAAATCTTAGCCTGATGGTGGGTAAGAATACGGCTGCTTACGAAACTAATTTTACCGTTTCGGTTGATCTGGTTGGTCATGGTTGTACTACAGGGATTTCGGCAAGCGACCGCTCTAAAACAATGTTGGCTTTGGTTAATCCTAAAACCGATCCTGAAGAATTGGGCAGGCCAGGCCATATCTTTCCATTGATAGCCAAAGATGGGGGAGTAATCCGCCGCGCGGGCCATACAGAAGCCGCTGTAGATCTGGCACGTTTGGCCGGAATGAAACCTGCAGGTTTATTGGTAGAAATTCTAAAAGAAGATGGTGAAATGGCCAGACTTCCTGATTTATTTAAAATTGCCGAGCAGCATCAGCTCAAAATCATATCTATTGAGGATTTAATTGCCTATCGTTTAAAGATAGACAGTTTGATTAAACAGGAGGTGAGCATCGATTTGCCTACAGCATGGGGCGATTTTAGGATGACGGCTTATACCCAGCTGGATAATAACGCTACGCATCTGGCCATTTCTAAAGGCGAATGGGATGTAAACGAACCTATTTTGGCACGCGTACACAGCTCTTGTGTAACGGGTGATATTTTTGGATCCTGCCGTTGCGATTGCGGACCGCAGTTGCATAAAGCTTTAGAAATGATCGAAAAAGAAGGTAAAGGTATTGTAGTTTATATGAATCAGGAAGGAAGAGGTATCGGGCTGATTAATAAGTTACGTTCTTATAACTTACAGGATGCCGGGTTTGATACCGTTGAAGCCAATATTAAACTGGGTTTTAAAGGTGATGAACGTGATTACGGTGTAGGTGCGCAGATCCTGCGATCAGAAGGGGTAACTAAAATGCGTTTGATGACCAATAACCCGACCAAAAGAGCAGGTTTAATTGGTTACGGTTTAGAAGTAGTGGAAAATATCCCTATTGAAATTGCAAGTAATGTACACAACGAACGTTATTTAACCACCAAAAGAGATAAAATGGGCCATTCCATTATGAAAGGATAGGCTTAAGTTTGGATTTGGGTTTTTGGAGTTTGGAGATTCCTGCGTTTAGCCTCACTAGATAATTAAAATAGTTAAAAACCAACAATTGAAGACCGGTTTTCGATTGTTGGTTTTTTTTATGCGTATTTGTTTTCTTTGCGTTGAGTCTTTCTAAACCGGTTTTGTTTTAGGGTTTATTTCTCATAAGATTATTCCTCCTGAACTTGTTTCAGGATCAATGTTGGCGTGGTTCTGGTGTCTAATTAAGAACCAGCAAACAACAGGCATCAGGATTCCCACCTGTGGCGGGTTGACAAATAGTTATTTGGCGAAACGGTGTTTTAAAAGCACCTGATTTATAGATATTCTTCAGACTGAATTTATTTAGCATGTTGTAGCATCAAAGATCCTGAAATAAATTACCTTGGGTGAGCTCGCCGAAGGCTCGTATTACTGCGTAGCTTTCCGCTGCGCTACAGGTCAGGGTGACGATTCAGAACTGAAAAATATCTTATATGGCAATTTAAAGCTATATTATTAATTGAACTCAGGTGATAAAATAAACCAATGAACTAACGCAACTCACCTTACCTCCGCTGGTTTCCCTTACTTTGATTAATGATAATATCTTTATTAAGCGATTTATTTGTTTTAACCGGGCTTTGTTTTCTTTTCAGGTTTCGGCGGTAAGCACCAGAAATTTTCTGGATGAACTCCTTAAACGTATCGAATTGCTGCGTATACACCAAACCAAAAGAGGTTACGTTTGCCGTCGGGCTGATTCCACTATTTAAGAATATACTCTGTTGAGTGGGTGGTTTATTTGCCGCTTTGGCAGTCAGACTTCCATCTTTTTTGATCAGGAAAAGCGCCTCCACCTCTCTGCCAACATTATCTTTAGAAAAATCGATAACGGTAAAATCGTTCACGCTGTTCCGGTCTACGATACCGGCATTAATAATTAAGCGATCATTAAAGAACTTGAATGAGGCATTGGCTTCGCTTAACGAACGTACGTTTAAATCAACAAAGTTTAGGTTTAAGGAAGAAAGTACGTTGTTAAACTGGTTAAATACCAGTTCGGTGGCGGTACTCGTAGCCGTTGAACTCAACTGGTTTCCAATCGACTGTCCACCGTTTCCGGGTGCAAAACTTCTCCTGATAATTAAACTGAATGCCTGCAGGTTCAGGTTGTTCTGATCGCTGAAATAGGTTTGCAGTTCTTCTTTAATTGAAGGCTGTGCAGGGAAATTGATATCAAGTTTAATATCAGGCTTTAACAATAAGCCGGTTAGGCCCATTTCTACCTCGGTATTTACCCTTTGGTTGGCATTGCTGCTGGCATCGCGGTTTGCTGCTTTGTAAAGATCATTTAAACTTGCCCTCAAAGCATATACGGCTTTTAAGTTGATTTGCGCTGCAGTAGGGTTACCTGTCCAGCGGATGGTTCCTCCCTGCCTGATTTCGAATTTTTTGTTGATGATCTCCTGCGCGGTAAAGTCAAAACTTCCGGTCTCGATGATGTAATCGCCAGACATTTCAAAATCGCCAACACTATTAATGTTTAAGCTCAGCTCGGCATTACCCTTGCCACTTAAATTACCTAAGGTAGTATAGATGTTTGCTGTGGTATTGGGATCAATAGTTAATTTAAAGCTTAAGGTTAATCCTTCAAAATTGGTTTTTTTCTTGACTACAACAGCTGAGTCGCGACTTACAAAATTGATAAAGTCTTTATCCGATACAGTTTCTGAGCTGTTTAAAGGCAGGTTAAACACGGTTCCTTTTTCCGTTTTTGCCTTAATATCAATTTTCATGTTATCAGTAGGCCCTGTGAACGTAAATACACCTGTGCCATATGCACGGCCATAGTAAATGGAATTGTCTTTCGCCGTGGTATTTAAGGCCATAAAACTGTTTGCATTTATCTTAACGTTCAGTGTAGGATTGTCAATTTCATTTAAATCTACGCTTCCGCTTGCGGTGGCCTCATGGTCTTCTAAATCTTTAAGTACAAAATTCTCAAGTTTAATTACGCTGTTATTTACTTCAACCTTATCTGTAATTACATAAGTGGTTTTGAGGTAATTTACCATTAGTTGTCCCTTATCCAGGGATAAGGTTCCGTTAATTTCCGGTTTTTCAAGCTTACCTTTTACCGTCAAATCAGCTGAAATGTTTCCTTTCAGGTTCGATACCAGCTTTTTAACAAAAGGCTCCAGTACGGTGAGTTTACTGTCGTCCATTTTTACCGCAAGGTCTATTTCCTTTTCCTTCAGATCAAGATTTCCGGTAAGCTTAAAGTTCTCCGAATTGTCGGCCACAATACGGGTAAATACATTCAGTTTTTGGCTTTCGTTGTTGTAAGATGAGGTATCTGTTAAGGTGCCGATATAAATATCATTAAAGTTTAACGAATCAACTTTTAGATCGTCGGCTATCCTAAGTGTTTTTAATACCCCATACAGGTCGGTCTTACCATTAACGTTTCCAGCCAATTTTACACCAAAGCCTTTAGTAAACGGGTTGAGGGTTTTTAAGCTAAAATCTTTAAATCCAACACTGATCAAATCTTTAGGATCTTCTGAAATCAATCCATCAATGGTTACCTGCTGTTCGCCATTGGTTAAATCGAAATTGCTGATCTCAGTTTTACCGTTGTTGAGCACAATGCGTACTTTCTCCTGGATACGCCATTCTTCATTATTGATTTTTAAGATGGATGGCAATACGCTCAATCTCGCCGTGGTATCCTGGTTTTTGGTAAATTCTACCAATCCGTTTAAATCAAGCTGGTTATCTTCTTCGGTATTAGACATTTTGACGTTGAAGGCCAAACTATCATTCCGCAGGATATTGGAAATGTTTACGTCCTTGATAAACAGGCTGTCGTTAAGCTGTACGCGATCGGAAGTTACAATCAATTGAAGTTGTTGTGTGGTGGTGTTTTCGTCGAGGATGATATTGTTAACGACTATCCCATTGTATTTTAGTTTCTTTACAAAACCATTTAGCGTGGCGGTATTATTGCGCGAATCGAAAACTCCCGTCAAGGTAGCGCCTTCTTCCAATTCTAGGCCCGGCGCCAGGATCTGCGCAAGCGGTTCGAACTTTTTAACCTGAAGGTTGAATTGAAAAATCTGCTTGTTGTATTTTATGATGTCGGCCTTTAAGGAAGGGACATAAGTTTTGGCGATGGCCTTGTAATAGGAAGCGATCGAATTTAAGTCATATTCACCTTTAATACTGGCATCAAAAATGTCCGAACGAATATCGAGCACACGGTTAGCGCCGTTACCATTGGCCATTAACTGCACAGAATCTATGCTATAAACACCTTTAGGGTTTTGCAGCCTGATCTGCTGGATTAATAATTTGCCTGATATGTTGTTCAGGTTGGTACCTGAAAAATTGGTGGTAAATTTGGCATCCACCATCAGAGAATCCTTTAGCAATTTTAAAGCTTTTAACCGTGCTTTGGAAATGCTAGCATTAAAATTAAATACCGGTAGCTTGGGGTTCAGGTTAACACCCCCGTCAAATACCAGTTTAACGTTTCGGTCGTTAATGCTTAGCTTGCCATCAAAATATTTTTTATCGAAGGTACCATCAATCTTTACATTACGGTACCGATATCGGTTGAAGTCGATATAAGTTACATCGCCATTTATTTTTTCAGTCAAATCTTTTAGTTCCGTTCCGCGCCCTTTTACATATAATGAAGAACTGATGCGGCCAAGGCTCTGCTCATCTAACAGGTCGCCGATGTTAAAATCGTATGTTTTGACGTTTCCGGTATAGGATGGAACTTCATTTTTATCGATTTTCATGTTTACGTCCGAGACAACGCGGCCCAGTTTAGTTTTAAACTCCCCATAGGCAATAAAGTCGTTCTGAAAACCAGTAAAACTTCCGTTAAAGTTGATGTTGCCAAATTTCTTGACAATTACCGGAACAATTTTCTTTTTGCTATTGGTGATACCAGCCAGCACTTCGTCAAGATCGGTTTTGTTTGTTCCTGCCATTTCAATGTTCAGGTCCATAAAAGTTTCTTTCCATTTAGGCAGCCCTTTCAAAATAAAATCGCCCTTAATGTGGGTGGCCTTTCCGGTTCTTAAAGATAATTTTTTGGCTTTAAGGTTATTTACTAAGCCCGTAATCTGGCCATCAACATCCAGATCAAGTTTCATGGTATTCATTTCAGGCGCAAAAAACGCAACGTCTCTTGAGGTAATGTGGCTGTCTTTGAAGATGGCCTTCATCCGCACATTATCGATATAATGGTTAAAATCTCTGAAGCTTTTAAACCGCATTTGGTAATAGTTGGTTAAGCGGCTCTGGTTGGTTTCAAGCAGCAGGTCTTTCAGTTCGATGGCATTACTGTCTACCGTGGTTTGTGCCGTTAAATTTTTGAGGTAAAACCCGCTACGCTCCTTAAGTGTTAGGTTTTTGATATTGGTTTTCAACAAGTGTTTCTTGGTGTCCAAACCTTCAAAAATCCCGCTCAATTCTTTTACGTTTACATTATCAAAGTTTACACTTTTGCCCTGAGTGGTGTCTTTTGCATTATAGTTGATGTACCTGAAGGCAAACTTGTTTAAAATAAGACGGCCCAGGTTGACGTCGAAAGGCTTGCTTTTCTTTTTCTTTACCTTGGGTTTACCAGAATCGAAGTAGTTGATGATGAAATCGAGATTAGAAGACTTATCTTTGAAATCCTTTAGGAAAAACTGACCATTATTAATTTGGACGGTATTGATATCAATAATCTTTTTATCAATGGATAACTGATTGATATCGACCATGAATTGTGGCGTGCTTAATAAAGTGTCTTTTTGTAAATCTAAAACCAATAAATCCTTAAGTACAATAGATTTAAATGGTTTGATGTAAAGACTCTTGATTGATATTGTGGTTTTAAGCTCTTTAGACAGGTATGCGGCAGCCCGCTGTGCAAAATAGGTTTGAACAGGCTTAAATTGGAGTGAGAAAATAAGAAGTGCAAGCAGCAAAATTATTGATGCAATTACCCAAAGGAGTATTTTAAATAGTTTTTTAATAATTTTGCAGCTTAAATATTAAATAATTTGTCTGTTATACTTGCTATCGAATCCTCTTGCGATGATACATCCGTTGCTGTTTGTAACAACGGCAAAATTACTGCCAATGTTATTGCAAACCAAACAATTCATCAAAATTATGGTGGTGTTATCCCTGAATTAGCTTCAAGGGTACATCAGCAAAATATTGTGCCTGCTGTACAACAGGCTTTAATTAATGCTCAGGTTATAAAACAGGACATTAATGCCGTTGCTTTTACACGTGGCCCCGGACTCCTGGGGTCGTTATTAGTGGGTGTTTCTTTTGCAAAATCTTTTGCATTAGCTTTAAATATACCTTTAATTTCTGTTAATCATATGCATGCGCATATTCTGGCTCATTTTATTGATGATCCTAAGCCAAATTTTCCTTTTATCTGTTTAACTGTTTCTGGCGGACATACACAGATTGTGCTGGTAAAGGATTATTTTGATATGGAAATTATTGGCGAAACCCTGGACGATGCTGCAGGCGAGGCTTTTGATAAAACCGCAAAACTACTGGCTTTGCCTTATCCTGGCGGCCCACTGATTGATAAGCATGCACAACAGGGAAATCCTTTGGCGTTTAAGTTTGCCGAACCACAAATAGCTGATCTGAATTTTAGCTTTAGTGGTTTTAAAACCTCCATTTTGTATTTCATCAGAAAACAGGAGCAAGAGAACCCTGCTTTTATTGCCGAAAATTTAGATGATGTTTGTGCATCGGTTCAACATAGTATTGTGCAGATTTTGCTAAACAAATTGAAAAAAGCTGCAAAACAGTACGGAATAAATGAAATAGCTATCGCAGGAGGTGTTTCGGCAAACTCTGGTTTACGGAACGGTTTGCAACAAACTGCCGACGCACTGGGCTGGAAGATTTACATACCCGCTTTTCAATACTGTACGGATAATGCGGGCATGATTGCCATTGCTGGTTACCACAAATACCTGAAACAGGATTTTGTAGGGCAGGATGTTTCTCCAATGGCACGGATGGAGTTTTAAAGCTGGGCCATTGGTTCATCGGTCATCGGTTCATTAGTCTTTGGTTTATTGGTCATTGGTTTAGAACGAATAGTCTAACAACTCCATATTATATTGACTGATTCATTGGTTATCCCTTTTCAGGGAAGCAATCTTAAAACGATAGCTGGTTGCAGGCTGATGTAAGGGACGCCATGATGATTAATGCTGTGGATAGATCCTGAAATAAGTCCGAAGCTATCGGATCAGGATGACGTCTGCTTTGGGGTTATAGCTCTTAAAGTACATAGATTGAAAACTGGAGACCGGCAACTGTGAACTGAAAATTGCATACAAAAACTGATGTGGATTATAGCCACTTGAATGGATTAACACCTTAACTTCCGATTCGGCATCCGACTTCGGACCAATGAAAACTATTAAATTAAATACACATATGACTGGAGCATCATTAATATTTTGGATTATCTGTGCAGTACCTTTAATAGGCCTGCTATACTGGTTAATCAGAAAAGATAAAAACAAGCTGAAAGGAAGCTGGGGCGTAATTATCCTGGGTGCCTTGGTCATTGCTGCGCTTTTGGTTATTGTTTATGTAACCAAGGATTTCAGTGCTATTTTCAGTCAAAACAATTAGATGTTCTAATTCTTATTTAGACCTATTCTTATTAGTGTCTATTTTCTATCTTTAGCAAAAATTAAAGATAGATGAAAAAAATTATACTGATCATGACCATCCTGATCTGTCAACTGCTTTTGGCGTATGGCCAAAATGTGAAGATTGAAGGATATATCAAGGATAAAAGTAGCGGAATTCCGTACGCAACCATTTTGTTGCCGGGCCAGAAAACCCAGGCCGATAGCAAAGGTTATTATACAATGTATATTAAAAGTGGCGTGCCATTCAATGTTCAGTTGACTGCGGTTGGATATAAAACTTTTGTACAACAATTTTCTTCAGTTAAGGGCGATACGGTTATAAATTTTATACTGGATCCAGTACCCAATACTTTAGATGATGTATTGATTTCGACTTCGAGAAAGCCTGAAAACATCAAAAATGTCACCGCTTCAGTGACTATTGTAAATAAGCAGAAACTGGAAAAAGAGTTGGCTATTGTAACCGATTTAAGTACAATATTGGCTAATCAGGTGCCTGGTTTTGCGCCTACGGCGCAAACCGGAAATAATGTAGGGCAAAACTTAAGGGGCCGCCCCATGCTGGTAATGATCGATGGTGTATCCCAATCATCGCCGTTAAGAAACGCAGAGGTAGATTTGAGATCCATAGATCCATCGGTGCTCGAACGTATCGAAGTGGTAAAAGGAGCTACTGCCATTTATGGTAATGGTGCCGCCGGAGGTCTGGTAAATTACATCACCATGGTTCCGGATACAGCGGCCAGGTTTGCAGGTAAAACCCAGCTTAATTTAAATGGATCGTTGGTTAAGGTCAAAAACTCAGAAGGAGGTAGAATTAGCCAGATGTTTTATGGAAAATTAGGTAAATTCGACTACATGGTTAGCGGTATGTATGAGCAAACCGGTGAATATAAAGATGCAAAAGGTGATGTGGTAGGGCCAAACTACAGTCTTGGTGAAACAGACACTTACAATGCTTTTGCCAAATTCGGTTATGTGCCGGCAAAAAATCAGCGTATTCAGCTTTCCTATAATACCTACAGCAGTTTGCAAAACAGCAATTTTACTTTGGTAAACGGTAACCTGGCAACCGGTCAGAAAGCAACAGGGGTACTGGGAAAACCACTTGGGGTTCCGACCGGTGTTGATTATAATCATAATCTAAATCTATCGTATAAAATCGATAGTACCTTCTTGCATTCGAGTTTACATGCCGATGTTTACTACGAAACCCGAAAAGATGTGTTTTATGTCTCTTTAGGCCGTTTTGATGGGGGTGATGGTCAGTCGCTGGCCAAAAACGATAAAAGAGGCGCGCGTTTATTTCTCGAAACACCAATACTTAACCTCAACTCTTTGAAAATGAATCTGGCCTATGGTGCAGATTTCATGAAAGATAAAACGGCGCAACCACTCGTTGATGGTAGGGTATGGGTGCCTATAATGGATATGACCAACATCGCACCCTTCGCACAGGCAGATTTCAACATTTTTAGTAAACTGGTTTTTAAAACGGGTTTGCGTTATGAAAATGTAAATATAGCCGTTGATGATTACCGCACCTTAAGAACCACTGGTGCAAACAATTCAACCATCACCCCATCTTTTGGTGTAACCGGAGGAAATTTAAAATACAGCACCTATATCTTTAATGCAGGTTTAAGGTATAATCAATTTAATTTATTCAGCCCTTTTGTAAGTTTCTCTCAGGGTTTTTCTGTGATGGATATTGGGCTGGCTTTACGTGATGCCAAAGTAAACAGCATTGACAAGATCAATACCGATGCGGTGAAGGTTAATAATTATGAGGCTGGCTTTGAAAGTAAAGTCGCTGGATTAACATTTTCTGCGTCGGGTTATATCAGTACATCCAAACTGGGTATCGAAGTGGTTTATGATTCTGCTACCGGGCTTTTTAATACGGCAAGAAACCCTGAAAAGATTTATGGTTTTGAGTTGGCGGCCGATTATCACCTTTTTGATCAGTTAGGTCTATTTGCAAGTTACAGTTATACTGAAGGTAAGCGCGATATTGACAAGAATGGAAATTTTAATGATGCCGTTGACATGTACCTCAATGGTCGCCGCATTTCTGCGCCAAAAGTTACGGCTTCAGTTACCTATAGTCCGTTAAAAGTATTGGACTTGACCTTAAATTACACCGGTATCAATTCGCGTAACAGGTTTGAGAAAAACAGCAATGGCGTGTATAACGGTAATGAAGGTGCTGTTAAAGCATATCATTTATTCAGTTTCGCGGGTATTTATCAGGTAAAAAAGAACATCAGGCTTACTCTGGGTATTGATAACATTTTTAACCAGGATTATTTCCCGGCCAGGGCGCAATGGTTTATGCAACCAGGTTTTTATTCGAAAGGAAGAGGTACTTCGGTAAATTTTGGTATTTCAGTTAGTTATTAACCAGATATTGAAATAAAAAAGCGTCCTGATTTTAAAATGAGGACGCTTTTTCTATATTCAGACTAAATTGATCAGGCTTATTTTTCTGCCAGATGCTCGCCCGTTACTTCGGTTTTGATCTTATTTTCCAGTTCCTCTGCAAGTTCAGGATTGTCGCTCAATAATTGTTTTACTGCATCTCTGCCTTGTCCCAGCTTGGTATCTCCATAAGAGAACCATGAGCCTGCTTTTTTGATGATGCCAAAATCAACACCTAAGTCGATAATCTCGCCATTTTTGGAAATACCTTCTCCAAACATCACATCAAATTCTGCAATACGGAAAGGAGGAGCCACTTTATTTTTAACAATTTTTACTTTAACACGGTTACCGGAAACTTCGTCAGAGTCTTTGATTTGTGAAATACGACGGATATCTAAACGTACCGATGCATAAAATTTCAAAGCATTACCACCGGTTGTGGTTTCAGGGTTACCGAACATTACGCCGATTTTATCACGTAACTGGTTGATAAAGATACAGCAACATCCGGTTTTGGAAATCGTTCCGGTTAATTTACGTAAAGCCTGACTCATCAAACGGGCATGTAAACCCATTTTACTGTCGCCCATTTCACCTTCAATTTCACTTTTAGGAACCAAAGCTGCAACAGAGTCAATTACGATTACATCTATAGCGCCGGAACGGATTAAATTATCGGCAATTTCCAATGCCTGCTCACCGTTATCGGGTTGAGAAATTAAAAGGTTATCGGTATCTACGCCTAGTTTCTTGGCATAAAACTGATCGAAAGCATGCTCCGCATCGATAAAAGCAGCGATACCGCCTTTTTTCTGGGCTTCGGCAATGATGTGTGTAGCTAAAGTTGTTTTACCAGAAGATTCTGGTCCATAAATCTCGATGATACGTCCTTTTGGAATACCGCCAATGCCTAAAGCAATATCTAAACTGATTGATCCGGTAGAAATAAAGTCTATTGGTTCAACAGCAGTATCGCCAAGTTTCATGATGGTACCTTTACCATATGATTTCTCTAGTTTATCTAAAGTAAGCTGAAGGGCTTTTAATTTATCTGGATTTGCAGTGCTCATTTCTTTTTTCATTGATTTCGTAAATATAATTGATTATCGGCTAATATGCTAAATGTTTGATATTTATAATGCTAAAATATTTAGCTAATGTAAGGCTTTTTTGGCTAATGTCAATAGTAAATTTAAAATATTTTTAAGCTTTTAATTTATCTCTTTCGTTTTGCGCAGTTAAGCGTTCAAAATACCTGCACATGTAGGTAATTTCACACACCTCACATTTCGGGTTTCGGGCTACACAAACGTAGCGTCCGTGAAGAATAAGCCAGTGATGGGCGATATGGATATCGTGTTCTGGGAGGTTTTTGACCAGGTCCTTTTCAACTGCCAGTGGGGTTTTTCCATTGGTTAAGCCCAGGCGGTTGGCCACGCGGAAAACATGGGTATCAACTGCCATTGCGGGTGCATTGTAAATTACAGATGCAATTACATTGGCTGTTTTGCGTCCTACGCCTGGCATTTTCTGCAGCTCGTTAACTTCCGAGGGGACCACATCATCAAATTCATTCAGCAGCATGTTGGCCATTCCTACCAGGTGTTTTGCCTTGTTGTTGGGGTAGCTGATGCTTCTGATATAATCAAAAACTATATCGGGTGTAGCCTCAGCTAAAGCCTTGGCATTGGGAAAGCGCTGAAAAAGAGCTGGCGTTACCATATTCACCCTCTTATCGGTACATTGTGCCGAAAGGATTACTGCTACCAAAAGCTGGTATGGGTTATTATAGTTTAACTCGGTTTCTGCATCAGGCTGCCTGGCCGAAAAATGTTCTACAAAAAGTTTGTAGCGTTCTTTTTTAAGCATGTGCAAATATAGGTTAAAGATGGAAAATGCAATGTGCTAAATGTGAGATGGGTGATGTAAGATGGATTAAGTAACATGGATGATGGATAGCATAAATTTTATAGAAAATTCAGCCTGAGAGGGTTGAAGTGGCATGTAAAGAAATTACCAGGCTTTAGATGGGAGCGCAATTTGGTGATAAGATTAAGGTTTTTTCCTGTTTTCCGCTTTTACGCTTCGCTGCCTCGTACCTCGTTGCTGCAGGGTAACGCTGCAACCAGGGCTAGGTGGGCAATACAGTATTTCATTTTTAGGGTTTGCAGGCCGCATAATCCCTTGTTTCTAAACACGATCAGTTAGATATTGGATGAGCATGGGATATTACTAAATAGTTTCGCCGTTTCTGTAGTAACCTTTGTTAAATAAACCCGGTAGGAGCGGGCATCCCGATTTAAGCACCTGTTTATGTTATACTTTGGTGTGCTTGCTTGTTTCACAGGTTTCTGTCGGGATAAAGCGGATAACGGGACTGCTGCCACCGACGAATTACAGAACGTCCGTTTCCAAAAAAACTGAAAAGATACCACCGCTACCTGCCAGTACAATCGAATCCTTTTATAATTGTTTAAACCATTTAATTCCTCAATAGCCAATGCCTGGCATACCCTTAACCCTATAATTATGTAAATATTTCCGCTAAAAGTGTAAAGTTACTAAAGGCCATACCGCTAGTTTTGTTTAAAATTTAAGCGCAAAATGAAAACTTTAATTAAATTCTTGATCCTCCATGTCGTTTTACTGGTTGTAGCTGGCGGCCTGTCAGCACAAGAAAAGACAGTAGGGCTTAATCCTCTGCAGGCCTACTACGAGGTTAAAGAGGCTTTAATCAGCAGTAATACAAGTTTGGCTGGTGCAAAGGCTACCCAATTCATTAATGTAATGAAAGCAAACGAAAGAACAAATGCTTCGAAATTATTGCGCGACAAAATATTATTTGATGCCGGGCAAATCGCCGGGAGTAAAGATATTGAACATCAAAGAAATGATTTCTCTTCCTTATCAGCCGATTTTTATGCCCTGGTAAAAGCAGTAAAACTAAACGATAAACCTGTTTATTATGATTATTGTCCGATGAAAAAAAGCTATTGGCTAAGCGAAGACGAGTTGATCAAAAACCCATATTATGGTAATATAATGTTGAGTTGTGGCAAGATAGCCGAAGTACTTAAATAAAAATACACGATAACATGAAGTTTATTTTAGTTTGCTGCCTGGCCATTTTTCGTTATAGCGCTGCTTTTGCCCAACATCAGTATAGTACGACAGAAGCGGCCGGCCCCGGAAAAACTCTTCAGAAAGCAAGCGCTGTTACAGCTTTAAGCAACAGCAGGCCACCCGGAGTGGTACGATATGATCTGTACGTTGCAGATACAATAGTAAATTTTGGCGGGAAAGTGAAAAGCGCCATTGCGGTCAACGGGCAGATACCCATGCCAACGCTAACCTTTACCGAAGGCGATACTGCAGAAATATATGTGCACAATAAACTAAAGGAATCAACCTCATTACATTGGCACGGACTATTTTTGCCTAACCGCTATGATGGCGTTCCTTATCTTACACAAATGCCCATCAAACCAAATGAAACCCACGTTTACCGTTTTCCGATCATACAGAACGGTACCCATTGGTACCATAGTCACTCGGGTTTGCAGGAGCAGATTGGCATGTATGGCGCGATGATTTTAAATAAAAGAAAAGAGCCGGTTATACCCACGGTACCTGTAGTTTTAAGTGAGTGGACCAATATGAAGCCTCATGAAGTGGACAGGCGGTTACACAATGCGAACGACTGGTTCGCGATCAAAAAAGGTACAACGCAAAGTTATGCTGAAGCCATAAAAGGTGGACACTTTAAAACCAAACTCACCAACGAACTGAAACGGATGACTGCTATGGATGTGAGTGATGTGTATTATGAAGCGTTTTTAGTAAATGGAAAAAATCAGTACCAGGTGCCAAACAAACTGAAGGCAGGAGATAAGGTCAGGTTGCGCATTGTTAACAGTGGGGCCTCAAGCTATTTTTGGCTTGCCTATGCCGGTGGTAAAATAACAGTAGTGGCCAGTGATGGTAACGATGTGACGCCTGTTGAGGTAGATCGGCTGATGATTGCCGTATCTGAAACTTATGATGTAATTGTAATCATTCCTGAAAATAAAAGCTATGAGTTTTTGGTAACGCCTGAAGACCGCACCGGATCGGCATCCATGTGGCTGGGCAGCGGACAGCAGGTAGCTGCTCCGAAACTACCCAGACTGAAATATTTCGAAGGCATGAAAATGATGAACGAAATGATGGACATGAATGGTAATATGGTGCAGATGGATGGCATGAAAATGCAGAATCAGGTAATGGATATGAATGCCGTTATGTATCCTGAGCTGGATCGCAATGGTGGAGATACCGATGTAGCTGATGCACATAAAGGCCATGATATGGGTGATGACGGTGGCATGAAAGCACCTCTCAAAACATTAAATTACGGTATGCTGCGTGCACCCGAAAAAACAGTTCTCCCGAAAGCACCCACCCGGCAGATGGAGTTTCAGCTAACGGGCAATATGAACCGTTATGTTTGGACCCTGGATAACAAAACGATTTCTGAAGAAGATAAAATCCTGATCAAAAAGGGCGAAAACCTTAGGATTATTTTATATAACAACAGCATGATGCGGCACCCTATGCACCTTCACGGACATGATTTCAGGGTAATCAATGGCCAGGGTGATCACGCACCTTTAAAAAATGTAATCGATATTATGCCCATGGAACGCGATACCATCGAGTTTAGTGCCTCAGAAAGTGGCGACTGGTTTTTTCACTGCCATATTTTGTACCACATGATGAGTGGAATGGGTAAGATTTTCAGCTATGAAAACTCACCGTTAAACCCTGAAATCCCGAACCCTAAACTGGCACAGCGAAAACTTTTTGCTGATGACAGGATGTTTCATTTTATGGCTGAAAATGATTTTGCCAGTAATGGAAACGACGGCATGGCGATGTTGGCCAATACGCGCTGGAGCATTGGAGCCGAATGGCGATTGGGTTATAATAAAATGCACGGTTTTGAAACCGAAACCCATATTGGCCGGTACATCGATCGGATGCAATGGTTAATGCCTTTTGTCGGTTTCGATTGGCGTTACCGGAAAATGGATGTAACTAAACAGGAAAGTAATATTTTTGGCCGGAAAAATACAAAAGACAATAGAAGCATGTTTAGTTTGGGACTTGCCTATACCTTGCCTATGTTGGTTATTGCACAGGCAGAAGTATATCATGATGGTAATGTCCGCCTGCAGTTAATGCGTGAAGACATACCCGTTTCCAGGCGTTTAAGGGCGAGTTTTATGGTAAATAGTGACAAAGAATTTATGGGCGGACTTAAATTCGTTACCACTAAATACATGGGGATTTCTGCCCATTATGACAGCGATATGGGCTTTGGTGCAGGCTTAACCCTTAATTATTAAGGTGTTATGTGCCAGGTTAATGCCTGGTTATTTCTTCCAGTAATTTATCGCATTCGGCAAACGCATGATATAAATACTTATTGCGGTGTTTTTCGCCCTGGCCACTAAAGGAAACCGATTTCATAATCAGGCCCTGCATCCATTGTTTGGTTTGCCTGCAATAAGCATGGTCTTCTGTCTTTAAATAATTAAAAGTATTAAACCTGTTGTAGCAGGTCATGCGGTCTTTAAAATCAACCAGGTAAGCTATGCTTCCCAGTACATCGCAGCTGTACCAGTTGAAGGTATGGTTGGGGTCAATTGTCTTTTTGCTGCTAATGGCATACATATTCATGTCAGTAAGGCAATACCTTACCTGTTCCACAATCTTTACAGCCAGTTCGGTGTCGGTAAGATGGCCTGCTTCGAATGCATACCTGATTTGCTCAAGTGTACCCGTTACGGTATCTTTCGACCATATTTCGGTACTCGGTATTTCAAGGTAAGCGGTGTGCAACTCCTGGGAAATTTCGATAATCTCATCGGATAGCAGGGGAGCGCTAAAAGATCTCCCGTAGTTATTGGCACTATTAGCCCAAAAGAAGAGTTTAAAACTGGTAAGTTCGGGGTATTTGAAAAAATGAAATAAGGGGATGTCATCTGTAGTGATGGTAATGTGTTTCTCCTTACTTTTTTTAATGGCTTTAATGTTCTCCAGCAGATTGCGCAGGTAGTTTACCATATCCAGATCTTCGTTTACACTTAAATAGCTAAAGGTAACAGAAAGAGAATTCTTCGGACTGTACAGAAATGGAACATCGAAACAATCAGAGAGTTTGATGATCTGTTGAAAGGTAAGGTTGCTGTCGCCTCTTATTTTTTTATAAGCCTCATTGGTGCTGATTCCTAGTTCTTCTGCTATACTTAATGCAAGGTTTTGATAATCGGGCAATGAAGATTTTATGGCCTGGAAAAATAATGCTTGCTGATTATTCATGAAGATTAATTTTTAGGTGGAATATTCTGCTTTTTAGTAACTAAATGGGTTGTTTAATTAATGTAATTTATAAAAGATAATTGATAATTACTGTTCGAAATAAAATATTTTCTTTAAAGATTCTTTTTTCTAATATATATAATTTTTTAGATTACTTGAAGGTTATTTGGTGTCTTAGATTTGATCATAAACTAAATTACATCAAATGGATATGCAACTCACAAATTCCGCAACCCCAAATGGTCATGCCTTTGGAATTGATCAGAAAATTACAACTACTATTTTAGCGCTCGCCTGCTGTTGTTCCTTATCGGGTTGCGCCTCGTTCTCTGATGGTCCTATCAGGCTTTATAAAGTCAGGTTGACCGAAAAGAACTTGTCAATGCTTTCAGGTACCTATGAATTATATCCAGACTCGTTTTATCAGAAGAGTAGTACTGCCGGTCTGCAGGCTTATTCATCCAGGAATCGCCAGTTTCATCAATATGTGAGTAAAAACCAGATCAGTTTTGATACACTTGCCAATTGTCATGTGCTCGTTCAGGTTTCAGGTGATCAGGCTAACTTTCTTTTTAAGGAAAATGGCTTAAATAAAGATTCTGTAAGGTTATCATTTAGGCTACAGTCTCGGGGCATGTTATTGTTAGGAAATAAGTCTGTTACCTTAGAAGGTATCCCTTATATTTTAGGAGGCTCCGAAAGCCAGAAAACCCGAATAGGTTTAGCTAAAGACGGCGGCCTTATTCTAAATCATGCTATTGACAATACCGGAGCTATTTTATTCTTTTTTATGCTCGGCTATTCCTACAACATTTCTTATCATTTCAAAAGAGTAAACTCAAAATAGTATGAAAAGGCTTTCGTTGGTTTTAGGTTTAGCTCTGCTTGGCAATGTGGCTAAATCACAAGAAGATTATGGTGATTTTTTTCGGAATTTAAGTTTTGGTTTGGAGTTCGGTGCCGCAACATTACAAAAACCACTTTTATCGGGTTTTATTGGGTATCATAAACAGGGTTCTTATCTCAAGTTTAAAATGTCGTCGGTGTTGCAGGATACTTATGAAGTAAATGTTGATGGTGAGAAGACAACCGTTCCGGGTTTTTCAGAATTGGCCCTTGTTTTAGGTAAAGGGTTCAGGTCAAATTCCAATCACCGTTTCGAGTTTGGTGCTGGTATGGCTGTAATTGCTGACCTTAAAAAGTACGATCAATCTAATAGTGATACGGTGAGGGATAAAATTATACAGAAAAATTCAGCTGGAATTGTTGCTGAAGCCAGATATATCTATCGTTTTGTCGATGGTGTTGGGGTTTCTGTGTCGGTAAACGGTAATGCGAACAGGCAAAAAACTTTTGCTACAATGGGTTTAGGTGTGGTATTTAGTTCTAAAATGCTTTAATCATATGAAAAAGTATATCTTGTGTTTGCTTTGCGTTTGCAGTACGGGATTAGTTGTTGCGCAGCGGGATACCTTGCACCAAAAACGTAAAACCTATTTCGGTCTGGGTTTTAGTTTAGGTGGCGGTGGAAACGGGCGGTTGTACAGTGATATAGATATTTTCCTGCAAAAAAGAAATAACTTTATTTCGGTTAAAACATCGGGCGTTAGGCGGGTCAGGATATTTTACTTTGGCGGATTGCCCGAGCCTCGTGTTTCTGACATTAGTGTTTTGGCAGGGAAAAGTTATACGTTAAACCGTTACCATTATCTAAGGTTAGGAACAGGCCTGGCGATGGCTAACCAGATCAGCCGCGGCGCATTTTTGTACGATGATTGTGACCGGCCGGGCGGATGCCTGTTTAGTAATTATGTATATGAAACGATCATAAAGAGAGCGATTGCTTTGCCAATGGAAATCAAGTATGGTCTTTATATGGATGGAACCGCTTCACTTACTGTTGGTTTTTCGGCAAATCTGAATAAGGTGGAGTCTTTTTATGGAATATCAATGGGTTTGGCATTAGGTAGGCTGAGAGATCAGGTAAGGAGAAAGCATGAGTCCACGCAATTTTAAGGTGAAGTGGTTGGATGCTGTGGGTTTTGAATGATTGAGTTTTGAATGTGAGAATGACTTGTATTTTCCAACTCAGTCATTCTCTCATTCAATCATCGCTTTAATGAAAAGAAGTAGCCGGCACTTTAGCCTTTTCCGTTGCGCCCTGATTGCTTTTAATGAGCCAGAAGGCAAACAAAGCGCCCACCAAAGCCATAGCTGCACCCACATAAGCCGGTGAGGTATAATCAAAGCCATAAACCAGTGGCAGTCCGCCAAAGAAAGCGCCTAAGGCATTACCAATGTTAAAACTCGCCTGGCTGGCAGAGGCCGCCAACATTTCAGAGCCTTTGGCACTTTGGATCATCAACATCTGTATAGGGGCAGCCAATGAAAAAGCGACAGCACCCGTAATAAAAGTCATGATTAACGCCAAAGGTTGGCTCGCGGATACAAAATGGACAATGGTTAAGGTAACCACCATCGTGAGCAATAAAGCTGCAGATGCTTTGGCTGGAGAAAATTTATCGGCCAAACGGCCGCCAACGTAATTGCCGAACATCATGCCTAAGCCCGCCAGCATTAATATATAGGTTACTGCATTTGATGAAAAGCCTGCAACATCTGTCATTAAAGGCGCAATATAACTGTACCAGGTAAATAATCCACCTGTTCCGATAGAAATCATAAAAATGATGATCCAGGCTTCTCTTTTTTTGAAGAAGCTTAATTCAGCTTTTAAATCGCGGTTTTTCGTGGCTTCCAAAGCAGGTAGCCATAATTTTAAACTTAATAATGTTATCAAACCTACAAATACTACCACTGCAAAAGAGATGCGCCAGGAGAAATTATGGCCGATGAAAGTGCCTAATGGTACGCCTACAATATTGGCAATGGTTAGGCCCATAAACATCAGCGATACGGCCTGTGCAGCTTTCCCTTTTTCTGCTATTCTGCTGGCCACTACTGATCCTACACCGAAAAATGCCCCATGAGGCAAGCCCGAAAGCAACCTGGAGATAAAAAGAATGTTGAAAGTAGGTGCGAATGCGGAAAAGGCATTGAAGACAGTAAACATGATCATCAAGGCCATCAATATTTTTTTGGGTGGATATTTACCCGCAATCATAATTAACAAGGGGGCGCCGATTACCACGCCTAATGCATAAGCGGAAATTAAATGCCCGGCCTGCGGAATGGTTACTTTGAGGTCTTTAGCGATATCAGGTAATAGACCCATCATTACAAATTCAGTAATACCGATGCCCAAACCGCCTAAAGTGAGTGGAAGTAAATTCTTGTTCATTATGCCCTTAGTGTTAAAATTACACTATGCAAAGGTAGGGCTTTTTATGGTGGGGATTGTAAAAATTGAGCCATTTATGTGGGCAATGGAAGATGTTGGATGGAAGACGGATGGTGTTGGATGGGGGAGAATGTTTACGGTTAACCTATTTAGAATTAACCATTATTACAGTTTTCAATTAGCAGTTTGCATTAACGCAGGATGTCAAACCTTGAAATAAGTTATCATTGACAGAGTATCCGAAAAAAAAATCGTTATTGCGAGGAGAGAAACGGCGAAGTAATCTTTGCTAATGATCCTTGTTGTAAGATTGCTTCCCTGAAAATCGGGGCAGGCTGTCGGCTAAAAAGCTTTTTCGCAATAACGATCCTTCCTGGAAGATTTATTTCCATTAAGTCTATTATCAATTATATTGATTTTATACAATAAATTATTTCTCCCATTGACAGGATACCTAAAAAAGTCGTCATTGCGAGCAGAGGAACGACGAAACGATCTATCCTGCTAGTTAATGCTTGCTGCAAAGATTGCTTCGTCGGCAGGAAAAGCCTTCTCGCAATGACGATCCTCCCAGAGGCCTATTTCCATTAAATACTTCTGTCAATCATATTGATTTTATAAGATAAATTATCCCTCAGGATGACGAATGGAGGGGCGATTTGAGGTTAACCGATTCAAACCATAATTCAGTTAGCAATTAGCAATTAGCAGTTATCAATTATCAGTTGGCAATTTACAATTTTACTACTGATGAACCAATGGCTACTGAACTATAAAAAAAGGTTGTTCCACCCCGCGGAACAACCTTTCTACATTGCAAATTTTATAACGACCTGCTGTATGCTAAAATCTTATTGATGGTTTCATCTTGAGGATCTTTAACCAGCGTATCTAACTTGCTTTTTATTTGATCATAAAATAAGTCGATTTCTGCATCAGATTCCATATCAGTTATTGGCTGAAACATGTTAGGTGTAGGTAAATTTACATTGTTTTTTGATGTAGAGGTTTTTGTCATAAGCAACTGAATGTGATAAGTTTTATAAACTTAACGATAGTTCAGATGCTTTATTTCAAACCCTAAAAAAAAATATGTAACATTTTTACTACCCTTTGTAGGTCATCTCTTTTGTTTTGAGCATTTTACGCAGGTTACTCAATGCATAACGCATACGGCCCAGGGCTGTATTAATGCTGACATCAGTTAGATCTGCTATTTCTTTGAAGCTTAAATCGGCATAATGGCGCATCAAAAGCACTTCTTTCTGCTCATCTGGCAATAAATGGATCATCGCTTTTAAATCTTTATGGGTTTGATCGCGAAGCATTTTATCTTCTGCGCTCTCATCATAAAAGTGTAGCATATTAAATACATCCATCCCATCCGCACTGGTGATGATCGGTGTTCTCTTTTCTCTCCTGAAATAATCGATAACCAGGTTATGCGCAATACGCATTACCCAAGGCAAAAATTTACCTTCCTCGTTATATCTTCCTGATCGCAGGGTATTGATCACTTTGATAAAAGCATCCTGAAATATATCCTCAGCCAGATATTGGTCTTTCACCAACAAGTAGATTGAGGTATAAATTTTACTTTTATGTCTTCTAAGAAGTTCCTGCAATCCATTCTCGTTCCCGGCAATATATACCTTTACCAGGTCCTGATCATTATATGATTGTAAATTCATAGGTTTACCTACACTAAATCCCGTACTGTTTGCTAAAAATTAATTTGTAGATGTTTAATTTCTATAGCTTATCTCCTATGTTTTTTGATATGTGTTAGTTTGGTTTTGAGGTTGTTAATGTTCAAAGAAAGTTATTTTTTTATCAAAAAACAAAAAATAAAATGATAAAAAATAAATTAACCGCCTGAGTACCCTATTTTTGTATCTTCTAAAAACCCTAACCACATTCTGGGGTTATATATTTATATTCTTTACCATACATGAGCAAAAAAGAGGCCGAAAAAGATCCGCATAAAAATATTATCATAAAAGGTGCAAGGGTGCACAACCTAAAAAACATTGACGTTGCCATTCCAAAAAATAAACTTGTGGTGGTAACGGGCATGTCTGGTTCGGGTAAATCTTCACTTGCATTTGATACTTTGTATGCAGAAGGGCAACGCCGGTACGTAGAAAGTTTATCAGCATACGCCCGCCAGTTTATGGGACGGATGAATAAACCGGATGTTGATTATATTAAGGGTATTGCCCCGGCAATTGCTATCGAACAAAAGGTAATTACTTCCAATCCACGTTCTACAGTGGGTACCTCAACTGAAATTTATGATTACCTGAAATTGCTTTTTTCTCGTATAGGAAAAACCATTTCGCCTGTTTCGGGCAAGGAAGTGAGGAAGGATTCGGTAAGTACGGTAGTAGATTATGTAAATGCCATGCCTGAAGATACAACGGTAACCATTTTTTGTCCGCTATATCCGCATAACAACCGCACAATTAAAGAAGAGCTCGCAATTTTATTACAGAAAGGATTTTTACGGGTTCTGATTAACAATAAAATAGAAAAGATAGAATCTATTTTAGATGATGCTGATTTTAAAGACACAGAACTTACTGATGATAAAACCGTTCAGATCCTGATCGATCGGATTGTAACCAACCAGGAAGAAGAAACATTAAGCAGACTGGCCGATTCGGCACAGACCGCTTTTTTTGAAGGTAAAGGCGATTGTTATGTAGAAGCCCAAGGTACAACGAAACATTTTAGTGACCGTTTTGAACTGGACGGAATAAAATTTGAAGAACCTACGCCCAACTTTTTCTCTTTCAACAATCCTTACGGCGCCTGTAAACGCTGCGAAGGATACGGGAATGTTATCGGCATCGACGAAGATCTGGTAATTCCTGATAAGAGTAAAAGTGTTTATGATAATGCCATTGCTCCGTGGCGTGGCGAAAAAATGAACGTCTGGTTGCAAAACTTTATTAAAGCTGCACCAAAATTTGATTTTCCGATCCACCGTCAATACAGTGCACTTACTGAAAAAGAACAGCAGCTACTTTGGACGGGTAACAAATATTTTTCCGGTTTGGACGCATTTTTCAAGGAATTGGAAGAGCAGACTTATAAAATCCAGTACCGTGTCATGTTATCGCGCTATCGCGGTAAAACCACCTGCCCTGATTGTAAGGGCTCGCGTTTGCGTAAAGATGCCTCATACGTTAAAATTGCTGAAAAATCGATTATTGATGTGGTACTGTTGCCGCTATCAAAAGCACTGGCTTTTTTTAATGAATTAAAATTGAGTGTAAACGACGCCAAAATTGCCAAACGTTTATTGGCAGAGATCAACAACCGTTTCCTGTATTTAAACAATGTGGGTTTAGGATACCTTACCTTAAACCGTTTATCGAATACTTTATCAGGAGGAGAATCGCAAAGAATTAATCTGGCAACATCTTTAGGCAGTAGCCTGGTGGGCTCAGTTTATGTGCTGGATGAACCCAGTATCGGTTTGCATCCACGCGATACCAATAAACTGATAGAGGTATTGGTCTCGCTCCGAAATGTAGGTAACACGGTTTTGGTGGTAGAACACGAAGAAGAAATGATGCGTGCCGCTGATTACATTATCGATATCGGTCCGGAGGCGGGTACGCATGGCGGTAACCTGGTTTTCAGCGGTAACTATGAAGAGATTTTAAAAGATAAAAATAGTTTAACAGGTCGTTACCTGGCTGGAATTGAGAAAATTGCCATTCCTTCGAAACGCCGTAAGTGGAAAGATCACATCCTGATTAAAGGCGCAAGGGAAAACAACCTGAAAAATGTAGATGTCAAATTTCCGCTAGGGGTTTTTACTGCGGTAAGTGGCGTTTCTGGATCGGGTAAAACCAGTTTGGTGAAAAAGATTTTATACCCGGCGCTACAAAAAGCGATCGGAAACTATGCGGGTGAACAAACGGGTGCTTATGACGGTATTTTTGGTAATTATGACCTGGTAAGTGCAGTAGAATTGGTAGATCAGAATCCAATCGGCCGTTCCAGCCGCTCTAACCCGGTTACTTATGTTAAAGCCTGGGATGACATCCGTGCGCTTTTCTCTGGTTTGCCTGCTGCAAAGGCCGCCGGACTGAAGCCTGCAGCCTTCTCCTTTAACGTAGAGGGTGGCCGTTGTGATGTTTGCCAGGGTGAGGGTGAGGTGAAGATCGAAATGCAGTTTATGGCCGATATTTACCTGCCTTGCGAGGCTTGCAATGGCAAACGGTTTAAACAACAGGTATTGGATGTTACTTATAAAGAAAAAAATGTTTCTGAGATTTTGGATATGACCATTGATGAGGCGGTTGATTTCTTTAAAGACGAACAAAAAATCCTGAATAAATTAAATCCGCTGGTTGATGTGGGTTTAGGTTATGTGCATTTAGGTCAATCATCAAACACTTTATCAGGTGGTGAGGCACAGCGTATTAAATTAGCGTCGTTTCTTATTAAAGGGAATAATGCCAATAAAACCGTATTTATTTTTGATGAGCCGACCACCGGTTTGCACTTCCATGATATTAAAAAACTGTTAAAAGCATTAAATACCCTTATTGAGCAAGGTAATACCATTTTGGTTATCGAACACAATATGGATATGATCAAATGTGCCGATTGGGTTATTGATATTGGTCCTGAAGGAGGAGATGGTGGTGGTAGTGTAGTATTCGAAGGTGTACCAGAGGAACTGGCTAAAGTAGAAAATTCGTATACCGGAAAATATTTGGCTGCGCATTTAAATTTAAATCCATAATTTCGGCGATGCTTTTTTTAACGTTTTTCATCGGTATCATTCTCAATGCCATGGGATATATTCCCCCTGGCAATATTAATCTCACTGTGGCGCAGCTCGCTATTAACAAAGGCATGCGGCAGGTTTGGTATTTCATTTTATCCTTCTCGTGTGTAGAGGTATTTTTTACTTTCGGGATGATGCGCTTCGCCCGGTGGGCCATGAGTGATATCAATCCAAATGAGGCTGTTAGTGAGGTACGCCTTGGCACTTTGGTGGATTGCTTCATGATTGTGATGTTTCTGGTGATGGGTACCATTACCTGGAAAAACAGAAAAAAAGTACCGAAAACCAGTAATAAAAAAGAAGATAAGCGTAGTGGCAGTATGCTTTATGGATTGATTTTGGGCGTTTTAAACCCTGTCCAAATTCCATTCTGGTTGTTTTTTGGAAATTATGTAATTCTGCATCAATGGATCGAAACCGATTACCTGTCGCTGGTGATTTTTAGCCTCGGCTCTGGCGTAGGTTCTACACTTGCGCTTTACCTGTATGCCCATTTTGCCACTTACATTCAGGAAAAATTCGCGCTGAGCAGTTTGCTCATTAACAAATCTATCGCTATATTTTTATTTGCACTGGCAACCTATCTGGTTGTAAAGCAGGCAATCGTAATGCTATAAAACTAATTCAGGGTCTGTGTTTCACAGGCCTTTTGTTTTTAGTCTTTTTAATGAATTTTTCTTAACGGAGATTTGTCCGCAGTTCTTTTTTGCCCGGGAGGTACTGGAAAGTATGGAATTATAAACTGAGTTCGATTAATACTTTAATCGAAGCAATTGCTTTTTAGCTCCCTGGGATAACGAGATCATCATGCTGAATTATTGATCAGCAGCTTTGATTGTTATTTTATAATCCAGCCTGTTTCTGTATCAGCATTAACGAGCTGATACTTGCCGAAAGCACCTAAAAGGTTTACACGCTGTCCTTCTTTTAGCGTTGTTTTAAGCGCGGCCAAACTATCAGGTCTGTCATAAACTTCCTGCTGAAATAAATTTATCTTAAGTTTTTTCAGGGGCTCAATTGCCTGTTCAATACTATTGCTTTGAATAAAACCTCTGCTCCCATCGGGCAGTTCTACCTGGTAGTAATTTCCGGTCGCAGCATTTGCAAGTAAAATTGTTCCCGCGTTAAGCGAAATTAAAACATTTGCTTTACGGTCTGGAGAAGAGACCATTTTAGCGGTAGATTTAGTCCTTAAAATTTTATTTAACTTATTGCCGGAAGCAGTTATGGCAACCGGGGTTTTGGTTACAGGATCTATAAAGGGTAGTGGGTTTACTGCACCACTTGCCGTGTAAATGCCGAAATGTAAGTGGGGAGGCGTGTTTCGGGCATTGCCTGTATTTCCCATAAGCCCCAGGGTATCTCCAATTTTTACTTCCTGTCCTTCTACGGCAATCTGTTTATCCAGGTGGGCATAATACAAAGTATAATCCTTACCCCTTGGACGCATCCAAACCACTTTTCCACCCAGGTTGTTTTCGTTTACACGGGTTACTGTTCCGTCTGAAATCGCCAGCACAGGCGTTCTGAAACTGCCAAAAATATCTACACCTTCGTGTTTTCTGGCGTCATTATCCCTGCCATCTCCCCAATAACTTTTTATGCTGTTGGCGTTTTTTGATTTTATCGGGAAAGCAAGAGACGCTCCGGTAGTAATTTCTAATTCGTAGGCTACACTCTGCAATAGTTCTGGTTGTAGTCTGATCAGATAGGCGCCTGTTTCCTCAATATCAAAAATGATAGGATTATTTAAGGTATCGGCTGAGGCAATAAGTTTTCGGGTTTGATTTGCGCTATGCCAAACATCAATATAAATCAAGGCGCCGTCTGATGGCTTTTTGTTTAGTCTTATGTTTATTTTCTGCCCTTTGGTTGCATTGAACTTGTAAGCTGTCGCAGGGACCCGGTCGGCAGCGAAATAACCGTTTTCTTGATAAGGAATACTAATGTCTAATGCTTTTTGCATACTCGTTGTAGCCGCATTTAACCAAGCCGATCCCATTGCTGTTTTATCCAGCCCCACATTCACCAATTTTTTTTGATATTGCTCATGCGGGCTAGCGGCCTTAAATAAATTAACTGAGCCTGTTTTGCATGACAGTACGCCCATTGCCATAGCAATGCAAAAGAACCAAAGTGCAGGTCTATAAATTTTCATTACCTAAGCCTTTTTCAATTGTTTAAAAACCGCTGCGGTTACTAATCCACCTATCAGATACCAGGTTACCGTTAATATCTTGGTTTTATCGGTTTTATTTACAGGAGTATCATCTAATCCAATTTTATCCGGTATGCTGATTGCACCCAGACCAGCAGTAAGACCGGCTATTGCACCTTTAAAATAAATATGTTTTTTATCTCCCAAGCCAATGGCACTGTAGTATAGGGTATTGCTGATGATATCACCTGCAAGTGTGGCCAGGTACAGATTGTCTCCGTCAGGACTGTCCAGTTTCAAATCGGACATGGATTTGGAAAGTGCCTGCTTACCCAAAAGGTCAATCCGGGGTGCGTCGGGATCAAACTGCCTAAAGCTTTCATGTAATATATTTAAGGCTGCAGCACCTGCAAAGCCAGCGAGTAAGGATTTAAATGATTTCATAATAGAATAATCCCTGCAAGCGGCAAATTGTTTTATGAGGATCGGGATTACGCCATGAATCGCAATTACCGCTCCATTATGTTATAAAATTGATACACAGAATAGGTTCTGTTAACTTAATCATAACATTAAATTCATTTTTAAGAAGTCTGCCTAAACTAATATTGGATTTTGATACAAAACATATTTTATCCTTATGTTTAACAGACGTTTTTTCCTGAAAAATAGTTTGGCTGCTGCGGTAGTAGCCGGTTTATCACCAGTTCTGCCATCATTTGCAGAAGAGCGGAATATTTCAGTCAAACGGGAAAAAGGACCAAAACTTCGCTTTGCGATCGCATCCGACGGACACTATGGGCAACCGGGAACTGATTATAAACTTCATCACGAAAATATTGTGAAATGGCTTAATGCCTCGCATGATGAAAATCCACTGAATTTTGTAATTATTAATGGCGATCTGGTACACGACCGGCCTGAATTACTGAAAGAAGTTAAGAAAGATTACTATGATCGTCTGAAAGTTCCTTTTTATGCCGTGCCTGGTAACCACGACCATGCAGATACTGGGCTCTGGAAATCGGTTTTTGGTTACGAGGATAACTTTTCTTTCGAAAAAAATGGGGTGGGTTTTGTTTTAGCAAATACCTCTGATACTAAAGGGACTTATTTATGCCCTAATAATGATTTTTTAAAACAGGAACTAGATAAATTTAAAAACCTGAAAACTGTTTTTGTGGTATTGCATATTCCGCCACATTTTTGGGTGCCGGAAAGCCCTTTTGTAGAATGTACAGATACGATTAAGCTGCTACATAGTTATCCAAATGTAAAAGCTGTTTTTCATGGCCACGACCATAGTTTAGATGCTGTTTTTTATACCGGTAAACTCCCACATTTTTTTGATGCACATATAGGTGGCAACTGGGGTACGGCCTATAAAGGTTACCGGATAGTTGAGGTTGATGAAAAGGATAAGATCCAAACTTACCAGGTAAATGCCAGTGGCTCGCCATTGTTAAACGAAACGAAATTCTAAAAATATCCATTAAATGAAAAAGACATTTTTGATGCTCATCTTTGCCGGCGTCATATTAAACTGTGCAGCTCAAAAGATAAGTGAAACCAAAACCGGTGTTAAAGTGGGAACGGATGCAGCTCAGCCTTTTCTGTTTTCTTTAAATACCTTAACTGCAGAGAACCCACGTTGGAATATCCATTATTCGGGTAGTTACGGAGAAAGAACCAGCGGACAATTCGGATATGATGGCTTAGGGCAACAATTTGGGGTAAAAGGATATTTAGGCAGCAGATTTACCTTATATGCTACAGCGGCGATCGGCTTTGCCAATTCAGGAGGCGTAACATCTGCGCAACAGGCTGAAGTAATCAGAGATCTGGTAGGAGGCAAAGGTATCTCCGGGTTTAGGCTAGGCGCAGGCTTAGGCTTGAGCAGAGATTGGTCGAGTATAGGTGCTGCAATTAGCCGGATTACTGCTTCGTTTGATCAGACCAATTGGAGAATGGCGGGCAACCTTCGCTTCGAAAAAGCTTTCGATAAAACCAGAGATAAACTGGATTTTATTAGCAGTTTTGGCTATCAACATCGCGTTTCTAATGTTTTATATGTTGGCCTTGAAGCCCTGGGACAAGATTTAGAAGGCTTTTGGGAGAAAGACGAGGCAGAGGGCGGCGCAAAGTTAATGATCGGGCCATCCATCAACCTGGAACCAAACCATTCGAAACTGTCTTTCTCTATTTCTGGAGGACCTGTTTTTTATGCAACCCGTAGTAATGTCATCCCGTCAGAGGCTATTAGGGAAATCGGTTCTGTCGCTTCGGGTAATGGCTATACGATCAGAGCCCTGGTTAATTTTAATCTTCATCGCTAATGTGCATGCTTCAAATTAATAAAATGAAAAAGTCATACCTATTTATATTATTCGGTTTCCTGTTTATCCAAAAAGGATTTGCACAATTACCGGGAAAAAACGAAACCACCCAGCAAATTTTATTGCCTAATGGCTGGAAATTAAGTCCGGCCGGGCATTCGGTACAACTGGGTGATTTGCCTTTAAATATGCAACTCAGCGCATCTGGTAAATACCTGGCCATCACGAATAACGGCCAGAGTACACAATCGCTGCAACTGATTGATCCTAAAACCGAACAAATTATAGACGAAAAGGTGCTGGCCAAATCATGGTACGGAATTGCTTTTAGTAAAGATGAAAAACACCTCTATGCATCAGGTGGTAACGATAACTGGATTCTGGATTTTAATATCGTAAACAATAAACTGGGAAAGAGTGATACCATTACTTTAGGGCCGGTTTGGCCAAAGGGTAAAATATGCCCGGCCGGTATTGTGGTAAATAGTAGTAACCGTAAATTATTTACCGTTACCAAAGAAGATAGCGCTTTGTATATCATCGATCCGGCAGTGAAAAAGATTTTAAAACGGGTACAGCTTCCTGCTATTGCGTATAGTTGCGCATTAGGTGCTGATGAGCGAAAATTGTATATTTCGCTTTGGGGTGGAAAAGCAGTGGCAGTTGTTGATCTGCAATCAGAAAGTATTATCCGTCTGATTCCTGTTGGTGACCATCCTAATGAGCTTTTGCTTACTAAAAAAGGTAATATCCTGTATGTAGCCAATGCAAGCGATAATACGGTTTCGGTAGTAAATACGCTGGACAACAAAGTAATTGAAACCTTCTCTACCACGCTTTATGCCACACAGTTAACGGGTTCAACTACTAACGGCCTGGCTTTGAGTAGCAATGAAAAAACGCTCTATATTGCGAATGCTGATAATAATTGTTTAGCTGTGTTTGATGTAAGTAAACCCGGCGTAAGCCAGAGTCAGGGCTTTATACCGGTAGGATGGTATCCAACCAGCGTTAAGGTTTTAGGCTCGAAAATATTGGTTAGCAATGGTAAGGGCAATACCTCAATGGCGAACCCGAAAGGGCCTCAACCTGTTTCGAAAGTGGATAACAGTGATTACCACATGGGCAGTACGGCTAACAGCAGGCTACAGTACATTGCCGGTTTGTTTAAAGGTACGCTGTCTTTTATAGATTTGCCAAAACACGAACAATTAAAAGTGTATACCAAACAAGTTTATGCCAACACACCATTTAGCGACAAAAAAACGATAACGGCCGATGGCGAAGCTGGAAACCCGGTTCCTAGAAAACAGGGCGAAAAATCTCCCATCAAACATGTTTTCTATATTATCAAAGAGAACCGTACTTACGATCAGGTATTGGGCGACATTAAAAAAGGAAACGGCGATTCTACGCTAACCCTTTTCGGACGCAAAGTGACCCCTAACCAACATGCTCTGGCCGAGAATTTTGTATTGCTGGATAACTTTTACGTAGATGCCGAAGTAAGTGCCGACGGGCATAACTGGAGCATGGCGGCTTACGCAACTGACGTAGTGGAAAAAACATGGCCAACCAGTTATGGGGCCCGTGGTGGGAGTACCACTTTCGAAGGTGGCAGGCCGGTAACTTATCCGAAAGGAGGTTTTATCTGGGATTATTGCCAGCGGGCGGGAATCAGTTACCGCAGTTACGGTGAGTTTGGATCTTATGCTAAGGCCAATATCAAATCGTTGCAGGGGCATATGTGTCCGGCTTCTCCGGGTTTTGATATGGATATTAAAGATCAGTTGCGTGTAGATGCCTGGCAGCACGATTTTGATTCATTACTGGTAGCCGGTGCGGTACCGCAGTTTAATACTTTACGGATTTCAAACGATCATACCAGTGGACAGAAGAAAGGAAAATACTCGCCACAGGCAGCGGTTGCCGATAATGATCTGGCAGTAGGCCGGATCATTGAACACCTTTCGCACAGTAAGGTGTGGAATGAATCGGTTGTGTTTATTTTAGAAGATGATGCACAAAACGGGCCAGACCATGTAGATGCACACCGTTCTCCGGCTTATGTAATTGGCCCGTATGTGAAAAGAAATGTGGCGGTACATACCATGTATTCTACTTCAGGTTTTTTGCGCACCATGGAGCTGATTTTAGGTTTACCGCCAATGAGCCAGTATGATGCAGGAGCAATGCCTTTGTATGAGTGCTTTACAGCTAAGCCAGATTTTACACCATACAATGTTTTACAGCCCCTTATTGATTTAGATACCCGGAACGTGGCGGTTAACGAAAGCAGCAGGCGTTCTGAACTGTTCAATTTTGCGAAAGAAGATTCGGCACCCGATTTAGATTTAAATGAAGTGATATGGAAATCGGTTAAAGGTGAACAATCGGTAATGCCTGCTCCGAAACGCAGTGCTTTTGTAATTTTAGAGAAGAAGAAAAAAGATGATGATTAATTGTCGGTGATGATCTCAGATTCAATAAAAAGGCAATTTTCTCATAGAAAATTGCCTTTTTATATAGGTTTTGAAATTAACGCTACACTCCAAACTCCCAGCTCCAAACTAATTTACAGCTTCCAATCCGGCCTTTCAAAATGGCAGGTATAACCGTAAGGATTTTTCTGCAGATAATCCTGATGTTCTTCTTCCGCATTCCAAAAATCGGTTTCAGGTACCACCTCAGTTACAATTTTGCCCGGCCATTTGCCCGAAGCATCCAATTCAGCAATCAGTGTCTCAGCAGTTTTTTTCTGTTCTTCACTATTATAAAATATAGCTGACCGGTAAGATGTACCTACATCATTTCCCTGTCTGTTGCGTGTGCTCGGATCGTGGATCTGGAAAAAGTATTCCAATAGTTTGCGATAAGTTAAAACGGTTGGGTCAAAGGTAACTTCAATGGCTTCGGCATGTGTGCCATGGTTCCGGTAGGTGGCATTGGGAACATCGCCACCAGTGTATCCAACAACTGTTGAGATAACGCCAGGGTAATGACGGATCAGTTCTTCTACGCCCCAAAAGCACCCGCCGGCAAGAATGGCTTTTTCAGTATTCATATATCTTTCCTTTTTTTGATTACATAAAGATACGGTGAAGATGTGTAAAAGGAAAGTAAAGAAGGGTGGTTGTTTCGTTGTATGGCCTACTAGTAATGACAGATGATCGGATAAGTCACTTGTGTCTTCCTGAGCGGAGTCGAAGGATAACATGTTTAAGCGCATTAGATTAAAAATTTATTTGGAGCGCAGGGCCTTTGCTGAGCAAAATTGGATTTAATGTTTAAATGATTAAGGATCTAGGGGTTCATCAAAATCGATCTGTAAAGAATTGGTATTTATGTAAAATTCTGATTCAGTTTCACTTAATCGTTTGCCGTTTTTATAAGGGTAATAACCAAGTTCTTTTTTACAGCGTTCGGGCAGGATGTCGGTGATGTAGTAACTTTGCGATTTTACGGTACAAACCATTCCAGCTTTATCTATTGGCATACCGTACCTGAACATCAGTCTGGCGCAGTTACGTAAATTAGTAGTGGTGTGGCGGGCATGCGGTTCCATAATAATGGCGCTTTCAGGTATTTGGAGCACTCTCATTAAAAACTTCTTCATTTCATAAGCTTCGCTGAACTTGGTTTTATAGGGATGTACCCGCCCGCCAGATACTACAATAAATGGTGCTACACCTTTTTTATATTGTAAAGAGGCTAACCTGCAGCGGATCATTCCGCCGGGGCTTAGCGCAACATCTTTTTCTTCAGGGCCTGCACCCGGAACCAGGATTACGCTGTAAGGGTATTTCTTCCAATCTGTTTTTTTTATTTGTTGAATGGCAGTCAGGTTTACACCTTTATTCATTGGTTCATAATCGGCAGCATCATTACGTTCATTGAGTTCTAATGCCTGAAGTGCAAATTGCATAGCGGGTTCAAAAAACATTTTATGGTTGCCTTGTAACGCCAACCAGGCATTGGCTGCCGTGAGTTCTGCAAATTCTTTATCCTTTACTTTAAAACTGATGGAATCTATTTTCGGGTAATTGGGTTTATTTCCCTCTACATATACGCCAATAGCGTAATTAATGGCATTGGCATCTTGCTCCCATGCCTTAATCAATAGATTTTGATGCTGTTCTTTGGTGAAAAGGGCATAACACCCTGATGGAATGAGGTGGTTTTTAATCAATCTTCCGAATAGATTGTTTTCTGTGTAAAGCTTGGCCAGTCGATTTCCGATACTGAAAATTTCATCATCGGTAAATTTTAAAGCTTTCGCATAACAGGTAATATCTGTTTTACAGGTTTTAATTGCCTCATTTACGCGCACCGTTTTTAATTGGTATATGCTATTCAGCACTGTATCGGTACTGAACATTTGACGGAGCTCGGGCAATTGCTGGAAAAGCGTGAGCAGGTAATAATTTTTGTACTGTACTGCATTCCTGGTTTGGATGCATTGATAAGATGGCGAGGGCATATCTTGTGCAGCCAGGCCTTGGCACAACAGGCAGGATACCAGAAACAGATAACAGGATTTCATCGAAAAGTTTTGGAAACAAACTTAAAGACCTCCCATTAAAGAAACATTAAGAGGGTGTTATGCTTTAATTCCTCAATAAACCGATTTAGGTGTTGTTTAATATGGCTTAATGTTAATTTAAAGTACACGTTGTGATTGGTGTGAAGAGTTAACGCAGGGGATACATCGTGTTAAAAATACACTTATACTTTTGCCGCTGTAGAACGCTCCGCGAATTAACCTGTTAAAGATAAAGGATAAGCCTATGTACATGTGAAAATCTACGCTTCTACTTAAAAACACAAAACCCAATTATATTTCAAAACCATTACTAAGAACAAAAAGATGACATCATTTTTTTTAACCGCAGGTATAAAAAATACCTGCCGGAAATTGCTTTTGCCTTTAGGCTTACTGGCCATCTGTAATTCAGAAGCAATAGCAATAAACTACGGTATGCTTGCCTCAGGGTTATACCGTAAAACATTTGCTTCGGTAAGTGGAATAGTTACCGACCAAAATAACCAACCATTACCTGGTGTTAGTGTCTTCGAAAAGAAAACAAAAAAAACGACAGTTACCGATGCTAATGGCAGATATTCAATTAATGTAGAAGAAGGTGCTGTCCTGGTATTCTCTTACATCGGTTACGATAACCAGGAGGTTTCGGTTAATGGAAGCCAGAATATTAATGTTATTTTAAAAGAAAGTAGCAATACCTTAAATGAGGTTGTGGCCATTGGTTACCAGAAGATCAGAAAATCTGACGTAACAGGTGCGATTAGCAGCGTTAAGGCTAGCGAGATGAATTTAACTTCTCCAACTGTTGGTCAGGCATTGGTGGGTAAGGTTGCCGGTGTACAGGTATCACAAACCAGTGGTGCGCCATATTCCGGTACTAAAATCAGGGTACGGGGTATCGGTTCTATCAATGCCAGTTCTGATCCCTTATACGTAATTGATGGTTATCCTGCAGGGAATAATGTATCCATCAATCCGGAGGATATCGAAACCATCGATATTTTAAAAGATGCGGCTTCTGCTGCCATTTACGGTTCGAGGGCATCGGGTGGGGTTGTATTAATTACGACCAAAAGGGGTGCAGATGGAAAAGGAAAATTTGAATATGATGTTCAGGGTGGTGTTTCTCAGTTAGCTAAAAAAGTAAAACTATTGGATGCCAACCAGTTTATCCAGCTTTTAATTGATGGAAGAAACAACGCTTATAAAGATTTATGGGTAAACTCAGGTAAAACCTGGAATGATGCCATGTTCAGTGATAATAATGCTACCCGAATTGCCAATGTAGGTAATGGAAGTAGTGTAAGCATTCCGGCCGATCTTTATAATTTCAGCACACAACAGGCTATTCCGGCAACCTACAATACCGACTGGCAGGATGAACTTTACCGCAATGCCGCTTTTCAACGCCATAACCTTTCCTTTTCGGGTGGTACTAAGGATATAAAATACTTTTTAAGTGGTGGTTACCAGAACAACAATGGTATTGTAACCAATACCAACCAAAAAGTAACCAACTTCAGGGCAAATATTGATGGCAAAGTGAGTGAGCGTTTACGTGTTGGCGCAAATATTTCCTATACGCAGAATGATAACCGTGAGGTACAGGAAGGACGCTATAATCTAAGTCCGATGATGTCGGCTTTGATTTATCTGCCTTATCTGCCGGCAAGAGATGCCAATGGAAATCCGATCCAGTTTGGCATGGGCGCTTTAGCCTCGCAATATGGTATTCAAAATCCAGAAAATCCACTTGCAACGGTAGAGCAATTGAAAATTACCAGAAAGGGTGCAAGAAGCACCTATAATGCCAATGCTACTTATAACATACTGAAAGGATTGGATTTTAAAGCTAATTTAGGTACACAGACCTATAACGAGAAATATGATTTTTACCTGCCAACCAGCTTGAGTAATGGTAATAATCCACCTTACTCTACGGCTGCGATAACGGCGGCAAATGCTATTGCACAAACGCTTAGTCAGGTTGATCAGCTTGGTGAGTTTACGTTAAACTACAATAAAACTTTTGGTAAGCATAAAATTGATGTGCTAGGCGGCTATTCTGCGCAAAAAACAACCAGCGATTTAATCAGGATTTCTGCTACGGGTTTTCAAAATGATAAAATCGGTGAGATCACCGATAAAGGTGCTGAAGCAGGCTTTTTAACACTGATTACAGATGGAGCAAATAAAACAGCAAAGGCTACCAATACTTTGCTCTCTTATTTTGGCCGTTTCAGTTATAATTATGCAGGTAAATACTTTTTAACCGGTTCATTCCGTCGTGATGGATCATCAAGGTTTGGTCCGCTTAATAAATATGGTAATTTCCCTTCGATAGCCGCAGGATGGAACCTTTCGGAAGAAGATTTCTATAACAGTTTTCTTGGCGAACAGTCAACCGTTAAGTTAAGGGCGAGCTGGGGCCTGAGCGGTAACAACAACATTCCGAATTACAGAACTGCGCAGGAAATGAGTGCGCCGGGTGGTGTGGTTTTTGGAAATGCGGTTTCAACGGCGATCTGGCCAAATGCCATACAGGATTCGAAGTTGGGATGGGAGTCTACCTCTCAGTATAATTTTGGTGCCGATGTCAGCTTATTCAAAAATAGATTGAATATTATTGCAAATTATTACTTAAGTTATTCTTACAATCTCTTATTCAATCAACCCATCTCAGCTGTATCGGGTTCTTCTTCTATTCTTACCAATCTTGCTGATAGTAAAATCCGTAATAAAGGTTTCGACATCCAACTGGATGGAAGAATTATCCAAAATCAGGATTTTACATTGGGTTTAAGCGGAAACATTGCCGTTAACCACAATAAGGTATTAAATATGGGTGGAGCAAGTACCATCTATACTGCTGGTGCAGAGCGGTCATACATTACACATGTTACCCAAGAAGGTCAGCCGGTTGGTATGTTTTATGGTTTTAAAGTTTTGGGCAGGGTCACAGCTGATAATTTGGGTAAGGTTGCTCCATCAGCTTCTTCAACCAATCCGGCAAAAATCGGTGATTTATATTTCCAGGACACGGATGGCAACGGCATTGTAAATGATGCAGACAAAACGGTGATCGGCACACCGTATCCAAAATTTAGCTACGGTTTTGCCTTAAATACTTCTTACAAAACGTTCGATTTAAGGGCATCATTCAACGGATCGTATGGGAACCAGGTTTTAGATGGACAGGATTATTACCTCTATAATTTCGAAGGTTCTGGTAACCAATATGCAGATGTGGCCAACCGTTACCGGAATGAATCCAATCCGGGCAGCGGCTTAAATTATCGTGCATCTCGTGCAGGTACGCAAAGTAACAGTACCCGTTTATCTTCTTTTTACATTCAGGATGGGTCTTACTTCAGGTGTACCAACATTACTTTAGGCTATAGTTTTCCAAAGCAACTGGCCAATACGCTTAAAGTAAGCAATATCCGTGTTTATGCGAGTGTAGATAATGCCTTTACCATTACAGATTATAAAGGTTATAATCCTGAAGTAGATTACAGTGCAGGTAATAACCTTGCTCCTGGGGTAGATTATGGTAACTATCCATTGGCAAGAACTTATAACCTGGGTATTAAACTTACTTTTTAGAATTAAAGAAATGAAAAACAATATTTATACAATTTTGGCACTGGGTGCAGTTCTAAGCCTAAGTGCCTGTAAAAAAGATTTTTTGGCACAGAGCAATCCCAATGCTGTTACCGTAGAGAATTATTTTAAAACTGAGAATGATGTATTATTGGCGGTAAATGGTGCTTACCAATCGTTAAGAAGCAGTAATACGCTGGGCGAAAACAGTGGACTGTTTACCGATGAGCGTTCAGATGATACCGGTAGAAATGATAACCAGAGTAATGCCGGAGAGCCTTTTCAGTTTAATGATTTCTCTTTATTGCCAAGTAACTCCTATTTAAAAGCGCATTGGGTTGCACTTTATCAATCCATCTCCCGAAGTAACGTAATTTTATCAAATATCGATAAGGTAAGTTTTGCTAACCCTGCAACCAAGATTAACTATGCAGCAGAAGCCAAATTTATCAGGGCGATAATGTATTTTGAGCTGGTAAGGAAATGGGGAGCTGTGCCATTGGTTGCTAAACAATTGCTCACTAATGATGAGGTTACCGCTGCGACTTTTCGCGTGCCTGAAGCTGACGTATATAGCCAGATTGTAGCTGATTTAAAAGATGGATTAAACAGTACGTTACCAAATTTTCAGACAACCGCCAATATTGGCAGGACTTCAAAAGCAGCTATCAACGCTTACCTAGGTAAGGTTTATTTAACCATGGCGGCCACCCTGCCAAACAATAAGGCCGAAAACCTAAGCAATGCCAATACTTACCTTACTGCGGCTTATAATATGAAAACTTTTGGGAACCTTTCCGAAATTCCATACACTGATGTTTTTGACGTAACGAAAAAAACCACGTGTAAGGAGCTGATTTTTCAGATTTCTTACAAACAGGGCGATATTAATTACAGTTCTAGCATTGCCGCCAACAACCAGGCCAAAGGCGAAACCATTAATTCGTTAAAGGCTTCTACTGGTATTGGTGGGAATGTGAAGTTAGATCTGATCAATGAGTATGAAACAAGTGATTTAAGAAAAGATTTCTCAGTAAAATACGCTAACGATCCAACAGTAAAAGATTGGTTTATTACAAAGTTCCGTGATGCCAGTGCTTTGGCCACCAACAATGGTTATGGAGGCAACGACTGGATATTGATGCGTTATGCTGATGTAATTTTAATGTTGGCCGAAGTAAATATGCTACAGGGCAACGATGCGATGGCTATTCAATATTTAGATATGGTAAGAACAAGAGCAGGTATGCCGGTATATGCGGTTGCCAAAACCGACGCCACTTACGCAGCTAAATTCCCGACTTTAAAACTGGCTATTTTGCATGAGCGCAGGGTAGAATTTGCCTTTGAGCACCAAAGATGGTTTGATTTAATCAGAAATTTTACCGCGGCAGAGTTGGTTACTTACTTAAAAGCCAAAGCACAATCTTCCTATGGTATTGCTAAACTGGCTAATGTAACCGCCAAAGACAGATATTATCCAATTCCTTTTGATGAGGTAAAACTGGATCCGGTTAAAATGTATCAGAATCCGGGTTACTAAAGGGGTTGTAATGTAGAATAAAAGCGGTTCTGATCAATGATTGGGCCGCTTTTTTAGTTTGGAGTTCTGAGCGTGTATTTTATCTCTAAGTCTATTAGATAAACTGTGCGATTGATTAAATTTTCCCCGATTTTCCCTGGAGGTGACCATCGCAGATTTTAAAGAGCGGTCGTCATTCTCGCGCATGCGGGAATCTTAATGCAACATAAAAAACTACTAAGGCATTACGATTCCCAATCAAGTTGGGAATGACGATATCTCTCGGCCTTTCCTCTTCCCTCCAATTTTTTTCTGAAAAGCTGAATTATCAGGATAACAATTTTAATGCAAGCTGATATATAGCTTTCTAAAATCTGCGAAAATCTGCTGATCTGCGGGAGCTTTCTTTATTTATACTCGCTGATAAAGAGATAAACGCAGATTCTGCTTGCAAATCTCACTCATATTTGTAATTCACTCCCGATTTGTCACGTTGAGCTTAGCCTGTACTGAGCTTAAAGAAGTATCGAAACGTCTTAAGATATTAATCAGGTCCTTCGACAAGCTCAGGATGACATTTTTGAATAAAGACTTGAACTAAAAACTACTTTACCTAAATAATATTCCTCGTAATTTTCCCCTTAATGATATAAAGTGCCTGGATATTTTTCTTACTGATTACCGTATCGCCGTTAAAATTTGGGTTTGAAGAGCGGAGGATGAGTTTGGAATCGTCAGCGTGCTGAAAAATGAGTTTGATGGTGCGCAGGCTGTTACTGTCTTCATCTGTCATTACCACATAAGCCTCTCCCCACTGCAGGATTTCGTAATTGGTAATTTCTTTTATCGCTATAATTTCGCCTGCGGCATACTGCGGGGCCATGCTGTCACCATAAACAGGTAAATAGGCCGTACAATCATTAAAAGGCAGATAGTTAACCAGGTATTCCGCCCGTTGCTCTTCTACCATGTGTTCTTTCGCATCCGACAGGCTCATATCAAAATAAGGAACACCCTCTTTGCTTTCGCCAACGGCTGGTCTCTTTTTGAAAAAAGGTTCGCCAATTCCATCTTCCAGCCAGGTTAAATTGACGTCGAATTTCATTTCTAACCTATCTTTAATAGCATTAGAGACATTGACCCTTTCTCTTAAAATATCTGATAAAGAACCCTGTTGAATATTTAATGCAATAGCAAAATCCTTTTGAGTCTTAAAATGCAGTAATTCCATTAACTTTTTTAAGCGCTGATTTTCATTCATAAGAGATGTTAATAAGTTTTTTGAATTAATTATAGTTTAACTATATTATTTTGCTAAATTCGTTAGCCAATATAATCATTTAAAAATATACGCGATGAAAGAGAACCTGAATTTTAAAAAAGAAACAATGGCATTTATAGATGCGATTGAAAGTTTTTTTGCTACAAATGGTATAAATTACCATTTAAACTTTCTACAAAACTGGTTAAATCCGCCCTATAACGAATTAGATTTTTCGCCACAAAAGCACCCCGTACAGCTATTGGTTTTTTACGAAAAACTGGTGCCGCTTTTCGATTATTCGGATTTAGTTTTTAACCGCATTGAAGCTGATACCGAATTTGTGAAAGCGATTGGTGCTGATGAATGTGGTGTAGAACGCGAGATGGTACTGCTCGATTATTGTCCGAAACTGTTGAGCAGCGGAGAAATGAAAAATCCAAAACTTACCTTTTTTGATATTTTCTTATTTTTTCATTCAGATACCTATAAAGTGATGTACAAAGAGTGGTTATTGGCTGCATTGGAAAACAACCTCAAGCTAGATTGGGACGAGTATATTTTTATTTTTTATGAGAACACCAAAAAAATGCTGGAGGCTTGCTGGCTCATACACGAAAGGATCATTACCAGAAATAGTTTTAAAAGTATCGATCGCTATTATCAAATGGCCATATTCGAAAGTACGTCGCCTTTGGCTTTTGAACAGCAATTACCTGATGATCCGTTTAAAGTGATCGAATTTTTCTTTAGTCTGGATAACCTTGCAGGGCATAAAGCATATTTAAAAAACTGGTATAAAGCTGCCTTGGCAGAAGATCAGTGTGTGAGTGATGTGGCCGACTATTTTTTCCTCTATAATCAATTTATCAAACTGCTTAATGCCGGTTTTTTGATTACCGCTAAAAATTTGACGTATCAGGGTACACCGCCCAAAAACTTGCTTGCTGCTACAGAGCAATCAAAAAACATTGATAGCTACCAGAAAAACCTGTGCGAGGTAAATACACTGTCTGCAGTGCATATCGAAAATCCTTATCTGTTTGTAACCTCGTTCTTTATTCCCGAAAAAATTAAGCAGCTGCGTTTAGGGCTCCTGGAATGGTTTTATGCTGCATTCAGTACCAAAAGCAGCATAAAATTACTGGATAAGGCATTCCTGTTTGAACAATATGAATCCATGCTGATGATTATAGAAGCTTTTTTTTTAATCATTACCAATCCTCCCTTAACTGAAACTGAAGAAAGGTATCATTATGCGGAGTAAGTTTTTGAACCCAGAACATGCCGCATTAAAAGATGAAAGCATGTTCCATTTGTTAAAGGCTATTACGGCCGCAGTTCCTGTTCAATGTGTTTATCTCCACAATAACTTTCTGGCCGGTAAGGCCGTTCAGGAAATGCTGATTATGGTTTCTTTTAAACAGGTACGTATTTTAAATGAATTAACACCGGTGTTAAATATTGTATTTAGCGGGCAAATGGAACTGAGGTATCGGGTTTTTCATGTACATGAGGTAGAGCAGGCCCTGTTGGAGGGGAGTTTATTCTTTTACTACGCCACCGCCGCGCAAAATTGTTTATTTAGTAAATCCGGTCATCTTTTTGATGGTGGTAAACCTAAGTTTATTGCAGACCAGGTAAGTACCAACTACCGGCATGGAATTGATAAGGCCAATAAATTTTTGGTAGGTGCTACCTTCTACTTTAAACAACAAGATTTTGAATACTGCACTTTCATGCTGCACCAGGTTTTCGATCTGATGTATCGGGCCATTGAGATTCTGGTCATGGGAAAAGATAAAAAAACACACCGCATCAGGGTTCATCAATTGTATATTAAGCCTTATGTTAAGCCGCTTTCAGCATTATTTAATGATAATGAGGAAGAGGCTAGCCTATTGCATTTGCTTGATGAGGCTTACCTGGCTGTGAGGTACGAAAATAGTTATGTTATTGGTGAGCAAGATTTGTTACACCTGTTTGAAAAAGCAGATTTATTGTATGTGGTTGCAGAACAGGTTTATCAGCGTATCATGAACAATCATTTCGATCAACAGCGGAGCACGATAGATGCGGGTTAATTGTTAAGACAGCATATTGAAAGCATTGACCAATTTTCTCTGGGGATTCAGGGTTCTGTATGTCTTCAGCAACAGCAGTCCTGTTATTCTCTTTATCCCGATAGAAAACCTGTGAAACAAGCAAGCACACCAAAATATAACATAAACCGGTGCTTAATCGGGATGCACGCTACTACCGGGTTTATGAACAGCGGTTTGTGAAAAAAATAAACACTAATAAGAACGCTTGCTGATTCTGCACCCAGCCGGTAATATTAAGGTATGCCGTGCCACCTAGACCCGATTGGAGTGAGCACGAACCCGATATTTCATCGGGTGAAGTAAAACGAAAAGCGGGAAGAAACCTGAATAATTGTACTGAATTTGCTCTCCAAATACCTAAAAATAACATCGGTTTTGATACTAAACCCTATGATAAAGAAATGAAATAAAATTATTTGCTACCCTTTGGTCTGTTCAGTTTCATTTCCTCCGATTTTTTTAACCTTAGCTTTACCTGCTGACCATAAATTTTGGACTGGTTCGCCTGCACCCAGGATCAATTTAAAAGCCTGGAATACAGAAACCATACAAAACACTATAAAGTTGATTATTAATACCAATAATACATATCGTATAAATATATTTGCGGATAGGATCTGGTATCAGTTCATATCTTATCGCAAAACTCAAATTTTAACTAATGAACAAATTCGAAAGCCGTTACGCCCAAAGCCCCAAAGAAGTTAAACAAATGGATACCGCAGCGTTGCGGGAAAACTTTTTGATTGAAAACGTATTTGAAACCAACCAGGTAAACCTCACCTTATCTCATTTTGACAGGTATATTGTTGGTGGTGCCATGCCGGTTGATCAAAAAATAGCATTGCCAAACCCTGATGATTTAAAAGCGAATTACTTTTTGGAGCGCCGGGAATTGGGGATCATCAATGTTGGTGGAAAAGCAATAGTAACAGCTGACGGGGAAACATACGAACTGGATTATAAAGAGGCTTTATATATCGGTAAAGGTACAAAAGAGGTATTTTTCGAATCTGCTACTCCTGGAGAAGCTGCTAAATTATATATCAATTCTGCTCCCGCACACCACACTTACCCTACTAAAAAGGTGAGCAAAGCTGAAGCGGAGGTTGTAGAATTGGGTACGCCTGAAACGGCAAACCATAGAACAATTAATAAACTGCTTGTGAATAGTGTTCTGCCAACCTGCCAGTTGCAAATGGGAATGACCGAATTAAAATCGGGCAGTGTGTGGAATACCATGCCAGCACACACCCACGATAGAAGAATGGAAGCCTATTTCTATTTTGAAGTTCCGAACGGGCAAAGTGTTTGCCACTTCATGGGACAACCGCAGGAAACCCGCCATATCTGGATGCAGAGCGATCAGGCGGTAATTTCGCCAAACTGGTCTATCCATTCGGGAGCAGGCACAAGCAACTACACTTTTATCTGGGGGATGGCCGGTGAAAACTTAGATTATGGCGACATGGATCACTGTGCCATTACCGAACTGAAATAATTTATTTAAAAATACTTCATGGCTAACAACATATTTAATTTAGCAGGTAAAACTGCATTGGTAACCGGCTGTAAAAGAGGGATCGGAAAAGCCATGGCTTTAGCTTTGGCAGAAGCAGGTGCAGATATTATCGGCGTTTCTGCAAGTTTAGAACTGCAGGGCAGTGCTGTTGAGAAAGAAATTTTAGCGCTGGGCAGAAAATTTTATGCTTACCAGTGCGATTTTGGTAAACGCGAAAATACTTTGGCTTTTGCCGCTCAGGTAAAAACTGATCACCCTGTGATCGATATTCTGGTTAATAACGCCGGAACGATCTTGCGCCAGCCAATTGCTGAACATTCAGACGAATATTGGGATGAAGTAATTGCTGTAAACCAATCGGCACCATTTATTCTAACGCGCGAAATAGGCAGGGAAATGATTGCAAGAGGAAGTGGAAAAGTAATTTTTACAGCTTCATTACTTTCATTTCAGGGCGGAATTACCGTACCGGGATATGCCGCAAGTAAAGGAGCAATTGCATCTTTAACAAAGGCTTTTGCAAATGAGTGGGCATCAAAAGGTGTAAACGTAAATGCGATTGCACCTGGGTACATCGCTACTGATAACACTTCTGCCTTGCGTGAAGATCAGGATAGGAGCACATCTATATTATCTCGTATCCCTGCCGGAAGATGGGGTATACCTGAAGATTTTAAAGGACCAACGATATTCCTGGCCTCAGCTGCCAGCGATTATGTTCACGGAACAATTTTAACCGTTGATGGCGGTTGGATGGGACGGTAGGTTAGTCCTTAGTCTGGAGTCCTGAGTCTTTAGTTATGAGTTGGGAGTTTGGAGTAGTGAGTGGTATAATACTCCAAAACCCAAACTCCCAGCTTTTTAAAACCCTGATGCTTTTCAATGCACCTTGGACTCTAAACGCTCAACGCCAAGTGCTTAGCTATTAATAAAGATTATAAATCTCCTTAATATCCTTCAAAATACTTTCAAAATCGATTTTAAGATCGATTAATTTACCAGTGTGGATATCGAAAACCCAGCCATGAACGGTTATTCCGCGTTCAGTAATGGCCTCTTGCACCGCTGCGGTTTTTAACAGGTTAACGCATTGTTCCTGAACATTCAGTTCGACGAGTCTGTTGTAACGCGCACCTTCATCTTCAATGGCATTTAACTCCTCTTTGTGGATGCGGTAAACATCGCGGATATTTCTTAACCATGGATTTAATATACCCATATCAGCAGGTTGCATGGCAGCTTTAACACCTCCACAGTTGTAGTGTCCGCAAACCACAATATGGTTTACTTTTAAGTGACGAACAGCGTAGTTTAAAACCGTCATTACGTTTAAATCTACGTTATTTACCAGATTGGCCACATTTCGGTGCACAAAAGCCTGCCCAGGTTGTATACCCATTAAGTCTTCGGCCGTCACCCGACTATCTGAACATCCGATATACAAAAACTCCGGACTTTGTCCTTTAGATAGCTCGGTAAAATAATTGGGATCAATAGATAGTTTTTCTGCTATCCACTTTTCGTTGTTCTTAAAAACGTCTTCTACATTCATAATGGTGCTTTAATAGCGTTTTGGATAAATAAATTATTGTTAAGCTGTTTTTATTCAATCATAATACCAAAAATAATCTTTTGCTATTAATGCATAGAAATTAAAGGCACTAACAGATAAATTTCTTTTTGATCGCTTTACTAACAAGTTTTATCCCTAAATGTTTACAGATTTGATAGTAGCTTCTTCATATGGGCTGCTTGCAGGGTGTTTTTAAATTCAGATGTATTAAAATCTCCTTTAATGATGATCTGTTTTAAACTTCTGTTAAAACTTCTTACGGAAATGCCCAGATAGGCTGCCATATCTTCTTTGGAAATGGAAATATGCTCATCAGCCTGTAGCTTAAGCAATTTTAAAAGCGCATACTCCAGGGTATATAACTGCTGAAAAGATGCGCGTGTACTGGTTTGTATAATTCTGGTAGACAATTCCTGAAGTAAGAGTATCGTGAATTCACTATTTTTATTAATCAATGAAAGAAAAAGATGATGAGGGATAACATAAGCCGTAACATCACTAATTGCAGCTACATTACAAAGACAATTAATCTTTTTTAGCGCTTCCAGCTCGCCAACCACCTCGCCCTTACCTAAAAACTCGATGATAAAGTCCTTACCGTTTTCTTCAGAAATAAAACATTTGCTGATTCCATCTTTAATGATATAGATATTGCTGATTTTTTCGCCCTGCTCAATAAATTTATATCCTGCTTTAAAGCTTTTAAGCGTCATGTCTGCCTCCTTGTTTTCGGTACAAAAACGTTCTATAAAAGATAAGAAAGTAAGGTTGGTGCGTAGCATATTTATTAGTCGAGACAAATGTCCTTTTTTGAAGGGAATTGTTGCTTTACTTTTGTGGTGCTAAAGTAAGCATAACCATGAAAAATCAGATTACTGTAATTGCTTTTGATGCGGATGACACCCTTTGGGTAAACGAACCTTATTTCCGCGAAACCGAAAATCAGTTTGCAGGCCTTTTAGAAGATTTTATGCCCCACCATAACGTCCTAGCTGAACTTTATAAAACGGAAATAGCCAATTTGCCACTTTATGGTTATGGAATTAAAGGTTTCGTATTAAGTATGATCGAAACTGTTTTACGGATAACGGCCGGTAAAATAGACCCTATTGTGATTAACAGGGCGATAGAACTGGGACAGGAAATGCTTCAGAAACCTGTAGAGCTGCTAGATGGGGTGGAAGAAGTATTGAGGGCCTTACACGGAAAGTATAAACTTGTGGTGGCTACCAAAGGTGATTTATTGGATCAGCAACGAAAACTGACCAAATCAGGACTGGATCATTATTTTCACCATATTGAAATTATGAGTGATAAACAGGAAAGAGATTATCAAAAACTGATCAAACACCTGGACTGTAAACCTGAAGAATTTTTAATGCTGGGCAATTCCTTAAAATCTGATGTTTTACCGGTACTGAATATTGGCGGGTACGCCGTTCACATTCCTTTTCATACTACCTGGGTGCATGAGCATATTGATCATACCATTGAACACGCAAATTTTCACCAGATGGAAAGTCTATCTGAGATTTTACCAAAATTAATGGAATGAAAGAAAAAATAGACATCAATACCTGGATCAGAAAAGATCATTTTAAATTTTTTAGCGTTTTTGAAGAGCCTTTCTTCGGAGTTACTGTCGAATTAGATTGTACCACGACCTATAAAGAAGCAAAAAAACAAAACGTTTCCTTTTTCCTGCTTTATCTGCACAAATCGTTAATAGCCGCCAACCAGGTAGAGCCATTCAGGTACCGCATTATTGATGGTGAAGTTTGGAAATACGATATTATAAATGCCGCGGCCACCATTAACCGCCCGAATGGAACCTTTGGTTTTGGTTATATGGATTTCTATGAGAATTTTGAAGATTTTAGGGAGGCAGCTAATCAGGAAATTGAAAAAGTAAGAAACAGCACCGGTTTAATTCCTTCTTCATCTGGCGAAAATGTAATCCATTACTCGGCATTGCCGTGGCTAAATTTCACTTCTTTATCACATGCCCGAAATTATGCTTACCAGGATAGCTGTCCTAAAATATCTTTTGGCAAGCTTAGAGATGACAACGAAAGAAAAATAATGTCTGTCTCTATACATGTAAACCATGCTCTGATGGATGGATTTAATGTTGCCCAGTTTGTAGATTACTATCAGGCGCTGTTAAATAATGAAGAGGTTAACATTCCTCTTTAATCTAAACCTTCAAGCCTAAGCAGCATTTAATATCCAATTAATATTAGATATTTATTTTCGGTAATGTTTATTACCGCCGTAATTATTCCATTTTACCTTTTGGCTATTGTAGCCATGTGTTATATGGACACTGCATTAAAGGCCGTGATATTTTTTGTGATGTTGCTAATTGCCACATTTGTACTTTTTCTGTTCATTAATTATCCCATGCCATCAGCTTTTGCGGTAATCTGTTTGATGGCATTGTTTGCCTTTAGATTTAAAGATTAATTAAAATTTAAATTATCATTTGCATTCGAGAAAGTATTTGCTATTTTTGCAGCCCAGGCCGGAAGCTTGTTTTTCAATGTGTAGTTAATTTACCATTGGATATAAAATTGGGGGATTAGCTCATTTGGCTAGAGCGCTTGCCTGGCAGGCAAGAGGTGACCGGTTCGAATCCGGTATTCTCCACTACTATAAAAAAACCTTTCAGAAACCTGAAAGGTTTTTTTGTTTACAGAATTCTGTATGTAAATTTTTGTATATCAATCCATTCTGGTTCCTGTTTCTCGATATCTGAAATTAAAAAAGATAACTCCCATTGTAAATAAGGCGAAGCTTGACATCCAAAGCCAATAACCTATATGAAACGCCAGTATTTTTCCTTTCGACCCACTTTCTGCAGCAAGTACTTCGTTCCAACGACTAAAGGAAATTGCTATGGCTGTTGCGAGTAAAGAGAACCACTTACTTTTACGTTTAAGTTTTGGCACAGGTTTATTCAAAACGGAATCTATTTTTACTTGAGTCCTGTTTTCTCGCAGGAAACGGATTATGGCAAACAGTGCAATTGGATTGGCCATCCATATCACGGTTTCAAGCATACCGCCACCCAAAATAGCTATTCCTCCTATCAAAAGTAATTCGTAGCCTTTTGGCGTTTCTATCTGTATGTACTGGTAGCTTAACACCTTAAAAAAGAGAGATGAACAAAATACTGTTATCGGAATTATTATGATCGTAAGTCTAAGGAATTTTTGAGATGTGGTCATTATTTAATGATTGGCTATAAAATAATAAGCGCGTTAGGCATAACATTTACTTTGTAATAATAATATACTTAATTCATTTTGGGAAATTAAACTCCGTACTATTCCTTTAAATATGAAATATTGAGGACTTCAGGTTAAAACCACCGACTATCCAAGTCTTATTATGTGTTTTTTGCACTTTCGCCATAATGATATCTATTCACTAATCAATGATCACCCTTCCACAAAGTTTAACTGATATGTGGTTTTTATGGTAATGCGTAATTTTTTCGATCTAATTCGTCTTTTTCAAAATAACACAGGCACCACCACCTGGAGCAAGTTTTACCAGAACTTTACTGCCAGATGTAACGTTCATTTCTTTTGAGGTATAACCTTCTTTATGCGTACGATAATCAGAATCTTTACTGTCTTGAATAACAGTTGCGCGGTAGTTGCCTTTACTTAAGAAAGATAACGGAATTTCCAGATCGCGTGGCTCTTCGTTAGTGGCTGCACCAACCAACCACGTTCCATCGGCTGATTGCCTGGCCATCGAAATATACTCTCCAATAACACCACTAATGGTTTTACTTTCCCGCCATGGCATCTTTTCAGAAGCGTAAAATTCTAGTATTTCCGGATGTTTTCTGTAATTCTCAGGAATATCAGGAATTACCGTAACACCTGAAAACATGATCAAAGTTCGCGCTGCTTCACCAACCAAAGTAGAGGGAACAGGTGAGGGTTCGTCAACGCGACCAGCCTGAGTAAGGTCTGCCAATCCATTGTTCATGTCAATCGGGCCAGCAAGCATGTTAACAAATACTTCTGTTACAAATGTTTTAGGGGCAACCACGCGATGTGCATCCAGTTGGGCAGGGCCGTATTCTCGTGTGAGCGCATTTGGCCAGGTGCGCATCTGTCCATATGGATGAACAGGGCCATCATGAAAATCGCACAATAAGCGGTATTTAGCACACAATTCTGTGATGAGCTTGGTCCGTATGTTTTTTTCTTCCGGATCGCCAATCATAAAACCATATTTTATTCCTGCTGCACCCCAATCACTGTATTGCTTCAAAGTTTGCTCAATTGGATATTTACGTCCGCCCACATCATTGATATATAGCCAGATGCCAATGCCTCTGGTTTTGGCGTAGGTTATGATTTCATGCACTTGGGCCACCTTGCCACCTTTAACCGGATCTGAACCTTCTGCAAATTCTGGTCCGTACCAATCAGCATCCAGCATCAGGTAACGCATACTGCTTTGCGCCGCGAAATCAACCATGCGCTTCCATGATGGTAGCGACATTTTATACTCGAAGTTATCTACTTTAGCTCCATTAATTCGCCAATCCCATACGGCAACCCCTGGCTTTACCCACGAAAAGTCAATGTTTTTTGCTGGTGGCGGGTTTAATAGCTCTATCAAATGTGAGTCTACCAATTCTCCTGGTGTACGTCCATACATTACAATCCGCCAGGCAGCATTAGCCTTTGAAGCAATTGTAAAGTTTTTTGAACCTTTTTTCGATCCCAGTATTAGCGGCTCACCCTGTTCTAAATCAGCCTCATGTACGGCCATGTAATCATGATCATCAGCTTTTACCGTCATTACTGGTAAACGCTTCCCGTCCACCTCCGTTAGTTTTTCAGGCCCGATATTGTGCAGTTCTCCGTTGTAAAACCATGCAGTGTAATCTCCGCTGAAATTAAATTGCGTTAAATCCCTGGATCTGGGGCTTCCGGCAGGTAGTTGGTATTTAATGGCAAAACCATTATTATATGCCCGTGCAACTATTTTATAGGCTTTTAAATCAATTGTAATTTCATTAAACTGGTCGGGCACGATAGTCCGTTTTCCCCATATAGGTTTCCATACAGTATTCACCGAACGATGGCTTGCCTGGATAAATCCTATTTGGTTTAGAATATCCAAACCTAATGACGATGGCCCGATCAACGTTTTTCCGTATGCGGTAAATGCATAAGAGACATGTTTTAAATCTGAAAAATTGAAAGAAATAAGGAGTTTACCATCAGGTGATTTTAGTGTTTCGGCTCTACGAGCTATTTGTGCAAAAACAGCATTTATACTAAGTGCGAAAAAAGCAATTGCTAAGCAATTTAACTTTAAATATTTAATTTTATTCATAATGCTAATAATCATCAAGGCTATTTAAAACTTGGTGATTTTGGAAAATATAATAAACAAAAGGTATGCGCCGTAATCCGGGGATCTCAGGAAGAATTGATTTCACTGCTTCTTATATTCAGATATTTAGTTAGTTATTTGGCAAGCTATAGTCAAACACAATTAATTGTATGGCTTTAATCCGCTGATACAAAGCTAATTTATGGTAGGCATAAAAAATTGGCACAAATGGACTTTTTTTTATACAAATCCGACATATTAGAAATTTGTTAAAAAGCAGAAAGAATATTTTTTATTTGTTGACAGCTGAATGTTTAACATTTGATAATTACCGCCTTATTTTACAAGCTTGGCTAAGATCTGCAGGAATATAAAAATAGTCTGCTACTGGCTCATCATATAGGAGATGAGTAGAAAAGGATAGGGAATTAAATCTGTGAATTCAAGAATAAGGTTTATTTGTTACTTTGTTTCCCCTGCGTAAACTTCGCATGAATTGCGGTTAAATAAACCAAAAACTATTCTAAATTTGGGCCATAAAATCCAAGCTCATGTTTTTAAAAACAGGTCTGAAGAAGGCTTTAACCTTAATAAGTTTTCTGCTCAGTTCTTACATTGCCTCGGCACAGTTTAATCAATCGGCCTTCGAAAACAGGATCCGTCCCGATAGTAGTTTAGTAAACGAGGTTCATTTTAATTTTTACAATTTAAACTACGTTCGGAATTACGAATACACTAATGATTTCCATGATGGTTATACCTTGTATGGCACACAGCTACAGCCTCAGTTGGTATATTATGCACATCCAAACCTGGCCATCACGGCGGGTGCTTTTATCAGAAAAGATTTCGGACGGAATGGGGTTTCTGATGCCAAACCCTTGTTTAATGTAAAATATCATAAGCGTAACCTTACCTTAATTTTTGGAAGTTTAGAAGGGAATATCCAGCATAAGTATATCGAGCCTTTATATGATTTTGAAAGGATTTTGACTACCCCGATTGAATATGGGACACAACTATTGGTAGAGCGTAAGAAGTTTACTTTAGATGCATGGATTGCCTGGCAAAAAATGATTTATAAGGGCGATCCGGCCAAAGAAGAAATTATAGGTGGATTATCTACAGAGAGTTTTTTAATTAAAAATGACGACTGGAAATTGAGTATCCCCGCACAATTTTTGGCTTTCCACCAAGGCGGACAGATTGATGTGCTGAAAGAAATCCCGATTACTACCATGTTTAATGGTGCTACAGGTATAAAGTTGCATAAAGACATTAACAAAAATATCAAGCAGGTATATACCGATAATTATATTACTGTTTACAAAGATTTTTCTCCTGATAAAAGAAGGGCTTATCAGGGTGGTTTTGGTTTATGGTTAAATGCAGGTGTAGAAAGTAAATGGGGCAGTTTGGTCGCCTCTTACTGGAAAGGCAATAATTTTATTTCGATTAAAGGTATGCCGCTGTATGAGTCGGTTTCCGATAATTTATATAGCCCCGGGTTAAGACAGAGTTCGCGGAATATTGTTTCGTTGCGTTATGCTTATCAAAAAGAACTGATACCGCATTTATACCTTGATGTACGTTTCGAACCACATATCGATCTTGATCATACTGATAAACAACTGCAGTTTAACCATTCATTTTTCTTAACCTATAAGCAGGACTTTAAATTGTTTAAGGCGAAGAAAGGTGAAAGGTAGAGGGTAGAAGGTTTAGGGTTGAAATTCATCCATTTCAAACCCATAGTTTTAAAAAGCTAAGGGATTTGTTATTTTAAGCATTGCCACTGCTTCCTAAACCCGATAGCAGCGGAAACACGAAGGTGAGGAACGAGCCGAGGCTTTGCAGCGGATAGCGGGACTAACACTTCAAAATTGCTCCTGTCTTTGCTTTCCAAATCAAAAAGCTATATCTTTCTGAAAAATATTATATCATTTATCTTGCTGAAAATCAGTTTGATGATTAATAATTTAACTTTATTTAACTTTTTTTCTTACCTCTTGCAACCATTGTTTGTAATCTGCCATCTTCTATATACAAACACACAATGAAATTGACGCGAAGCTATACAATAAACGATTTGATGGAAGGCTGCAAGGCTGGCGACCGGAAGATGCAAGAGTTGCTTTATAAGCAAACAGCATCGAAGATGTTGGCCGTTTGTATGCGCTACGCCAAAGATAGAATGGAAGCTGAAGATGTATTGCAGATGGGCTACATTAAAGTTTTTCAGAAAATTAAGGAATACCGTGGCGAGGGTTCTTTTGAAGGCTGGATTAGGCGGGTGATGGTAAATACCGCTATTGAGAGTTACCGTAAAAATTTACGCAGCTTAAATGTAGTGGAAATAGATGAAGCTTATGAGCAACCATCAACCGGATTTGATTTTAGCCGTTTAGGTATGCAAGACCTGATGAAAGTGATACAAAAACTGGCTGATGGTTACCGGATGGTTTTTAACATGTATGTAATTGAAGGTTACTCACATAAAGAAATTGGCGAGACATTAGGCATCTCAGAAGGGGCGAGCAAATCGCAACTATCGAGAGCAAGAGCAATATTAAAAGAAGAAATTATAAAAATGGAGGGATTTGGTTATGCAACCTATACGGGATAAGGATTTCGATAAGTTATTTAAGGATACTTTTGCTGATGCGGAAGTAACACCTTCAAGAGATTTGTGGAGCAATATAGAAAGCGAAATCGCGCCGAAGAAGAAAAGAATCATACCAGTATATTGGTTGTCGGCTGCAGCGATTTTATTGGTCGCCACGATAGGGATTTTGATTTATCAACAACAAAATACAACCAATCAGGGTAAACAATTGGCAAATAATGTAATTGAAAAAACTAAACCAGAGGTGAAAGAACCGATTGCCCAGGATACGGCAGTTACAACAGTTGAAAGTATTGAGCCCGTTTTACCAGTTAGACCTAAAGTAGTTAACGCTATAGCCAAAACAAAGGTTAAAAAGGAAATCAAGGCAACTGGATTGAAGGAAACACATAGCATAATTACGGCAACTGAAATGCAGAAACAGGAAGCTGTTATAGCGAAAATTGAGGAACCTAAAAAAGATCTTAAAACGAAAATCGAAGAGGCGATTCTGCAACCGAAAGAGGAGATGGTAACGGCGGCTGTTGCAACTCCGGTTAAAACAGATGAGCCTGTTAACGATAATGAACAAAGTAATAAAGGTATCCGTAATGTGGGCGATGTAGTCAACCTAATCGTTAACAAAATGGACAAAAGAAAAGATAAACTGATCCAGTTCCGTACTGATGATGATGATTCTTCTCTGTCATCCATCAATATCGGCCCTTTTAAATTTGGTAAACGGAAGAAATAGCGGTTATCAGTTGGCAGTTTTCAGTTTACAATTTTCAGTTACCAACACTAAAAAATCACAACATTTAAACATTACAACATTAAACATAACAAACACATAAATATGAAACGTCTAATTTATACAACACTTTTGGTAAGCGGACTTGCCGGTGTTATGGCTCCTGGTGCTTTTGCACAACAAGATTCTATCAAAAGGAATAGAAAAGATTTGGATTATGGAATTGTAAAGATAACAAGGGACGGCAAAGACAGCGTAAATAAACAACCCAAAAACGGCCGTTTTGTAGGTGGTATTACCTTTACCCGTGTAGATTTAGGTTTCTCCAGGTTAATTGATAACGGCAGTTTCAATTTATCTCCAAATAACGATTTTTTAGATTATAAAGGTGGCAAAACCAGTACGTTCTCGTTTGATGTGTTACAGTTTGGATACCGTTTCAATTCAAATTTTAAGGTTTACGTAGCGGGAGGATTTGACTGGACTTTGATCCGTTTGAGAAAAGATATTACCATTGCAAAAAACTCAAATGAGTTTGTTTATACAGAATCGCCAGTACATTTTTCTAAAAACCGTTTCTCGAGCAGTTATGTACACATTCCCTTAAATTTTGAATTCCGTACCGCAGAAAACAAAAACGGCAAAAGGTTTTATCTGGTATTAGGTCCGGAGGTTAGCTTTTTGCTAAACGGAAAAATCAAACAGATTAGCGAAGAGCGCGGTAAAGAGAAGCAATATGATAACTACCACTTTCAATCGGTTCGTTACGGTGGTACTGTTAGGTTTGGTTATGGCGGTTTAGGTTTGTTTACCAAATACTATTTCAACGATATGTTTACTACTGCACAGCAAGCCGGCTTAAAGAATATGAGCTTCGGAATTACTTTTGGGTTGAACTAAGCCCTAAATCTTCTAAAAGGGGACCGATCAATTTATTTAGATGAGGTAATCTAAAAAACATAAAGTTAACACACACATGAACAGATCCTGTTTCGGTTAGGCGAGACAGGATTTTTTGTTTAGCGTGTTTTTAGAAACATTTCAGGAGTTAAAACGCTTAATTTACTTTTTTTGTAATCCTTAATATTCCGGGTAACTATAGTTTTGATTAGGCTATTATTTTCAGCTGAAAAATTTTGTAGGGCATCCTCAAAATCCAAAAAATCTGAATCAATTGAGGATATAATAACACTTTTATCAATTATTAAGACATCTAAAAAAGTAAATAAAATCTTAAAATCAGCCAAAATATCTTTATGTTGAAAGTGTTTTCTCAACAAATAGTATGTATTTGCAATAATCAATCCGGTAACAAAACCATTAACAGCCTTGATGGCACATAGATTCAAAATTTTTGATGCATGATCGAGAAATGGCTCTCTTTTTAAAAAAAAGTCGAGCAAAATATCTGAATCTAGTAGAACGTTATCCTTCATTGTTATTTAAGTATTTTTGATACTTTTCATCCTTAATCTTGTCTAATTCTCTTTTATAATCGTAATCATTAGGTAAATCTACTTTTGGACGAAGCATTAAAGACTTTATTAAAGGCGATAACTCATCATCTTTAGCTACAATCTCTTCTTTTTGCGTGATGGCCATCAGATAATTTTCTATCAAAGCCGATAAACTTCTACCTTGCTTTTTTGCATAGGATTTGGCAAGTTTAATAACGGCATCGTTTATCGTTAAAGTTAGCTTTGTATTCATATTTTGTTATTTATTGATATAAAAGTAAATATATATTGTTACACGTGCAAATGAACGTTGCATTACACGTGTAAAATTGCTTTAAGCTTTAGTCTTTCCACTTTAAGCTTATTCACTATCTTTATCACGTGAGCAATATCCTAATCAGCGTTAAAAATTTAACCAAGCAATATCAGGCAGAACAGGCCGGTGGAATCAGAAATGTAAGTTTCGACATTAAAAAAGGCGATGTGGTTGCCATTATCGGCGAAAGCGGTAGCGGGAAATCAACCTTATTAAAATCCATCTATGGCTTGTTAAAAACTGATGAAGGAGAAGTCTATTTCGAAGATAAGCGTGTTAAAGGACCAGATGAGCAGTTGATTCCCGGCCATAAGCAGATGAAAATGGTTACACAGGATTTCTCGCTTAACATTTATGCGAAAGTTTACGATAATATTGCCTCACAATTATCCAATACCGACCTGAAAACCAAAGCTGAAAAAACTTTGGCCATCATGGAGCATTTACGGATTTTACCGCTCCAGAATAAGAAAATTATTGAACTGAGTGGGGGCGAACAACAACGTGTGGCCATCGCTAAAGCCATGGTTTCGGATACGCAGGTGCTGCTTTTAGACGAACCTTTCAGCCAGGTTGATGCTTTGCTTAAAAACCAGCTGCGTGCTGATATCAAACGTATAGCTGCCGAAACTGGTGTGACGGTAATACTGGTATCGCACGACCCTGCCGATGGTTTGTTTCTGGCCGATCAGTTATTGATTCTTCGGAATGGCGAACTTTTGCAAACAGGAAAACCAGCTGAAATTTACCAGCAGCCAAAACACATTTATACGGCTCAAATTTTGGGTAATGCTGTAGTTTTAACCCGTAGTGATGCCGAGAAAATCGGTTTGAAAACACAAAAAGATTTTGTTGTATTTTATCCGGAATGGGCAGAAATCAATAGCAATTGGAGCAGCAGGCGTTTCGAGGTAAAAGATATGTACTACAAAGGTTTTTACGATGAACTTTTATTGGAACGGAATGGTGTGCATATCCGTGCAATACAGCTAAATAGGGAAGAACATAAAAAAAACGATCACGTTCAATTGAATATTACTCGGTTTTTGGAGTTTTAATTGTATTTATAATTTACGTTTAGGCATGAAAAAGTTATAATTATAATTAAAATTTTATATTATATTTGTAATAATTATAATCATAGCTATAATATGAATATACCTGTTGGCGTTTTAAACCGAGATAAATACATTTCCCGAATACAGCCATTCATCCGTAAAAACCTGATTAAGGTATTAGCCGGGCAACGTAGAGTTGGAAAGAGTTATCTGGTTTTTCAGATTATAAACACTATTATTGAACAGGATCAGGATGCAAATATTATTTATATTAATAAAGAAGATCTACAGTTCGATTTTATTCACAATGCAAACGATCTGAATGATTATATCCTATCAAGAGTAAAGCCTGATGTGCATAATTATATTTTTGTAGATGAAATACAGGATATAACTGATTTTGAAAAGGCATTAAGATCACTTTTACTCGATCAAAATAACGATATCTACATTACTGGTAGCAATGCTAAAATGCTTTCAGGAGAATTAGCCACCTACTTAAGTGGCAGATATGTTGAATTTACCATTTACAGTTTGTCGTATTCCGAATTTTTAATGTTTCATAAACTGAAGAATAATGATAAAAGTATGGAACACTATTTTAAATATGGGGGGCTGCCTTATTTGATCAACTTAACGCTGAATGAGCAGGCTTTCGAATATCTTAATAGTATTTATACCACTATTTTGTTTAGGGATGTTGTTTCGAGATATAATTTGAGAAATAGTAATTTCCTGGAAAAACTTGTTCTTTTCCTGGCAGACAATATTGGAAGTTTGTTTTCTGCAAAAAAAATCAGCGATTTTCTTAAATCTCAACAAACTAACCTAGCCCCAAATCAAATACAAACATATACCAGGTATTTGGTAAATGCATATATTATTCACGAGGTAGACCGATATGATATTGTTGGGAAACGAATTTTTGAAACAGGTAGTAAATTTTATTTTGAAAATACCGGCATTAGAAATGCCATTATCGGTTATAGGCCACAGGACTTAGGGAAATTACTTGAAAATGTAGTATATAACCATCTCTTATATTTGGGCTACAAAATAAAGGTTGGTACAATGAATACCAAGGAAATCGATTTTATTGGCGAACGCAAAGGCGAACTTATTTATGTCCAGGTAGCTTTAAAATTAGAGGATGAAGCAACCATTAAGCGCGAATTTGAAAACCTGCTTCAGATTGATGATAATTATCCAAAATATGTAATTACAAATAGCGAGTTTAATGGCAATACCTATCAAGGTATACAACATGTTTATATCCGTGATTTTTTAATGTGGGAATAAAAGACAAAAAAAAAGACTACGTTCAATAGAATATTGGTCAGTATCTGGAATTTTAATTGTAGTTTAATATCTTCAATTAGATTGAAAAGTTATGATTAAACTTTTTTAAGAAATAATAAGACAAAAAAAACGACTATGTTGAATTGAACAATAGTCGTTTTAAGAGTTTTTTAAAAAACTGTTATAATTTAATTTCCCGCATAATCTGATGGAATAATTACAACTTTTACTAAAGTATTATAATTAGGTGGAACTGTAGCTGTTAAATTATTAGTATCCTGAACATCGAACCTTAAACCACCATTGGAAATTTTATAGCTAAAAGCATTGTAATTAAATGTATAAGGCAACTGGATATCACCATTTGGATCGTTGGGGTGCTCAAAATAAACTAGTACGCCTTCATCATCCAATGTTACGCCATCAATTGCTGATAAGGCCTTATTTACGGAGTAACTCCCATTGCTATTACGTAACCATTCATTTGAATTGATCGTAAAATTATAAGTTTTAGCTCTTAGTTCTTGATAGACAGTTTCTTTCTTGCACGAAGCCAGACCTAGTGTGGCAATGCAAAGCATTAAGATGGTAAATTTTTTCATTTTGATTAGTGTTATTTGTGTGTGTGATATTGGTATTACAAATCTTCTGCCAAAAAAATTAACTACCCATTTATGGATTAATTATTGTACAGTTAGCAATAGATACCAATTATAAAATTGCATTTATTTACACCTATGAAAATCTTTTTCCGTCTCTTACCCTGGTTAATTTTAATTGTTGCAGGGTACTTATTTATCTCCAAAAAGTTCAGTATCAATACCACTGTAGAAAGCAAACATCAGCTTCTGGTAGAGAAAATTGAGGCTATAGGTAAACTGGAACTGGTAAGGTACCAGATCAGCGATGTTTTGGAACATAAAAATAAGACAGATTTTTTACCTGAAGCCAGTGTTTTATTGATTATCAAAGCCGAAGCGGTAGGCTGTATCGATCTGACTAAAATTGCGAAAGAAGATATAAGCATTGTTGCGGACACTGCTGTAGTAAATTTACCACAGCCCGAAATCTGTTATGTAAAAATCGACCATAAAAACTCACGTGTTTACGATACGAAAATGGCTTTTTTTCGCGAGGCGAGTTTGGTAGATGAAGCATACAAAGCCGCAGAAAGACAAGTTACTGCTGAAGTTAAAAAATCGAGCATTTTAGCGCAAACAAAAACAAATGCTACCACCGTGCTTAAGCCCATTATTGAGGGGTTGGGCTACAAGAATGTGAGGTTTACCTTTGAATAAGGTAGAAGGTGGAAGGTTTAGGGTTGCACCCGACCTCGGGCTTTCCGACTCCCGACCACGGTCTTATTTTAAAAAATCTTCCCGGTGTGGGTTAAAGACATCAATCAATATCCCATCTTCCAAACAAACCACGCCGTGAAATACATTTGATGGGGCTAAAAAAACATCGCCTTCGTTCAGGATTTTTTTATCATCACCCATGCTTACTTCAAAACTGCCTTTGGCTACGTAACTCATCTGTAAATGCGGATGATTATGAATGGTACCAATGGCATCTTTCTCAAATGCTACTTTAACCAACATCAGGTTGTGATCGTAAGCCATAATTTTTCGTTTTACGCCAGCACCTAAATCTTCCCAGCTGATATCGTGATCAGAAATTAAGGTTTTGTTGGTTAAATCTTTGAAGTTCATTTTTATAAATATATATTAAAAGAGTCGTCGTCTTTCCCTCGCAGGCGGGAATCTTAAAGCTATTGCATTAGGATTCCCAATCAAGTTGGGAATGACGAACCGCTTTTGGGTATTTTGCGAAAAACTTTGCGCCCTTCGATTAAAGATTAGACCCTTAAACCAAATATTCAAACAAAGTCTGATCCTGATTTAACTCGATAATTTCGAATTTAAAATCTTTCATACGCTGTAATAAACTGGCGTAATCATTTTTGTTCGAAAGCTCAATGCCCACCAACGCCGGACCGTTTTCCCTGTTGGTTTTTTTAATAAACTCGAAACGGGTAATATCATCCTGTGGTCCTAAAACTTCATTCACAAATAATTTTAAAGCGCCTGGTCTTTGTGGGAAACGGACAATAAAATAATGTTTTAAACCTTCGAAAAGTAAAGACTTCTCTTTAATCTCCTGCATGCGCTCTATGTCATTGTTTCCGCCGCTAACAACACATACTACCGTTTTGCCGGTAATCTGGTCTTTAAGCTGATCTAATGCAGCGATAGACAGCGCTCCGGCCGGTTCTACCACAATGGCGTCCTCATTATACAGTTTTAAAATGGTAGTGCAGATTTTTCCTTCGGGTATTAAATGCATCTGGTCAAGCAGTTCCTTACAATATTCATAAGTAATGTGGCCGATCCTTTTTACAGCGGCACCATCCACAAAGCGGTCTATTTCATCTAATGTGTAGGGGCCACCATGCTCCATTGCTGTAACCATCGAGGGTGCGCCAAGTGGTTCAACACCAATCAGTTTAACATCGGGTTTAACGGTTTTTAGGTAAGCACTTACACCTGATGCCAGTCCTCCGCCACCTACAGGCATCACCACCATATCTAAATCAGGCAGGTCTTCAAAAATTTCTACGCCTACGGTAGCTTGTCCTTCAATTACCTTTTCATCATCAAAAGGAGGAATAAAAGTGGCAGTTTTTTCAGCGCTGTAAGCAAGCGCTTCTTTTAAACAATCGTCAAAAGTATCTCCAACCAAAACCACTTCCACATGTTCGCCACCGAACATATAAGTTTGTTTTACCTTTTGTTTCGGGGTAATTTCAGGCATAAATATCACACCTTTAATGCCCAGTTTTTTACAAGAGTAAGCCACACCCTGCGCGTGGTTTCCGGCACTTGCACAAACTACGCCGTTTACCAACAGTTCCTGAGGCAGCGAACTGATTTTATTGTAAGCACCACGCAGTTTGTAAGAGCGTACAATCTGCAGATCTTCTCTTTTTAAATAAATATTGGCATTGTAAAAAGAAGAAAGTCCGGCATTAAACTCAAGCGGGGTACGTTTTACCACGTTTTTGAGCCTTTCTGTTGCAGATTTAAAATCTAGTGTATGTGGTGTTGTAGTGTTCATTTTTTATAGTAACTAAGAATCAAATATCTGGTATCAAAACAGATATCTTCTTGTGTTTTTTTGTAAAGCAGGGTTTGTATTCCATCGGTTATTACAGCCCTGCTATTCGTTTCAATCTTTTTAATACAGCTGTGGTGCTGAGGAGCGAAAACCCTGTTTTCTATCGGTTACAGATGCTTCGTGCCTCAGCATGACATCATATTTAAGTTGGCTGCAATTAAAAAGTATTTCCACTGCTATCAGGTTTAGGGAAGCCTAGTCGGTGTGTTAAACTAAAACGCACCAGCTTAACGACAAAACCCTGAATCTTTAGGCCGTTCGTTTGTCGCTTTTAGCTTTTGTCTCTAAACTTTCGGCTTCTAGGCCAGGTGCAGCGCTACCAATTGGTTCAAATCGGCATCGTTAATGCCCTGTTTGCTATCGGCTAAGACCAAAAACTGTTTGTAAACAATATCCAGGTGTTCTTTTTCCAATTGATGGCCTAAACGTTCTAAATGATGTTTTAAGGCATGGCGACCGCTTCTTGCAGTTAATACTATCGTCGCATCAGGAAAACCGACATCTTCGGGTTTAATAATTTCGTAGTTTTCGCGGTTTTTTAAGAAACCATCCTGGTGTATGCCCGAACTGTGCGAAAATGCGTTTCCGCCAACAATAGCTTTATTGGGTTGTACCGGCATATTCATCTGGTTTCTAACCATATGGCTCATTTCGTAAAAGCGGGTGGCATCAATCTGGGTATTTAAACCCAGAATTTTGTGTGTTTTCAAAATCATCACCACTTCTTCCATTGATGTATTGCCTGCACGCTCGCCAATACCGTTAATGGTACATTCCACCTGGCGGGCACCATTTTGTAAGCCAGCGATAGAGTTGGCGGTAGCTAAACCCAAATCGTTGTGGCAATGTACTGAGATTATGGCTTTATCGATGTTTTTTACATTCTCTTTTAAATAAAGAATCTTCGAGCCGTATTGATCTGGCAGGCAATAACCGTTGGTATCCGGAATGTTGACCACAGTTGCACCCGCCGCAATCACGGCTTCAACCATTTTGGCTAAAAATTCGATATCGGCACGGCCGGCATCTTCTGCATAGAATTCAACGTCTTCGACAAATTTTTTCGAATACCTTACTGCTTCTACGGCACGTTCTAAAATTTCTTCGCGGGTACTGTTAAATTTATGTTTGATGTGGAAGTCCGAAGAGCCGATCCCGGTGTGAATACGCGGCCTCTTGGCGTAACGCAACGCATCTGCAGCAACGTCGATATCATTTTTATTGGCGCGTGTTAAGGCACAGATAATCGGGTTGGTTACTGCCTTTGATAATTCAATTACGCTGTTAAAATCTCCGGGACTGGATACCGGAAAACCTGCTTCAATCACATCAACGCCTAAAAGCTCAAGTGATTTAGCGATTTCTATTTTTTGGTTTGTATCTAACTGGCAGCCTGGAACCTGCTCACCATCACGTAAGGTGGTGTCGAAAATATAAACTTTGTTAGGGTCGTGAATCATAATCTTTGATTTAGGAGTTGATTAATTTTTGTGATAAGAATTTCAATACTAACTTTCCCATTTCGGCGGTACCCAAAACTTTAAAACGGTTAGTGCTTTGGTCGGCAATATCGTGCGTTCTGAAGCCTTCTTTTAATACCTGGTCGATGGTATCAACCAATAATTTAGCTTCTTCTTTCAGTCCGAATCCGATTTCCAGCATCAGTGCTGCCGATAGGATAGAGGCTAGCGGATTGGCTAAATCTTTACCGGCAATATCGTGAGCAGAACCATGGATGGGTTCGAAGAAACCAGTACTTTCGCCAACAGAAGCTGAAGCCAGCATACCCATTGAACCTGCAATCTGCGATGCCTCATCGGTCAAGATATCCCCAAACAAATTAGCGGTTAATACCACGTCGAACTTTTTCGGGTTTTTGATCAGCTGCATGGCTGCATTATCGATAAACATATGCTCTGTTTCCACATCAGGATATTGTTTGGCAATTTCCTGAACAGTTTCGCGCCACAGGCGTGAGCTTTCCAGAACATTGGCTTTATCTACCGAGCATAACCTTTTGTTGCGTTGTTGTGCAGCCTGGTAAGCTTTATGTGCAATGCGATCTACCTCATAGCGGTGGTAAATCATCAGATCTGAAGCCGTGTTCCGGTCGTCGGAACGTGTTTTCTCCCCAAAATAAACATCACCCGTTAACTCACGGAAAAACAAAATATCGGTTCCCCTTAAAATTTCGGGTTTAATGCTCGATGCCTGAAGAAGTTCATCAAATAGTAATATCGGGCGGAGATTGGCAAATAATCCCAGTTCTTTACGGATTTTTAAAAGTCCTTGTTCTGGTCTGACTTTTAAACTTGGATCGTTGTCATATTTGGCATGCCCAATTGCACCAAAAAGGATCGCATCGCTTTGCCTTGCTTTTTCCAAAGTTTCGTCTGGCAGGGGTTCGCCGGTAACTTCAATCGCCGCATGGCCCATTAAAGCTTCTTCGAAGTTAAATTCATGCCCAAAAATTTCGGCAATTTTTTCTAATGCTGCTTTTCCCCAAGTCGTGACCTCAGGGCCGATACCATCTCCAGGTATTACTAAAATGTTCTTCTTCATTGTTGACTCCTCTTTTGCTGTTACAGTTTTACCATGATATTAATTTCTGCTTTGGTTTGTGAAGACACAAACCATTAGAATCTTATCTGTGGTTAATTTGCATCAGCTTAATATTTCTGTGTTTAAACTTTCGACGACTTTTACCTCGCCTTTTTCTAACAATATTCTTTTTTCTATGCAGGTTGGCAGCTGCGATTCAAAATGGCCAACATAAATTAAGGTCATCCCATTGCTGCATAATTCATCAACCAATTGGTTAAAATGTTTGCTTTGCTGCTGGTCTAAGCCCTGGCAAGGTTCGTCCAGAATTAATAGTTCCGGATTTTTTATGATTGTCCGCGCCAACAACACCAATCGTTGTTTACCGAGTGGAAGCGCAGTTAACAATTCATTTTTCTCTTCGGTAAGGCCAAAGTATGCTACCAATTCATCAACCTGTGTACTTTTAGTATAAGGCAATTGCTGGAATAAACCTACGGTATCATAAAAACCGGACGCAATACTTTGCCAAACGGTAGCGGTGGGATCGAAATACCAATGAAATTCGGGTGATATTAACCCGATATGCTGTTTAATGTCCCATATGCTTTCGCCGCTTCCACGTCTGTTTCCGAATAAATAAAGTTCGTTGGCATAAGATTGTGGATGATCGCCGTTGATCAGGCTTAGTAAGGTCGACTTCCCTGACCCGTTATGGCCTTGAAGAAGCCATTTTTCTCCTGCTTTAATTTCCCAGTTAATGTTTTTCAATACCTGTTTTTCACCATAGCTGATGTTTACATTAACCATTTTTACAATATCATGGATACTGTAAACGGGCGATTCTTTTAAAAAATCCGGTATTTCTCTTGAGTGGATTTCGACAGCAGCACTTTCCAATGCATCTACTTTGAACAGCTGCCCGTCTCTTATTTCAGCAAATGAACGAATGGAATTTGGCAATTCAGTGTCATTACTAATCAAGATCAATTGCACACCTTCTGCAGCCACCTGATCCAATAAAGTGTTTAGGTTTTTCCGCGAAGCAGTATCTAAACCTGTATATGGTTGATCGATAATCAACAGCTGCGGTTTTAACCAAAGTGCTTTAACCAGTTGCAACTTTTTGTGTTCGCCGCTGGATAATTCGATTAATTGTGAACTGGCAAATGTTGCAAAACCCAAAGCTTCCAAAATCGGCTCAACCTGATCGAAATGAAGTCCTTTCTCTTTTCCATAATTCACCAGTTCTGCATGAACGGTCAAGGTATCATTAGCCTGTAAACTGGTATACCGCTGTTGATAATAAAAATTGGCCACACCTTCCAGGTTTTTAAACTGGTACCAGCTTTCTACATAAAGTACTTCCTGAGGAAGTTTATTCTGCTGGTCAAAATTAATTTCTATGCTTCCCTGAAAAGGGACGAGGCTGGCAATGGCTTTGGCCAAAGCTGTTTTACCGGTTCCACTTTTGCCGCCGATTGCATAGCTTTCACCTCTATTCATTTCCCAATACAAATTCTTTAGCACCGTTTTATTGCGGTAACCTAAATTTAAATCCTGTATGTAAACGAATGGTTTATCCATTACCTGGCCTGTTCAAATTCTTCAATTAATTGTTTTTGGTTTAAGATGAAATCGATGTCATCGTAACCGTTTATCAAGCATGATTTTTTGTAAGGATTGATCTCGAAGGATTCCTGAGCACCGGTTTCTACAATAGTAACGGTTTGTTTTTCCAAATCAACTTCTAAGGCCGATTTTGGATTGTTATCCACCGCTTTAAAAATCTGCGCCAGAAAGGTGTCGCTTACCTGTATGGGTAGCAAACCGTTGTTCAGCGCATTTCCTTTAAAAATATCGGCAAAAAAACTGCTGATTACGGCATCAAAGCCAGCATCCTGAATGGCCCAGGCGGCATGCTCGCGACTACTTCCACAACCAAAGTTTTTTCCTGCAACCAAAATCTGACCGTTATAGGTAGGATTGTTCATTACAAACTCTGGTTTCGGCGTATTATCTCCATTATAACGCCAATCACGGAACAGGTTCTCGCCGAAACCTTCACGGGTAGTCGCTTTTAGAAACCTTGCCGGGATAATCTGGTCGGTATCAATATTTTCTATATTTAAAGGCACAACGGCCGATGTCAATTTTGTGAATTTTTTCATGTCAATTAGTATCAAGTAGGGAGTATTAAGTAGCGAGACTTAAATTCCACTTTTTATCTTTTATCTTAAGCCTTTTGCTTAATGGTAGTAATTTTATACCTCATGTGTTTACCCTCCACCTTAAGCCTTACCACCTTCTACCTTGGTAAAGTGTTCAACTGTTGGAAAAGGATCGTAAAAGTGATGCAATAACTTTTTCCAATCCTGGTAGGCTGCAGATCTTCTAAAATCTTCGGTGTGTGCCTCCAGCGTTTTCCAGTTAACCAGCAGGATATATTTATTTTCTACCTCTACACATTTTTGAAGCTGATGGGAAATGTAACCTTCCATTGAGGAAATGATTTTTTGCGCTTCGTCAAAAGCGCTTTCAAAATCAGCCGATAACCCGGCTTTTACATTTAGTATGGCAACTTCTAAAATCATATATTTATTAGCGGAAGATTAAGCTAGGCTTTTGCCTGTACCTTAAACCTTCTGCCTTTTAACCCTCTACCTTTTCCAACATTTCCCTTACATCGGTAATTTTTCCGGTTACGGCTGCTGCTGCAGCTGTAAGTGGGCTGGCCAATAGCGTGCGTGCATTTTGTCCCTGTCTACCTTCAAAATTTCTGTTTGATGTTGATACACAATATTTACCTGCCGGAATTTTATCTTCGTTCATTCCTAAACAGGCGCTGCATCCCGGTTCGCGTAACTGAAAACCGGCTGCTTCGAAAATCTTATCCAAACCTTCGTTTTTAGCCTGTTGTTCTACCTGTTTTGAGCCTGGAACAATCCAAACGGTAACGTTATCCGCTTTGCGTTTATCTTTAACAAAACTGGCAACTTCACGTAAATCTTCTATGCGGGAGTTGGTACAGCTTCCGATAAAAACATAATCAACAGGTTTCCCGATCAATGATGAATCATCATCAAAGCCCATATAATCCAGCGCTTTTTTATACGATACTTTTTCGGTTTCTGGTTGTGCTGTGGTTGCCGGAATATGTTCCTGGATGCCCATTCCCATCCCTGGGTTGGTACCATAAGTAATCATAGGGGCAATATCCGCAGCGTTGAAAGTTAACACGCTATCAAATTTTGCATCAGCATCGCTATATAAAGTGTTCCAGTAAGCTAAGGCTTTATCCCACTCTTCGCCAGCCGGAGCAAATTCCCTTCCTTTGATGTAATCGAAAGTGGTTTGGTCTGGTGCAATCAATCCACCACGTGCACCCATTTCGATACTCATGTTACAGATGGTCATGCGGGCTTCCATGCTTAACGATTCGATTGCCGAACCTGCATATTCGATGAAATAACCGGTACCACCGGCAGCAGAAATCTTCGCGATGATGTATAAGATAATATCTTTTGCACCAACACCTTTTCCAAGTTCGCCATTTACCTCAATTTTCATGGTTTTAGGTTTCGACTGCAACAAACATTGCGTAGCGAAAACCTGCTCTACCTGCGAGGTGCCGATACCAAATGCAATGGCACCAAAAGCACCATGTGTTGAGGTATGGCTATCGCCGCATACCATCGTTTTACCAGGTAAAGTAATGCCTAACTCAGGACCGATAACATGTACAATCCCCTGAAAAGGGTGGCCTAAGCCATAAAGCTCTATTCCGAATTCTGCACAGTTTTTAGTGAGCATATCTACCTGATAGCGAGAAAGCTCTTCTTTAATTGGCAGTAATTGATTTAACGTAGGCACGTTATGATCGGCAGTGGCTACCGTCTGTTTCGGACGGAAAACAGGTAAACCTCTTTTGCGCAAGCCATCAAATGCCTGCGGAGAGGTTACCTCATGTATTAAGTGTGTATCAATGTATAAAATATCAGGAAATCCTTCTTCACTTTTTACAACATGAGCATCCCAAATTTTTTCTACTAATGTTTTTGACATCTTCTGTTATTATTTAATGTTTGTCAGACTGAGCTTGTCGAAGACTTTTCATCATGAAACAAAAAGAATTCCTTCGACAGGCTCAGGATGACATTCTTTTTGTTTCTATGCAGTTTTAATGGCTTTCATAGCAGTCATGGCTTTACGTAAGGTAGCACCAATTTGCTCAACCTGATGAGAACGGATCGCTTCGTTTACCTCAATTAGTTGTCTGTTATCAACAGCGCCATCTTTACCTTCATTAAAGTTTTTACCAACTAAATCGGTATCTACCTTTTTCATGAAATCACCTAATAACGGTTTGCACGCCTGGTCGAACAGATAACATCCGTATTCCGCAGTATCAGAAATTACGCGGTTCATTTCAAATAATTTTTTACGGGCGATGGTGTTGGCAATAAGTGGTGTTTCGTGTAACGATTCGTAGTAAGCCGACTCTGGTTTGATACCAGCCTGTACCATGGTTTCGAAAGCCAATTCAACACCGGCGCGAACAAAAGCCACCATTAAGGTATAGTTGTCGAAATATTCCTGCTCACCGATTTTAACATCACCAGCCGGAGTTTTTTCAAATGCAGTCTCACCTGTTTCAGCTCTCCATTTTAATAAGTTCTTGTCACCATTTGCCCAATCTTCCATCATGGTACGGCTAAATTCGCCGCTCATAATGTCATCCTGGTGTTTCTGGAACAATGGACGCATAATATCTTTCAATTCTTCTGAGATTTCGAAGGCTTTGATTTTAGCTACATTGCTTAAGCGGTCCATCATGGCCGTGATGCCACCTTGTTTTAAGGCTTCAGTGATAACCTCAACACCATATTGAACCAATTTAGAAGCATAACCTGCATCAATTCCTTTTTCTATCATTTTATCGAATGACAAAATAGAACCGGTTTGTAATAAACCGCAAAGGATGGTTTGCTCACCCATTAAATCTGATTTTACCTCGGCTACAAAAGATGATCTTAAAACGCCCGCTCTGTGCCCGCCTGTACCCACACAGTATGCTTTAGCTTGCGCCAGACCTTTTCCCTGAGGATCGTTTTCCGGGTGAACTGCAATTAAAGTAGGAACACCAAAACCTCTAACATATTCTGCTCTAACCTCACTACCCGGGCATTTAGGTGCAACCATAATCACCGTTAGATCTTTACGGATCTGCATGCCTTCTTCAACGATATTGAAGCCATGAGAATATAGCAAGGTGGCACCTTCTTTCATTAAAGGCATAATTGCATTTACAACTGCAGTGTGTTGTTTATCTGGAGTAAGGTTGATTACCACATCCGCATTTGGGATAAGTTCTTCGTAAGTGCCAACGGTGAAATTATTTTCAGTTGCATTTTTCCACGAATCGCGCTTGCCCTCAATTGCTTCCTTACGTAAAGTGTAGCTTACATCTAAACCACTATCTCTTAAATTTAACCCTTGGTTTAAGCCTTGAGCACCGCAACCTACAATTACCAGTTTTTTGCCTTTTAATGCGCTAACGCCATCTAAAAATTCAGCACTGTCCATGAAGTCGCAAACACCCAATTGGTTTAGTTTTTCTCTAAGAGGTAATGTGTTAAAATAATTTGCCATTGTTTTTATTGGTTAATTTCTATTTAATTATCGTTTTATATATTCTTTTTTTCTTTCGGATTGATTACTCTGATTGAGTGACTTTACCGATTTTTAGTTTTTGTTGTCATGCTGAGCGTAGTCGAAGCATCTTTCTGTTTTACAATTGTTTTTTCAACGCGGAGGCGTAGCCAAAATGTACATTGTCATGTCCGATAGTGGTAATCAGTACCTCTTCAATACTATTCAGCTGCACACCGTAGGTTGATGTCAAAAAAGGGGTAATGTTTGTAAATGTTCCTTTTGCATAATCGGCTTTAATGTTTTCGATACTCACTAAAGCCATAGCTTTCAGTTCCGCAACTTCCGCTTCCGTTACCATATAAGTTGGTTTTGTATCTTTCTTGTAAAACTCATTAAACTTCACAGCACTTGCATCAGGCCAGATACCGGTACGGAAATAACACAGTGTCTGGGTGCTTACTACAATGTGCCCAAAGTTCCAGATGATGTTGTTGTTATAACCATCCGGAATTTTATTCAACTGTTCGATAGTTAAGCTATCAACCAACTTAATAAATGCTGTTCTTGAGTTAATAATAAAGTCAAATATCTGATCCATTTTGTTGTTGTTTTTCTGCTTCAGTTAAAGTTTGGTTAAAGATTATTTTGTTGTAAAACGGATCATTTACGGTTACTGCCCAGGTTCCGTAAAATGTTTTTTCCAATCCGGGGCGGTTGTATTTATATTTTTTATCAATAATGCTTTTATGAAATTCTTTCAGCCCTGTACAATCTACAAAAACACTTGCACCTGGAGAACAGTCGCCATGATGCTGAGTTAGATGTAATTCGATACCATTGAGTGAAATCTGCATATAAACCGGGGCATTTTCTTCGAAAGTATGTTTCCAGTCTATTTTAAAGCCAAGCCAGTCCACATAAAACTCAATGGCTTTATCGTAATCGAATATTCTTAGCACTGGTATGGCTTTATGGCATTTCATATTCCTATTTTTTCATCATTGCGAGGCCGGGTTTGTTTGGGCCGAAGCAATCTATGCGAGTACTCTAAAAGATTGCTTCGTCGTTCCTTCTCGCAATGACGGATTTGTTGTGATTTACATGGTAAAAATTTTCTCTCCTTTATCAAGAAACTCATTTTCTACCAGTTCTTCCCCTGGTTCAAAGGCTTCGAATTCTTTTAACTTTTCATGGAAACCTGCGCTGTCTTTAATAATGGCAACTCTCGCTGAGCGAACAAATTCAATCAGTTCATAAGGTTCTAAAGCTTTTACCAATGCATCCGTTTCTTCGCGGTGACCAGTTACTGCAAAAACAGTATAATCTTTACGGATCACCACCGCACTGGCGCCATATTGCCTTAATAAACGCTCAACAGTTACTTTTTCAGCAATCTCATCGGTAGAAACCTTATAAAGTGCCAGTTCCTGCCAGATGATCTCATCATTGGTATTAAAATAAACTTTCAGTACTTCGATCTGCTTTTCAATTTGGCGTGCCAGTTTCCGTACTACTTCGTAGCTTTCCTGTATCACAATGTTGAAACGGTGGATGCCGTCAATTTCAGAAGGGGAGGTGTTAAGGCTTTCGATGTTAATTTTTCTTTTCGAGAAAATAATCGCAATCCTGTTTAATAAACCGATGCGGTTTTCAGCGTAAACCGTAATGGTATATTCCTGCTTACCGTCAAAGTCGGCTTTTGTTGTTTTATGTTCTAATGTATTTTCAGTACTCATGATAATTTCTTTTATCTGTTCGTCTTTTCGGTCTTGTTAAGAAATCTTAAATTTGACCGAAGGAAGATCTCTTCGTTTCGCTGCAGTCGGGATGACGGTTACGCAGCTTTTACCCTTCCCGCTTATTTCAATCTGATTTCGCTTACGCTCATTCCCTGTGGAACCATTGGGAAAACATTGTTTTCTCTGCCAACCATTACTTCAAGTAAGTAAGAGCCTTCGTGGTTGATCATGGTTTCCAATGCTGCTCTGAGGTTTGCGCGTTCGTCAACTTTGGCTGCCTCGATGTAATAAGATTTAGCCAATGCTACAAAATCAGGGCTGGTGATGTTAACAAAAGAGTAACGTTTATCATGAAATAACTGCTGCCATTGGCGAACCATTCCTAAGAAACGGTTATTCAGGATCAGGATTTTTACTGCAGCACCGAATTGCATAATCGTACCTAATTCCTGAGGAGTCATTTGAAAACCCCCGTCACCAATAATAGCAATAACGGTTTTTTCAGGAGCACCGTATTTAGCACCAATTGCCGCCGGTAAACCAAAACCCATGGTTCCTAAACCACCAGAAGTGATATTGCTGCGGCTATTGTTGAATGTTGCGTAACGGCAAGCTACCATTTGATGCTGGCCAACATCGGTAACAATTACGGCTTCACCACCACAGATTTCGTTGATGTTGCGTAATACTTCGCCCATGGTCATTTCTTCGCCAGCAGGATAAAGTTCTGGTGTAATTACCTGGTCTATTTCCTGTTGGTTGTATTGTCTGAACTTAGCTAACCAATCTTCATGTTTGTTTTCATTAACCAAATTGGTTAAGAGGGGTAAAGTTTCCTTACAATCGCCCCAAACACCTACTTCAGCTTTAACGTTTTTATCAATTTCAGCAGGATCGATGTCTAAATGTACAATTTTGGCCTGTTTGGCATATTTATCTAAACGGCCGGTTACGCGGTCATCAAATCGCATACCGATGGCGATAATTACATCCGCTTCGTTGGTTAACACATTAGGACCGTAATTACCATGCATACCCAACATACCTACATTTAAAGGGTGAGCAGTTGGGATGGCACTTTCGCCCATGATGGTCCAGGCAGAAGGGATGCCCGCTTTTTCGATAAAGGCTTTAAATTCTTTTTCGGCCTTGCCTAAAATCACGCCTTGACCAAACAATACAAAAGGTCTTTTAGCGGCATTAATCAATTCGGCGGCCTGCTCAATATATTCAACCCTAACTTTTGGTTTTGGGCGATAACTGCGGATATGGTTGCATTTTACGTATTCAGGGAATTCCTCAAGCTGTAACTGTGCATTTTTGGTAATGTCAATTAAAACCGGACCTGGTCTGCCACTTTTAGCAATGTAAAAGGCTTTGGCCAAAACCTCCTGGATTTCTTTGGCATCGGTAACCTGATAGTTCCATTTGGTAACCGGCGTAGTAATGTTGATTACGTCGGTTTCCTGGAAAGCATCTGTTCCCAATAAATGGGCAAATACCTGACCTGTAATACATACCAATGGCGTACTGTCAATTTGTGCATCAGCCAGGCCAGTAACCAGGTTGGTTGCGCCGGGTCCGCTGGTGGCAAAACAAACACCCACTTTGCCGCTTGCACGTGCAAAACCCTGAGCGGCGTGTATACCACCTTGCTCATGGCGAACCAATATATGTTCTAATTTATCGGCATAATCATAAAGAGCATCATAAATAGGCATGATTGCTCCTCCAGGATAACCGAAAATGGTGGTAACACCTTCTTCAATTAATCCATTCAACAATACCTGAGAGCCCGTACCTTTAAATAAGGTTTTTGAGGTTTCTGCTTTCGCCCCGGTTTGTTGCATTGTTTCTTGTGCAGTTTCCATAGTTATGTTTTTGCGGTTCTATTATTCATTAATTTTAAACCCTATTCTTTCTCTGTCTTTCCAATTGATCTGAGCAATTTTCTCGTCAATCAGGTTTTCCATGGCGTCATAAAGTTCGTTGAGCTGAACATCATGTTCACCAATCCGTTCTTTAATCTCCGTTAATTGTTCATTAATGTTGCTTTGTTTCAGCAATATTTTACGGACATCAACGAAAGCCCTCATAATGGCGATGTTCATGTTAATGGCCTTATCGCTATTGACAACTCCACTTAACATGGCTACCCCTTGTTCTGTAAAGGCATAAGGTGTTACTCCCACATTTCTTTTATTTTGACTTACCATCAAAATTTTTGGGGAGGCATCAGCCTTTTCTAAAGATGCGGTCACAAATTGTGACCGGATACTTTCCCATTCAACTGGAGTGAGCCGAAACATAAAATCATCCGGAAAACGCTTTATGTTACGTTTTACCGACTGATTAAGCGCTTTGGTTTCCACTTCATAAAGTGCTGCCAGATCAAAATCGAGCATGACTCTTTCTCCCCTGATTTCATAAATCCTATTCTGAATACTTTTAATTATTTGCATAATCTGTTTTTTTAGTAATCAATTAATCTGGGGGATGGTTTTTTGATTTTAGTATTCGTCGGTTACACAACCACTGGCTGCATCCGACACCGTTTTAGCATATTTATATAGTACACCTTTTGTAACTTTCAATTCTGGCTGTACATATTTTTTTCTACGTTCAGCAATTATTTCATCGCTAACCTGCAGGTTGATGATGTTATTTACAGCATCGATTAAAATCGGGTCTTCATCTTCAACCAGGCCGATTAAACCGCCTTTGTAAGATTCAGGTGTAATGTGGCCGACCACGAAACCATGTGTGCCACCAGAGAAACGCCCATCGGTAATTAAAGCTACCGATTTACCTAGGCCTGCGCCGATAATGGCTGAGGTTGGTTTCAACATTTCTGGCATACCTGGAGCACCAACCGGACCAGCGTTTTTTATTACGATTACATCGCCAGGTTTTACACGGCCGCTCGAGATACCGGCAATTAAATCGTGCTCGCCATCAAAAACGCGTGCTGGGCCTTCAAATTTTTCGCCTTCTTTACCACTTATTTTAGCTACCGAACCTTTTTCGGCCAGGTTTCCGTAAAGAATCTGCAGGTGGCCGGTTGCTTTGATCGGTTCACTTAATTTTTGTACGATTTTCTGGTCATAATCCATAATCGATTTCACATCAGCAAGATTCTCAGCTACTGTTTTACCAGTTACGGTTAAACAATCGCCATGGAGCAGATCTTCATTCAGCAAATATTTTAATACCGCAGGGATGCCTCCATATTGATGTAAATCCTGCATTAAATATTTTCCGCTGGGTTTAAAATCGGCCAGTACCGGTGTTACATCACTCATGCGCTGGAAATCATCCTGTGTAATTTCTACACCGATAGCCTTACCCATAGCGATAAAGTGCAATACCGCATTGGTACTTCCACCTAAAATGATAATGGAACGGATGGCATTTTCGAATGCTTTTCTGGTCATGATATCAGATGGTTTGATATCTTTCTCCAGTAAAATCCTAATGTATTTACCCGCATCTAAACATTCTTGCTTTTTCTCCGGGCTTGTTGCCGGATTTGAAGAAGAATAAGGTAAACTCATACCTAAAGCCTCAATTGCTGAAGCCATGGTATTGGCGGTATACATGCCGCCACAAGCGCCTGCACCCGGGCAAGTATGTTTGATGATTCCCTGATAATCTTCATCAGAAAGATTACCGCAGATTTTTTGTCCTAGTGCCTCGAATGCCGAAACAATATTTAATTCTTCACCTTTATAATGGCCTGGAGCAATTGTACCACCGTAAACCATAATAGACGGGCGATTTAACCGCGCCATGGCCATGATGGCGCCCGGCATATTTTTATCGCATCCAGGAATGGAAATGATGCCATCATAATACTGTCCGCCGCAAATGGTTTCGATACTATCGGCAATTACATCGCGGCTAACCAATGAGTAGCGCATACCATCCGTTCCGTTGCTCATTCCGTCGCTTACACCAATGGTATTAAAAACCAAGCCCACTAAATCATTTTTCCAGACCCCTGCTTTGACCTCTTTTGCAAGGTCGTTCAAATGCATGTTGCAGGTGTTACCATCATAGCCCATACTTGCAATACCTACCTGCGCTTTAGCCATATCCGCATCGGTTAAACCGATGCCGTAAAGCATTGCCTGAGCAGCAGGTTGTGTTGGATCTTGTGTAAATGTTTTACTGTACTTGTTTAATTCGCTCATTGTTTAAAATGTATATTCTGGTTCTGTTAGTTGTATTCTTTTGAGGCAAAAAAAAACCGCCTCTTTTAGGAGGCGGTTTCGATAAGGGTATATTTTTATATTATACGCAACGATTTCCACCTCTTTTTTTAGAAATGACAATAATAAGGTTGCTAATAATGTTTGTATTTATGTTCATGTCGTCGACTGAACTACAAACATACTAACTTCTTTAAAAATGCAAAGAACTATTTACTATATTACTCTATTTTTTCACCCCGATTACGATTCCTGTTGCCCAAAGCTGTTTGGTTAAATGTAAATCATCACGGGATTCCAAATCTTTAATCAACTTATTGGCTTTTTCCTGGTGACCGTCAGGCCAATTTTGTTGAGGTAACATATCATCAATTATATAAAGACCACCTTTGTTGAGCATGGCAATCGCTTCATCTAAAAGCAAATATTTTCCATGCCAGGTATCTGCAAATATATAATCGAATTTTTTGCCTTCATTTTCTTTAAACCACTCTGCGCCATCAGTATTCACTAAGGTTAAACGATCATCATCGCCAAGATAATCTTTTGCAATTGCTAAAAATTTAGCATCGTGATCTATTGATATCAAAGTACTTTGTTTATCTAAACCATCCAATATCCAGGCTGTCGATAAACCGGTTCCGGTGCCAAGTTCAAGAAAACTGCCGGAAGGTTTAGACGCTGCAAGTGTCTTAAGCAAAGAACAGGTTAATACGTCCGAAGCCATGTTAAATCCTGATGCCATAGTAGCCGTATTGATCTGCTGGTATGCCTTTGGATAATTTTGATTGATCTCTTCCGTCATCTGTTATTGGTTGCTCGTTAGTATTTCAATTTTTTTGCTGCTTATTCACGGTCATTTGGTTAATGGCATTTATGCTAATCTGTTATTAGCCGTTTGACACTGAGCTATCAGCCCATTTAAATGATCACTTCATAATTTACTTTTTCGAGCACCAGGTTTTTATAAGCACGCTGTATGGTATAGCCAATAGATTCTCTCCACAATGGGCGATATACAATGTCGTCGATAGAGGCAATGCCCGCTATCTCAGTGGCTGTTCCACATAAAAAAGCACTGTCGGCCTTTTTAAGGTCTTCTATGGTTAGCTTTTTCTCCACACATTCTATATCCAAAACGTTGCACAGTTCTTTAACTGTTGCTCTGGTAATACCGGGTAAAATATTTCCTGGCGATGGGGTATATAATTTGCCATCTTTTTCGAGGAAAATATTTGCTCCTGATGCTTCGGCAACAAAGCCATGCATATCTAAAAGTAAAGCTTCATCGTAACCTTTAATATTTGCCGCTGTGGTTGCCAAAATAGAATTAACATAGTTGCCACTCAACTTGGCTTCCATCGGAACTGATTTTGGGTTTGGCCTCTCGTAATCAGAAACGGTTAATTTTAATAATTTATTACCCGAATATGCATCCCATTCCCAGGCGCATATTAAAATTGAAACGCCACTTGGTTCGTTTAATTTCATATTCGGGTGGCAAAATACCAATGGGCGGATATAAGCATCTTTGAGCTTATTTAACTGAAGCAGTTTATAGGTTGCAGCAATCAATTCTTGTTTATCCCATATAAAGGGGATGTTTGCCAACTGGCAGGAACGCTCTAGGCGGTCGAAATGGGCTGCAGCTTTGAAAATGCGGTTACCATTGTGCGTTTTATAGGCTCTAATACCCTCGAAAGCGGCATAACCGTAATGTAGCGATTGGCCGTAAAGGTCAGTACTGCTATTTACAGCTTTTTCAAAAGCTCCGTCAAGGTAAATAATCGTATTAGAATTGTAGTATTTCATAATACTCTCTATTTTGTTATTTAAAAAAAGCGTCCCGTTTGTTCGGGACGCTTTAGATATATTTAGTTTATTAAAATCTATTTAAACTGCGTCCGCTTCTTGCCTAAAATATTTAGGAGTAGAAGGTTAAATAAAATGACAGGAAACAACACCACGCTGACAACTGTTGCTGCTAATGCTTTTGGGTTAAAGGTGTGATTTTCAATCGTCATGATTATCTTCTTGTTTATAAAACCAATTTAGTTTTTGGTTCATTAATATGCAAGAGAAATCAAAAAAAAGTTAAATCGGAATATAATTTCTTGATTTTTGTTAAAATCAAAACATAATTCTTAATTGAGGTGTAATTAGTGATTTAATGCCGACCGTTGTAGACTAAATATCAAAACGGTATATAGTCTATTTGTTATGCTTGCATTGTAAATTTTCTCATTTTCTGCCTAAAATAAGTAGAAGTGCGTTAAAAATTGAAAATTTGGAGGTGTTTAGTCACGAAATAACAACGAAAAATTGCATTTACCACTTAGGAAGACAACTGGTTATTACAGGTGTTTCATACTTATTGAGAATTGGTACATCATTTATAACAGGATCTACCCTGATCTCATCGTTATTGTACTTATTTCAGGATCTATTTAACAGGAAGGATGCTGAAACAAGTTCAGCACAATGATTGAGTCAGTTAAACCGGTTGAAGGTTAGTCAGTACAAGATTTCGAAAATAAAATAATAAAAAAAGCCTTCTGATTTAAAATCAGAAGGCTTTCCAAATGAGTTGATTATTTTGGTTAAGCGATACCTTCGGCTAAAACCACGATTTTGTTGTGGATAGCTTCAACTACACCGCCTTTGATAAAGAAGCGTTGCTCATCGGTTTTATTTGCTTTAATAATCACTTCTCCATCTTCCAAAGTTGAGATGATAGCGGCATGGTCTCTTAAAATCTGAAAAGAACCTAAAGTACCAGGAACCGTAACTGCTGTTACTTCGCCTTCGAAAACTTTTTTATCTGGAGTTAATATTTCTAAATTCATTTTTTTTAGATTGGAGATGAGAGATATGAGATTTGAGACTAAGTCTCTCTCACATCTCATATCTAGTGTCTCACGTCTCTTTTAGTTCGCTTCTGCTAATAATTTTTTACCTTTTTCGATTGCATCTTCAATGCTACCAACTAAGTTAAATGCAGCTTCAGGGTACTCATCAACTTCACCATCCATGATCATGTTAAATCCTTTGATGGTATCTTTAATGTCAACCAATACACCTTTTAAGCCTGTAAACTGCTCAGCTACGTGGAAAGGTTGAGATAAGAAACGTTGAACACGACGTGCTCTTGATACCACTAATTTATCTTCCTCAGATAATTCGTCCATACCTAAGATGGCGATAATATCCTGTAATTCTTTATAACGTTGTAACGTTTCTTTAACACGTTGTGCAGTGTTATAGTGCTCATCACCTAAAACCGCTGGAGAAAGGATACGTGAAGTAGAATCCAAAGGATCTACCGCAGGATAGATACCTAACTCGGCAATTTTACGCGAAAGTACTGTAGTAGCATCCAAGTGGGCAAAAGTTGTTGCCGGAGCCGGGTCAGTTAAATCATCCGCAGGTACATAAACTGCCTGTACTGATGTAATTGATCCACGTTTAGTTGAAGTAATACGCTCTTGCATTAAACCCATCTCCGTTGCCAGTGTTGGCTGGTAACCTACTGCTGATGGCATACGACCTAATAAAGCCGATACCTCAGAACCTGCCTGCGTAAAACGGAAGATATTGTCAACGAAGAAAAGAATGTCTTTTCCAGCGCCTTCGCCATCACCATCACGGAAATATTCAGCAACGGTTAATCCCGATAATGCTACACGTGCACGTGCACCAGGAGGCTCGTTCATTTGACCGAAAACCAGTGTTGCTTTAGATTCTTTTAATTTTTCAGTATCAACAGCTTTCAAATCCCATCCACCTTTTTCCATTGAGTGTAAGAAATCGTCACCATAGTTGATTACACCTGATTCGATAAACTCACGAAGTAAATCGTTACCTTCACGGGTACGCTCACCAACACCTGCGAATACTGATAAACCAGCATAAGCTTTAGCGATGTTGTTAACCAACTCCATAATTAATACCGTTTTACCTACACCAGCACCACCGAACAAACCGATTTTACCACCTTTAGCATAAGGCTCTAATAAATCGATTACTTTAATACCTGTAAAAAGCACCTCAGTTTCAGTAGATAAATCTTCGAACTTAGGAGGGGTTGCATGGATAGGACGACCATCTGTTTTATCAACTGTGTTGATACCGTCAATCGCTTCTCCAACCACATTAAATAAACGACCTTTAATCTGGTCGCCAACTGGCATTTTAATCGCAGCGCCAGTATCAACTACTTGCATACCACGAACCAAACCATCGGTAGAGTCCATCGAAATTGCACGTACGCGGTCTTCACCTAAGTGCTGTTGAACTTCTAAAACAATTTTTTGTCCATTTTCTTTCGTTATCTCTAACGCATCAAAAATTTTAGGTAGATGGGCATCATCAGCAAAGCTAACGTCAACCACAGGGCCGATAATTTGTGCTATTTTTCCTAAGTTAGGCATATCTGTTGTGAGTAAATTTATTACAGTCAATGAATTAAAGCTGTTTGTAGGGGCTCCAATTCGGTTGGCAAAGTTAAGTTATTCTTGCTGAATTTTAAATATATATTATAAAATTTTTCAACAGCATAAAACTGATCAATTTTTGGCGAAAAATTTTCGCAAAAACCGATCATTTTAATCAACGAATCCAATGCGACGTTAAAAAGTATAACCCAGTCCAATTCCGATGGTTAATAGGGTTTCATCACCGGTCATTAACAGTGCGCCGGTTCTATACATCAATCCTCCTGTTGGCTTCTGGTGTCTAAAACCAGCCCTTATCATTACGGGGGTATTTACAGTGTTGTTATGAAAATTATAATCATATCCGTTAATGGTAAGCAGTTGCCCTGAAAAACCACTTAACGGCTTCAATACGGTTAGACCAATACCTGTTTCGAAGAAATTTTTAGATGTACTACTTTTGCTTAGGAGCAGGTTTGCCTCCAGTGGAAAAAACAAAACATTTTCTAGGATTGAAAAACCAACTCTTGCTACAATTTTTACCTGCCTGCTTAATTGAAAGATCCTGTCGTAATTAATCGAATAAACACCTCCGTTTCCAAGGAGTTCGGCGTAAATGCTGTTTTTTCTAAGGTTGGGGGTAGTGACGGTTGATTCCTGGGCCATAGCGTTAAGGCCAAACAGAAATAACAAAGCAGTTAAAATAGATTTCATCGTTATATTTGGTTCTCGGATTGATTAATGAGCAATTTACCATAAAGCTATTACAGTTGGTGGTAAATGAGAGATAATAAATTAATATAAAGAATGAAAAAAATACTGGTTACCGGCAGCAATGGACTTTTAGGTCAGAAAATAACAGAAAAAGTACTTGCCGAAGGGCGGGTAAAACTCATAGCCAGTTCAGTAGGGGCAAACCGTTATCCTGTAAAAGAAGGTTATGAGTACGCAGAAATGGATATACTAAATCCTGAGCAGGTAAAGGCGGTTATGGAAAGATATTGTCCCGATGCGGTTATCCATACTGCTGCAATGACAAATGTAGATACCTGTGAGGAAAATAAAACACTTTGCCGTCAGTTAAACGTTGAGGCCGTCGCAACTTTGTTGTCTATATGCGAGGAAAAAAACATTCAATTGATCCATCTGAGCACTGATTTTGTTTTTGATGGAAAAAACGGACCTTACAAAGAGGACGATGTGGTAAATCCGGTTAGTTATTATGGCGAATCGAAGGTGATGGCTGAAGAGCTGATTAAAAATTCAAAAGCAAATTATGCTATTTTAAGGACAGTATTGGTGTATGGTATTAGCCACGACATGAGCCGGAGCAATATTGTGCTGTGGGCTAAGGGTGCCCTCGAAAAAGCTTCGCCAATAAACGTAGTGAACGACCAATGGCGTACGCCTACGCTAGCCGAAGATTTGGCCGAGGCCTGTCTGCTGGCTGTTGAGCGAGCGGCGAGGGGGATTTATCATATATCAGGCAAAGACTATATGAGTATTGCTGATTTAGTGAGAAAAGTTGCCGATTATTGGAAACTGGATCAGTCGTTTATCAATGAAATTAGTTCAGCAAGTTTAAACCAACCGGCTAAAAGGCCTGTGAAAACGGGATTTGTGCTGGATAAGGCCATTAAAGATTTAGGGTACAATCCGCATTCTTTTGAAGAAGGATTGCTAATTTTGGAACAGCAAATGAAATGATAGCCCTGAGTCGATAGTCTGAAGTCGTGAGTCTCAAAGCAATGAAAACATTAACAACATATTTTAAATAAAAAATCCAATGGCAATACAAGTTGGCGATACCGCCCCAGATTTTAAACTATACAGTTCTGATTTAACCGAAGTTTCGCTTTCTGGTTTTAAAGGCAAAAAAGTAATTATTCACTTTTTTCCGATGGCTTTTACCGGAACATGTACAGAACAGTTATGTACGATGCGTGATAATTTCAGTTATTATGAAGGAATAGATGCCCAGGTAATTGGCATATCAGTTGATTCTCCTTTCTCTTTGGCTAAGTTTAAAGAAGAGCAAAATTATCAGTTTCCATTATTATCTGATTTTAACAAAGAAGTATCTTCAGCTTATGGTGCTTTTTACGATGAGTTTTTCTTCGGATTAAAAGGTGTGTCGAAAAGAGCAGCTTTTGTAATTGATGAAGAAGGAAAAATTGCTTATGCCGAAGTTTTGGAAAATGCAAAGGATTTGCCTGATTTCAAAGCAATTAATGAAGCTTTAAGCGCATAAGGCAAAATCTGCAAAGAATTATTTTAAGATTTTTTTAAAATTTAATTGGAAATTAAAATATCAAATTATACCTTTGCAGTCCGTTAACGATACGGAAATGCATTCGTAGCTCAATTGGATAGAGCATCTCACTACGGATGAGAAGGTTTGGGGTTCGAATCCCTACGAGTGCACGAAAAAGGATATTGCTTTTAGCAGTATCCTTTTTTATTTGATGTGGAAATTATCCTCCATGTGCATTTTACCCATTTCTATTTACCGTAAATAAGTTCTATTTTTACTCATCAATGGACCAGGATTATGCCACATATGGTGATGATAAATTACTTTCGCTGTTAATAGCTCAAGATAATAAGGCTTTTTCAGAAATTTATAGCCGATACTGGCCATTGCTTTATAAACATGCCTTTCGGATGCTCAAAGAAGAGAACGAAAGCGAGGATGTGGTTCAGGAGGTATTTACCAGGTTGTGGCAGAAAGCACCTCAATTGCCATCCGATACTTCAATTGGTGCATATCTGTATGTTTCTACCAGAAATGCAATTTTGAATTTTTTTAGTAAAAACCAGGTGCATCATGCTTATTTAACCGATCTTGGTCAGTTTTTGGATCAGGCACAGGAAATTACCGATCACCTCATCAGAGAACGGATCTTGGCCAAACTGATTGAAGAGGAAATTGAAAAACTTCCTCCCAGAATGCGCGAGGTTTTCGAATTAAAGCGAAAACAAAATCTTTCTTACAAAGAAATTGCAGGTATCATGGATATTTCTGAACTCACTGTAAAAACACAGATGAACAAAGCTATTTCTACGCTGCGAACCAAATTTGGCAATCATTTGCCTTCCTTTTTCACTGCATTATAGCACTTTTCCTAATAAATTAATAAAAAAGTAACTTTTTTTTAATGTTGGATACAACATTGGCCCGAGCTGCCTGTCATTACTATTATACTTCCTATAAAAAACATGAACAAACAAACTATAAGTGGATTTATCAGAGACTATCTGCATAATAAACTTAATGAAAAGCAAAAAGCCCAATTGGAAACATGGTATTTGTTAAAAGCTGAAGAAAATAAATCGGTCGATCCGCCAATAGCATATGAAAAATTGGAAGCGAAAATCTGGAATAAAATTATTGCTGGTGTTTCGCATACAGAGGCAGAATCGCCTAAGGTTGCGAAACTGACCAGGCCATACAAAAGAATTATTTCAATAGGAATCGCTGCAAGTGTATTATTAATAGCGGGCGCAGGTTACCTGATGCTTAAAAATAATAATACCACTCCAGATCGGTTTGTGGTCGCAAAAAAATATGATCTGCCTGCTGGTACTGATAAGGCCATATTAACTTTATCTGATGGTAAGGTGATTGATTTAAATAACAACGCTGTTGGAAAAATTGCTACCGAAGCTGGCATTGAAATTACCAAATCTGCTGATGGAACTTTGGTTTATAAAGCCTTAAAAGCAAAAGGTAAAAACGTTGGATTTAATACCATTACCACGCCTATCGGCGGGCAATACACGGTCATTTTACCTGATGGATCAAAAGTTTGGCTAAATGCAGGGTCGTCTTTAAAATATCCAACAGCTTTTGCTTTAAGCGGAAGAAACGTAACCTTAACCGGAGAGGGATATTTTGAAGTAGCGCATATGGAAGGACCTAAAGGAAGGGTACCATTTTCCGTAACAGTTGTTAAAAACCTAACTCCATCAGAAAAAGTAGAAGTGCTGGGTACGCATTTTAATATCAATGCCTATGCTGATGAGCCATTTATTAATACTACTTTATTGAAGGGAAGCGTAAAGGTTACTTTGAACAATGATCAAGCTACACTGCTTAAACCGGGGCAACTGGCCAAATTAAGTAATGAAGGCATAAAGGTGCAACAGGCAGATACCGAAATGGCGGTTGCCTGGAAAAACGGAGAATTTGTATTTAGGGAAGATTTACGTACTGCGATGAGAAAGGTAGCCCGATGGTATGATGTGGAAATCGTATATGAAGAAACGGCACCAGAAAATTTAATGCTTGGTGGTTGGATGTCGAGAGGCACCAATATTTCAGAAGTACTCAATCATATTCAGTTAACAGGAAAAGTACACTTTAAACTTGAAGGAAGGAGGGTAATCGTTTCCAGATAAAATAAAAACGATTCCAAAAAAAACCAGAAGTGCTTGGCGGCACCCCTGGATAATTTGGTAGTCGACTATAATAATCAACTAATCACGCATCAGGTCTTGATTTCGAAGCCCAGGCCAGATGCACTAAACCAAACAAACAAATGTATAAAAATTTTACTTCACTCGGGTTGCCCAACAGGCAGCTCCGCAAACTGCTACTCGTTATGCGATTGACGGCTGTGATTCTCTTGGCGGCTTTAATGCAATTAAGTGCATCAACCAAGGCACAAAAAGTTTCCATTGTTGAAAAAAATGCGCCTTTGGAACGCGTCCTGAAAGAAATTCGCCGACAAAGTGGATATAACATCATCTATGATCTTAACCTCATTTTAGATGCCAGGCCCGTTTCTATCCAGGTGAATCAGGTTAATGTTTTAGAAGCCGTTCAAAAGTCGTTAAACAACCAGCCACTCACTTTTTCTGTCGACGGTAAAACCATTGTCATTAAGGAACGAAGTATTGCAGATAAACTGGTTGATCTGGTAAAAGACATTGATGTTAAGGTGAGCATCAGAGATTCGTTAGGACGTCCGCTTCCTGGCGCCAACGTATATAATAAAACCATTAACAAAATGTATGTAACTGATAAGGATGGGGATATCCTTATCAAGGATGTTCCTGCCAATGGTTATGTATTACAAATCTCCTATATAGGATATAAAGGGGAAGAAATTTTTGTGGACAGAAAAACTGTTAGCTATTACGTAAAACTAACAGCGGCTTCATCAGCGCTGGAAGAGGTTAGCGTAGTATCTAACGGTTATCAAAAAATCAGTAAAGAACGGGCAGCAGGTGCTTACTCGGTAGTTACGGGTAAAGAGTTGCAGGCCAATCCTGCAGTTAATATCATGGAGCGGTTGGAAGGCCAGGTGGCAGGTGTAAAGTTTGATATTAAAGGAAACAATATACAGATAAGAGGGGTGAACAATTACGCAGGCAATAGCGGCACCCCATTAATTGTGTTAGACGGATTTCCTTTGATGAATTCAAGTGACCGGGCAACACTAACTAATCAGGTCGGTGCAAATACTTTTGGTAATTCTGTCATCAGCAATATCAACATTGCCGATATCGAGCAGATTACCTTTTTAAAAGATGCTTCGGCAACCTCTATCTGGGGTTTCAGAGCAGCAAATGGTGTAATTGTGATTGAAACTAAAAAAGGCAGAAAAATTGCGCCAACCTTAAACGTGGGTTATACATTTGGTATTTCAAAAAACCCTTCAATAAAAGATTTACACTGGATGAACAGTGCGCAGTATGTTGATCTGGAGCAGGAAATGGTTGATAAGGGATTAATAGCTGATCCTGCATCTGCAACACCTGGAAATGAAGTTTACACGCAGAACAACAGTGAAGCTACGGAATGGATGTTCAGGTACAAAAGGGGTACAATCACACTAGCACAGCGTGATGCTGCTTTAGCAGAAATTGGATCAAGAAATGGATCACAACAGATAGAAAAATATTTGTTGCAGAATGCCATTAATCATCAATATAACCTTTCTTATTCAGGCGGATCGGAAAACAGTACCTATTATATTTCAGGAAACTATACAAAAGATACACCAATTTTTAAAAGTAATTATGGAGAGAATGCATTTGTAAACGCAAATACATCAACTGATTTCCTAAACAAAAAAGTAACCTTAAGGGCATTGTTCAACTATCAGTATACAAAATCTCAATATAATCCGGCGGCAGCCAATGCAGTATCTGTGAGTACCACAGCGCTGCGCCCCTATGATCTTTTAATTGATGCAAATGGAAACAGCATTGGAAGAAACATTATTTTTCGCGATGATTTTGCCAATAAACTGGTTGGACAAGGTTATCTGCCATTCACTTATAATACTTTGGATGAATTAAATTATTCCAATTCCATTTCCAGAAACAATGTGATTAGAATAAGTGCTGGGTTAAATGGTAAAATAGCAAAATGGTTAAATGCCGATCTATCTATCTCTAACCAACGTCAGTTTGGAAATACCTACACGCTCGATGAATTGAATAGTTATACAGGCAGGATATTGGTAAATACATTTTCTCCATTGGTTAATGGTAAAGCTTCCAACGGACTTATTTACGGCGGTCGTTACATCACCTATGGAACTTCATCATCAGAAACTACATTAAGGGGGCAATTAAATTCTGATTTTAATATTGGTGGTAAACATCAGTTCAATGCCATTGCAGGTAGTGAAATTAGAGAAACACGATCTGAGGGGACCAACGAAACGAGATACGGATATGATGATGATACACGGTCCATTAAAACTGTGAACCCAACCCAACTCTACCCAACTTTATATGGTTACTCGCAGTCGTTAGGTGCTAACCTAAGTAGCTTGGCTGCTTCACGTAAGAGATACTTGTCTTATTACAGTAATGCGTCTTACAGTTACATGGATAAGTACTTTGTAACCGGTAGTGTACGGTTTGATGATTATACTTTGTTGGGCTTGGATAGAAGTAAAAGGGCTAAACCATTCTGGTCAGTTGGTTTAAGATGGAATGCGAATAAAGAAGCATTTTTAAGAGATTTAAACTGGCTTGATGCATTTAGTGTCCGTGCTACGCTTGGTACCGCTGGTGTCGTTCCTACTTCTGGTACCAATGTGCCGCTACTTAATCTTTCTGGAACAGATTTTAGAACCAACCAGCCTTACGCCAATATTGAAACTCCTGCTAATTCACAATTGGGATGGGAAACTACCAAAATGGCCAATTTAGGTTTTGATTTTGGCTTATTTAAAGGTCGATTAAATGGAAGTTTTGATGTTTATAATAAAAGAACTTATGGCATTTTGTCTCAATTTCCTTTCAACGCTACTTATGGCTGGTCGATCTTGAGTTTCAATAGCGGAACTTTGAGCGGTCATGGCTACGAATTCTCTTTAAACGGAGAAATAATCAGGGCGGGCAGATTTAGCTGGAAATCAATACTTAATGTCGGCTATAATACCAATAAGGTTAACGATTCGCGGTTTATTAATAATGGTAGCACTATTGCTGGTAATGCTGCGGTAATCGAAGGTGTTCCTTTAGGTACACTATATGTTTATCGTTTCGCCGGACTTGATAATAAAGGACAAACTCAAATTTTTGACCGTAACAATAATATTATCAACAATACAACCACGCTTACATCTGCATTTACGAAAGAAGATTTGGTTAATGTAGGTAGGCTGTATGCTCCTTTTAGTACAGGTTTTAACCACAACTTTAAATATGGTCAGTTTGATTTGGGTATAAGATTTACAGGTTATTTCGGGCATGTTTTCCTGAAGAACACCATTACCAATTCTAACTATCCTTCTGCAACAACGTTTGCCTATTCAGGCGTTTTGGGAAGAGCAGGTGATATCGCTGATCGTTGGAGAAATCCTGGTGATGAGGCTATTACCGATGTTCCAGGAATTGCTAATGTAAATTTTAACAGTATCAATCGCTATCGTTTCTCGGATGCCGTGGTTAGGAAAGCAGATAACATCCGTTTACAGCAAATTTCGCTGGCCTATATTGTTCCGCAACGATACCTTCCTCGCAACTTCGTAAAATCAGTATCCGTTTCTGCCAATGTAAGAAATCTGGGAATTGTTTGGAGAGCTAACAAAGATGGTATCGATCCAGAATATATCAACAATGGAAACTTTGGTAGCACCACGCCTACGCCTAGTTATGTCTTTGGAATAAACGCAACACTATAATTAACATGAAAAAGAGATATTCAATTATATTGTTTGCTTTAGCAATTGCTATGGCAGGCTGCAGAAAATATGTGGAGATTGATCAGCTTTCAATCAGAACGCTAAAATATACCTCCGACTATAGAAATACGTTAAACAACAATAATGTTTTAGAAGGTACATTTTCATATCCGATTTTATCGGGTGATGATATTGAAATTACCGATCAGGTACGGCAAAATGCGTTAAGCTCCGCATCTGCTGATATTTTTGCCAATGTGTATACCTGGGCAAGTAAATATACGTCCGATACTCAAAGCGATGGTGATTGGGAAAGGCAGTATAAAACTATCTATGTGTGCAACGAAGTTTTACAAGGTGTGTTGACATCACAAGGTGGTAACGAAACCGAAAAACAAACCATTTATGCTGAAGCACTGGTTCATCGTGCCTATGCCTATTTAATATTGGTAAATATGTACGGCAAGCAGTATAGCAGTGCAACTGCCGCTACTGATTTGGGGGTTCCTCTGCTTACTACGCCTAACCTGTATACTAAATTAAGTAGAGCTCCAGTAGCTGAAGTTTATTCGCAGATTCTTAAAGATTTAAGAACTTCAATAAGTCGTTTACCGGCCATTGCTGATTTTAATGTACGTCCGAGTAAAGCTGCGGCTTACGCGCTATTCTCAAAAACATATTTGAGCATGCGTGATTTTAATAATGCTGCTTTATATGCTGATAGCACCTTAGCCTTGCAAAGTGGTTTGATCGATTTAAAGGCTTATGAAAATACGCCGATGACGCTTCCGGTAAGATTGGTAAATCCCGAGGTTATATTTTCTAAAATTGCGAATGTGGTTATTCCCGCTACCTCATTAAGCAACGATTTGCTTACATCTTTAGGCACAACAGATTTGCGATATAAAATTTATACAGATGTTAGAAGCAGATTTCCTGGTCAGTTTAGCACTGCATTTACAGGGAGGGCTTCATGCAAGTATCTGGTAAATGGTGAATTCGTTATTAACAATGGCCCATCGGTACCTGAAATCATGCTCATCAAAGCAGAATGTTTAGCGAGAGCAGGTCAGACGGCCGACGCCATGACCGTGGTAAATAACCTCAGGATCAAGCGTTTTAATAACGCCAATTATGCGCCTTTAACGGCTTCGTATGCTGCTGATGCCTTAAGGATTGTGGTGGAAGAAAAGAGAAAGGAGTTGTTTGGCACAGGTTTACGCTGGTTTGATCAGAAGAGATTAATGCTTGATGACGCCTTTATCCAAACCAAAACGCGTAATTACAAAGGAACAGATTATACACTTTCCCCAACTTCAAATCGCTATATCTATCCGATAGGTGATAAGTATATTTTATTAAACCCCGAATTGCAACAGAATCCGAGATAATCTGCGGAAAGCTTATGAAAAAAAATCTTTTACTGAATGGTCTGCTACTGCTTTGCCCTTTTTTTGGGCAGCAGTTGGCAGCCCAGACCTTAACCTGGAAACCAGAATTGTTAAGGCAAAATCAACCAGCCACATTTTATTACCAGGCAAAAGGTGGTGACCTTGAATTTAGCGACGAGCCCAAAGCAACACTGGCCTATTTTGATGGCAAACGCTGGGATACTGTGTCGCTTACACTCAAAAAGGATCAAGACCAATGGCAAGCCAATTATACGCTGCCTGCAAATGCTGTTTTCCTTGCTTTAAAATTTTATCAGGGGCCAGTCGAGACACCGGAAGCCAGTGATAATAATCATGGCAAAGGGTATTTTACCAGGGTTGTAGGTAACAACGGAAAAGCACAGACTGGCAGTTATCTGGCAGAAGCTGCATTAAGGGCAAACTTAACCGGCGATTGGAGTTTAAATAGTTTTGTTTCGACCGAAAAAAATACCCAGATCACTGATTCTCTGTTAAAAGAAGAAGAGAAAATCTCCGGTAAATCAATTGGGGCCGGACCAGTGCTTTTCACCTATCTTAATTTAAAACGTTCAACAATGCCTGCTGAAGACTTTAATGCCTTTGCCGATGCAGCAATACAGTCGTCCATCAAAAAGGAAAAATATAGTGAAGCATTTTTAACAGAAGCCCATAATTACTATATCCGCGAAAAACGGGATCAGCAGGCAAAAGAAATAGAAAAACTGATTTTCCAGTACCAGCCAAAAAGCGGAGCAGCAAAATTATTGAGTTTCCGTGCCGCAACTAAAGGAGCTTCAGCAAAAGCTTATCAATTGGCATCTGAAGATTTTCTTAAAAAATATCCTTATGCAGAGTGGAAGAAAAACCCGGATGACAAAGGCTTTTTATATTATGAGATTTACAGGGGGCTGGGCACCAATTATTTCGATGGTAATCAAATAGATCAATTCTTATCCCTGTTTAAGGATATTGATTTTAGAACGGCCAACGAAATTTATCGCTGGAACATTACCCGGAATCAAATGTCCATGTCTGGTAAAGCTGATTATAAATTACTTTACGAATTGAGCAAAAAGATTATTCCTTACCTGTTAGAACGCCAGCATGATCAGTCTTATCTGGCCGACTTTGGCAGGGATGCGGTAAAAGCACAGGAAAACGCCGATAAGCAAATGGACGATCGTTTATTTACTCATGTTGCGTTAGCCATTAACCAAAAAGATTTCGCAGCAGCAAAAAACTTTTTTCAGTACCTATCTAAAGAAGGCACTTATGGTAATGCTGATATGAATGCCATGCATCTTCGTGTATTGAGCGAACTGAAAGATGACCAGGCCATTAAACCCTTGCTTGAAAACAGCGTAGCAGCCAATGCGGTTACGCCTGACATGTTCGCCAAATTAAAGGAATTATATAAAAGCGAACACCAGGGTCAGGAAAAAGGCTATGAGGAATATTTATCATCTCTGTTGCCAAGCGATAAAAAGGCGGAATTGAAAGCCCATGCATTGGCCAATATGGTCAATTATCCGTTAAAGCCTTTCAGCCTGGAAGATGCCAACGGTAAAATGGTAAACTCTAATGATTGGGTAAATAAAATTGTCGTGATTGATTTCTGGGCCACCTGGTGCAGACCTTGTATCGAAGCTTTTCCAGGGATGCAATTACTGGTAGATCAGTATGCAAAAGACCCGCAAGTGGGAGTGTACATGATCGGTACGATGCAAACCGGCGATTACAAAGCCAAATCTGTGAACTATGTAAAAAGTCAGGGCTTTCGTTTCAACCTTTTGCATGATGCGGTTAGTTCAACTGGAGCGCAGGACCAGGTATTCAAAAGCCTGTTACCATTGTTTAAACAGTCTTCCATTCCACGCAAAATCATTGTAAAAAACGGCGTAGTACGCTATAGTTCAGAAGGATATTCCGGTAGCCCGAGTCAGCTACGCGATGAATTATCAACCGCCATTGAGATTTTAAGAGCAGAGAAATAATGATAAGAAAAACGATAATTACAGCCTTTTTTTCCTTTTGGATAGGGCTTTCTGTTCAGGCGCAGATGAATCCGAAGGTTAAGCTACAGGATGCTTTAAAGCTGATCCAGGATAACTATGTAGATCCGGTAAATGATGAACCCGTTGTAGATGCCGCTATCAAGGGCATGTTGGGCAGTCTTGATCCGCATTCCAGCTACATCAGCCGCGAAGAGGTGGAGGCCATGAACGAATCCATGTCGGGAAGTTTTGCCGGCATTGGGATCGGATTCGCGATGCTTTCAGACAGTACGTTTATCATCAGTGTAAATCCAGACGGACCTGCTGCCCGGGTAGGCTTAAAGGTGGGCGATCAGATTGTAAGCGTAGATGGTCAGACAATTCTAGGTAAAAACCTGAAAAACCAGGAAGTGATGCGATTACTGAGGGGAGAAAAAGGAAAAGCCGTTGACCTGGCCATCAGGCGTAAAGGGCAGCCGGAACCTTTAAAGTTCACGGTAATGCGGGAGCAGATCGCCGAATTATCCATTACAGCCAGTTACATGGTTACCAGGCAGATCGGTTATATTGCCCTATCTGTCTTCAGTCAATCTACCCGCCGCGAAATGGATGCCGCCTTAAAAAGCCTGAAGGCTCAGGGCATGACCAAGCTGATCCTGGATTTACAAATGAATGGCGGAGGCATAGTAGATATGGCCATTGGCGTTGCAGATGAATTTCTCCCGCCTGAAAAAACAGTTTTTTATTCGGTTACCAATACAGGCGTAAAGGATTATTACTTAACCGGTGGTTTCGGGCAGTTTATGGATGGCGAACTGGTGGTTTTGGTTGACGAATCGACCGCTTCATCCAGTGAAATCCTGACCGGTGCTTTGCAAGACTGGGATCGGGCCGTTATTGTAGGGCGCAGAACCTTTGGAAAAGGCTTGATGCAGAAAGGATTGCCATTGAGCGATGGTTCGGTAATCAGGTTAACCGCCGCGCGCTATTATACCCCCTCAGGCCGATCTATCCAGAAGCCTTACACCAAAGGCAAGGCAGATTATTTTGAAGATTTTAACAGGAGAATGGCCTCGGGTGAGTTGAAAGAAGCAGGGCATTATCATTTTCCCGATTCGCTTAAATACACTACACTTAATCATAAAAGAATGGTGTATGGCGGCGGGGGGATCATGCCCGATCAGTTTGTTCCGATAGATACGGCATTATATAGTACCTGGCTGAATCAAATTATGAATAGTGGTTTAGTAAATAAAGTAGCCTTTGAACTGGTGCAGCAGAACCGTAATGAGCTCACAGCTACCTATCCCAATTTTGAGGCTTTCGATCAGGGCTTCAAAGTGAAAGAAACCATGGTGGATGGGATTTTTGATGACGCAGCAAAACTCGGTGTCAAAATGCCTGCAAAAACAGCGCCTGTTGCACGAAAAACCATCAATATAGAACTTAAAGCCGCCATAGCAGATATGTTGTACGTAGGTAAAGGTTATGCCCTGCGCATTCGTAACGAATCCAGTACCGCCTTTGATACTGCCTTATCTATCCTTAATTCTAAAGCCACATACAACAAATTATTGGATGGAAGTACCAATAGTAAATCATCTCCAAATCAAAAGAAAAAAAACTAATATGAAGACATTAATCATTGGTGCCTTAGCTGCACTTTGTTCCCTGAGTGCAACCGCACAAAAAGGATATACCATTAAAGGCCAGATCGGTAAACTGGGCAAGCCTGCAAAAGCTTTTTTATTGACAAACAGAGAAGGTAAACAGGTACTGGATTCTGTACCTCTGGTAAACGGAAGTTTTACTTTTAAAGGGCATGTAGACGCCCCTATGGAAGCTACCCTACGTTTGAAACATGACGATGCGGTAGAAATTCCGGGTAAACGTATTAAAATAGATGGTTTGAGTCTGATCCTTGATAATGAGGATATTACCATCACTGGTAAAGATTCTTTAAAAACCGCCGTGATGAAAGGCTCAACCCAAACAGAAGAGAGTCGCCGTGTAGATGATCTGCTTCGTCCGCTTTACGATAAAATGCAAGCCCTGAATAAGGAATACCAGGATATGCCTGAAGCTAAAAAGCAGGATAAGGCGGCTATCATGGATCTGGAAAAACGTGCACAGGAAGTAGAAAAGGAAATTGTGGATGCGAAGATCAATTATGTAAAAAAGAACCCTGACAATTTTATGTCGCTGATGGCTTTAAACTCCACTTTAGCTCCGGGCTTCGACGCGGTGGAAATGGAAAAAGTATACCTGACCATCAATCCGAAGTTAAGGGATTCGTATTTCGGTAAAGAGGTTGGCCTGCGCATCGCTACTTTCAAAAAAACACAGGAGGGCGTAGAGGCCCAGGATTTTGCCCAGCCTGATGTTGACGGAAAAATGGTTAAACTTTCTGATTACCGCGGAAAATATGTTTTGGTCGATTTCTGGGCTTCATGGTGTGCGCCATGCCGTAGAGAGAACCCAAACCTGGTTAAGGTTTACGAGCAATATAAATCAAAAGGATTTGAAATTTTAGGTGTTTCGCTTGATAAAGCAGCTGATAAAGCGAAATGGATTAAAGCGATAGCAGACGATAAACTGACCTGGAAACAGGTGGGTGATTTAAAAGGATGGGAAAATGAGGCTGCGGCTAGATATGAGGTTAAAGCTATTCCTATGAATTTTTTAATCGATCCAAGCGGAAAAATTATCGCCAAAGAACTTAGAGGCCAAGCCCTGGAAGCAAAAATCAAAGAAATATTTGACGGACGCACCAAGTAAAAATCTTATAGTTAATGATGATTATGCAGGTTGACGGATGTCGCCTGCATTTTTTTTATTATTAGTAGTGAAGTCGTCATCCAGTAGCTATTGGATTGAGTTGTGAATGATTCGTTTTTTTAACGTCATTGCGAACTGAAGAAGAGGGGGGGCAATAGAGTGAAGCAATCTTTCCTGCGAGCTGATAACTGATAATAGCAAGAGATTGCTTGTTTGTACTTAATCATCTTGATCTTAACTTAAGTTTTTGATTATCAGTTTATATTTTTCGGATGAAATTCCATTCTTTTTCAGCGAAAAGCCCTGATGGTACTCGTTATTGACGGTGCTAGGCAAGGTTTATTTCAATTAAATACTAAAGTCACTTATATTGATTTTTACAGCATAAATTATTTCTCAGGATTAGCAATTTTATACACATTGATGCAACCCCGGCGGCTCTTTTGCAAAACCTTGGTATCTTCTTCAGATCGGTATCGACCAAATTCAAGTTATTGATATCGATATAAAATACAAATCAAATCCATAGGGATAGTATAGTAGCTATCAATGCTGTCGTCATAATTACGCTTCCTAATTTTAAAAATGTCCAGGCACTTACGTCCTGCCCCTCTCGTCTTAAAGCCACCAGCCATAATATAGTGGCCAGTGAACCGGTTATGGAGAGGTTGGGACCAAGGTCTACACCAATTAATACTGCACTTTTAACCAGATCGGGCGCATGGGCATTTTGCAATACACTACCTGCTATCAGTCCGGCAGGTAAATTATTCATTAAATTGCAGGCTATCGCAGTTACCGTACCACTAAGCCATACGGCTGCTGTTTCAGATTGTGCTATAGCATCATTTAACAAGCCGCTTAGCTGTTGCGTCATCCCGGTTTTATTTAATGCTTCAACCACTACAAATAAGCCTGCCACCAAGGGAAGCACTGTCCATGATATTCCTTTAATCACATTAACGGGATTTTTTCTCGCGCGGGTCAATACAATGGCGCTGGTGATGATACCCGTAATCAATGTGGGCAACCCCAGTTCCATGTTCATGGCAGAAGCAGCTAATAAAACAGTTGCAGTTACACATATTCCAATCAAAGCTGTTTTACCGCCCGGGCTTAGTTCTGGCAAGTTGATCTCTGTTCTGATTTTTTGTTTAAAACACTCACGCTGTGAGAACCGGAGCACAAAATAAGTAACAGTAATGGCACATATTGAAGGGATCAGATACAAACTCAGCCAATGCATTAGGGATGGCATATTCGTACCATAGATTACCAGATTTGCCGGATTTGAAATAGGCAGCACAAAAGAAGCTGCATTGGCAATGAATGCGCAGATCAATAAATAGGGCAAAGGTTTTTCTACCTTAGCTGCTTTAACTGCCGCTGCCACAGCTGGTGTTAATACAACAGCTGTGGCATCATTGGAAAGGAATGTGGTTACCATCACACCAACCAGATAGACGAGTAAAAATAATCGTCCCGAAGATCCCTTAGCCCTTATAGTGGCATGGGCGGCGAGCCAGTCAAACAGTTTTTCCTCTCTTGCAGTTTCGGCCAGCAACATCATTCCGGTTAGGAATAAATACACATCCAAACCTTTCGCTATTCCGGAAAAGGCATCTGAAAAGGTAATCAGTTGGAATAATAATAACAGCGCGGCCCCAAAAACTGCATATACAGCTTCCGTAACTTTAAAAGGCCTGATGATTACACCCGCTATGGCAAGGAAAGAAATAATCCAGATGAGTATGTTATCCATATTTTATCGCGCTAAGATATTGCTTTTCAGTTATGTTCAACTTGGCTGTTTCGCTATACATTTTTTGATTACCTCCCAGTGTTAGCAGGCATCCTTAATTGTTTTTGCAAAGATGGTCCACAACAGGATGGAACCAATGGCAAATGCACCAAGAATCATAAAAGCACTGCTGTAACCCATTCCCTGTGCTATCCAGCCCCCGATTGCGGGGCTAAGTGATGCTCCCAGGCCCTGTACCGTCATCACAGCGCCCTGGCCGATATTTACCCTTCCCGTACCATTCAGGATATGGGCAACCAAGCCGGGAACAGCAACACTTTGCAGGCCAGCCCCAACGCCATCTAAAATTTGTACAGGATAAATTCCTATGTGACTGTGCATATACGCAGCAAATAAACCACGTATAGGCAGCGATAAGAAAGAGATAAACAATACTAACCAGTAGCCACTTTTATCAGCCATTTTCATGGCTAACAGTGAGGTGCCGATCATTACCAATTGTGCAATGATAATCGTCATGGCTACAAACATGGAAGCATTACCATTTCCACTGGATGCTGCAGCAAGACCGTAAAGCGGTAACATGGCACCATTGCCCAAATGAAAAAAGGCCAGCGCGCCCGCCAGTACCAATAATGACTTACATTTAAACAATACTTCGAATCCACTTGCTTTTTCATCTTTATCTCCCTCTTTCATCCCTCTTGCCACGTCATCATCAATGGAATTAGCCGGAATCAATAATACTGAAATGATAGACAGTATCCCAAAAAAAGCTGCCAGAATAAATATAGCCGTGATGCCAAATTTGTAGCCCAGGTAACCTGAAAGTGCAGAACCTACCACATTGCCTGCATGGTTGAAGGCCTGGTTATAACCATTTTGCTTGTTAAATCCTTTTTGTTTTACTATACCAAGCGTAATGCCGATGATGGCCGGGCCAATGGCCGACCCGGCAATAGCTGTTGCCACCTGCGAAATGCTCACCAGCCAGAACTCCTGGGTGAATAAGATTATTCCTGAAGCCAGTATGGTGAAAACCGCCGATATAACCACATAAAACCTTTTTCTTTTAGTGGCATCGATTAATGCACCTGCCGGAATAGTCATGATCATTCCGGCTACACCACCAATGGTCATCACTGAACCGATCAGCCCGCTTTTCCAGCCATGTGCCAAAAGGAAGATGCCTAGAAATGGTCCGACACCGGCCTGGAGGTCGGCCATGAAAAAATTAAGAGATTGTAAGGGCCAGATAATCCGCTTATCTGTTACGCCTAAAGCTGCTTGTTTGCTCATACAGGTCTCCTAACACCAAGTGCGATATTTTGTTTAAACACTTAATAGGAATATTTTTGGTTATTTGTTTGTAAATCAGATGATTGAATTGGTTTTTTGCTTAAATTAATTTTTCTTCATACTAATAAGCAATAATAATTATAAATCCATACCAGGTTATAGCATAGTTGGCAAATCAACCACTGCTTCAAAGAAAAAATTGCTGCTTTCTATACTGAATTTTCCATTGTGCAAATTAGTAATCTCTTTAACCAGCCATAAGCCAATCCCTGCACCGTTGGCTTCTATGGTCTCCCTATGGAAGGCATTCTGGAGATTTTCAGTCGGGAAACTTTCTTCGTTATTTGTATTCTTAAGACTAATGGTGATATAATCCTTTATGTTAGATTGCTTTACAACGCAACTGATCGGCGTTCCCGGGACAGCATATTTAATCGCGTTCTCAATAAGGTTCATCAATAAGATATTCAGCTTGTCATCATCGGCAATGACTAGAAAAGTTTCAGCATCCTGATCAAAATCAATATCTGTGCTTAATTCTTTTTGCTGCATAAATGTTTGGAACCGGTTAAACAATCGGAGTATTACCAGCGAAAGGTCTATCTGTTGCCGATGTAACGTAATGCCGCTACTTTTTAACTGGCTTACCAGCAGGAACTCCTGCACCACCTGTTGCAGCCTGTTGATCTCGGTAAGCTGACTTTCCATTAGGTTTGATAGTGCGGGTGTCAACCCCGGTTTTGATAGTTGAACCTCTATTTCAGCACGCATAATGGCCAGCGGTGTTTTTAATTCGTGCGAGGCAGAGGCAAAAAAGTTTTGTTGCTGCCGTAACGATTCATCGATCCGAACCAACATGGTATTGATGGTTTCAGTTAATTCCTGCAGTTCGTCATTCGTTTTTTTTACTGGAATAACATCGCGGAGTTTATGCGCATTGATGAGTTTGGCTGCGTTAATGATGCGCTGCACAGGCTGTAGCAGGTAAAAAGATAAAATATAGGCAATGAGACCTGCAAGTAAAACACTCAGCAGGCTGCAGGTAAAAAGTAAAAGGAGCAGGTATTGTAAGTTACTGTTAAGTTGATCAGCACTGCGTACCAGCATCAGTTCGGCTGGATTGTCTTCATTATTGCTAGCCACGTATGCAACCCTCATGCCTAAGGTATCGGTTACGCCTGCCTTTGCAGGTGTGCGGATGTTTTTAATGATGCCCGGAGACTGGAACACCACGATGGGTTTCCCCGCTGAATGATATAATACCCTGATGGAGGTATTCTGATCAGGCAAAGGAATAATTGCAGGCAATACTTCCGTTTTATCCAGAAGCGTTTTGGCCCTCGCTATTAAATAAGCATCATTATCTGATATCATCAGCATCCTGATTTTCCGGTAACAGTAAAGGTTAAAGGAGAAACTTAACAAAATAAAAATCAGGCTAAATGCAGCCGTAATTTTAAGTTTGATACCGAACTGACGCTTTCCTATTCTCATTTAACCTTGTTTTACATCGCCTTTTAAAATGTAACCCCGCCCCACAACCGTATGGATCAATTCTTCATCGTAACCTCTGTCCATTTTTTTTCGAAGCTGGTAAAGATGTACTTCTATTACATTGCTACCGGGGTCAAAGTTGATGTCCCACACTTTTTCAAGGATCTGTGATTTGGTAACCACTTTATTTTGGTTAGCAAGGAGGAACTCCAGTAGTGCAAATTCCCGGTTGCTCAGCATAACTGTTTTGCCGGAGCGGCTAACTTCCCTGGTCAAAAGGTCTACCTTGAGGTCTGCAACCTGTAATTTGAGTGAATCCTGTGCAAATGATCGCCGCTGTACAGAACGTATCCTGGCCAACAGTTCTTCAAGTTCAAATGGCTTTTTAAGATAGTCAATAGCACCATGGTCAAGTCCGTTTATCACATGTTCGGTATCATTCAGGGCACTGATAATAATAACCTGGGTTTGGTTATTAAAGCTACGCAGGTTTTTTAAAACCTCCAGGCCATTTAGCGAGGGTAACATCATATCTAATAGTATAAGATCATAATGGCCAATCATGGCGGTTTCCAAACCTTTATTACCATCAGCAACCACATCACAGATATGACCCGCCTGCGTAAGGCCGTCGGCAATAAATCCAGCTAACTTTAACTCGTCTTCTATCAATAATATTTTCATCTTACCAGGAATGTTTTGTTATCTATCGTAATGCGGAGCACAATGTATACTTTGTCATGATTGATGTTAATAAAGCCCTGGTCATCCTGCCGTCTCACTGCTTCCAGATGAAAGGTATTACTGACTTTGATGAGGTGTGCAATATCATCTACCAGACCTGGTTTAAAGTGAAATAACAGGTTATTCTTTCTGAGTGCCACAATTCCACCGTATTGATCTGTGATTAAAACAGGATTTTCCAGCTGAAACTTTTCTAATCGCTGATCGGGGACATCAGGCGGCGGGGGTAAATCATCTAGCGTCTGGCTAATCCCCCTTCTATTGTTTTTGATGGCTATTAACTGGTAGCCAACTACCTCATCGCTCGGATTTAATCCATATGTTACCGTAACCTGCTCACCAACGGCACCAATTTTGGTTACCCATGCTGCCGTATGTGGCCGAAAATCAATAGTAATTAAACCAGCCTTTTCCGTTTTTAACTCCAGGGCATTAATATCCAAATGAGGATTGTTCTTATATCGGGTAACAGTTCCGGTAATTACCCTTTGTTTATGTGGCCCTTCCATCTTCGGCCCATTATGATGTAATGGTGGTTTAGGTAAAACAGGTACCGGAGGTTTGATCAGCAGCCAGATAATAACCAATAGCAAAATAATGATGACGACCAGTAGTGGACGGTAATTGTTCATCCTTATTGGCTTATCCTGTAAATCATTATTTCGCTCCATTTTCATAAAACCTGCAAAATAGCTGTCGTATTTTATCAGTTAACAGTAATGCAGCCAATTAGTTCATACACATCAGTAAATATTTTAAGATTGGGAGCAAATTTTGCGCTCCCAATCCAACCAGGCTATCTTAACAAATAAGTCTGTCCATTGATCTCGATGGTTTCCGGATGAATGACGGTTGGGGCGCCGGTTTCCAGTGCTACACCCGATGGCGGGGTGTCTTTAATGCCGGTCACCTTTACTTTATCACCTGCTTTCAATAGCGGTTGCAGCTGTTCAATTGCATGTGGTGGTAAATCTATTTCCACCTTGCTGTCAAGGCTAAGCCCGCGGATTGCACCGCCCTGATCTCGTTTAAACTCATTGATTTTTCCTGTAAACGTCTCTGAAGTTGCACTAACCGGTGCAATAGGTAAACTTGGTGGCGTGTCTACTATTTGTTTTCCGTCAACGGATAAACTCGCCATCTGGAATGTACTTACACCATCCGGCCCATTATCTGTGAAACCTTTTACCGTTATTGATTTGCCCTTAGCTGCAGCACTCATTAATTGTTTGCCCAATTGTTCCGGGAATCGGACTGTGATTACCTGGCTGCCATTTTGCAAGGTGAAACGATTATAGATATACCTGTCGTTCGTTTGGTAAGCAATTACCTTTCCGTTCAGCGAGGTTAAAACTTTTAAAGCATGTCCTCTTTCCAAGCCGCCTCTTTGAGGTGCGGGAGGAGGGGGCATTTCTCCGGGTACCCTGGTCGGTGGTACCGGAACGTTATCTGTTGGACGAACCTGCGCAAAGGTTGCTATACTCATTAGTGTGAAACCAGCTGTTATTGCTGTTTTTTTGATTTGACTTTTCATATGCTTTTCTTTTGATTTTAAATGATTTTATGATTCAAAACTACTTCAGGGGTCTGAAGTGGGGATGAAAAGCAAATTAAATTTAGTTCATCTGATTTTTAATTATCCTTCAGCTTAAAGGTTAAAGCGATTTCAATAGCAGCGTCAGATGGAAACAGCTGATACCATGGTTTTATAAATGATTGTTAAACTTCATGTTAAATTAAAAAGATTAACATGGAGCTTAATCGTGGTTTTCTTAACATTTAGATGCTGTTTCCTTCCGTAATTTAACAATTCAGTATTTTTTATATCATAAATTCCTAACCGGTCAGGCTCATCTTTGTAGCAAAATTAGTCATTGGGTTTTCGCCAAATGAGGTGCCGTTTCTGGCTAATGCAAACAAACTATAAATTATTCATTCATGAAAAAAATTTACAAACTGATTTACTTTACCGAGGTATGCAGGCTGCAGGGTTTATTGATTATGCTCATGCTACTCTCTATAAATGTAATGGCACAAAATGCGCAGAACATCAGCGGTAGGGTTGTTGACGAAACCAACCAGCCGATTCCTGGTGTAACCGTAAGAATAAAAGGTTCTACCGGCGGAACTTCTACCAATTCTGATGGAAACTATAACATTTCGGCAAAATCATCAAACGTTTTAGTTTTTTCCATGCTGGGCAGTATATCAAAAGAAGTAGCTGTTGGCAGTCAAACGCGGATTAACGTAACGCTTATGCCAGATAATCAAAATTTGAAAGATGTTGTGGTAATCGGTTATGGTACCGCGAATAAAAAAGATGTAACTGGTGCGGTGACTTCGATAAAATCGGAAGAATTTAACCAGGGTGTTATGGTTAACCCGGCACAACTTTTACAAGGTAAGGTTGCTGGTTTAAACGTAACGAAAAGTGGCGACCCTAATGCTAAACCATCAATAACGCTTCGTGGGCCTTCTTCATTTAGAGAGGGGGCAGCACAAGAACCCTTTTATGTTATTGATGGGGTTCCCGGTGCATCAATTGATTTACTTGCACCTGCCGATATTGAAAGTATAGATATCTTAAAGGATGCATCGTCAACAGCAATTTATGGTTCAAGGGCGTCAAATGGTGTAATTATGGTTACTACAAAGCATTCTAAAAGCGGGCAGGCCCGTTTATCCTATAATGGTTATGCTGCAGTTGAAAAGGTATCGAAAAAATATGATATGCTTTCCGCACCTGAGCTGAGACAATATCTTGCAGATAATAAGCAAACGTTAAACCCTATTGACGATGATGGTTCTGATACCAACTGGCAGTCATTGTTGGAAAGAAGAGGCTTTTCACAGAATCATAATGTTTCTTTTGGCGGTTCTGGTCAGGCATCAGATTACGGAGCAAGCGTAAACTATCTGGATAACAAAGGAATATTAAAAAACAGTTCTTTAAAACGGACTATCGTAAGGGCATATATCAACCAAAAATTTTTTAACGACAGGTTAAAATTGGGTTTAACCGTTACGAATAGCAATTCAAAAAGCTCAGATATTTATCAATCTCAGGCATTACCAAACATGTTGTTTTATTTGCCAACAGTAAATCCTTTTAATACAGATGGAACTTACAAGGAAAATTACAACCGTACCGGAAGTGGAACCAGAAACCCTTTATCAATTGTTGATAATAATGCTATTAGTAACCTAGACAACAAAACCCTGATTAACGGTATGGCGCAGGTAAATATTCTTGATGGTTTAAGGTTTACTGCCAGTGTTTCCTCGCAAAGGGATCAGAATAATTACAGCACTTACCTGAACAGCCAATCGGGATTAGCCAGAGGTGTTAACGGACAAGCCCAAAAAATTGATGTTTTAAATAAAAGCCAGGTACTTGAGGGTTACTTTAACTACGATAAGACCTTTGGCAAACACAGTTTGAAATTACTTGCAGGTTATTCATGGCAGGAAGACAGAACCAATGACGGTTTTGGCGTTACCACACAGAATTTTTCAAATGATAATTTAAGTTACAACAACCTTTTCCTTTCAAACCCGACTTTGCTTTCGCAAATTGCGTTCAATAACGCCCCTATATCTACCTTGAGATTAATTTCATACTATGGAAGGGTTCAATACAATTACAACGAAAAATATTTATTACAGGCCTCATTAAGAGATGATGGTTCATCTGCTTTCGGAAGAAATAACCGTTGGGGTTTATTCCCTGCGGTATCTGCCGGATGGAAAATTACTAGTGAGGATTTTATGAAAGCTGTTCCGGTGGTGAGTGATTTAAAACTCCGTGCAGGTTATGGCGTTTCAGGTAACAGTTTAGGTTTTGATGCCTTTTCTGCGCTACTGATTTACGGTACACCAGCCGGGAATAGTAAGTTCTTAAATAATGGCAATATCAGTAATGCCATTGGGCCGGTAAGAAATCCTAATCCAGATTTGAAATGGGAAAGTACGGCAACTACCAACATCGGTTTAGATTTTGGATTATTTAAAGACAGAATTACAGGTTCAGTTGATTTTTATGTGAAGAAAACTTCTGATTTAATTTATGGAGATTATCAGGTTTCAACCACGCAGTTTTTCCTGCCAACCATTACGGCAAACGTTGGTAAAATCAAAAACACAGGTGTAGAGTTCTCTTTAAACGCAATTGCAGTTAAAACAGACAATTTCAAATGGACAACTTCTCCAAACATTGCACACAATAAAAACGTTGTAGAAACCTTATCTGATGATTTCTATAAAATTTCATACATCCAAACTGCCCAACTCGGAGGTAAAGGCCAGTCAGGTAATTTCAGTCAGCTCATTCAGCCAGGTTATGCCCTGGGTACGTTCAATTTATGGAATTATGCAGGTAAAAATGCGTCTGGCGTAAGTACCTATGTTAATGCCGCCGGACAAACCATTGCTACACAACCCTTAACAACAGATGCTAAAATTGCAGGCGATGCACAACCAAAATTAATTTATGGCTGGGCAAATAGTTTCAATTACAAAAACTGGGATTTGAATTTCCTTGTTCGTGGGGTATTGGGTAATAAAATATTAAATGCAACATTGGCATCATTAAACAATCCGGCTGATGCCAAGCTGCAAAATATACCCAGGTTTACATTAGGCGAATCTTTCAACGATGCGAATGCATACCTGATCTCTGATCGTTTTATAGAAAATGGTTCTTACCTACGTTTAGACAATGCAACGCTAGGTTACACCATCAGACCAAAAACGCCATCTATCAAGGCCATCAGGTTATATGTAACTGCGAATAATCTTTTCGTGATTACAAACTACAGCGGTATTGATCCTGAGATTAATATGGGTGGTGTAACGCCAGGTATAGACAACAATAATTATTATCCAAAAACAAGAACATATAGTTTTGGTGTAAGTGCATCATTCTAAAAAATAAGAAAATGAAAAAGTTTATCATCCTGTTTAATATTCTTGCCTGTTTGATGGTTTTCGAATCATGCAGCAAGCTAGATGTCGATGTAGAATCGCAATACGTTAAGGAAAATTTTCCCTATACCACTGCAGATTACACGGCACTTTTTGGTACTATGTATTCTAACTTATCATCACAATACGGCGTGCCTTATTGGAGAATGCAGGAACTTTCTACTGATGCGGCCATCCTGCCTGCACGTGATGGGAATTTTGATGATGGGGGCCAGTACCGCCAGTTGCATTACCATACCTGGACTATTGATCACCCAAATGTTAGAGATATCTGGCAATGGGGTTTCGGCGGCATTAACAATTGCAACCGCCTAATTAATCTTACTACCGAATCCGTTGCATCTGATGCTTCAAAAGCTAAAAGTATAGCTGAAATAAAAGCAATGAGGGCCTTGTACTATTACTTTATGATGGATTTGTATGGTAATGTACCTATTATAGATACTTTTCCGGTGAGTACGCCTCCTGGAAACCAAACCCGCGAAAAGGTATTTGAATTTATAGAAAAAGAACTTTTAGCGGTTGTTGCCCAATTACCGGTAAAAGATAACACTAACCGTGTTGCTGTTTATGGAAGACCAACACAGGCAATGGTTTATGCCTTACTGGAAAAAATGTATTTAAATGCTGAAGTATATACCGGAAAAGCAAGGTATAATGATGCAGTTACCATGGCCGATAATATTTTGAAAAACAGTAACTATAGCCTGGATGCAAAATATAGCGATATTTTTGATGTAAATAACGGTCCGCAGATTAACGAAACCATTTTTGCAATTCCTTATGATCAGCAGATTCCAGGCAATCAAATCACCAGGTTTGGCTTTTATCCTGCGCTGGCACCAGCCTATGGTATAAATGTAGGTTTCAGTATTTCGATGAGTACCACTCCTGAATATTTTAACCGTTTCAACTTAAATAATGATATCCGCACCACTTTCTGGCTGGTAGGTAAGCAATATGCGCCTGACGCCAACCGCAAACCTGATTTAACCAAACCTGTTTATGTGGCCGGAACAACCACACAAATCGAAATTACGCCTGATTTAATTTTAAAACCAGGTAAACCAATGGATTTAGGTAATACGGTTGCCGATCAGGCAAAAGGTGTGCGCTCAGTAAAATACTGGCCAGATCCAAACGCCATTCAAGCCACCCGCCTTAATGGAAATGATATGCCATTGTTACGTTTGGCTGATGTAATGTTAATGAAAGCCGAAGCCATATTAAGAGGGGCAACAGCCACTGCGGTGAATGGCGAATTACAGACACCACTTTTGTTATTAAATAAAATAAGGGCCCGTGCAGGCGCAGAAACGGCTAGCGCAGTAAGTTTGCAGGATTTACTTGATGAGCGTGCACGCGAATTCAGTTGGGAGGCCTGGAGAAGAAACGACCTGATCCGTTTTGGGCAGTTCGAAACAGAATACCCTTTACCAAACGATGTCTTAAAAATGAATAAAGATATCACCAGAAGAATCTATCCGATTCCGGCCAACGAACTAAAGCTTAATAGCAATTTAAAACAGAACCCGGGCTACTAAATTAAAAATATGAAACTGATTACCTGTGTTGGTTTATTGCTGGTATTGACCGCAATTGCTTTAATTAATAAAAAGGACGATTTGCCAATCAATCAAATACAGGTAATCGGTTCACATAACAGTTATAAGCAAGCCATTAACCCGGCGTTGTTCAATGTGATAAAATCACAGGATTCGGCAGCTGCCAGCAGTCTGGATTATGAACATATTCCTATGCCTGCGCAATTGGATATGGGTTTAAGAAATCTCGAAATCGATGTTTATGCTGATGGGAAAGGTGGTAAATACGCCCATCCCAGAGGTTTTGAACAGGTAAAGGGGCAACCAGAATTCGATAAAGATGGTGAAATGAATAAACCCGGATTTAAGGTATTTCATGTTCCGGATTTAGATTTCAGGTCGTCGGCACTAACTTTTGTAATGGCGTTGCAGCAGTTAAAGAAATGGTCAGATGCTCATCCAGACCACACACCTGTTTTTATCACATTAGAAGTTAAAGACGATTCGATAAAACGTAAAGGATTTACACAGCCTGAAGTTTTTACCGGTAAGACTTTTGATGAGCTGGACGCGGTAATTATTGAACATTTAGGAAAGGAACATATTATCAATCCTGATATGGTTCGAGGTAAATACAACACTTTGGAAGAAGCTGTTCTGGCCAAAAACTGGCCTAAACTTAGCCAGGCGAAAGGTAAATTCCTTTTTGTGCTGGATGCCAAAGGCCGAAAACGCGATACATACATTCAGGGGCATCCATCACTTAAAGGACGTGTACTATTTGCCAATGCAGAACCAGGAACGCCTGAGGCCGCTTTAATAATCCGGAATAATCCGAAGGATGAACAGATTCCTGAATTGGTAAAGAAAGGCTACATCATCAGAACCAGGGCAGATGCGGATACGAAGCAGGCCAGAAACAATGACTGGAGTGATTTCGAAGCCGCCTGTAACTCGGGTGCCCAAGTTATTACAACAGATTATTATAAAAAGAGTACACACTTTAAATCAGATTATGCCATCAGTTTTGCTGGTGGAAAATACTTTAGAGCCAACCCTTTATTTAAAAATTAAGAATAGGTATGAACAGAAGATCATTATTAAAAGGAGGTTTATTAACCGGTTTAGGTTTGCCTTTTGTGGGTATGAAAGATGTTATCGCTTCGCCCGCAGCTGGGCGTAAAAAGGCGAAAAACATCATCATGATGGTAAGCGACGGGATGAGTATCGGAACGCTGAATATGGCCGATATTTATTCCAATCGCATATTTGGCCGAAGCAGTAAATGGTTGGGGCTTTACCGGGATAATAAAGCGGTAAGGGCACTAATGGATACCGCTTCGGCAAGTTCTTTGGTTACCGATTCTGCTGCGGCCAGTTCATCCTGGGGCAGCGGCATGCGCGTTAGAAACGGTTCGCTGAACGTAGGTATGAATGGCGAAAAGCCACAGCCTATCCTTCAAAAGTTTAAAGAAAAAGGTAAAAAAGTGGGTTGTGTAACCACTGTGCCGATTACCCACGCAACACCAGCGGGTTTTTGTGTAAATATTGATAACCGCGGCGGACAGGATATTATTGCTGAAATGTATCTAGGGCTGAAATTCGATGTGATGATGGGTGGCGGCCATCAATATTTCGGGGAGAAAAGGGCAGGTGGAAACCTGATTCCAAAATATCTAACCCAGGGCTACAAAGTTGCTGAAAACAGGACCGAAATGTTAGCTTTGGATAAATCCAAACCAGTTTTAGGCTTGTTTGCAGCCGATGGAATGCCTTACGAGATAGACCGGGTGCATGACCAGGAGCTTATGGAATCAACGCCAACTTTGGCAGAGATGACCATGAAAGCAATTGAACTGATGAAAGACCATAAAGATGGTTTTGCATTACAGGTTGAAGCCGGTAAAGTAGATTGGGCCGCACATTCGAATGATCTGAGCGGTTTAATTTTCGATCAGCTTGCTTTTGATGAAGCTGTAGGAAAAGTAATAGAATTTGCTGAAAAGGATGGCGAAACATTGGTGATCATCACCACAGATCATGGGAATTCAAACCCTGGTTTATTTTATGCTGATGAAGCCAACAAAAAGTTCGATAGCCTTCAACACTTCAAACACAGTAACACCTGGCTTTTGGCTCAGCTTAACCAATCCTTTAGCGAACAGAAAATAATTGATCTGATCAAAGAAAACCAGGGTTTTGAAATGAAAGCAGAAGATGTAAAATCTTTATTGGCTCATTTTAAGGATATTGTTCCGGGGCAGCTTTACAATGAAGCAAACCTGCCATTTTACGAGTACGGCAAAATTCTGGGTAAATATACCGATGTGCAATGGGCCGGAATGAATCATACCGGAGATTATGTAGAACTGACCATGTTTGGTCCGGGATCAGAAAATCTGAAACCTTTTGTTAAAAATTACGAACTGCATAACTTTATGCTTAAAGCTGCAGAAATGCCTGAAGCATTTTTAATAAAGGCTTGATGATTCAGAAAATTGAAAGGTTGCGGGTCATCGTCATTTACGGCTTTCTATTAGAGTCTGTCAATGGTAGAGTTCAGTTTTTAGTTAAAAACAAAGAAGTTGGATGACAGGCTTAGAATGAATTGTCATCTCGGCCGCAGCGGAGAGATCTTTTAACATAGTTCGAAGATTTCTCCACTACGCGTTGCTCCGGTTGAGATGACGACTTTTCTTTAGAATCTGTCGTAGCTTTATAGAAAGACATATTAATTGCGTTATTGCGCTTTGATCCACTAAACATGACAATTTTCTAGAGATTCACTGATTACGATACAATCTCATTTTAATCCCAAATTTTAATCAAGCAATGAAAATTCGTTTAATTTTTTTTCAATTATTATGTAGCCTTATTATACTTTTAAATGCTACTGATCTCCTGGCACAGGAAACCACTAACCCTCCGGCAATCATAAATAAAAATGGAATTTGGTTAAAAGGTGAATTACATGTGCACTCAAGGCACAGTACAGAATCATCCAATAATTCGATTGCGAAAATTATTAATTTTTCAAAGTCAGTTGGTATGGATTATCTGGCCATAACCGATCACGATAATCATGTTAACGGCGATGTTGCACACCATACCTGGGCCGATCCGGAATTTAAGTCAGATTCGTTGCTTTTGCTTTATGGTGCCGAATGGACAACAACCAGGGGGCATGGAAATGTATTTTCGGATAAACCGTACAACCACCAGAAGTTATACGATATCAGGGATGCCCGAGACATTAATATTGGAAAAGTTAAGGAAGCACTGGGCATTCATTTATCGGCAAATCATCCTAGTGGGAAAGATAATTTTGGCTTTTCTTACGATTTGGTGAAGTCTATTGAGATTTGGAATTCAGCCATGTGGTCAAAAAATGCCAATGCCATCATGATTTGGGATGACATGCTTTCTTCGGGCAGGATGATGACGGGCAGGGGCGGAAGTGATGCGCACCATGGTGTACCTACCTCAGCTGAAAAACCCGGTGCCCATACTTATCAGGCCGAATATAACTATGTAGGTACGCCAACAACCTGGGTTTTTGCAAAACAACGTAGCCTTAAGGCAATTATAGATGCTTTAGATCATGGAAAAGCTGCAGTAAGTTCCAATCCTTTTGCGCCAAGAGTTGAATTTTATGCGGATTATAATGGTAACGGGAAATTTGAAATGATGGTGGGTGATCATGCGGTTTCAACCGGTAAACCGGTAAAATTCCAGGTGCAATTAATGGGCAATAAATTAACTAATGAGCAGTATACCGTTACCGTAATCAAGAATGGAGCAAAGCTGGATAGCTTTAAGGTTAGCGGTAAAATCCCTGCTATTCAATTTACCGATACCCCTGATTTAAAAGGCCGTACTTATTACCGGGTTACAGTAGAAGGCAAAAATACTGATTATCCTCAAGTACCAAAGTCTGCCGGGTTAAGCGAAAAAATGGTGGCGCTATCCAATCCGATCTACTTTAATTTTGATCCTGAATTTTAATTAGCGCCAGTGTTAGATGGAAACATCTCACACCACGAATAGCTGAGACAATCATGGTTCTCAGGATTGAAATTTTATATTTATAACACAGCCTCCATTTTTTTTAGCATCAGAATTATAGATTAGATTTCTAGAATCATCAAAGCAAAATGCCATAAATATCAGCATTTTAATATATCGCCGGGTTTGGCTTTATGTTCGTAGTTTTGGATTCAATTTTTTTTATAATTTTACTGGCTATGCGCAACCAACATAATCATACTGATGAAGAGCTGATCGTCATGTTGAGGGAGAATGAAGTGGTTGCTTTCAGGAAAATTTATACAAAATACTGGTACGACTTGTACCTCATGACCAATAAAAGACTAAGGTCGAAAGAAGCTGCAGAAGAGATCATCCAGAATTTCTTCACTACATTCTGGATCAACCGGCAAAAAATAAATATTAAAGGGTCTTTAAAAGCTTATCTCCATTCTGCCATCCGTTATTCTATTATTGATTATCTGGCTAAAGAGGCTACGAGACACAATTATCTTGAATTACTTTCTTTTAGTTATGAAGAGGCTACAAATACCACTGAAGAAGCGATATTTATAAAAGAGCTTGAAAACGGAATTGATGGGGTAATTTCGAAGTTGCCTGCCAAATGTAGAAAGGTATTTGAACTCAGCAGGAAAGAACATAAATCCAATAAGGAAATTGCTCAATTACTCGGACTTTCTGAAAAGACGGTAGAAAACCATATTACCAATGCCTTAAAACACTTTAGGGTACATTACAAGCTGATTTTGATTGCTTCTGGTTTTGCCTGGTTAATGCGGTAAAATTAACAGCGTTCAATAAAAATAGTCAGCGGGATAGAGATCTTCTCCGTATGAAAGACCCTGAAACGAGTTCAGGGTAACGGCTGCTTAATCAAAAAGTTGGTACAAGCTACTGAAAGACAATATTAATAATCAAACTCAGGTTAGGAAATGAGCGGTTAATGTTCATGGCGGGCTGTAGTCCCGCTATCGCTTATAGTCCTCTCCCGACGGAATGTCGGGATCCGGGCTATTCCGCTTTATCGGGTTTAGGAACAAAGGTTTGTGCGCCATACCAACCCTTAAAATGAAACGATGCACTGACTGCTTAGCCCCGGTTGCAGCGATACCCTGCAGCAACGAGGTACGAGGCAGCGAAGCGTATAAGCGAAAAACGGGAAGAAACTTTGTGTGTAACACAGGCGCTGCGCTCCAGTAAAATATGTTGAGGAAAGAAGCAATCTTCAAGCTAGCGATTGTTGCCATAATTTTTTTATTTTTTTTTGGGGGCAAGGCCCGGGTTACCCGACTATACTATTAACGAACCAAATATAACTACATACCAACATGGGCAAATCAATAGCCGTTCCCTTGCTTAAAAAATATCTTTCGGGTGATTGTACTGTTGCTGAGATAAATGAAGTAGACGAATGGTTTGACAGTATGGATGCTGTACCTGAAGAGCTCGTAGGCCTTTCTGATAACCAGCGCAAGCTCGTGGAAGATAAAATTTTTGAGCGCATTCTGCTCAATATCGGAGTCAAAGAACAGCAAAAGAGCTTATTAATTCCCAAAAAATCGATATCCATACGCACCATATTATGGGCGGCGGCATCACTCATCCTGGTCCTGGGGACGGTGCTGATATGGAGATACAATGCGCAGTTAAACCTGCAAAGTCAACAAGCAAAATTACATCAGTCCGTCCATATAAAGCCAGGTGGCAATAGGGCGGTTTTGACCTTAGGCGATGGCTCATCGGTAGAATTAACCGAAGCCAAAATAGGGGCATTGGCCGACCAGCAAAATGTGAGTGTGGTAAAAACAGCTGAAGGCGAACTCCGCTATAAAATACATGCCCGATCTGCATCTGCTGATATAAGTTACAATAAAATTGCCACACCAGTTGGTGGAAAATATAGTGTTGTTTTGCCTGATGGAACTAAAGCCTGGTTAAACGCAAAATCTAGCTTACGGTTTCCAACGGCTTTTAAAGGTGCTGAACGAGTGGTACAGATGACGGGTGAAGTATATTTCGAAGTGGCCAAAAATCCAAATCAACCCTTTAAGGTACAATCTGGCGGAACAGAAATTAAGGTACTGGGAACCCATTTTGACGTAATGGCTTATGACGATGAGGTCGGGCAGAAAACCACACTGCTTGAAGGAAGCATCCACTTATCATCCGGTAATTTTTATCAGTTATTGAAACCCGGGCAACAAGCCCTTGTAGATCCATCTGGGATAAAGGTGAATCACAATTGTGACCTGGAAGCGATAATGGCATGGAGAAACGACCTTTTTATCTTCAAGGATATGGAGATCAAAGAAATTGCCAGGCAGTTGTCGAGGTGGTATGATATTCAGGTGGTATTTAGAGGAACACCTTCAAAAATAGCTTACACCGGAACCATATCCAAGGACGTAGAACTTTCAGAGTTGTTAGGTATGCTTCAATTCACTGGATTAAAATATGAATTGAACAGAAACCAGCTTATTATAATCGATTAAAGAAGATTAAACAATAAAATAAATTTTAACCAAATAAATTATTTAACATGAGAAACTACTACAACACTGCATAAGTAAAGGTGTAACCATGCTTTTTAATAAAAAAACCGGATCGTGTTCGCAGCACATCCGGTTACTGTAAAGGTTACTTACAATCCCGATTTAGACAACATTATAATTTAACCAAAACTCCATAAAGATATGAATTTATTTTTTAGGATCAGGCTGTTATTGCGCCGTGATTCTTACCAAATCTTATTAAAAATGAGACTCGTAGTGCTTTTTCTTACGCTTACCCTGATGCAGGTTAGCGCTAGCAGCTTCAGTCAGAATCTAACGCTTAAAGAGAATAATTCTGACGTCATTTCCATCTTAAAACAGATAGAAAAACAAAGTGGTTACCATTTACTTTTCAGACGGGCCGACATTGACGATAAATATAAAGTAAACCTGAATGTAACCAACATGCCCATTGAGCAGGTTATGGGGGTAGTTTTAAAAAATACCAATCTCGATTTCAAAATCATTAAGAAGACCATTATCCTGAAAAAGAATACCTATTCGCCGTTTGCAACAATTTCGGTGCGGGACCTCGAGATTTCGGGTACGGTGAGCGATGAAAAAGGCGTAACACTCCCCGGGGTGGTGGTTAATGTAAAGGGCACGAAGCAATCAACCGTGACCGATATTAATGGTAAATTTAAGATTTCACTTCCTGCGGGATCAACTACTCTCGTATTTACTTTTGTAGGCATGGAGCCTCAGGAAATTAATCCTGGCAATAAGAGCATCCTCAACGTGGTACTGAAGGCACAGACCACCTCACTTTCTGATGTGGTGGTGATTGGTTACGGTACGCAAAAGCGTACAGATCTTAATGGATCTATCTCGTCGGTAAAAGCGGCCGATATTGCCAATGTTCCCCAGGCCAGTATTGACCAGATGCTGCAGGGCAGGGCTTCCGGATTAACAATTTCGCAAAACTCTGGCGCGCCAGGCAGCAATACATCGGTACGTGTAAGGGGCGTAACTTCTTTAAGCGGTAGCAACGAGCCTTTATATGTAATCGATGGTGTACCCATTTCAGGCGATGCAGGCAACCAGAGTACCAGTGGAAGATCTCCTTTACAGGCTTCATCTTCCAATGCCAATTCGCAAACTACAGTAAGTCCTCTATCGTTAATCAATCCAAATGATATTGAGTCGATCGATGTACTAAAAGATGCATCTGCAACTGCAATCTACGGTAACCGTGCTTCAAACGGTGTAATTATCATCACCACCAAAAGGGGGAGGAGCGGTAATTCTGCTATCAATTATGATGGTTATTATGGTTTCCAGCGTGTTGCAAAATATATGGATGTGATGAATCTTCGCCAATACGCAGTGCTTCAAAACTCGCTGGGTGATATTTATGGTACCGGCAGAAGGGTTGAATTTGCAGATCCTTCTGTATTGGGAAAGGGCACCAACTGGCAAAAGGAAATATTCAGAACTGCGCCACAAGAAAGTCATCAGGTAGCTGTATCTGGTGGCAAAGAGGGATTAACCTATTATATTTCTGGCGGATATCTTGGGCAGGACGGTACGGTTATCGGTTCCGATTTTCGCCGCTATAGCCTTCGGGTAAATGCCGATGCCCAGGTGAAAGAATGGTTTAAGCTAGGCATTACCTTAACCGGAAGCCGCTCTGCAGAAAATGTAGTTACCAGTGATAATAACGGGATTATTTACAATGCCTTATTGCAGGCACCTGATTTAGCCGTAACAAACCTTGATGGTTCATATACCGGGCCACCGGTGTCTGATCCATTGGCTGCCGCAGCGGCGTTAAACCCCGTTGCCCAGGCCCAGCAAATTAAGAATAAGCTGAACAGGACCAACATTAACACCAACATTTATAACGAAATTAAGTTTATCAAATCATTGTCGCTGAGATCAGAACTCGGGGGTGATTTTAATTTCTCGGATAATAATGTATTTACACCGAGTTATTCGTGGGGCCGTTTTACCAATCCTACAGCTTCATTAAAGGAGAGATTCCAGCAAAGTACATTTTTGATCTGGAAAGAATATCTTAACTATAACCAGACTTTTGGAGACAAACATAACCTAAGTGCCATTTTGGGTTACGAGGTTCAGCAGTCAAACTGGAGGGGAATTGAAGGTACACGTCAGGGATTTTATAGTAATGATGTACAATCTTTGAATTTGGGTCAGGCCATCACGGCTACCAATGATGAATATATTGGTACACAACGCCAGGAATCAATCTATGCACGTGCCATTTATACCTACAATTCCAAATATAGCCTTACTTCTACAATCAGGAGAGATAAGACCTCTAAGTTTGCCGAAGGCTCACAATCAGGTTATTTTCCCTCATTTGCGGCTTCCTGGAAATTGTCTGAAGAGCCATTCATGAAAGGGATCAATAAGGTGGTGAACGGACTTAAGCTCCGCCTGGGTTATGGAGAGGTAGGCAACCAGGATGTTCCAAATTATCTTTACAGCTCGTTGTTAAGGTCTTCACAAACAGGTTTGGGAACTGGTTTTCTTGCCGGCCGGATCGATAATAAATCACTAAAATGGCAAACCTCTATCCAATACAACGGTGGTGTTGATATGAGCTTTTTAAACGGTAGGATTAGCACGAGTATAGATGTTTACAAAAAAACCTCAAAGGACTTCTTATTCCAGCTCACGCTTCCGGCATATTTGGTGGGTGGGCCTGATTATCTGGGCGGTATTAATCCTCCGTATGTAAATCTTGGAAAGATTGACAACGTAGGTTTTGACTTGAACATCAACTCGCGAAATTTTGAAAAGGGCGATTTCAAATGGAATACCAGTGTAGTGCTATCACATTATAATAATGAAGTTAAAGAGCTTGGTAACGGCCTTACCGAACTTTTCGGGACAGTAACCAATGCTTACCTGCAAACGCCGGTTACCCGTACCGTGGTAGGCCGGTCGGTAGGTGAATTTTATGGCTATAAAGTAAAGGGAATATTTAAAACACAGGCGCAACTTCAATCTGCTCCGGTTCAGTTTGGTAGAGGCATTGCCAATAATAGCAACAGCACCTGGTTGGGCGATGTGCAATATGAGGATGTAAATGGCGACGGCGTTATCAACGAAAAAGACCGTACAGCGATCGGAAATCCAAATCCTAAATTCACCTATGGCATTACCAACACCTTTAGTTATAAAGCTTTTGATTTTACCTTGTTCTTGAACGGTTCTTACGGTTCCAAAATTATGAACCTGCTAAACAACACCATGGGGAACCTGGCGGCTGTATATCAGAATCAATATGCAGCATATAGTAATTTTTGGTCACCACAAAATCCCGATTCCAATATTCCGGCGCCTAAAATTGGTATTGATAACCCCAATCTTTTTGTATCAGACCGATATGTAGAAAGTGGATCTTTCTTGCGCATCCAGAATGTTAGTTTGGGTTACAGGGTACCTGCTGCGTGGATCAGGAAATTTAAATTCTCCAATTTAAAAGTGTACTCAAGCGTACAAAACCTTTACACCTTTACAAAATATAAGGGTTATGATCCGGAAATCGGGGCGATGAACCAAAGTGCCATTTTAAATAATATAGACCTTGGGAGATATCCAATTGCCAGGACCATCACTTTTGGGATAAATGCACAATTTTAGTGACCTATAATTATTGAACAAAATGAAATCATATATAATATATAGCTTTATTTTTATCGCCATTATTAGCGCAGGCTGTAAAAAAGACTTTTTTAATATTCCTCCACAGGATTCACTCAGTGCTGATAATTTTTACCAAAACACCGAACAGGTACAGGCCAGTACCATTGCGCTGTACAACTCGCCATGGTTCGACTGGAATGCCAAAGCTTCCTGGTGTATTTCAGAATTGCTAAGCGGTAATGCACACACCTATTCTCCGGATGTGATCAACTTTGGTAATTTTTCGGTAACAGGCGATAATACACAGTTGGCATCAGCCTGGAATTCGCTATACAGCGTAGTAGCCCAATCTAATGCGTTGATTAATAATCTGAAAGCAAAAGTGCCAGCCAGCGTACCAGCATCTGTAGTTAATAATGCCATTGGCGAAGCGAGATTTATGCGTGCTATGGCTTATTTTTATCTGGTAAGAACATGGGGAAACGTGCCGATTATTGAAAATAGCCTTGATTATGTGAACAATTACCAGATTAATACCAATCCGGTAACTGATGTATACAAGTTCATGATCAACGACCTCAAATATGCGGAAGATAATTGCGATAAAATGATCAGAACGGGTTCTGTTTCTCAGGGTAAAGTATCCAGCGGATCAGCATCTGCATTATTGGCTAAAGTTTATTTATACATGCGCGACTATCCGAATGCCCGTTTAAAAGCAGAGCAGGTAATCAATAGTGGCGAGTTTAAATTGTATGGAATAGATATTTCGGGCAAAACCTATGCTGATTTATTTAAAACCGCCAATAATAATAACGAAGAGAGTATCGCCGCGATACAATGGTTGGGCGGATCTTCCTATGGTCATGGTAATGCGCTACAATCCTTCCTCGCCTTTAACTCTGAAATTACGGGTACCGGAGATGGTTACGGAAGTGTTACGCCTTCTATCGATTTGCTCACTGCTTTCGAGCCCGGCGATTTAAGAAGAAAGCCAACGGTGATGGTGCAGGGAGATGTTTATCCTGAAATTAACCAGGCCAAAGGTGGCTACACTTTACCTGCCGGAGCGGTTGCTCAGGGCATGCCGGCATTTATTAAAAAATATGTGGTGGGTACGCCTGCGGATAATGGTGGTAAAGGCGCAGCATTTTCTACAGGTAATAATACTTATTTAATGCGTTATGCAGATGTATTGTTGATTGAGGCAGAGGCAGTACTTGCCGGGGCTGAACGTACATCTGACGATGCGGCACTTGTACCTTTTAACAAAATCAGAAAAAGGGCTGGACTCATTCCTAAAACATCAATCACTATACAGGATATTTATCAGGAGCGTCGGATGGAATTCGTTTTTGAGGCTGATTACTGGTTTGATCTGGGCAGGTTAGATGGTTTTAATGTAACCTCACATCCTAAAGCAATAGCCATTATTTCCAATCAGGAAAGGGGAATTTACAGTAATACCACACCTGTTGTGATCTGGGGGCAAAAGTATACGCCAACTGATGCCAATTTCCGTTTGCCTTATCCTACAACAGAAACCATTCTAAATCCAAAATTACTATCGGCTCCGGTGCCTTACAATTTTAAATAAGCTTATATGAAAACGTTACATAAAAATATTATAGCCCTTTATCTTGTTGGCATCTTTTGCATGCTGATTTTTGCCACCTCCTGCAAAAAGGAAAAAGAAGGACAGGGTGCACCAAGCATTACCCGCGTACGTACCCTGGTTAGGCCGGGCGATACTCAACTTACACCATTGGATTCAACAGTTACTTCGGGCGATGTTGGTGTTACTTATGTTATAGAGGGGGTAAATCTGAAATCGACTAATAAAGTAGAATTCAATGGAGCATCAGCTTATCTTAATACGGCCCTTTTCAGTGATAACAGCATTATCGTGATGATCCCGGCAACCGCCACATGGATCAATCAAACAGGGAAATTAACACTGACTAACCCATATGGCAGTACTTCCTTTAACTTTAGTATTAAACAACCAGCTCCGGTAGTTAGTGATCTGAGTCAGTTTGCAGGTAATGCTGGCGATGTAATTACCATTACCGGCTTACGTTTTGATCAGGTGTCAGGCGTTAAGTTTGGTACAACTGATGCCAGGGTAGTTTCATCAACGAGCACGGAATTGAAGGTAACCGTTCCAGCAGGTGCGCTCGGTGCAGTAAGTGTGACTACCCCTGGCGGTACAGGTACTGGTCCGTATGTATCTTACGATGGCGTTGTGGTGCCGATCTTACTGCCATTTGGCTTTACTCATTTATTTTATGATGATCAGATCACAGCGGGCTACGACTTCAATTTCGGAGGTGCCAATGCAGATGTAAACAGCACTGAAATGGTAAAAAGAGGTAACCATTCTATTAAATTAACCTATACAGGAAGTTATGCCGGATATGCGGTTGGCAGTAACACACCTGTTGATTTAACTGATAAAACCTATGTTAAGTTTTCTATTTATGGTACAACAGGTACTGAAGGGAAAGTAGTAAAAGTTGCATTAGGTGATTTTGACAACCGTAATGTAAGTGTGGTGCTGCATGCGGGCAAGTGGACAAACTATGTGGTTCCGATAGATCGTTTCCAAAGCGCCAGCCAACCGGGCAAACCTACCAGTTTAAACTGGATCGGCTTTCAGGAGTTGAGCGGCAATGCGCCAGAAACCATCTACCTGGATGATATTGGGGTTTACTAATTGAAGGGATATTTTAATTTCATTGGATTGTATCATAAATAAGCTGCTCTGAATTTTTCAAAGTCCAGAAAGACTTAACGTAGATATAATACCTGGTGAATATCGTCATTGCGAGGTACGAAGCAATCTTTTTTTGCCAGTACCCGTTGCCACAAAGATTGCTTCGTCGGCTGAAAAAGCCTTCTCGCAATGACGATTTTATGAAGTAAATCCATACCGTAAATATGTTCCACCCTTCCAAAATTTATAATCTTAAATAATTAATCAATGAAATTAATACAATACATGTTGGCCGGCATCATGCTACTAGCCAGTTCTACTGTTTCTGCACAAAAAAATCTGGTGCTTAACGGTGGTTTTGAAAATGAATTAGATGGCTGGGTTGATTATTCGGCAAAAGTGACTCCTTATATGTATAGCGCCGGCAAAATGAGTGCTGCCTTATTTTCTTCAGATTCTTCTAAATGGACCGGTATGCACCAGATTGTATCGCTGCCTAAAAATACCCAGTATATACTCATGAGCGCGAAGATTAAAGTAGATGGTGTAAGTACCGGAAAAAATGCCTGGAATGGTGCATTATTTCTTTTCGAAACGCTTGATAAACAAGGAACTAAAATAGGAGAGGGGATCAACATTGCCTCAGTTACCGGAGATGAAGAGTGGAAGTTATATGAGAAAGCATATATTGTTACACCAGGCATTACGAAAATAAAATTGTTATTTGCCTTAGGCTATGTTACGGGTACGATGTTCGTTGATGAAGTAAGTTTAAAAGCAATTACACAATCGGAGTTTGAAAAATATTTGTAGTATGATGAATGGTGTGATGTGTAAGTTGTTTTTAATCGGTCTGCTACTGTTTACAACTGCAGTTTTTGCGCAGCAAGTGGCTACTCCTAAAATTGTGCTGAACCAGTCTGGTTATTATCCAAAGCTTGAAAAAAGTGCGGTTATACTTAATCCCGTTTCAGAAAGTAAGTTTGAGTTGTTATCCATGCCAGACCGGAAAGTGGTGTACACCGGTGTATTATCGGAACTAAAAACTACCCAATATTCGAACATTAAAACAAAATTAGCCGATTTTAGTGCTTTTGATCAACCAGGCCATTATATCATCCACGTGGATGGCGTTCCTGAATCTCCGGTTTTTAAAATTACAGATCATGTGAACCATGATTTAGCGATGGCAGCATTAAAGGCATTCTATTATCAGCGTGCTTCAACTGCGCTGGACGTAACCTATGCAGGTAAATGGTATCGTGCTGCCGGGCATCCTGATACTTCAGTTTATATTCATCCATCGGCCGCTTCTAAAAATCGTAAGGTTGATAGTAAGATTAATGTTTCCGGAGGATGGTATGATGCCGGAGATTATAATAAATATGTGGTAAATAGTGGTATTTCTACCTCAACCTTACTTTCTGCTTATGAAGATTTTCCTGAATATTTCGGGGGGCAGGAGGTGCATATTCCACATGCCAAAAACAAAGTTCCAGACGTCTTAACAGAGGCTGTTTACAATTTACGATGGATGCTGAAGATGCAGGATCCTGGCGATGGCGGGGTTTATCACAAATGTACTAATCTGGATTTCGACGGTATGGTGATGCCAGATCAGGCCTTATCAAAACGTTATGTGGTGGCAAAGGGTACTGCCGCAACATTAAACTTAGCCGCAGTAGCCGCACAGGCTTATCGCATTTTTAAACTTTTTCCTGAGCAATATCCCGGATTGGCAGATAGTTGCCTTTTGGCATCCAGAAATGCCTGGCGCTGGGCATTAAATAACCCTAACGTTGTTTACGATCAAGATCTGCTTAACAAAACATCAGACCTTAAAGTAAACACAGGTGCTTACGGCGATACGAACTTTGAAGATGAATGGATCTGGGCCTCTGCAGAACTGCTGGCCTCAACCGGAGAGCAGGCCTATTATAATGCCTTTTTTGCGCGTTTGAATGCTCCGGTAAGCTTGCCAAGTTGGAGCAATGTAGGCATATTGGGGTATTATACATTAATTAGATGTGAGCGGCAGCTGCCTGAAAGTTATAAAAGTATAACCAGCATTTTGAAGAAGAAAATATTGACACTTGCTGATCGTTACTTAAATGCCTTCAAAACAGGTGTCTACCATACGGTGATTGGCGCTTCGCTTAACGATTTCGCATGGGGAAGTAATTCTTCAGCAATGAATCAAAGCATAGCACTCATCAACGCTTATTTATTTTCCAAAAATGAGGCTTATCTCGATGCTGCGGTCAGTAACCTGGATTACGTTTTAGGTAAAAATGCAACCGGCTATTCTTTTGTAACCGGTATAGGTTACAAATCACCTATGCACCCACATCATCGCCTGTCGTTTGCAGATGGTATTGCTGAACCCATTCCGGGCTTACTGGTTGGTGGGCCTAACCGGGAAAAACAGGATGGATTAAAATACGATTCCGAACCAGAATTGTCATACCTCGATGATGTCAATTCTTATGCGAGTAATGAAATTGCCATCAACTGGAATGCACCATTGGTATATGTAGCAAATGCAATGGAGTGTATTGAAAAGGGGAAAAAATAAGGATCAATAGAAGTAAACCGTGCCCGGAGTTCCCGCCTGTGCGGACAGACCAGCCCGTACAGGCGGCGAGATATCTATATCGCATAAAATAAAATGAAGCAAGTTGAGTTGGCGGTAATATTTGAAGTTTTATTTAGCTGGCATTGCTCAGCGGAATACTGAAAGAAAAAGTACTACCTTTCCCGAATTCACTCTCTACCCAAATTTTTCCCTGATGACGGGTTACGATTTCTGCGCACAGGTATAAGCCTATCCCAAAGCCGGCGATCGTACTGTCATTTTCAACCCTGTAATATCGGTCAAAAAGTTTTTGTTGATGCTCAGCTTTAATGCCGATGCCTTGATCAATAACACTTATTATAATTTGATCATGATCAACGGTATATTGTATATTAACCTTACTACCCAGATCAGAATATTTAATGGCATTACCGATCAGGTTTTGAAGCACCTGGTTTAATTTATTGCGGTCTGCACAAACCATTACTTCATCGGCAAGGTGCAGCTTTACTTCGTAACCCGTGGTTAGTGTTAAGGTTTCTTCGCAAACCTCTTTTAATAAATCTGTAATTTCAAATTGTTGTTTATCAATGGCAATTTTTCCTGATTCCAGACGTGAAACATTTAAAAATCCATCAATCATTCTGGTCATCCGCTTCACCTGGTTTAGCGATTTGTCAATTGTTGCGAGCATTCTGTCTTCAGTTTGCTGGCGCGAAAGGTATTGCAACAGTTGCAGGTAGCCATTTATCGAGGTGAGTGGTGTTTTGAGCTCGTGGCTCGCCATGCCGATAAAGTCATTCTTACGCTGTTCATCTTCCTTTTGCTCAGTAATATCCAGCACCGAACCTATAAATCGCATCGGTTTATCGCTGGCATCAAAATAAACCTGCCCTTTGGCCCTGATCCACCTCAGGCGTTTGTCTTCAAATCCAATGGTGCGATATTCTACGTCGTAAATGCCGTTGCTGGCTTGTTTATCAAAAACATAAGCTAAAACGGCGTTAATCCTTTCTAAATCATCTTGATGAAGGTTCTGTAAAAAATCCCGCTCAAAATCAACCTCATTCGAATGGCTGATACCGAATAATAGCCTGCAGCGATCGTCCCATTGCATGTGGCCCGTAGCCATGTCCATATCGAAAGTGCCCAGTTGAGCAGCTTCTTTAGATAATCTGATCTGTTCATAGGCCTTTTGAAGTTTTTCTTTTGAAATTACATGCTCAGTAATGTCCGTGGCTGTTTGCATCAGCCCGATTACCTTTCCGTTTACTTTCAAGGGTGTATAGGTCAGGTCGTAATAGCCTAACGTCGGCTTGCCATTTTTGATCAGTGATATGCCAACACCGGGCACATGGTGGTTGAGCCCCGTGCGGTAAGCATAAAATAATTCGTCTACTACCTGTTGTCCAACCAATTCGGGGATAGCTTCGAACCAGGGTTTTCCTAAAACCGATGAGTCCTTACCAATCAGATTGAGCATGGGGCCGTTAATTACGTCAAAAACCATGTTTTCTCCTTTGGTAATCAACATCGGAACAGGAGAGGAACGAACCATATTTTTAAACCATTCGCGGCTTGCTTCCAATTTTGTCCAGGTTTCCGTTGAAGTTACGCCATCCGCTTCACTTGTTTGAACATCATCCTTCGCAAGAAGCACATGTTCGGTTTCCAATTGCAGGCTTTCACCTGTTGTTTGCATGTATTCTATATTTCGGCGGTTAATGCCCTTGTTCGTACCAGGCAATATTTCATTTACAGCTTTCGGGTTTGCCGATAGCTCGTGGTCATTTACAGGCTGATTCTGTTCTGTGGCTAGCGTTGGTTTCGCGATCAGCCAAACCACAATTTTTGGTTGATGATCTGCAGCCTGTTCTAGTTTGCTTGCAAAATAAAGATAGCTAGAAAATGGGGATACGCTACTTACCAGGTCAGGAATCTGTAGGGGTATTGTAAAGTTGTTTTTTAACTGCAAGAAGAAATCAGAAATGTTTAGAGGCAGGTTTTGGTCCAAAATGTCATGAAGACTCATCTTCAGGATTTCTTCCAGACTTCCATTTACTAACGCTAAAAATTGAGCATTTGCATATGCTAGTTGCAGTGAATCGGGATCAATAACGAAGATGGGGATTGGCGCCAGGGTTATGAAACTGGAAGTATTGGTTATGGTTAGCATGTTATATCCCGTTAAATACAAATGTAATCATTTTGGCTATTTACCAGCATAATAACATTTTTTAAATCTTGATCTGTTGACCTTGCAATTTTTGACCCAGGCGGCAGGACATCATTCTTGTTTACGCTATTGCCAATCCACAATCATACCCCTCAATTTAAATACAAGGTCCATTTTGTTCATCTATGCGTTTCAGTATAGCGGATAAAATCATGTTATAAGCTACATAGGCAACAAATATAAAAAAGCCTAACTGTAGCGCAGAATTATTCTCAGTAACCACTTTTAGCGCTTCGGTGTCGATATTGAGCCCGGATAGCTGGCTTTTTAAAATCCCGTTAAGACCAATATAGGTCATGGCTATCCCAACTACCATCACATCTGCCATATCCCATTTGCCGAGGTCAAATGCCAGAAAACGGATGAATTTTGAATTGCCTAATAATTTGCTGCATGATACATGCAATCCACGTGCGATGAGGCGTAGCAGGGGCAGTATAACTACGAAAAGCATCAGTAATACGCCTACCAGTACCGCATCTGGTTTGGGCTGTTCTACCAGGGTGCCAATAATACCCAATATACTTTGGCTTTGAAAAAAGAGTACCTGGTTGTTGAAAACCAGTTTTTCTCCTAACAAAGCAAACTCAAGTGTTTTAATTCTGGCATCTACCTCTATGATGGGTGATGACACACCAACTGCGAGTAAAATGAACGCGAAAAGCAATGATATCACAAAAAGGGTAACTTCGCTATCCACCCGTTTGCGTAATAAAAGCCAAAGCATTAGGGCAATTACAATACAGGCAGTCATCCCGATTGCATACTGATAGCTTAAACCTTTAATGTGGCTAAGTTTGGCATTTACAACTTTGTCAAAAGCACTGGCATTATCTACTTTATACTTTTTAAAAATGCTATGCTCTACGGATGAGATGGTTTGATCGCTTCGGTCATAAGTCTGCGCTTCCAGTTCGTCGAGTTTTCCTGTTGCGACAGATTTTAATTTTTTCAAGCTTCTGGGGCTGGTTATTTTGGTTACAATGGTACGTGAGAAAGATGGCACCAATGCATGGATTTCTTTCACATCTACAAATGTATTAAACGCCAGTTTTTTAAGTTTGGCACCAAGTCCTTTCTGCGGTCTCGTCACTTCAGCAACGGCTTTGTTTACCATGCCATGTAACTGTTTTTCAACTTCTTGTTGCATATCTACCTTTTGGCTTTTGGTAAGGTTAAAGCCCTTTACCTTCCGATCAACCACTGCTGAGATTTTATCTCCCCAGCGGTCTACCGAAAATATGCCGAAAGTAATGTTGTTTGAAAGGCTGTAATCTTCCTTAATGTGTTTTTGCTCATAAGCCAGTTCGCGGAAATGGTAGCCACAATGCGCTGCAGCCATTAACAGCAGCAAAAGTGAGGCAATCAGGATAAAAGATGCCGACCTGGATTGATCTGGCTTAACCTGCTTATTTGTACTCATATTATCTTTTTGCAATTCGCTCATTCATCTTAGATTTAATGCACCTCGTGCGGGGTAATAGATTTAAGGATGGTCGACAGGATCAATCCATAAAGTACAAAACAAATAAAAACAATGTAACCAGGTTGCAGCGCGGTGTTGTTGGTTGTGAGGATGGTAAGCGAATCATTATTGATATTAAGGGCCCGCAACTGGTTTTCAAGCAATCCGTTAAGCCCAATGTATGCCATTAAAATAGCGATCACAATTACATCGGCCATGCTCCATTTTCCTGATTGAAAAGCAAAATACTTAACTATACCATTTTCCGCCCACTTTTTTCCGCCCAGCAGGTGAATCCCTGTTGACGTGAGCTTAACTACTGGGAACAAAATACTAAAAGCCAGAATCAATACGCCGACCAGTACAGAATCTATTGCCGATTGACTAATGAGTACCCGCACGACATCCATTATACTTTTGCTCTGGAAAAAAAGTACCTGATCATTAAAAACAACATGTTCTCCCAGTAAAACAAAATCTAAAGACCTGATTCTGGCATCAACTTCAATCATAGAGGCGGTTAGGCCGACTGCTAAAAGCATAAAGGCAAAAAGTAACGACATAATAAAAAGCGTGGTATGCAAATCCCTACGTTTGCGCAGTAGCCACCAGAATGACAGTACGACGATTACGCAGCCTAACATCCCAAAACAGTAGTAGTAGGTTTGCTGCCTGATGCTGTTTAATGAACCAGTTAGCTTCTGGTTTAACTGTTGATTATCAGATACGCCATAACGGTTGTAAATTTTTTTCATTATGGCGTTATTGGCAATAAATGCGGTATCCTGACTTTCTTCTTTGGCTATCTCATTAAACTCGCCCAGGGCCATGCGGCCCAGTTGCTTTTTATTTTTAGGATTATCAATTTCAGCAATTATTTTTTTGGCGAAGTTTGGCACTTCTGCGCGGATACTATCCGAATTAACAAAATTTTTGATGGCAAACTTTTGGATCTTCCCGCTAATGGTTTTTTTGGGTTTGTTTACCAGGGCTTCTGCCTTATCAATAAGTGCAAGGAGTACCTGTTCAACTTCGCCCTGTAGTACCTTTTTTTGTTTGCGGGTTATTTTGAGGCCAGAAACCTGGTGGTGAACAATATCTGCTACCTTATCTTTCCATTGTTGCACAGAGAACAGGCCATAGGTAATGTTATTTACCCTGGAATAATCATGTTTAATCTGTTCCTGTTTTTCCGATAATTCATGGAGCCTCAAACCAAAAAAGCCTTCCGCAACAAGCAATATGCCCAGTGCAAGGATCAGCAAAATCCGGTAAATAAGTTTTCCTGATGCAGGTTTGTTGATTACTTTTTCCAATCTGTTTGTTATAAATAGTGATTACATCTCCCCGAAAGGAACTATTTGCAGATAAACATCAATTTTTGCAAAATGTTTTATACCTATTTTACAGCAGAAAGAGATCGGATAAAAGGCTAATTGTATGTATTTCAGTTTTGCAGGGTAACATAAGTAAGTTATTCGATTATTAAGGTTTTGTTGATGCTATTTGTATTATCTTTATCGCCATAAAAAGTAAAATAATGGATAATCATAGCTTCTCCAACGAACAGTTCTTATCTGGCGGTGGAGAAATGGGAGCGTTAATCCGCTCAATGGATTGGTCTGATAATCCACTGGGTCCTGTAGAAACCTGGCCACAAAGTCTTCGGACATCTGTGAGTTTGTGTCTTTCTTCCACTTTTCCGATCCTGATTGCCTGGGGACCAGAAACGATCCAGATTTATAACGATGCCTACCGCCCCATCTGTGGAACCATGCATCCCCAATCAATGGGCATGAACTTTCGCATTTGCTGGGAATCTGCTCTGGAGGTGGTTGGCGATAAATTTACGCGCGGACAGCAGGGAGAAGGTACTTATATTACCGATCAGCAAATGTTTTTGTTTCGGTATGGCTACCTGGAAGAAGCGTTCATGACTTTTTCATTTGCACCTATACGGGATGAATCTGGTGAAGTGGGCGGAATATTTCACCCCATTACCGAAACTACCGATAAAATGCTCAATGCCCGCAGAACGCAGGTGCTCCGCGATCTGGCATCAGTTTTAGCCAGGGCAAAGTCCATTGAAGATATAGGCAGCCTGATTGTTGAAAAGCATCCTGATTTTGTTGCCGATTTGCCTTTTATCTTATTTTACAGTATAGCAGATGATGGGGAATCTGCTACTTTGATCAATAGTGCAGGCACAGCGCTTGCCCCTGCATTGGCTATTCCTGAAATATTATTTGATGGGAACAAACCAGCCTGGCCGTTAGCAAGAGCCGTTGATGCACCTTTGGTTTTAGACGATTTGATTTTGAGGTTTGGTAATTTTACTTGCCAGCCCTATCCTGAAACACCAACTACAGCAGTAATTTTGCCGGTATTTATTTCGGGTAAGGAAAAACCCTTTGGTTACATTGTTGCTGGCGTGAGTGCCAGAAGAGCCATTGATGAAGAATACATGGGCTTTTACTCGCTTTTGGCCAATACTTTTAGTAGTGCGGTTTCTAACGTATATGCCTACGAGCAGGAACAGAGACGGGCTGAAGCGCTGGCTGCAATAGATAGATCGAAAACAGCTTTTTTTAGTAACGTCAGTCATGAGTTTCGTACCCCTCTTACGTTAATGCTTGGGCAGCTGGAAGATCTCCAGGCCAAAACCATTATGGCCGATCCTGAAATTGGCGAGATTGTACTTTCTACGCACCGTAATTCCATGCGCCTGCTCAAACTGGTTAACAACCTGCTTGATTTTAGCAGGGTGGAAGCCGGTAGGGTAAAAGCTGCTTTTCAGCCGGTTGATATTGTAGGGGTAACTACCGACCTCGCCAGTAGTTTCCGGTCTATTATTGAAAAAGCAGGTATGGAGCTTGTTGTTGAGGCTGATTTACAGTCTTTTGAAGTTTTTCTTGATATCCAGATGTGGGAAAAGATTGTACTCAACTTGCTTTCCAATGCTTTTAAATATACACTTGAAGGAAAAATTACCGTCGAATTGATTAAAGAGGGTGATCATGTGATCTTAAAGGTTTCAGATACCGGGGTAGGCATACCAGAGGCTGAACTTCCGCATATGTTTGAACGCTTTCATCGGGTTGAAAATGCGATCGGCAGAACCCATGAGGGAACTGGTATCGGACTTTCATTGGTTAGTGAGCTTGTTGGGTTACACGGCGGAGATATAGCTGTAGAAAGTGTTTTTGGAACAGGATCAACCTTTACTTTGCGTATCCCTTTAGGAAGTTCTCATCTGCCTGCAGAACAAGTGCATCAAAAAGGTTTTCAGGGGCTGATGATCGGTTTGAGAGAATCTTTTCTTCAAGAGGCTTCAGGCTTATTAGGTGAAGAGTATAGCGAAATAGTAAAGGAGAACAAACCTACTCAGGCTGACCACATACATCAGCCCGAAGCCAAGGTGCTGATTGTTGATGATAATAACGATATGCGCGCCTATCTGAAACGTTTGCTTGAACCTGAATTTAACGTTTACACAGCAGTAAATGGTGAAGATGCCCTGCAAAAACTCAGCACTTTCACTCCCGAGCTTATCCTTAGTGACATCATGATGCCTGTTATGGATGGAAAAGCTTTGCTTAAAAAAATCAGGGAAAGAGAAGAAAAACATTGGATTCCACTTATTTTTCTTTCAGCAAGGGCAGGCGAAGAAGCCAGGATTGATGGGTTGGAAGCAGGTGCAGATGATTATCTGGTTAAGCCTTTTTCTGCACAGGAGTTACTGAGTAAAGTACGTGCGCAGATTAAAATAAACAGGGTTAGGCTCTACAATGAACGGCGTATGCGCGATTTTGTGGCCGTTGCTTCCCACGAATTAAAAACACCGTTAACCGCACTCTTTGGTTATATTCAGCTCATAGGGAAAAAGTCTGCAACAATTAATGAACCTTTGATAGCCAATGCAGCAGAAAGGGCAGGTTACCAGATCACGAGAATGGCGAGGATGGTTGACGATTTCCTCGACGTGAGTAAACTGGATGAAGGGATGTTGCACCTGAATTGGGAACAATTTGATATTGATGAACTGGCTAAGGAAATTGCAGCCGAAGTACAATTCACATCTTCTTCGCATGTCCTCCATTTCACCGGTGGTGATAACCTCCAGGTAAGAGGTGATCGGGAAAAAATTGGCCAGGTTATTACAAACCTGTTGATAAACGCCGTAAAATATGCACCGGAAGCACCGAGGATTGAAATTGCTGTAAATAAAAACGAAAAACAAGCAGTAATAGGTATACGAGATTATGGAATTGGGATAAAAAAGGAAGATCAAATACATGTGTTTAAGCGGTTTTACCGCACGGAATCGGCAAATAAGGGATTTAGGGGATTTGGTGTCGGCTTATACCTTTGTGCAGAAATCGTTAACCGCCATGGTGGTACCATAGGGTTAGAGAGCGAACCTATGGTAGGTTCTACTTTTTATTTTTCCTTGCCGCTGACAGATTAAAGCAAAGCGCATCAGACACAGCATGGCTAAAAAAAAAGCGACTACCGGATTGCCAGTAGCCGCATCAACTAACTGATTGAACAGTTATTTATTTTAGGTAGATGTGCGGTTATAACATTGGTCTTTTCTTAATTGTTTTGAAAAAAGACTAGTTTAGCGTAATATTTTAAATTAACCTGGGTTGAGAAGTAATATTTATAGTGGTCTATTTTTTTCCACATAGATGATTTCCAACCTGCATCAATGCTTTATCAATGTAACCGATTTTAGTTATAAAGAAATAAAACAAATTATCAATTAAGGGGTTATATCATGGATTTTATAAATTAACACGAAGTTAGAAGTGGTTAGTCACTTCTCAAAATACAAGTCAGATACACACAATTTTATACAGATCAATTGGAAACATCTAACAATAGAAAATTTGAACTTTCAGGAAATGCAGGTGCATCTAATTTTCAACTGATGACTATGGCATTGGATGCCTCTATTTCTGGCATTATTATTACGGATAATACCCAGCAAGATAATCCAATCATTTATTGCAATAAAGCTTTTGAAAAAATTACCGGATATTCCAGGAAGGAGATTATAGGGCATAATTGCCGGTTTTTGCAGGCACAAGATAGAAGCCAGAAAGAACGGTCAATATTAAGCAGGTGTATTGCAGAAGGGGTAGAATGCCGGGTAGAAATCAGAAACTATAGAAAGAACGGCGATCTCTTCTGGAACGAACTTTATATGTCCCCAGTTAAAAACGCCGATGGCGTGGTTACCCATTTTATAGGTGTTCAGAATGATGTGACCGCAAGAAAGAATGCGGAGCATGATCTGAGGCAGCAAAAAATATTGATGGAAAAACGGATTGAGGAACGTACTAAAGAACTCAGGGAAAGCGAAGCCTTTTTAGCCAGCATTATAGAAACGGTACGCGAGGGACTTTTAGTGCTTGATCCTAATTTCAATGTGATTAGCGCGAACAATCACTTCTTAAGAACATTTAAGGTAAGTAAGGAAGAAACCGTCGGCCGTCAGTTATATGATTTAGGTAACCACCAGTGGGATATCCCTAAGTTGCGTGACCTGCTCGTTAAAATCCTGCCAACCAACAATCCCGTTGTTGATTTTGAAGTGGAGCACGATTTTCCACACATTGGAAAGAAGCTCATGCTTTTGAATGCATACCGTGTAGAATTTGAAGGGCAATTTAAAGATCAAATCCTGCTCGCTATTGAAGATATAACGGAAAGGCGCGAGGTAGAAGTTAGAAAAGATGACTTCTTATCTATTGCCAGTCACGAACTCCGTACACCACTTACCACAATAAAAGGTTATGTGCAGCTGCTTGAGCGTGCCATGCCTCAAGATGCCAGTGAAAAGTTTCTATCTACTTTTGGCAAAGTATCGGTATATGTTGAACGCCTAAATTCGCTGATTAGCGAACTGTTAGATGTTTCACGTATCCAGAGTGGTAATATGGAATTGCATATGGCGCAGTTTGATTTCGATAATATGATTACCGAAGCTGTTGAGGGAATGCGTACAACAGTTCCTGGTCATCAGATTATACTAAATGGCCAAACTGGTGCAAAAGTGCTTGCAGATGAGTCGCATATTGCTCAGGTGGTGAGTAATCTTTTGTCAAATGCCATCAAATATGCACCGGATTCAGAAAAAATTGAAGTCAATATTGCTAACGTAAGCGATTATGTAAAGGTATCGGTTAAGGATTTTGGTTTGGGAATGAGTGCAGAAGACAGGAAAAAGGTTTTTGAAAGGTTTTACCGTGGTGTAGAAATCCAGAAGAAGTTTCCGGGGATGGGTATAGGCCTTTATATTTGCGACCAGATTATTAAAAGACATAATGGAACCCTTTGGGTAGAAAGTGAAATAGGCAAAGGCTCTATATTCAGTTTTACTTTACCTAAGGCAGGAAAGGAAACGAATGGATAAAAAGAAAATCATGATCTGTGATGATGATGAAGGGATTATTGATGTATTGGAAATGATTTTGGATGAGGTTGGACATACGGTGATTTCCGTAAATGACAGTTTAAAAGTGCAGGCAGCTATTGATCAGGAACAACCAGATTTATTGATCCTGGATTTGTGGATGCCCAGGCTTTCCGGACAAGAGGTACTGAAGCATTTAAGAAAGCATTCGGCCAACAATCAATTGAAAGTAATTGTAATTTCGGCCAGCAGAGACGGTGAACAGGTAGCTGTTGATGCTGGCGCCAATCAATTTATAGCCAAACCTTTTGATCTGAACAACATTTTAGAGTCGGTTGACGCCCTGCTTAATTAAAGGAGGTTAATAGATATTTAGGCTTTTCTATTTTGGTTTTACCTGATAATGGTGATTTATTCATGAAAAATGTTTTCCTATTCCATTGACCAGGCCAATTCTTCAGGCTGATCCGGTTGCTATCGGATCAGCCTGAAGTCCATTTTACCTGAAAGTTAATTCAATCTAGCGGAGATTAAAGTTAATATCAACTTACCTTAAGTCGCCTTCCACGTACTGGCCTTGGCTCCATCTCTAATGTCTGTTTCTGTTTCGTTATTTTTCATTTTCAAAGCAGTTGATAAATTAAGAACCTGTTATCAACCGTTAAGGTTTTGGAATTTCGTTTTAACTGCCTGGAGCAGATCAGGATGTTATTTTACTAAACTTGATGGCGGATTTTTTCGGCCATTTTATTCTGTTTGATAAATAACGAAACTAAGCAGGGGAACACATGGTTTTTAAAGAAAAAGACTATGAAAAAATCGAAGAACGATTTGGTTCCCCAACAGCTTGTTGGGAGCCAGATGGATGCAGTTGAAGAACGTAAATTAAGCAACCTGATTCAGGCTCAGGAATTTTTCGCAGCAGCTGAAAAACGGTTGCTTGCGGTGAATGAATGGGGTAAAATCTCCGGACTATCAGACTTTAAAGTTTTTACGCCGGATGGAAAAGAAGCGATGCGTTCAGTTCAAAAAGGAGATTTTATCAGAATTGATATCCCCGGTCCCGGTCCATTATCTGGTGATGGTTTTGATTGGGTGCTGGTTGAAGAAATTAAAAGATTGCATGAAGGTAATTATGAAATGATCAGCATGTGTGTACGTCCTTGTTCTTCGCCTTTAAATCAGGATAAGGAGGTTGCTCATTTTTTAAAAGACCATGCTACTTCTACCTTTATTGTCCGCAGGGATCGGATTACGGTACGGGCAGAAGAACATGGCAGGAATGAGCAGGCAAATGTCAATGATGGAAACTTGATTGATAGGACACGAAATCTGATTGTTGGCGTTAGTGCAAAGCTGGGCTTGTCCTATCCTCAATGGAAAATGCTGGTAAAAGGATTGCTGGATGGCAGGCCTTAATGCTGTAACATGGCAAGTCCTTCTTCATTGCCCTGCATGGCTGCGAGTTCTGCAGCCCGCTGTCCGCGTACATCTGTAATTGAAGTATCCGCGCCATTGTCTAATAAGAGTTTCAGCAGGTCGTTCCTGCCAAACATTGCAGCGAACATCAAGGCTGTGCCGCCGTTTCCATGCTGAAGATCTAATTTTGCCCCTTTGGTAATCAGCAGTTCTGCAATGGGGAGGTAACCCTTAAAACAAGCACCCATTAAGGCTGTATTGCCGCCAAAGTCTGCTGCGTCTACATCCGCTCCTGCTGCTAAAAGTATTTGTGCGCATGCTAAACGGTTGTTATAACAGGCAATAATTAGTGGGGTATAACCTTTTTCATCCCTGAAATTTACATCGGCACCCCTGCTGATCAGCTCATTTAATACTTCAGTTTCGCCCTGTCTTGCTGCGGGTATTATCAATAGGTCTAAATTTTCCATGTAAGTATAACTGTGGTGGTAGTGAAAAGGTTTTCACTATGTTATTCTGGTGTCCATTTTGTCATTCTGAATGCAAGGAATAATCTTTCTTTTTTAGTCGTAATTTCAACGATGATTTCAATCAGTGTTTTAGTTGCACATTAGGTAATGCTGCTTAATTATCTTTTTGCAAAAAAAAGACACTGAAATCAATCCGGCAGCTATCGGATCAGGGTGACGATCAGGGAAATAAAATAGGATAACAAAAAAGGCTCCGAAGAGCCTTTTAAATTGTTTATTCTGCTACTGCTTCCGCATTAACTGCGTTAACCGCTATTTCTGTTAGGGCTACATCTGTTGCCTTCTCATTTTCAAGGGTTTGTGAAAGGAGTTGAGCTACATCATCGTGGCCAATATTCTCTGCAAATACCTTTAATGTTCCATAGGTTGCAATTTCATAATGCTCAACTTTTTGGGCTGCAAGGATCAGTCCGGCATCACGGATCATGGTACCTTTATCAGTATCAGCAATAATTCCGTTAGCTTCTTCCAGTAAACCAGCCATGGCATCACATTTTTTTGCTGCTGCTTTTTCACCTAAAAGGCTAAATACTTCTTCAAGGGTGCTGATATGTTGCTCCGTTTCCTGTGTATGCTTTTCAAAAGCGGCTGCAAGTTCAGGGCTTGTGGCTGCTTTCTTCATTTTCGGAAGCGCTTTCACAAGATGTTTTTCAGCCCAATAAATATCTTTTAATTCATCTACAAAAAAATCGTGGAATTCTGAATGCTCAATTTTTCCTGTTTTTCCTGTAGGCTTTGCGGTTTTCTTTGCCGCCGTTTTTGTCGTTGCCATAATAATTTTCTTAGTAGATTCTTTATTTTAGAACAGGGTAAAATCATGAATGGTTTTAAGTTTTTTCCTCGCTCGTGTTATTTAGTGCTTAGCTCCTATTATTACCATTGCTTTCTGACAGAAAGCAAGTTACCTGAAAATTTTAAGCGGAAACTGATCTTCTAACTAAATTTTAATGAAGTTCAGCATCTTAGTTTGTGAGATTATCCCATCCTTCAACAGGCTTTGGATGACAAATCTATCCATTAGGATTAACCTTTTTATTGCTTTGGAAAGCAGTTTGTCGATTAAGGTTGCACGGAATAGCAACCCATTATTAAAACACGTATTAAAACGCGGACAAATTACCGAAACTATATAGCGATATACAGGGTTCTAATACATGATGGTTAATAAAGAAACATCCTTAAACAAAACATACCATGAAAAAACAAGACAGCGGCAGTAAACCAAAACTGAGTGCTAAAGGCACGGTAGAGGCTTCTCCGGCCTTAAAAGAACTCTTTAAAGATGGAATCTGTGATCTTTATTGGGCCGAAAATCATTTGGTTAAAAATTTGCCTAAAATGATTGCCAGTGCAACAGCACCAGCGCTAAAAAGCGCAATCGAGTCTCATCTTAACGAAACTAAAGGACATGTAGCCAGGCTTGAACAGGTATTTGAGCTGCTTGGCGAGAAACCCATAGCCAAAAAATGTGATGCGATGGAAGGATTGGGTAAAGAGGGTGAAAGCATTATTGAAGAAACAGAAGCCGGAACAGCTACGCGTGATGTAGGTATCATACTGGCCAGCCAGAAGGTAGAACATTATGAAATTGCTTCTTACAGCGGGCTTTTCCAATTAGCCACCACATTGGGCTTAACAGAAGTGGCAGATTTACTGGAGCAAACACTTGCTGAAGAAAAACTTGCTGATACCAAGTTATCTGATATAGCTGAAAATCAAATTAATTACCAGGCAGCCGACGAGGCTTAAGATAAGGAGAAATAAAATGGCAAAAAAAACAACGATTAAAGATACTGGTCCGATTAATCAGGACAATGATAAAACCACAAAACTGGAGGCCTTTGTTGCAGATGCTACCGGTGAAAAACTGACAACCGATCATGGTGTTAGAATAAACGATGATCAGAATTCACTTAAAGCCGGAGATCGGGGTGCAACCTTATTGGAAGATTTTATTCTAAGGGAAAAAATCACTCATTTCGACCATGAGCGAATTCCTGAGCGTGTTGTGCATGCCAGGGGATCTGGAGCGCATGGGGTATTTAAAGTATACGAAGATATGTCTGACCTCACCAGGGCAGCTTTTCTTTGCGATCCGGGCGCAGAAACCCCTGTTTTTGTCCGTTTTTCAACCGTAGCGGGATCAAGAGGATCTACAGATGTGGCGCGCGATGTTCGTGGTTTCGCCGTAAAATTTTATACGCAGGAAGGCAATTTCGACCTCGTAGGTAACAACATGCCTGTATTTTTTATCCAGGATGCAGTTAAATTTCCTGATCTGGTACATGCAGTAAAGCCGGAGCCAGATAATGAAATGCCTCAGGCTGCATCGGCACACGATACTTTTTGGGATTTTATTTCCTTTATGCCCGAATCTGCCCATATGATTATGTGGGTGATGAGCGACAGGGCCCTTCCAAGAAGTTACCGCATGATGGAAGGTTTTGGAGTACATACTTTCCGTTTTGTTAATGCAGCTGGTGTGTCCAGTTTTGTGAAATTTCACTGGAAACCATTATTAGGCGTACATGCTGTTGCCTGGGATGAAGCTCAGAATATTTCCGGAAAAGATCCCGATTTTCATAGAAGGGATCTTTGGGATGCCATAGAAGCCGGTGCTTTTCCGGAGTGGGAACTTGGCGTTCAGATTGTTGCAGAAGAAGATGAATTCAAGTTTGGCTTCGATTTATTGGATCCGACCAAACTCATCCCCGAAGAGCTGGTTCCGGTGCAGCGCATTGGAAAAATGACTTTAAACCGCAATCCGGATAATTTTTTCGCTGAAACTGAACAGGTTGCTTTTCATGTTGGGCATGTTGTTCCCGGAATAGATTTTACCAATGATCCACTTTTGCAGGGAAGGCTGTTTTCATATACAGATACGCAGCTGATCAGATTGGGCGGACCAAATTTTCATGAGATTCCGATTAACAGGCCGGTGGCGCCCGTACACAATAACCAGCGCGATGGTTATATGCGCCAAACCATCAACCGTGGCAAAACCAGTTATGGCCCTAATGGGATCGCTGCAAATGATCCACAACAGGCTAAAGCAGCCGAGGGTGGTTTTGTAAGTTATAATGAACGAATTGATGCGAAGAAAATACGCGCAAGAAGCAGGAGTTTTTTTGATCACTTCTCGCAGGCCAGGTTATTCCTTAATAGTCAGTCTGAAGCCGAAAAAAACCACCTCATCGATGCATTGAGCTTTGAACTGGGCAAGGTAAAAACGGTGGCCATAAGAGAGCGCATACTGGGTTTGCTGAACCATGTTGATAAAGGCCTGGCGGCAGCTGTAGCTTATGCGCTTGGACTTCACGTTCCAACCGTTCCTTTAGCAGAACTTAATGGTAGTATTCCAGCCGATGCCGATCCTGCTGATTACACCCCGGAACAGAAAGAAGGTGAAGTTGCAAAATCCGAGGCTTTGAGCATGGCTGGCACGCCTAAAGATTCAATAGCGACCAGAAAAATCGCCATTCTTGCAGCTGATGGGGTAGATGGGAAATCGCTTAGTGCAGTAAAGGATGCACTTGTTGCCGAAGGTGCAGTTGTGCACATTATTGCACCAAAACTGGGTACCATTCTTTCACAGGAAGATCAGCAGATTGATGTAGATGAGAGTTTCCTTACGGCAGCCTCTGTACTTTATGATGCTGTTTATATGCCAGGCGGAACAAATAGTTCTGCAACATTAGAAGCAGAAGCCAATGCCGTACATTTTCTGAACGAAGCTTTTAAACACTGTAAGGCAATAGCTGCCGATGCTACCGCCATACAAGTGCTGGAGGCTACCTATTTTTATAAAAAACTTCCTGACGAATACTCGCAGGATACAGTGCTGCGTGAGGGCATAATCGTTTCAGACGATCTTTCTTCATCAGTCGAACTGTTTATCAAGATGATTGCTCAGCACAGATTTTGGGATCGGGAAGTGGCGCGAAAAATTCCGGCATAGCAGCGCCAGTTTATTGAACATTCTTCACATACTTCAACCAGGTGAATTCACCTGGTTGTTTTTTTTAAAAATAAAACAAACTGCCAAAGGTTTTAAAAGGTTCTTACAACTGACGAGGCATTCTATTGGCGAAACATCATTTTTCCCCAATCGGGCGAATTCACCTGTCCGCAAATATCAATTAAAATAATCTTAAAAATTATGGAAAACAAAAAAACAGATTCTGATAAACAGGACGAGGAGAAAGTAGGCGTTATCCCAGTGTCACAATTAGAGGGAAGTGATGCTGATATGGATCAACAGGATAACGACGTTAATCAGAAAACAGCTGAACAAGCCACAAAATCTGATTCGGATACCGACAAGCAGACCGGCAAAAGCAATGCCGACTAAGAAACCATCAAATAATGGTGGTTTACGATGAACCTGAAAAATATATGTTATGGAAAATACAAGGCATTTCGCCCTGATTACCGGGGCCAGTAGCGGCATTGGTTATGAGGCCATGATTACGGGAAAAGACAGGGTGATTTCTGGGATTAAGAATAAATTGAAGTAGCCATGGGAAATATAACACCTGATAGTATGCTGGCAGAACAGACCGGTAAGCAACGGGAACCAGTGGATAAATCATAAATCTTATTACCGATCAATTGGAGAATCCAAATAAATTCCGTCATTTCGACCGTAGCGGAGAAATCTTTTAAACACGAAAATATCTCTCCATGATGCTACCATTGACAAAATTCAGCAGCGTGATCGTCATTTCGAGGAGGAACGACAAAGCAATCTTTCATGTAGGCAGTTTTGTGCCAGAAAGATTGCTTCGTCGGCTGAAAAAGCCTTCTTGTAATGACGATACTTAACTATCTTTCAGCTAGCATTAAGGCTGTCCATTTCCTCCTGCAGCACCATATATCTGTCCGGTAGAAAAACTGGCATCATTTGCAGCAAGCTGAACATAAATCGACGCCAGTTCGGCAGGTTGGCCGGGCCTGCCCAGCGCAGTATCTTTACCAAATTCTTTAAGTTTTTCAGGGGTTGAACCGCCTCCCATTTGTAAGGGGGTCCATATCGGGCCAGGTGCAACGCCATTTACCCGGATACCTTTAGGCCCAAGTTGTTTGGCAAGGGATTTTACGAAATTTGTGGTAGCGGCTTTTGTTTGTGCATAATCGTAAAGATCAGGTGATGGATCGGTTGCCTGTACAGAAGTGGTTCCAATAATGGATGAGCCTGGTTTTAGATGTGGCAAGGCTGCTTTAATAATCCAGAACGGCGCATATATATTTGTTTTTATGGTCCAGTCAAACTGCTCACTGGTTAAATCAGCAAGCGAAGGCGTGCTTTGTTGTCTTGCTGCATTACTAATCAGGATGTCAAGTCCGCCCAGCTGACTTACGGCGGTATCGACCAGTTTTTTGCAAAAGGCTTCATCTCTGATGTCGCCAGGAATGGCAACGGCCTTACGGCCAGCTTTTTTAATCAGTTCAATAACTTCTCTAGCATCAGGCTCCTCTTGTGGCAGGTAATTGATCGCCACATCTGCACCTTCCCTGGCATAGGCAATGGCTGCGGCTCTTCCCATGCCAGAATCGCCACCGGTAATCAGTGCTTTTCTACCCATCAGTCTTCCCGAACCTTTATAACTGGTTTCGCCATGATCTGGCCTCGGCTCCATTTTGCTGGCTAAAGCCGGCCAGGGCTGATTTTGATGGTTAAAAGGTGGTCGCGGATACTTGGTTGTAGGATCTTCAAGCGCGGCAAGTGGCGAATAATAGGTTTGGTCTACTGTTGCTGCAGTTAGTGTTGGGGCAATGGCCATGCTGGCCAAGCCGAGGCCTAGGCCTCCGAGCGCCTCACGTCGTGTTAAAATTTTTTTTCCGTCCATAATGATGTTTTTAATAGGTATAGATATAACCAGATAAAATTTTAGAAGGTTTGGTTTTTTTGAACATTGATAAACGAGCCCGTCATGTCCAAAACTTTTAGGTCATTCTGCGTGTTTTTTGCTAAAGTGCTTCAATGGAAATAGATATACGAAAGAGAAAAATAGGATTAAATTTTAATGAATACGGGGTAGCCGAAATTTGGCTTTGGGCGCCGTTGGCAGCACAGGTTTCTATTTTAACAGATTCGCGCGGACTAACTTTATCGCTGTTTGATGAAGGCTATGGTTATTGGTATTTGCAAACAGACCAGATTAGTAAGCACGATAAATATCGCTTTAAAATCACGCCTTTAACCGGTAGAGAGGCCCTTGAACGCGCAGACCCGGCCTCTTTATTTCAGGAAGAAGGACCAGGCGGACCATCAACCGCATTTGATGTAAATGCTTTTAGCTGGACGGATGCCGACTGGAAGGGAGTAGCTTTAAACGACTTGGTAATCTATGAACTTCACACCGGTACCTTTACCTCAAAAGGAGATTTCGATGCGATCGAAGCCAAACTTGATTATCTCACCGAACTTGGCATTACCGCCATAGAAATTATGCCGGTAGCACAATTTTCGGGCAACAGAAACTGGGGCTACGATGGCGTATTTCCATTTGCCGTGCAAAATACTTATGGTGGGCCGTCATCGTTACAGCACCTGGTTAATGCCTGCCATGCTAAAGGTTTGGCCGTTATTTTAGATGTCGTTTATAACCATGTAGGGCCTGAGGGGAATTATTTTTCCGATTTTGGCGAATATTTTACTGATAAATACCATACGCCATGGGGCAAGGCTATTAATTTTGATGATGCAGGCTGTGATGCCGTGCGAAGTTTTTTTATTGAAAATGCCTTGATGTGGTTCAGGGATTTTCATATCGACGCCCTGAGGCTGGATGCCGTACACGCTATTAAGGATCTTAGTCCTGCACACATCCTATCAGAAATTAAAGCGCATACCGATAAACTTTCTGAAATTAGCGGCAAACCTTACCAATTAATTGTTGAGCTTGATTTGAATGACGAACGCTATATCCGGTCTCAAAGCAAATATGGTTATGGTATGGATGCCCAATGGGTGGATGAATTTCACCACGCGCTTCGGGTTTGTACCGGGCAAGCCAGAGAAGGCTATTATTCTGATTTCAATGGCGTATCAGATCTGGCCAAATCCTATAAGGATGCTTATGTGTATACCGGCCAGTACTCACCACATCGGCAAAGAAATTTTGGAATGTCTTTGCAGGAAGCCTATGGTGCTAAGTTTATTGTGTTTTCGCAAAACCACGATCAGGTGGGCAACCGTATGCTGGGCGAGAGAAGCAGCAACCTGGTTAGTTTTGAAATGTTGAAGGTAATGGCAGGAGCAGTTTTTTGCAGTCCATTTTTACCATTGATATTTATGGGCGAAGAATGGGCAGAAACCAATCCTTTCCAGTTTTTTGTAAGCCATAGCGATATAGAACTGATTGAAGCGGTAAGAAAAGGAAGAAAGGCAGAATTTGCTGATTTCCATACCTATGGTGAAACACCCGATCCACAGGCAGCGGCTACTTTTGAACGTTCCAAGCTCAATTGGGCGAAAACAGGAGAACCAAGACACAAGACCATGCTCCATTATTATCAAACTTTAATTGCCTTGCGGAAACAAAATCCTGTACTTGCCAATCTTGACCGGGAAAATGTACAGACAGAAAGCTTTCCAGAAAAAAACTGTCTCTTATTAAAGCGCTGGAAAGCTAACAGAGAAATTTTGGTAGGCTTAAATTTTTCCAAACAGATGCAAGCCTTATCCGTTGACCCCGCATTTCAACATACCTCGGTGTTATTAGATTCTTCGTTAACACAGTGGAACGGCCCAAACCCCGAATCAAACCCTATAATGGCTGAAGGCCAGCTTAATTTATTTCCCGAATCGATTCTTATTCTTTACAAAGCAGATGCATAAACCAACTTCTACCTATCGGATCCAGTTTCATAAAAACTTTAACCTCAAATCGCTTGATCAAATTATTCCCTATCTAACAGCATTAGGGGTCGGGACTTTGTACGCTTCTCCAATTTTTGAGGCTATGCCAGGAAGTACGCACGGCTATGATGTGGTGAATCCACTGAAGATAAATCCCGAGATCGGTACAGAGGCAGAGTTGATCAGGATTTCAAAAAAGTTAAAGGCCGCCGGCATCAGCTGGCTTCAGGATATTGTGCCCAACCATATGGCTTACCATCCGGATAACGCCTGGTTAATGGATGTGTTGCAAAAAGGAAAAGACTCAGATTTTGCAAGCTTTTTTGACATTGATTTACAAAAAGGAGATGGGCGTTTGATGGTCCCTTTTCTTGGTGAAGATCTTGAAGAAGCGATTGCGACACAGAAATTAAAGTTGATGGGCATTAATGGTAAATACTACCTGAATTACGGTGAATCCAATTGGCCGGTTAATGCCGAAACTGCAGAAACGCTTTCAACGCAAGCCCTCAGGAAAATTAATAACGATGCTGAAGCATTGACCCAAATTGTTCAAAACCAGCATTACCGTTTATGTAATTGGCAGGAAACCAATGATAAGATCAACTATCGCAGGTTTTTTACTGTCAATGCCTTGATCTGTTTGAATATGCAGCGTCAGGAAACATTCGATCTTTATCACCGTTATATTTTTGAACTAATAGGTAAAGGTGTTTTTCAGGGCTTGAGGATCGATCACGTTGATGGACTATACAATCCGGAAGAATATGTTCAGCGGCTCCGGAAGGCGGTAGGTAAAGACATCTACATCGTGGTAGAGAAAATTCTCGAACATGGAGAAGTGTTACCACAAACGTGGAAAGTGCAGGGGACAACTGGTTACGATTTTTTGGCAACGGTAAATAACCTTTTAACCTATAAAGCGGCCGAAAAGCCTTTCAATAAGCTTTATCAGGAGGTGACAGGCAAAAAGCTCGATCCCGCTAAGCTGATTTATGAGAAAAAAAGCAATATCTTGTTTAAGCACATGCAAGGCGAACTGGATAATTTATTTGAAAGTTTCCTGGCACTTGAACTGGCTGATTTTTCAACCATTAAGAAAGCCGATCTTAAAAGGGCACTTGCCGAAATGCTGATTGCTATGCCGGTGTACCGGTATTATAATTATCGCTTCCCATTGGCACAGGCTGAAGCACATTGTGTTCAAAACCTGCTTAAACCCATTCTTGAGCACAAAAAACTGGCTAAAGCAGGAGAATTTTTGCACCAGGTATTTTTAGAAATCCCGGGAAAGAAAAACACGGCTTACAACCAAAAACTGAGTCATTTTTTCCAGCGTTGCATGCAGTTCACCGGGCCGCTCATGGCCAAGGGGGTGGAAGACACCGCCATGTTTACCTACAACCGGTTTATAGGCCATGCAGAAGTGGGTGATGCACCGGATGCTTTTGGAATGTCGATGAATGAATTTCATGATGAAATGCATAAACGACAGCAGGAGTGGCCTTTTGCCATGAATGGAAGTTCCACCCACGACACCAAAAAAGGGGAGGATGTAAGGGCGAGATTAAATGTGCTTACCGATCTGCCTGGTGAGTGGACCCTGCTGGTGCAACAGCTGAAAAAAACTTTTGCTGCCTTAAAAAAAGAGCATGCCGCTTTTGAACAGTTACATGATAATGATATTTATTTAGTCCTGCAGACCATTATTGGTGTTTTGCCCTTTCATGAAGATGATGACCCTGACATCGAAAACCGTTTGGCCGAATTTATTGTAAAAGCACTGAGAGAATCGAAAAAGCGGTCAGACTGGGCAAATCCGGATGAAAATTATGAAGATAAACTCACCGAATTTTCGCAGCTGATATTAACTGAACCGCAGGAGAGCAATGGTTTAATCAGAAATTTTATAAAACGAATCGCTGATTTTGCAGTTGTCAACAGCTTAGCGCAACTCACCTTGAAATTTACCTGCCCGGGTATCCCTGATGTTTACCAGGGAACGGAATTATGGGATCTAAGTCTGGTAGACCCTGATAACAGAAGACCTGTTGACTATGAAACAAGGGCCAGTGTGCTGGTAGAGTTTGATCATCCTGTGAATTTTAAAAACCTTTTGAAAGAAAGATTTTCAGGAAAGATAAAAATGTGGCTAACCAAAACTTTGCTGGAGATCAGAAAAGCCGAGGCTGATGTTTTTGAACATGGAGCTTATGTCCCTTTGGAAGTTCAGGGTAAGTATAGTCAACATATTTGTGCGTTTGCCAGACAATATAAAGCGCAATGGCTAATTACAGTTGTTCCTTTAGGTTTTGCTAAGTGCTGTAGTGATCAAAATGTGGCAGCCGATAGTTTTGACTGGGAAGATACAGCGGTATTGCTGCCAAACGGCGCACCATTGGGTTGGCAAAACCTGCTTACAGGAAAAAAAGAATATAAAGATCCGTTACATCAGGGTATTCAGGTCAGCCAGTTGTTTAACCAGGTTCCATTGGCGGTGATGAAGTTAATTCCTGAAAATAATCAGCGTGCTGCAGGAGTGCTGATGCACATCAGTGCTTTGCCATCCCGTTTTGGTATTGGCGATTTAGGCCCAGGTGCATATCAGTTTGTAGATTTTCTTGCAGCATCACGACAACGCTACTGGCAGGTTTTACCGCTTAACCCAACCAAAAAAGAAACCGGCTATTCTCCCTATTCAAGCAGTTCTTCAATGGCAGGAAATACGATGCTCATCAGTCCCGAAAGCTTAGTTGAACAAGCGCTTTTAAGCGAAAATGACCTGAATGATTACGTATTACCAGAAACAGGACAAGTGGAGTTTGAAAAAACTGAAAAAATAAAACAGCAGGTGTTGGATAAGGCTTACCAACTGTTTAAAAATAAAGGGGATGAAGATCTGGTAAATGAATTCGACCTGTTTTGCAAAACCGAACAAAGCTGGTTAGTTGATTTCGCTGTTTATACTTGCATAAAGCAACATTTTAAGGGTAAAGAATGGTTTAACTGGTCAGAAAAGTATAAATTAAAAGATCCAAAAACCATCGCTGATTTCGAAAAAAGCAATCAGGACGAAATTGAAGAAATAAAGTGGAAGCAGTTTATTTTTTATCGCCAGTGGTACAGTTTAAAGGAATACGCAAATGCAAAAGGTGTGAGCCTGATCGGCGATCTTCCATTCTATCTTGATTATGATTCGGTTGAAGTATGGGCACAGCGAGAAAATTTCCTGCTGGATAAAAACGGAAATATGACTGTGGTGGCCGGTGTTCCTCCCGATTATTTTAATGAAAGGGGCCAGCTTTGGGGTATGCCTATATACAATTGGGAAAAGATGAAAGCCGAAGATTTTACCTGGTGGGAAAACCGGTTAAGGAAAAATCAGCAATTGTTTAACCTCCTCCGTTTAGATCATTTTAGGGCCTTTTCTACTTATTGGGAGGTTATGGCCGGTAGTGAAGACGCCATTGATGGTGTATGGAAAACGGGAGTTGGTGTCTCATTTTTTAAAACAATAGAAAGAAAATTAGGTAAACTTTCTTTTATTGCCGAGGATCTGGGTGAAATTTCAGAAGATGTGGAACATTTGAGAAAACAATTTCAATTGCCTGGAATTAAGGTATTGCAATTTGCATTTGGCGAAGATATAGCCGGATCGGTACATATTCCACATCAGTTTGGCTCAGTAAATTGCATTGCTTATACCGGAACACATGATAATAATACCACTTTGGGCTGGTTTAAAAACGAAACCGATACAGACCTTAAACAGCGGTTATCCAGATATGTTGGAACAGCGGTTAACGAAAATAATGTTAATGCCATATTGATCAGGCTATGTTATGCTTCAATTGCCAAAATGGCCATCATCCCTATGCAGGATATTTTACAATTAGATGAAAAGGCGCGGATGAACATACCCGGCAAGGCATCAGGAAACTGGACATGGAGGGCAGATAACAATTTTATAACGGAAGAAACAATAAAATGGTTGAGAGCAGAAACGGAATTTTACGGACGTTAGGCAGCTCGAAAATGCATATCAGTTTAATTTCCGGAAGAGGAAAATAATGTATTGTATTATTAGTGCAAAAAGGGTGCAGATATGAAGTTTCGAAAGGAAATTAGTGAAAATTTAAAAAAAATCTTTGGATAATGAGATCTAGCGTTCGAAGAATATTCTGCTAAATATAAAAATAGCATAAGTTTCTTCTTAGAATAAGATAAATGTCATTAGAATGGCCGTTTTTTAAATATGTTATCAATTTTAAATGGCATCTAAATTAATAATTATATATTTGCAGCCTTGAAAGTAAGCAATGTCTAATCCTCTTAATCAGAGGTTTAAACATTACTGATAACCGAGCCGTAGGAATAAGGCTTTTTTAATTTTTTGAAGACAACCTAAACAACCTGAATGCTTAATTTAGTTCTCTTTGGCCCTCCAGGGGCGGGTAAAGGCACCCAATCTGAAAAGCTGATTGCAAAATATCAGCTGGTACACGTTTCAACAGGCGATCTTTTTAGGGCACATGTTAAAGGAGAAACCGAACTGGGAAAAAAAGTGAGTCAACTGCTGGCTGACGGGGAACTGGTTCCTGACGCCATTACCATTGCCATGCTTGAAGAAGAGGTAGATAAAAATCCTGATGCCAAAGGATTTGTATTTGATGGATTTCCACGCACCGTTCCGCAGGCAAAGGAACTTGATTTATTTTTAGAGCGCAAAGGCAGTAAAATTGCCGGTGTTATTGCTTTAGATGTTGACCAAAACGAACTTACCAAACGTATTGCCGAGCGCCATAAAATTAGCGGCCGTCCGGATGACGATGCAGAAAAACTGAAAAAAAGGATTTCGGAATACTTTGATAAAACCATTCATGTATTACCTTATTACGAAGCACAGGGAAAACTGAATAAAGTAAACGGGATTGGTGAAATTGAAACCATTTATAAAGATCTTTGCGCAGTAATTGATCAGTATAAAGTTTAATTGATCATAAGCAGCAGGTATTAAATACCAGTTAATTGGTGCCAGATAAAACGTATTAAGATTAATTTTAGTACCTGATATCATCATAAAACATACAGAGAGTTATAATGTTAAAAACGTTATAACTCTTTAATTTTAGTGGAATTGTTATATAAACTTTCCGTAGTTAACATTACAATAATAAAATATGTCACAGGGTTCAAATTTCGTAGATTATGTAAAAATTTGTTGCCGTTCTGGTAAGGGCGGTGCAGGTTCGGCACATTTACATCGTGATATTTTAACGTCAATGGGTGGTCCTGATGGTGGTGATGGCGGTCGCGGTGGCCACATTATCGTTAAAGGCAGTATCCATATCTGGACATTATTACACCTTAAATATCGCAAACATATTATCGCTGAAGATGGCGGAGCGGGCGGTAGTTCACATAAATCTGGGAAACAGGGTAAGGATGAAATATTAGAGGTTCCCCTGGGTACCATTGCCAAAGATGCGGAAACCGGAGAGGTGCTTTTCGAAATTACCAAAGATGGTGAAACCCGGATTTTAACAGCTGGCGGCCGTGGGGGGTTGGGCAATGCACATTTTAAAAATGCTGTTCAGCAAACACCTCGCTTTGCGCAACCGGGCGAGCAGGGCCAGGAGGTATGGAACATTTTAGAGTTAAAAGTTTTAGCCGATGTGGGGCTTGTCGGCTTCCCAAATGCAGGTAAATCTACGTTACTTTCTGTGGTTTCTGCGGCTAAACCGGAAATTGCCGACTATCCTTTTACCACCATCGTACCTAATCTGGGTATAGTAAGTTACAGAGGTGGGAAATCTTTTGTAATGGCCGATATTCCCGGTATTATCGAAGGTGCATCAAAAGGTAAGGGTTTGGGTTACCGCTTCTTGCGTCATATCGAGCGTAATTCGGTGTTATTATTTATGGTTCCGGCTGATACCAGCCGCTCAATTAAGGAAGAATATGCTATCCTTAAAAGCGAGCTAGAATCCTATAATCCTGAATTAATGCAAAAACCCCACGTTTTAGCCATTACCAAATCAGATATGCTTGACGAAGAGCTGATGGAAGAAATGAAACAGGATTTGCCTAATATTCCTTCCATATTTATCTCATCAGTAGCCGAAAAGAATATTTTAGAGTTAAAAGATATGCTTTGGAAAGAAATTGAAGGGTGATTACCATCAAAATTGTCTTTCTAATTCAATAGCTTTCAGCCAATATGTTTTACTTTGCGGGTGCAACAAGTTATTAAATCAAAAACTTGCTTCTAACGTCTGCTGTAGGTATCATACAATGATCGGCTTGACCGAATAAAGCATAACGGTTACGAGCGAATTTTTGATACAACTGGTTTCGTATACAACCTGGTACCAGATAAGCCACATTTATGATTGGCGACCACCAGGTGCACAGGTTTTTCAAGATGTGTAAAACGGCCTCAGATTTGCTAAAAAACCGGTTGCCGCTGATGACGATAATGCTATCAAATTTGTTAAAATTAACCCGGTGTTGCTGGCTAAGTTTCAATGCAGTCTCACCGTCTAATGGAGCGAAAAGGAACCTGTTTACCCGATCATGCCTGATGGTGTAATTGATATAACTGTTGCAGAAATTGCAAACACCGTCAAAAAGGATAATGTCTTTCTGCGTATTTAAAAAAGATGCCATGATATTTGGTGATTAACAAAATAGATTGCCGGGTAGGTAGCCATAAAAGCCCAAAAAAATGAATTTAGTCCCATAATTACCGCAGTAAAAAAATGAAATATAAATCCCCATATCAGAAATATAAGAGCAAACTCCCAGGGTAAAAATAAACAGAGTGGAAATATGCTTTCCATAATGATTACGTTCCAGCATAAAAAACGATTTGCTGCGGGATATTTTTTTAGAAAGCCTGTCGCTTTTTTTGAGCCATAGGTTTTAGTAGAGAAAACATCCTTTATAGCCGTTCCCGAGCGCCACTCAGCAGATACGAGTTTGGCAATACCAGCCACCGCGTAAGATAGACAAGCTTGTAGGGCAATAAACCACAATCCAATTTCTCTTAATTTACTGCTGGCTAAAACCGGCAAATTGCACATGATCAAAGTAATAATAATGAGCATGCTCATCTGGTCGGAGCCATCGCTACCATAATAGGTGGCTAACGATGAAATCAATAAACTTGCACCCAATAAACTGATTAATACCCAACCGATTGAGCTTTGTAGCGGAAAGAAAAACAATCCAATGATTAGTAGGCACCTGATGGAGAAAAGAACAGTAAGGCCTGATGCACTAAACAATTTAAAAAAAGGTTTTAAAAACGATCTTTGATCGTGTTTGGTCCATTTTAACTGCATTACATTCCAGGATAGCAGTCCGTTTGGAGAAAAGATCTGCACTTTTTTGAGGTACTCGAGTGTAGAAATCAATAAGCCCACACTTAATATGAGGAGTACAGTTTGCGATATATCGTTAAATAAAATCATGATAAGTTTATATTTGGTGAAAAACAGATAATAGAATTAATCCCGGTTCCGTTTCTTTTTGATAACCTGATGACTCGGCCAGCATAAACTGACGGTAACAGTTTTGCGATTTCTTTTTATATTGACTAACCGCATGTAAAACGATGATATAAGGGGTAGAAAACATAAGTAAATTAAGGTTGCCTGTTCGCTCGCGGTAGGAAGGGATACTGGCTACAAGGCTCTGCACAACGTCAGATAAGATTTTTTTGTCCCTTTTTTCAGGGTTCCACAACCATGACCAAAACGTACGTTCTTCGGTAATTTCCAATTCCTGCCATTCGCTGTAATCAGCTTCTGTCACCTTGTCTCTAAATAAGAGGTGGTAATCTCTCTTGCCCGGGTGTGGGGCAAAAAATGTCCATAATGGGATGAGATTGAAAAGATCTATTTTGTACCTGATGAACCAGGATATCTTCGTTTCCTTGAATTGGCATAATACGGTTGCTATTAACCAGCAGGCCAGGAAAGCAGTTATTGTCATTTCGTAAATAACTGTAGGGTCTAATTTCTGTGTCATAACATCAAATAGGTTAGAAAAAAGGAGAGCACGTATGCATGCCCTCCCCTAATTGTTAATTGAATTTTTTGCGAAGTTCGATCAGTTTTTCTAACGATAAACCGTTATCGGCTTCTTTAGCTAGACTGCTGATTTCTTCTTCGTTCAAAGAACTTGCAGCGCCAATTGCTTCTGCAACCTGTGTAACTACTGGTGTAGCTTTCACAGTTACTTTAACTGCCTTTACAGCAGTACGTGCAATTGCAGCAATAAAAAGTGGTGCTGCTGAATTTGATTCAACAATTTCATTGTCGCCTTTCAAGTCGGCGATTAAGGCATCTAGAACTGCTAATTCTGCCTTGGTTAAGCTTGACTTTGCCATTTTGTTTCTTTTTGAGGTAAATAAATAATGATTAGTGTGCCTTGGTTTTGAAGCTTCGTTTGCACAATATAAATGTCGGCACACCAACGTTTCCGCAGTAGTGTGAAAATACCTATTTGAAAAGTAACGTATTTATACGCAGTTTTGGAAAGTCAAAGGCATAATTTTAACATCAAAAATTCTGAAAAAGTATTTGAAAACAGTGCGTTATGTCGGATTTGGATAGCCGAAGTGCATAGCTAATCGAGCTGACAACAAAAGAGAAGAGTTATTCTACTACACCATTTTTAATGGCAAACATCACCAGGCCTGCGGTATTGCGAACACCGGTTTTCTCGATTATACGCATTCTAATACCTTCAACTGACCGCGGACTTAGAAAAAGTTCATTACCGATTTCGGCAGCTGTTTTCTCGTTGCAGATCATCTTTAATACATCCAATTCACGTTCAGAGAATGCTATTGTCTGGTTCAGCGAAGGTTTGATCGGACCTTTAAAAGTAAGTTTTTTAAGAAGTGCCTTCGTTACAAGATCATTAAAATAATAGTCACTTTCATATATTGAATAAATGGCTTTTCGTATTTCTTTTGGGTCTGCATTTTTCAGTAGGTAGCCATTGGCGCCGTTCTCCATCAGGTGTATAATGAATTTGACGTCATCATACATTGTTAAAACCAGTATCTTAATATCATTAGCATATTTTTTACGGATCAATTTCATGGCCTCTATACCATCTATTAAAGGCATTTTGATATCCATTACAATCACATCAGGCTGTAATTGCTCGAGTTTTTGCATAAGTTCCTGTCCATCTGAAACCTCAAATAGTACTTCCAGATTTTTATCGCGGTTAAAGCCAACCTTTAATCCGTCTCTAAAAATACTGTAATCATCTGCTATTGCTATTCTGATTTTTAGCATCTCTATTTATAAATTACACATAAAATTAACAATCCTAGATAAAAAATGAAGACATTTAATGAATTTTAATACTACATATTTGTATTATTAATTAAAATTCAGATTTTAATCAGGGTTGATCTATTTGGTCGACAGGTATTTTAATTTCGATCAGATAATCGTCAAGATGATGTGAAAATTGAAGTTCTGCCTTGAGCAGGATTATTCTGTTCTGGATATTTTTAAGCCCTAATCCATTTTTAATGAAACGTAATCCCTGATATTGTTGATGTGTAAGTCCATCGCCATTGTGTGATATATGAAATACCAGGTTATTGCCGATATGGTATGACTGTATGTGGATGTGCTTAGCCCTGGCATGTTTAATGATGTTATGAACCAATTCTTGTATTATTCTGTAAATACTGATATTTTTATGGCTTGCCTTTGTACTATATTTGTTGGTTAAATTTAAATCGATTTTAATGATATTATTATGGCTGATGTTTCCACAAAAATGAGAAATAGCCTCTTTTAATCCGAGTTCTTGCAAAATGCTGGAATGAAGATTGTGAGAAATGCTCCTGATTTTATGGATGCCTTCATCCAGCAAACTTTTACCTTTATGGTACATTTCCTTGCTAATATCGTCACAATCATTAATATTAATCCCATAAAAATGAAGGCTTGATGATCCGAGGATAGCCCCAACTTCATCGTGTAGTTCTTCGGCTATGCGGTGGCGCTCTATTTCTTCACTTCTTACAGCCGCTTCTATCAGCTTATTTTTCTGGTCATTTTGTAATGCTTGTAAATTAAGCCCGTACTGGATCTTTTTGCGCTGCATAAAGATAAAAATAAGTAACAAGCTTACAAATAACATCAGCATTGCTGCAATACCCGCCATTAACATCAATATGATTTTATTGTTTTCCTGATTCATAAAATCCTTTGGCTATAAACAAATTGAAAATAATGTATGAAATGTTATGCAGGCTCCACAGGTTAATAGCAAAATTTTGAAAATGTATAGTGAGTTCGTTGTACAGGAGAAAAATGAAGAAATTTAGTGCAACAAAGATTCCCAGGCCTGTAATGATCCAGAAACTACTATTGGTAATCTTGATGGTAACATTCTTTTTTATTTCGAATAAATAGTATTGGATCACATAAAACAAGAGTAAAATGGCTTCAGTAGAGAGTAAACGGCTGCTCAGTTTCCAGTAATCAAAAAAGTTTTCGAAAAAGATGAAATTAACGATTAAAAATAAGGTAAAACATACAGGGATGGCTCTTTTAAGCGCAACTATAAAAGGCTGATCTAAACAGATAAAGAAAGCACTAAAAAGATAAAAGCGAACGATGGAATGTATATTGTACAAAAAATTATTCGACTTAAAGGCAACGGGTAGAATGTTTCTGAATTTCCAGATAAAATCAATCGAAAGATTTATAGCCAATGCCATCCATATATAAAAAACAACCAGTTTAAGATGTCTTGGTTGTTTTTTATATAATAATATAAATAAAGGGATAAACAGTGCCCACACTTCAGACCAATCTATAATGTATTGGAATAACTTAAGCATCTGATAATAAGTTAAAAGTCGCTTATAGTAGCCGGTGGTGATGGGTTGGTAAAAATTGGGTTGGCGTTGATTTCCCGGAATAGCTCTACATCTCCTATATCAACCCGTTTAAAGGACTTAATGCTGTAAAAAACATTTCCACGGTTAACGTTTGGGATAAATACAAGATAATCTGGCTTATCACCGTTCACATCCGGTGTGTTGATCAGAGATAGGATATTGGTGAGCGATATAATATTATTGCTCATCATAATCGGTCCGCTTAAACTCAAAGCATTATTGTTGTAAACTTCAAGGTGATCAAAATAACTGCTGTACTGGTTACTCGAGGCCATATACCCATAAGCGATAAGCTTTAACGGCTTAGCCGGCTGATCTGTTTCTGGAAAGAGATAACAGAATACAAATTGATCAATACCTGGCGAATGCTGGATCATTGTTTGGATAGCGCTAGTTTCGTACTTTAACCAGTAAAATTTTTGGGTTTGTTTTTCTTTTGTGAGCATTTCGTTTATAGATTTAATGCTATAAATATATACAAATTTAGTATATTAAAAAATGCATGTAAGTAAAATTAAAATACTTTTTTGTATGGTTAATCAGATATGCTTGCGTGTCGATTTTTATAATTATGAGGGAGTAACAATTTTGGTTAGAAGCGATAATAAGATATATAATATAAAAACAGCATCCATTGGCAATATTACCAATGGATGCTGTTTTATTATATTGGATTTAGAATTGTCAATTTCGGATATAGGTGAAGTCAAACGAGTCAACAGTAATTTTAGCTCTATTATATTCCCGACTATCAAATTGGTATTTCTGATATTAATTCTTTGATGCTATTGCAAAAGTTAAGCTCAGAAAATGTATCTGCGCCAGAGTAATGAAAGCAACAATTTGAGCAGTTCAAAATCTTTAACTTTAAAAATCTAGGCATGTAATACTTAATCCATGCCAAAAACCTGGTTTTGCTTGTCTAACCCTGTCCTTCCTGAACCTGTCCATTTTCATGAGCATTTTCAAGAATCTCTTTCACATCTGATTTACGTTTTTTAGTAACCGTGTGCTTAAAATGGGGTACTTCGTGCTGCACAATATCTTCTTCAATAGCTTCTACGCCAAAAACTTTCTCTTTTAGTAAATTATATTTGTCTTGGAAACCATATCGAAGGTTTTTAGCGCCACCAGCAATTTTCCCCCGGGTGCCCGCACCGCTATCAGGGGCAAATAAAATACTGATTACTGCCCCAGCTGCCAAACCAGCTACCAAGGCCAGGGCTATTTTTGCACTGTTATCTGATTCGTGCTTCAAATATTTTCCGATTAACTTTCTGTATTTCATAAGGTAATGTTTTTCTAAGGAACAATTTGCATGTTATAATGTTTGAGTTTTTTTGATTTGGAATGCGGTTACCACTTAGCTTTTTTACTTATGATGAGATGAAAGAATCGATGCAGATGTTCAGATCAGCTGTTGCCATTGCAAATGTAAAGCTTACCTGGAGAAAACATTGAGATCACTATTTAAGCAAGAAAATAGGCCTTTTACAGTTCATTTCAAATTTTCTGAAGTGATTTCCCCGCAGGCATATTTTAGGCGTCTGTCTCCATAATATGTAAGATACCTGTTAGTTACTTTGCAAACATTCTGGATAGCATTTGTGAAATATAACATTGCCGGAGTTACAGTATTTAAGGAATTGCAGTATCTGTTTTTAAAAAAATACCAGACTTTTACATATGTTTAAAGTTAAAGCACAATATTTGACATACTAAAACGAATTGAAATGGTAAAAGCAACAATAAATAAAGAACATTACGCCTGTTCGGTTACAAATGGTTCGCATGACATTATCGTAGATGAACCTATAGAATTGGGTGGTACCCACAAAGGTTTTGCCCCCAAGGGATTATTAATGGCTTCTTTGGCCTCCTGTGTAGCCATTACCTTAAGGATGTATGCTGATAGAAAAAAATGGCCAATTGACAAAATTGAAGTGGAAGTTAATGTAGATACCGAAAATGGCGAAACGATCTTCCTGGAAGAAATTACCTGTACGGGTGTGCTTACCGAAGAGCAGAAATTGAGGCTGGAAGAAATTGCATCAAAATGTCCGGTGAGTAAAATGCTGGCTGTTGGTCATGAAATCAGATCCAGCGTACTTTAGTTATACTGATGGTGCAAAACTCCTTCATGCAATCATAAAAAGCTTTAATTATCTTTGTAATCCCCAGTATTTGCTGCGTTAAAAATAATTTTATGCCGACTGAAATAAAATGCCCCAATTGTGCCCATGTTTTTCCGATGGAAGAAGCTATGGCTGAAGATTATAAGAAAGAGTTACGAGAGAAGGCGGCCGCTTATGCCAGACAGAAAGATGAAGAATATCAGCGTAAACTGCAGGTTTTTGAATCAGAAAAACAGCAGCAGTTAAAAGCTTTTGAAGCTAAACTTGCGGAAGAGAAAACCAGACTCAAAGATAACCTGGAGGAAAACCTGCGTAAAAGTATTTCAGCCGATTTTGAAAACAAACTGCAGATCCTGGAAGGTAATGCGAAAGAGAATGCCGAAAAACTAAAGCTGGCACGCGAAAAAGAACTCGACTTTTTACGCCGGGAGGAAAGCCTGAAGGTGAAAGAAGAAGAAATGGAACTTGCTTTTCAACGTAAAATGCAGGAACAGCGGAATGAGCTGGTAGAACAAATCCGTAAACAGGAGGCAGAAAAAAATAGCATTAAAGATACCGAACATCAACTGCGTTTAAAGGAACTGGAAAAGCAGCTCGACGATCAGAAAAAGTTGGCCGAAGAGATGAAACGCAAAGCCGAGCAGGGGAGCATGCAATTGCAGGGCGAGGTGCAGGAGTTGATCTTGGAAGAACTGCTGCGTACCAATTATCCTTTCGATCTGATTGAAGAAGTAGGCAAGGGAGTGCGAGGTGCAGATTGTGTACAGGTGGTGCGTAATCAATTCGGACAGGAATGCGGCAAAATAATTTACGAGAGCAAGCGCACCAAAGATTTCGGTGGCGACTGGATTGAAAAATTAAAAAAAGACATGCGCAGCATGGGCATTGATGTAGCTGTAATTGTGAGTCAGTGTTACCCAAAAGGCATGAATTGTTTCGGGCAGCGTGATGGGGTTTGGATCTGTTCTTTCGAAGAAGTAAATGCCGTGGCCTATGTCTTGCGTGAGGGTATTTTGCGTTTGGCAGGTGCAGTAAAATCGCAGGAAAACCGTGGTGAAAAAATGCACATGTTATACGATTATTTAATGGGTGCAGAGTTTTCGGAACAATGGAAGGCCATTAGAGAAGGTTTTATGAGTATGAAACTATCCATTCAGCGCGAGCGCGATGCGATGGAACGTTTATGGAAAGCACGTGAAAAGCAATTGGAGAAAGTATTGCTGAATGCGACCCATATCCGCGGCTCGATAGAAGGAATTGCAGGTAGCGATAGTGTGCAGTTGAGCTTAACTGATGATGACGATACCTTGCTTTTGGAATAATCCGTGGTATCGTCATCCTGAACTTGTTTCATTTCAGGATCTATTTGAATAGACCAGGTTGCTCCTCGGCAGGTGTAAATTGCAAACTGCAATCAAAACCTGCGGTTACTAATGTGATACAATAATAATAAATAAACGACAACATGAAGAAGAAAACTAACCAATCTTTTACCGGCTCTAAAATCCTTACTTTAATATGCGCTTTGCTATTTTTCGGGAATACTTTCGGGAACGTTCCCGGAGTGAAGTTACAATCGCCTGATGGGAACCTCGTAGCCGGTTTTGCGTTAACTGAAGGAGGAGTGCCTACCTATAGCTTAACCTACAAAGGAAAAGATGTAATTAAAACGAGTAAGTTAGGTTTGGAACTCAAAGAGGGTAAATCTTTAATGAACGGTTTCTCCATTACCGATACCAAGACCAGCACATTCAACGAAACCTGGAAGCCGGTTTGGGGCGAAGTAAAAGAAATTGTAAATCACTACAATGAACTTGCAGTAACCTTAACCCAAAAAGAAACAAACCGTTACATTATCATCCGCCTTCGTTTGTTTAATGATGGTTTGGGTTTTAGATATGAATTCCCAGAACAGAAAAACCTCGATTATTTTGTAATCAAAGAGGAGAAAACGCAGTTTGCCCTGGCTGGCGATCATAAGGCTTTTTGGCTTCCCGGAGATTATGATACACAGGAGTACAGCACGGTAACTTCAAATTTGTCTGAAGTTCGTGGAAAAATGAAAGCTGCTGTAACACCAAATGCCTCTCAAACTACGTTTTCTCCAACGGGCTTACAAACGCCTTTGATGATGAAAAGCAAAGATGGCTTATACATTAATATACATGAAGCAGCACTCGTTAACTATTCTTTAATGTCGTTAAATCTGGATGACAAAAACATGGTTTTAGAATCCTGGTTAACACCAGATGCAGTTGGCGACAAGGGTTATATGCAGGCACCCTGTTTATCGCCATGGCGTACCATTATTGTTAGTGATAAAGCTGGCGACATCTTAACATCAAAGCTTACCTACAACCTTAACGAGCCCACAAAATTCAAAGATGTATCGTGGATAAAACCAATCAAATACGTTGGTGTTTGGTGGGAAATGATTACCGGGAAAAGTACCTGGGCATATAACGATTTAACCAGTGTGCAATTGGGCGTAACCGATTATTCGAAAACAAAACCCAATGGAAAACATGCCGCAAACACTGCGCATGTGAAAGAATATATCGATTTTGCTGCTAAAAATGGTTTAGACGCTATTTTAGTTGAGGGATGGAACGAGGGTTGGGAAGATTGGTTTGGTAAAACAAAAGACTATGTATTTGATTTTGTTACCCCTTACCCTGATTTTGATGTAAAAGAACTGCACCGTTATGCGGCAAGTAAAGGTGTAAAAATGATTATGCATCATGAAACTTCTTCGTCGGTCCGTAATTATGAGCGTCATCTGGATACGGCCTATAAATTTATGAAAGCCAATGGTTACGATGCCGTTAAAAGTGGTTATGTAGGTAACATCATCCCAAGGGGAGAGCACCACTACGGTCAGTGGTTAAACAATCATTACCTCTATGCCATTCAAAAAGCGGCCGAATATAAAATTATGGTGAATGCGCATGAGGCAGTTCGTCCGACGGGTTTGGCACGTACCTATCCAAATTTAATCGGAAATGAATCGGCAAGAGGAACCGAATACGAAGCATTTGGAGGCAATAATGCCGATCATACCACCATTTTACCATTTACCCGTTTAATTGGTGGTCCGATGGATTACACCCCTGGTATTTTTGAAACCAGGGTAAGTGCATACAATCCGGCAAACACCTCTTTTGTACACAGTACATTGGCGCGCCAACTGGCACTTTATGTAACCATGTATAGCCCTCTGCAAATGGCTGCCGATTTACCAGAAACTTATAACAAGTACATGGATGCTTTCCAGTTTATTAAAGATGTAGCGGTAGATTGGGACGATACCAGAGTGTTAGAAGCAGAACCCGGCGATTACATTACTTTTGCACGTAAGGCAAAAGGTAAAAATAATTGGTTTGTGGGGCGTACCAATGATGAGGAAGCCCGCACTTCAAAAATCGACTTCAGCTTTTTAGATCCAGGTAAAAAATATACTGCAACCATTTATGCTGACGCAAAGGATGCCCATTATGAAACCAATCCCAAAGCTTATACCATCCGCAAAATAGAAGTTACCAATAAAACGAAATTGACTCAGTATTGTGCTCCGGGTGGTGGATATGCAATTAGCATTATTGCAAAGTAGTCTGCCGATTTTTTCGTTTTCAGTTATAGTGTGGTGTCAGTTGTTACCAACTGACACTTTATTTTATTAGTCGTAGCGCCTCGCTACGACTTTTTTATTGCTGTTTTTAGCCACGGATAAACACAGATCAACACGGATGTGAATACTTATCTGTGTTGATCCTTTTTATCTGTAGTTAGATATTAGTGCTGTCAGTTGTTACAAACTGACAGCTAAACATTCGAATACGAAACAATAGAAAAATAGTTATTTTATAATATCTTAGCTATACCTTAAAACCAAGCAATTAACTGGACATTATCATGGCTAAAATGAAAAACCATATTGAACTTCAATTTTTAAGCGAACCGTCTGACGTTAACTATGGGGGTAAGGTGCATGGCGGGATGATGATGAAGTGGATTGATCAGGCTGCTTTTGCCTGTGCCCTGCAGTGGAGCCAAACCTATTGTGTAACAGTTTACGTGGGTGGAATCCGGTTTTTTCATCCTGTTCACATCGGTCATTTAGTGAAGATGGAAGCACGCATTATTTATACGGGTAAAACCAGTATGCATATAGCTGTTGATGCTTATTCAAAACCGGTAGCGCAAACAGATTTTGTTAAAAATACACACTGTATTATTGTTTTTGTTGCGGTAGATGACAATGGGCAGCCGAAGCCAATCCCGGCTTTTCAACCTAAAACCGAAAAAGAAATAGCCATGCATGGTTATGCCCTAAAATTAATGGAATTACGGAAAAGCATTGATAAGGAAATGGAACCGTATATTGTGTAGGGGTGAGTGTTGAGCGGTTGGCGTTTATCATTAACCACAGAGAAAACAGAGGAAAGGCACCGAGTAGACGGAGTTAGTTTTGCGGTCATGTCAAAATCTGATTCTCTGTGAACCTCTGTGAAAAACTCATTGTCCTCTGTGGTAACTAACTTTGCGCCTTTAGAATTTTTATTTTAGGTTTGACCACAGAGAAAACAGAGGAAAGGCACCGAGTAGACGGAGTTAGTTTTGCGGTCATGTCAACATCTGATTCTCTGTGAACCTCTGTGAAAAACTCATTGTCCTC
>NZ_JBIWEB010000004.1:24848-276810 GCF_044762335.1 Pedobacter suwonensis | reverse complement strand
CTCTGTGGTAACTAACTTTGCGCCTTTCGCCTTTAGAATTTTATTTTAGGTTTGACCACAGAGAAAACAGAGGAAAGGCACCGAGTACACGGAGTTAGTTTTGCGGTCATGTCAACATCTGATTCTCTGTGAACCTCTGTGAAAAACTCATTATCCTCTGTGGTAACTAACTTTGCGCCTTTCGCCTTTAGAATTTTATTTTAGGTTTGACCACAGAGAAAACAGAGGAAAGGCACCGAGTACACGGAGTTGGTTTTGTGGTCGTGTCAACATCTGATTCTCTGTGAACTTCTGTGAAAAACTCATTGTCCTCTGTGGTAAAGAACATTGTGCACGTTGCAATTGAGATAAGATCATCGGATGATGTGGTAACTAACTTTGCGCCTTTAGAATTTTTATTTTAGGTTTGACCACAGAGAAAACAGAGGAAAGGCACCGAGTACACGGAGTTAGTTTTGTGGTCGTGTCAACATCTGATTCTCTGTGAACCTCTTTGAAACTCTTTGCCCTCTGTGGTAAAGAACATTGCGCACGTTGCGGTTAAGAAATAAAGGTTATTCCGCAACAGGCAAACTAAAACAAAACGTACTGCCCTCGCCAATGGCACTTATTACCCATATTTTACCGTTTTCGGCTTCAATAAAATCTTTCGAAATAGCAAGGCCCAGTCCGGAACCCGATTTATTCTGGCCATCAGTTGGCACCTGGAAATACCTGTCGAATAATCGTTGTTGGTATTTCTCATCAATGCCTTTTCCAAAATCGCGCACAGCGAATTCGATAAAATTGCCTTTTTGTAAAACATCGATAATTACTTTCGATTTTTCTGAACTGTAGCGCAAGGCATTAGATAAAAAGTTGACCATTACCCAGGCCGTTTTCTGGATATCGGCATTTACATTTGGTAAATTTTCGCCGCAGTTAAGCACCAATTGAATCGATTTCTGCTCTGCCTGGAATTTAACTGCATCAACGGCATAATTCACAATTTCTTCAGGTTTGGTCAGGGCAAAATTGAGTTTTAAATTGCCGGTTTCTACCTGCGAAAGATCCAGCAGTTCACTAGTGATTTTTAGGAGTCTGTCGCTATCTTCTTTAATGTGGTGAAGCAACTCGTGCTGCTCTTCATTCATCATTCCCACCCGCTCATCATTAAGTAGTTTTAAGCTCATTTTGATTGATGAAAGCGGCGTTTTTAATTCATGCGAAACAGTAGCTATAAAATTTGTTTTGGCTTCATCAAGCTCTTTGAACTGTGTAATGTTTTTTAAGGTGTAAACGCTGCCAGCCGATTTAGATGAGGCAATCAAGGTACTGTCATCTTGCTCTTCATAATTTGGGATAATGATTTCACGGTTTTCCAGCAGAAAATAGGATTCTTTATCGTCAGCATAAATTTTCAAGGTATTATCATTTGTTTCAGGTTTAATAATCCGTTTAAGCAACTCATTTTTTTGCATCAGTTCGGCTACATTTTGACCGATAACCTTATCCTCATCCAAACTCATCAGCTTTGCAGCCAGATGGTTTAGGAAGAGTACTTCGCCTTTCTCATTTAAACCAATAATGGCATCCTGCATTTGTGCAATAATGGCTTCAATCCGCGATTTTTCAGATTTGATTTTGGATAAATTACTGTTTTCCCATTCATTTAATTTAAGCACCATTTTGTTAAAGGAATGGGCAAGTTCTGTAAACTCATCCCCGTTTTCGAAATGCAAACGCTGTTTATAATTTTTACGACTGATCTGCTTAATCGCTGCGCTAAATTCGGCGAGCGGATTGGCCACAAAGCCAGGGAAGTTAACAATGAAGGTAAAAAGAATGATGAAACTCAGCGTTGCGGCGATCATAATATAAAGATTTGCGCGCGATGAAGTTTCGTTCGCCAGTTCATTTTTATCATAAATGGCTTTCATGTTAACCTGTTCTATATTTTGAAGTGCAACACGCAAATTTTTAATATTACTTTCTTTAATAGTTACTGATTTTGAGTCTTTTAGTGCATTAAAGGCTGCTTTTAATTTCCTGAAAGCTGCTTTTTCTCCGGGTTCGGTAATGTTCAAACCCTCATTTTTTAAATTTTCGGCAAATATATTCAGCTGTGTAGGGCTTAAGGGAAAAGCATGTTGGTCGATTACATTGCGCATGGCAGCAACGTATTTCAAAGATTTGTAATTGTCTTTAAGTATTACCTTTGATTTATCGGAAAGCTCATTTAAGAAAAAGAGCGCAATCAATCCGAACGATAAAACGATAATAAAGAGAAAGCCGAATCCGAGGCGGAGTTTGGTTTTTATTTTCATGGTGATTAAGTTAACCGCAAAGAGCGAAAAATTTTTTGCAAAGGTTACAAAGCATTCCTCTCTTTTCGTGGTAAAAGTAGCTTATAATTAAATCTGTTTACTAATGGACTAAATTAAATAACAAAGGTTAGATCATCTGCAGCCGTTTAGCTCATAGCCAATAGTAATGCCAGTAGGATGATTTTTTGTTTAAGTTGTTGTTTTATAATTATTTAAGTTGTTTTTTAATTTTAATGAACAGAAGAAACCTTTTCATTTTGGAAGGGTTTTTGTCAATATGAACTATTGCTGCTGAAAGTTTACATCTCTGTTTTGTAGAGCTAACCTGATCCGAGATAAAACCGTAGTGCAATGAAAAGCAGATGCAAACATTGTTTTCCAAAGCGGAAAACATCGAATTATTTTTTCAAAAGACACAGAAGTATATAAATGCTTGTTGTTTTTAGGAAAGCAGGTTTGGAAGCGTTTAAATTATTGTAGTCCCACTGTCCGCTTTACCTCGTGCCCGCTTCCATTGGGTTTAGGTGGCGCAGCCGATACTAAAATTTAGGGTTGCAGGGTGCAGAAGTTATGCATTTAGGATTATTTTAGGGGTTTACAGCATTGTCCTGTGTGCCTAAACCTGATCGCAGCGAACACGAAGAGCAACGGAGTAAAGCGAAGAGCAGGGGCAAACTTGGCTATGGTATACAGGTTTTGCTTTCCAAAAGCCAGAAAATCTTTAAATGTGGGTCCTTTAAAGGAAAGCAGTTTTCTAAGCACTTAGGTTACTGTAGTTCCGCTTATAGTCCTCGCTGCGCTCCTGGCTATGCCGCTCATCCGATGGTTATCGGATCGTGTTTAGGTAGCACGGACGGTAAGGCGATTTGGGGTTTCGAAACGTATAATCTACTATGCCTTTAAAATCTACATGGGTTTACCAGCACTGGTTGGTGTGCCTAAACCTGATTGCAGCGAACACGGAGTGCAACGAAGTAAAGCGGAGAGCAGGGGCAAACTTTGATATGGAATACAGGTTTTGTTTTCCAAATTGGAAAAATATGAGATTATTTTTTAGAGGGCACTAGAACTTAATAAATTTCTCGATCTGCTCATTGGTAAATTTTACCGTATCAGGCTGATGGAGGTTGCCTGCTTCATCTAATTCGGTTTTGATATTCGGAATATGCAACCTTAAGGGTAAAATGTTGAGGTGGATGTAATGACAAACGCCTGTAAAATGATCTACACCACGGATATTGCCGTATTTACCGGAAGAAATGCCAACCAGAGCTGCTTTTTTATCGTAAAAACTATCCGGGAAATTACAGGCATCGATTAATACTTTTAGTACGCCTGGGTAGCTTCCATTATACTCCGGCATAATGAACAAAAACTTTCCGGTGCTGTTGATCATGTTCTGGATTTCCTGGAAAGCTTCCGATCGTTTGCCATACATATCCGTGTTCAAAACATCTGCAGGCAGGTGTTCCAGACTGAACAGATTGATATCAACTCCTTTTTCTTTTAATTGCTTTTGGTAATATTTAGCAACTTTTAGCGTATTGCTATTGGGCCTGTTGGTTGCAGCTATAATCGTGATCATGGATAATTGTTAATAAGATGTGTAAAACCCAAATACGCTTCTTGCTAAAATTGCCATATAGTTTGTATCTTAGCTGATTGTGAAAAAGGCCGTAAACAACGCAAAAATAGAACTTTTTTGCCAATTTAAACGCATAAATAACACAGCCCAAATAAACGTTAAGTAAATTTCTGATACATAGATGAGCAAAATTATTGCATTAGCAAATCAAAAAGGTGGTGTTGGTAAAACAACTTCATCTATAAACCTGGCTGCTAGTTTAGCCGTACTGGAATACAAAACTTTACTGGTAGATGCTGATCCTCAGGCCAATTCAACTTCAGGTATCGGTTTTGATCCACGGAATATCAAAGATAGTGTTTATGAGTGTATCATTAACGATATTGATCCGCTTCAGGCCATCCAGAAAACGGATACCCCAAATTTAGATTTATTGCCGGCACACATCGACCTGGTGGGTGCAGAAATCGAAATGATCAACCTCAACAACCGTGAGTATAAAATGAAAGCGGTTTTGGAGAAAGTTAAAGATCAGTATGATTTTATCATCATCGATTGTTCGCCATCTTTAGGTTTAATTACCATCAATGCGTTAACTGCTGCCGATTCGGTTATTATTCCGGTACAGTGTGAGTATTTTGCACTGGAAGGTTTAGGCAAATTGTTAAATACCATCAAAATTGTTCAGAACCGCTTAAACCCTGACCTGGAAATCGAAGGTATTTTATTAACCATGTATGATGTTCGTTTGCGCTTATCAAACCAGGTAGTCGAAGAGGTAAAAACGCATTTTAATGAATTGGTTTTTGATACCATCATTCAACGTAATACCCGTTTAAGTGAGGCACCAAGTTATGGTGTTTCGGTGATTATGCACGATGCGAATTGCAAAGGTGCCATCAACTATCTGAACCTGGCCCGTGAGATTGTAAAGAAAAACGGCCTTTTAAAGGAAGAAGAAAACATTGGAACAGCAACTTTATAAATTATAGATGACATCTTTTCAGCGAAAAACAGGTTTAGGAAGAGGGTTAAGTGCGCTTTTAGATGATAGCGAATCTACCCATCCGCCTAAACAACAGGTAAATGCGGTGAGCGAAACCGAGCAGATTGGCAATATCAGTCACGTAAGTTTAACTGAAGTTGAAACCAATCCGTACCAGCCCCGTACCGAATTTGATCAGGTAGCTTTAAATGAACTTGCCGATTCGATAAAGGTACAGGGTTTGATACAGCCCATTACGGTTAGAAAACTGTCGGCTAATAAATACCAGCTTATTTCAGGCGAACGCAGGTTCAGGGCTTCGAAACTGGCTGGTTTAACACAGATTCCTGCCTACATCCGCAGTGCCAATGACCAGCAGATGTTGGAAATGGCCCTGATCGAAAATATTCAGCGCGAAAATTTAAATGCCATTGAAGTTGCACTAAGTTTTCAGAGGATGATTGATGAAGTGGGTTTAAAACAAGAGCAATTAGGCGAACGGGTGGGTAAAAACCGTACCACGGTTACCAATTACCTGCGGTTGTTAAAACTTCCGCCTGCAATTCAGGCGTCCATCCGCGATCAGCGAATTAGCATGGGGCATGCAAGAGCATTGATTAATGTTGACGGGGTAGACAAACAATTGTTCATCCACCAGGAAATTTTAGAAAAAGGCTTATCCGTACGTAAAGTGGAAGAACTCGTGCGTAATTTGCAGCATATCCCTTTAAAAGCCAGCGAAAAGCCAAAGGAAAATGCGGTTTCTTTTCAATATCAGAAATTACAGGATGATCTGGCATCTAAATTCGCTACCCGTGTAAAGTTAAAAGTAAGTCAGAACGGTAAGGGCGCAATAGAAATTCCATTTATGAGCGATGAAGACTTAAACCGGATTCTGGAATTATTAGACTGGTAATGCAAAAGACTAAGCTTTTTATACTGGTTGCTACATTTGCATTTTTTCTGGTGAACTTTGCCGCTGCGCAGGTCAAGGATACTTTGCTAAAACCCGCTGATACCTCAAAGATCAAATTATCCAAATCTTTAGATACCGTGGCTAAAAAACCGATAACCAGAAAGGATTCGATGAAAGCCAGGTATGTTAACCCAGGTAAAGTTGCCGGTAGGAAAGCTGTTTTCAGATCGATGATTATACCTGGCTGGGGGCAATTGTATAATATTCAATTGCTTAATGATGGTTACGGTACCAGGGCCGGAAAAAGCCAGTTTTTTCAAAAGCTTTACACAGGTGGTAAAATCGCTGCTATTTACGGCGGTGCCACTGCACTTACTTTATCGCTAATGGACAGCCGGAAAAATTATAAACGTTTTTTGGCAGAGGCACAATACCGTGAGGATAATCCTGGCAAAAAATTAGATTTGACACAATACAGCAATCAAGGTATTCTGGATGGGAAAAGTTTATACAAGCGGAACTCGCAGATTGTGTATTTTTCTTATGGGTTACTTTACGCTGCCAATATCATCGATGCCTATGTGGCAGCCCGTCTGCATTTCTTTAATATTGATGACAACCTTTCTTTCAGGGTAATGCCAGCTGTAATGGGTGCCGATTCTATGTATGGTTTCAATTTGACGCCTGCGCTAAAATTATCTCTGACGTTCTAATGCCGTAAACGATCATGGATAGCAATAAAAGGACAAATATTAAGATCGCGATAATTGCGACCTGGACGGTTAGGGTTGCCTACTAAAATAATAACTGAAAAAACAAACATAACGAAATGAAAATTGCGCTTTTAGGATATGGCAAAATGGGGCAGATTATCGAAAAATTTGCAGTAGAACGTGGCCATGAAATTGTTCTCAAAATAACGATTGATAATCAGGAAGATTTAACCAGACAAAATTTGAAAACAGCTGATGTGGCTATCGACTTCAGCACGCCTGATTCGGTTTTAAAAAATATTGACGCTTGCTTTGACGCAAATGTACCCGTGGTTGTAGGAACAACGGGTTGGTATGGGAAATTGCAGGAAGTAAAAGATGATTGCGATAAAAGTAACAATACTTTGCTTTATGGGTCTAACTTTAGTATTGGCGTAAATTTGTTTTTTAAGCTTAATCAAACTTTGGCCAGGCTGATGAATAATTATCCCGCTTATGATGTGCAGGTAGAAGAAATTCACCATACACAAAAGCTTGATGCACCAAGTGGCACAGCCATTACCCTGGCAGAAGGAATCGTAGATAACCTGGATAGGAAACAGGAGTGGTTAAACGAAGTGATAGGAACTGATGTTGAATTATTTCCGAAAGCCGAACAATTGCTGATAGAATCGCACCGAATAGAAAATATTCCTGGTACACATACTGTAATTTACAGTAGCGAAGTGGATGAAATAGAAATCAAGCATACCGCCCATAACAGAGCCGGTTTTGCTTTAGGAGCGGTAGTAGCGGCAGAGTGGTTGAAAGATAAAAAAGGATTTTTCAGTATTACTGATATGTTTCAATAAAGTCTAAAGCCTAAAGCTGAAAGGCCAAAGCACAATATAATCTGTGAAATCACTCAATCGGTGAAATCACACTAAAGGATTACAGATAACCGGTGGCCGATTTTATAAATCGCTAAACCAAAAATAAGACATATGAATTATAAATTCTGGCAACGAAAAAAAGATGCCCCAAAGAAGAAAAAAACGAAAACCCGCGAATGGGTTGATGCAATTGTATTTGCTGTTGTGGCAGCAACCATCATCCGTGTGTTTTTTATCGAAGCCTATACCATTCCATCCGGTTCGATGGAACGATCCTTACTGATTGGCGATTTCCTTTTTGTAAGTAAAGTTAATTACGGTGCACGTATCCCGATGACTCCTGTTGCTTTTCCTTTCGCTCACCATACAATGCCTTTAACCACATCTACCAAAGCTTATTGGGATGGCGTTCAGTGGAAATATCACCGTTTACCAGGTTTGTCTAAAATTAAAAGAAACGACGTAGTGGTGTTCAACTTCCCCGAAGGAGATACTGTTGCTGTAGAAAACCAGGCAGAAAGTTATTATGCTTTAGTACGAAGCATGGGCCGGGAACAGGTGAGGAGTACTTATAGCATTGTAGATCGTCCGGTAGATAAACGCGAGAATTTTATTAAGAGATGTATTGGTATTCCGGGCGATGTCATTTCGATGCGCAATGGCATTGCTAACGTAAATGGTAAAGATGAACCTTTAAAAAATACGGGTATGATGCCGTATCGCATTGAGTTTAAAACCATGGACTTTAATTACGCAGCCCTTGATGAGTTTAATTTAAACCTGGGAAGTGTACCTGCAGTAGCTGCGAATACCTACATCGTAGATGCTACACCCGAAATTGCTGAAAAGCTAAAAACTTTTGACTTTGTAAAATCAGTGACATTGAGTCCTGACCCTGCCGGAGCCGTTCCTGGCGGCGTTTTTCCAAACGATCCAAACAGGGTATGGAACAGGGATAACTTCGGACCGATTAAAATCCCTTCAAAGGGTTGGACTGTTAAAATAGATAGCAATACCATGCCATTGTATTACAGGGCAATCAGAACTTACGAAGGAAACAAAGTGGAACAAAAGGCCGGGGTTTGGTATATAAATGATCAGGTAGCCACAACTTATACTTTTAAAATGGACTACTACTGGATGATGGGCGATAACCGCCATAATTCAGCAGATTCGCGTTACTGGGGATTTGTGCCTGAAGATCATATTGTGGGTAAGGCTTTATTTGTTTGGATGAGCTGGGACAGCACCGCATCTTTTTTACATAAAATAAGGTGGAGCAGACTATTCATGGGAATCCATTAATAGAATATAATTCTTTAAAGAGGGCGGATAATCAAAGATTATTCGCCCTTTTCATTTACAAAGCATTTATAATTAACTTTTAAAAAAAATTAAAAAGTTTTACTTATTTGTAATTTTTTTTTATAAGTTTGTTGTTAACCAAATGAACTAAAGTGATTATAGATTTGATTTATTGGCAGTTAGAGTGATTTGACTTGCCACTCCAATCAATTATTTTAAGCAAGCATATTTCTCAAATATAATCTGCCAGCGAGTTATGCTGCAGCAGTTAACTTAAACAATAAAAAACTTAAACTTAAAAATTATGGCATAAAACAAATCAAACTAAAATTCAACCAACTAATCACATAATTTAAAAAACTAACAAATAGGACATGAAGAAAATGTACTTTAAATTTTTGAGTCTGCTCTTACTCGTATTCTTTACAATTGCAGCTCAAGCACAAACTATAATTACCGGAACAGTAAAAGATACATCTGGGCCTTTTCCAGGAGCGAATGTTTCTGTAAAAGGTACACAAAAATCAACCCAAACAGATGCAAATGGGAAATTTAGCATCAGTGCTTCTAGTACGGATATAATTGTTTTTTCGGCGGTAGGGTTTCTACGTCAGGAAGTAACTGTGGGAAGTACGAAAAATTTCACTATCACACTTAAAGATGATTCGAAATCGCTGGATGAAGTTACTGTAACTACAGGATTCGGTGTAAAACAACAAACAAGAAAGCTAAGTTACTCTATTCAGGAGGTAAAAGGTGAAGATTTGGTGCGCGCTAATGAACAAAATATTGTTAATGCATTACAAGGTAAAGTTGCCGGGGTGATGATTAATCAAGGTTCTGGCGGACCTCAATCTTCATCAAGAATCAGGATTAGAGGTAATTCGTCGTTAAGTCCAAATACACAACCTTTAGTAGTTATTGATGGTGTACTTATTCAGCCTGGTGTAAGTGGAGCTGACTCTTATGGAAATAGCCCGCAGGATTTCGGTAATATCATGAAAAATCTTAACGCAGATGATTACGAAAGTATTACGGTTTTAAAAGGTGCAGCCGCAAGCTCATTATATGGTTCCCGCGCTCAAAATGGTGTTCTTTTAATTACTTCGAAAAAAGGTAAAGGAGGACAAGGCTTAGGGATTTCATTTTCACATACCCAAACAATAGAAGAAGCTTATAAGACAATGGATTTGCAGAATGAATTTGGTGCAGGTATCAATCCAACTTTCGCTAAAGATGCTTCAGGCACGCCGATAGTTGATGCTGCGAACTATTTCTGGAGCTTTGGTCCACGTTTTGATGGAAGTCAGGTTAAAGATATTGATGGTAGAATGATTAGCTGGAATGCGCAGCCAAATAATTTGTTGGATGCATATAAGTTAGGTAACTACAGCAACTCAAATTTGGCATTTCAAGGTGGTAACGAAACTGGAACATTCAGACTTTCCTATTCAAAATTATACAGTACCGGTATTTTGCCTAACAACAAATTTGATCGTGACGCCTTGGATTTCCGGGGCTCGCAGAAATTTGGTAAAATATTTGAAATTAATGCTGGGGTAAACTATACCATTAGCAATAGTTTCAATCCGATTAATCAGTCAAATAACAACAATCCACTATTTGCACTTGTGTATGGAAATCCAAGGAGTTACGATACAAATTATTGGAAAAATAAATACATTGATCCGGTAAATGGTGGTGTATTAACCGGAAATAATGATCCATACGGCCTTTCACCCCTTTGGTTTTCTATCTACGAAAATGATGTTAGACAGCGTGAGAATAATTTTAGAGGAAACATTGATGTGAAAGCAAACATCACGCCTTGGTTAAATGCACTTGTAAGAGGGACATTGAATCAAATCAATATTACAGGAGAAACCAAAAACATCGGTAGCGGCGTTGGTTTTGCGGGTGGAGAGTATGCTTTAAGCCAATCAAACCAGAAAAGTAGCAGGTTGCAGTTTTTATTGAATGGCAATAAAAAATTGAGCGATGATTTCGATTTAAATATGAGTTTAGGAGCTGAAACAACCAAGGACTTCGGTAATAACTACACCCGTACAAGGACAGATGGCGGATTAAAAGACCCAGGTAAATTCTTTATGGGCAACTCGGTAAATGCTGCCGTAACTGATACGCGTTTAGATGGTAGTCAAAGAACTGATGCTGTTTATGGCTTTGGTGATCTAACATATAAAAATATGTTAACCTTAAACTTCAGCGTAAGAAACGATTGGTCTTCAACCTTGACTTATCCTGATGGTCATGGCGATTATTCATATACTTATCCCGCTGTTGGGTTGTCATATGTTTTTTCTGAATCTTTAAAAAACAAACCGGCTTTTGATTTTCTTTCATACGGTAAATTAAGAGCCAATTTTGGATATACAGGTTTAGGAACTAATCCTTACGTTACCAGTGCTGGTAAATATCAGTTCTTAGGTACGTATACAGATGAAAATGGAAAACAAATGCCTCGGTATGGTTATCCAGAATATACGCTTGGAAATAACGACCTTAAAAACGAATTAACTAAAGAGTTGGAGCTTGGTACAGAATTACGATTCTTTAATGATCGTTTAGGTATCGATTTCTCTTATTATAAAAAAAATACAAAAAACCAGATTTTATCTTTGGCCCTTCCTTCTGAGTCAGGCGTTACTAAAAAACTGTTTAATGCAGGTAACATCCAAAATCAAGGTATTGAAATCTTATTAACAGGTACGCCAATTAAAACTAAAAATCTGGAATGGACGAGTTCGATTAATTTTGCAAGGAATAAAAACAAAATTATTGAGCTGGCGCCAGGCGTAGATTCTTATACTCTAGGTTATGCATTCGGTGCTGATATGACATCAGTTGCCATCGCCGGGCAAGAATATGGCAGTATTTATACCAGCTATGGTTATGCATCATACCAGGCTACTGATGCAGCTGGAAATAATATTGATAGCCCGAATAATGGTAAGAGATTGTTAAAAGCTAACGGAAGTTATTTCAGAAGTGGTGATGCTGGACAGGGAAACAAGATTTTGGGTTCCATGATGGAAAAATTTAACGCAAGCTCAATAAACAATATTAGATTTAAAAATTTCAATTTAGGTTTTCAGATCGATGCTAAAGTTGGCGGCTTGATGGCTTCTGGAACGCATCAGTATGGAACAAATTTTGGAGCCTTTGAAAGTACTTTGTTTGGCCGCTCTGCTGAATTTGGTGGTTTGCCAAGAAAAGATGCAACAGGTGCTGTAATTGCTAATGATGGAATTATTCCTGATGGCGTTTTCGCTAAAGGTACAATTATCAATAATATCAACGTTGGAGGGATGACTTTCCAGGAGGCAGCCGATAAAGGATATGTACAGCCTGTGAGTGCACGTATTTATTATGCAAGGCTGACTCAATGGTCTACAGGGATTAGAGAATATTCTACATTCGAGAACAGTTGGGTTGCTTTGAGAGAAGTTTCATTAGGTTATAATTTGCCTAAGAAATTTACTGATAAAATTAATTTCAAACAGGTGAATGTAGGTGTAACAGCTAGAAATTTATTCTATATCTATAATAGTTTGCCTGATCACTTAAATCCAGAAGGTTTATTTAATAATAGTGCAGGTGCATTTGCTGAATATGGTGGTATGCCATATATACGCACTTTTGCATTCTCTGTAAGGGCAGCCCTATAATGATTAACAGATAAAGATATTGAAAATGAAAAAGACAAGTAATATAATCCTAATGCTTACGGCATTATTCGGAATTACCCTATCATCATGTAAGAAAGATCAGTTTGTAGAATTGAATACAGACCCCTCTATTATTGATAAAATAACTCCTGAACAGCAATTTATGAATTCAGTTATCAATATGCATGCAGACCGTTTTGAAGCTTACTATGATAATTTTAGAGCCATTATGCCATGGATGCAAATGTTAACAGCCTTGAATGGAAACAGTGTAACCTTCATCTCTGATGCTGCAAGTTTCAGAAATGTGAGGTACAACAATTTCTATCCGAAAGTAGGTGGTAATTTAACTGATATGGAAGAGCTGGTAAAGAAAATGCCAGCAGAAGAGCAGGCAAAGAGAATTTACCAACTAGAAATTGCACATATCGTTAAAGCTTATTACGCTTTCTATGTTTCGGATGTAAGCGGAAGTTTGCCATATACGGATGCTTTTATGGTAAGGTACGGAGGTACAGAAACCCCAAAGTACGATACGCAAGAAGCTTTATTCGAATTATTAGATGCTCAATTAAAAAAATCAGCAGCTACATTAGGCGCAACTCAGTCAACTGCACAAGCCTCATTGGGTACAAACGATTTGTTTTATCAGGGCAATGTTGCGAATTGGATAAAAGTTGCCAATTCTACACGATTACGTATTGCCATGCGTTTAATGAAGAGAGATCCTGCAAAGATGAAAGCCAAAGTGCTTGAAATTTTGGCAGCACCGGGTGGTTTGATCAACAGTGCCGCTGAGAGCTGGGTATTTAAAGCTAATGCGACATATGCCGATGGTGGAGATTGGTCAGCGGCTGGTTTGCGTGCACCGAAACAAGTGGTAGATTTCATGTATACTAACGGCGATCCTCGTATCAGATTTTTCTATCAGGAAAACACATTTACACAAGCGAATTTTGACGCAGCAAAGGCCCAGCGTAAAATAGCGGCTTCGGCTACTTTTGATACCAGAAGATTTTATGGTGTACCTACAAGCCCCGATGCTTCTGCTGCACCATCATTTGCTAATTTCTTTAATAACATTACCATTTCTGTAGTCAATTCAACTGGTCAAACAGTTAACCAGACAATGGATTCACTTTCGTTAATTCAACCTCGTTTGTTTGCGGCAGGAGAGAATGGCGGAAAAGGAATTAATGCATTCCCGTTAATTACTTATGCTGATGTTTGTTTTATGAGAGCTGAATTGGCGGCTAGGGCAGTAACAACAGAATCTGCAGAAGAGTGGTATAACAAGGGTGTAAGTGCTTCCATTGCTTTCTACGATGATCTTGCTAATAAGGCACAGATAGTTGATAGGAACGGAGCTTTAAGTTATGTTGCTTCAACTCCAAGTGAAATCGCATCGTACATGGCTAAATCAGATGTTAAATTTGATGCAACAAGAGCTTTAGACCAGATTATAGGTCAGGCTTATCTAAATTTCTTTAAGCAGCCTAACGAAGCTTGGGCGCTATACAAACGAACTGGAATGCCAAATTCTACGACGGTTTTAAAACTTGAAAAAATTATTGCAAGTGGTACAGAACAGGTAATCCCAAGAAGAGCAAGTTTAGCCTTTCCTGCTGTTACAAATTTAAACTATCAGAACATTGTTGCTGCTTATAAAGTTATGCAGGCTGATCCTGATTTTGGTCAGGGCCCTGGTGACATCTTAGGCAGAGTATGGTGGGATAAAAAATAGAAAACTTTGTTTAAATTAGCAGAACTCCTAATTTAAATTAGGAGTTCTTTTTGTTTATGAGATTGATAATTAGTGCTTTAGTGGTGTTTTTTATTTCGTCTAGCCACTTATTTGGGCAGGGCATATTACATAAAAAGCTGCTTTGGGAGCAGGTAGAAGTAAGTTTACCTTTGAGTATTAAGAATAAGAAAAAAATAGAACTAGAGAAAAACACTGCTTTTGTTTTTTTATCACCAGAATGCCCACTTTGCAAAAACTATATTTCAGTATTAAATACGTTGGCTAAGCAATATCCGTCAGTGAACCTTATCGGGATTATACCCGGTAAAAGTTATACAGTTGACGAGATTAGAATTTTTGTTAACGAATATGATATCTTGTTTGATGTTTATTTAGACAGAAATAAATTATTGACCAATACCCTTGGTGCAAAAGTTACTCCTGAGACGATTTTAATAGATCATAAAGGAAACATCCGGTATAGAGGATTAATTGATAACTGGCAAGCGAAATTAGGAGTAAAGAGAAAAGTTATTACGGAACATTATTTAGAAAATGCAATGAAAGATGTCAGTAATCTGAATTATATATTCATGCAAACAAAACCCATTGGGTGTCTTATCAATGATTTATAAAATGTTAAATAAATTTTTCAGCCTGGTAATAGTTTGCTGTTTCTTCATTGATACTTTCGGACAAAAAATTACCTACTATGAACATGTTGCGCCTATAATTCGGACAAAATGTGTTCCTTGCCACCGTCCAGGTGAAGCTGGGCCATTTTCATTATTAACTTATTCGGATGTTAGAAAGAGAGTTTCTTTTATTAAAGATGTTGTATCATCAGGTTTTATGCCGCCATGGAAACCTGATAACCATTACCGGGCTTTTGCTAACGACCGTTCTTTAACTGATGAGGAGAAGAAAACGATTATCAGTTGGATTAATAATAAAGCGATTGAAGGAACAGATAAACAAAAAAAGCCAGCAATTGATATTTTTATTGAAGGTACACAATACACCAGAAAACCCGATTTAATCTTAAAAGTAAATAAACCGTTTGAAGTCAAAGGTGACAATGAAGAACGCTTCATTGTTTTTAAAATCCCTTTCGATATGGCTACAGCAAGAAATGTTGAAGCGATGGAATTTATTTCTTCAAACAAAAAAATCATTCACCACGCTAATTTTGCCATACATCCGGTGGCCAACGATATCGACATTACGAAAGCTGCAGATTATGTAAATTTAACTGATGATTCCAGAGTTAATTATGATCAATATTTGCCATTTAAAAAAGAAATGACCTATTATGGAGGATGGATCCCTGGAACATCCTACGAATCTTACCCTGCTGATTTGGGTTGGATTATGCCAAAAAGAGGTGTTATATTACTTACTATCCATTATGCGCCACTTGGAAAAGATGAAAACGACATATCGGGTATTAATCTTTTCTTTAAAGATACGCCAATCAAAAGGGTCGTCAATGTGGTCAGTTTAGGTTCAGGTGGAGTTGGCGAGAGCTCAATAGATCCGTACTTTATGATTCAGGCAGATTCTGTAAAGAAATTTAACCTGAAAATTTTAACTCCTCAGGATCAATCGCTTTTGTACATATGGCCTCATATGCATTTACTTGGAAAAAGTTTTAAATCATATGCCGTAACTTCGACAGGTGATACGATCAAGTTAATATCTATACCTGATTGGGATTTTAGATGGCAAGAAATCTATCGCTTTAATAAGTTGATTAAAGTTCCTAAAGGTTCAGTGCTTACTATAGAGGGTGTTTATGATAATACTAAAAATAATCCAAATAACCCAAATAATCCTCCTAAAATGGTATTTTCTGCGAATGATATGAAATCGACAGATGAGATGCTAACGATGTTATTCGTGTTCTTAAAATATGAAGAAGGCGATGAAAATAAAAACCTTGATATTTTTGAATGATTGGAAAAAATAGTTAAATGAGTTTAGAATAAACACATCTAAAATTACTGGAAGGGATGAACCATTGAGCTAAAATCATCCATATAAGCTGCTTGTCAAAGCAGGCAATTTAAAAAAAATTAAGTTATTATTTCGCCAGAATATTCAATCTGTCTTTTTAATTTTCTTTTCGTTACTTTAAAAATTTATCCAAACCAAATGAAAATGTCAGCAACCACCGAGAAAGCACAACGATTACGAGCCGACATCATTAAACTTCTTTATTATAAAAAAAAATCGTCACTTACAGATTTAAGTAAACATACAAAAAAGAGCTTGCCTTTAATTACTTCTACTGTAAATGCGTTAATAGAAGAAGGTTTGATCATAGAGCAGGGATTGGCACCTTCTACCGGAGGGCGGCGCCCGTTGATTTTTTTATTAAACCCAGAATATAAGAGGTATATCGTTGCCGTGGCAATGGATCAATTAACTAGTCGGTTAACGATTTACGATTTGTATAATCAACAGGTTTTACCAACGCAGGTGATTGATTTAGATATGACAGAAGATAAAAGTGCTGACACTTTAATGGAATTCATTGATCGTTGCATTGAAAAATCAACAATCGACAAAGAAAATTTATTGGGAATAGGTATAGGCATGCCCGGGTTCGTAAATGCGGAGAAAGGAATGAATTATTCTTTTATGCATGTTGATAATAACATTAGCCTGCAGGACTATCTTGCTGAAAAATTAAATTTACCAGTTTACATAGATAACGATTCGAGTTTAATTGCCTTAGCTGAATTGAATTTTGGTGAAGCCAGAAATTTAAAAGATGTACTCGTGGTAAATATAGGATGGGGTACAGGTTTAGGGATGATCATTAATGGTAAATTATACCGCGGCAGTAGTGGCTACGCTGGTGAATTTAGCCATATCCCTTTATCTAACTCGAATGCACTGTGTTCTTGTGGCAAGCGGGGTTGTCTTGAAGTGGAGACATCTCTTTTAGTGATGGTTCAAAAGGCAGAAGCCGCAGTGCAAAACGGTGAGGAAACGAGTTTAAAAGTTCTTTTTACTGATAAAAGCAAAAGCCACTTAGATCATTTCTTAAATGCAGTTATAAAACGAGACCCAGTAGCGATATCGATATTGGCTGATGCTGCATTTCAGATTGGTAAAGGATTAGCTACTTTGATTCATATTATGAATCCTGAACGGATTGTATTAAGTGGGCGTGGTGCAAAGGCGGGTAAAATGCTTCTACCACCAATACAGCAAGCTATTAACGAGTTCTGCATACCACGGGTAGCGGAACAAACAGAAATTAAATGCTCTAGCCTAAGTGCTGAGGCTGAATTATTGGCTGCAGCTAGTTTGATGGTTGAGAACAGCTTATTTGAATGACCAAACAAGGAAATAAAATAATTTTTGATCATTCACATGTCAAGATAATTCGAAAGCCGATAATATATAAACCTTTAAATCATTAGTCGTACTTAAAAAAGATTAGTTTAATCAAAACAAATTTTTTTCAATGCTAAGTTTCGCAAATATTTGATCACAGATAATTCAGCCCACTTAGTTGGATTTTAACTACCTAAAAATGAAACTAAAAATTTGTCTTATTTTCTCTTTGGTGCTTTTTGCATCTATTGCTTCCGCTCAGCAAAACGATATCATGCCTCAATCTGAGATTTACGAATGGCCAAAAGAAGAAACGGTAAAAAAGAAATTAGAACACTGGCAAGACCAAAAGTTTGGCATGATCATTCATTGGGGCCTATATGCTGTTCCTGGAATTATCGAATCCTGGTCAATCTGTTCGGAAGATTGGATTGAAAGAGATAGTACGATCAAGTACGATGATTACAAGAAATGGTATTGGGGGTTAAGTGAAAAATTTAACCCAACGGAATTTAACCCGGAGCAATGGGCAAAGGCAGGTAAAGATGCCGGGATGAAATACCTGGTGTTTACCACCAAACATCACGATGGCTTCGCCATGTTTGATACCAAAGAAAGCGATTACAGCATTGCAAAAGGCCCGTTTGCCAATAATCCTAAAAAAGATGTTGCCAAATATGTGTTCGATGCTTTCCGTAAGCAGGATTTCATGATTGGTGCTTATTTTTCAAAGCCCGACTGGCATTCTCAATATTATTGGTGGGATAAATACGCTACAGCAAATAGAAATAACAATTACGACATCAGAAAAAATCCTTGGCGTTGGTACATGTTTAAAAGCTATACGCAGAACCAGATCAATGAGTTAATGAATAATTATGGCAGTATTGATATTTTATGGTTAGATGGCGGTTGGGTTCGCCCTCGGTCCAGCGTAAATGAAGAGGTACTTTCATGGGGTGCGCCTATTCCGGAGTGGAGCCAGGATATTGATATGCCTAAAATTGCCGCCATGGCCAGAAAAGCGCAGCCTGGTTTAATTATGGTAGATCGAACCGTACACGGGCAATACGAAAACTATCAAACCCCTGAGCAGAAAATCCCTGAAAAACAATTGGATTATCCCTGGGAGAGCTGTATGACCTTAGGCGGTGCCTGGGGTTTTGTACCTAACGATCAGTATAAATCGGCAAAAGAAGTAGTTCATAAACTGGTAGAAATAGTGGCTAAAGGCGGAAGTTTACTTTTGGGCGTTGGACCTAAAGCAGAGGGAACCCTGCCCAATGAGGTGTTGATGAAGTTGGAAGAAATTGGTAAGTGGACGAGCAAAAATGGCGCAGCCATATACGACACAAGAATTACCAAAAACTACCATGACGGGCAAAACTGGTTTACCCAAAGTAAAGATGGCAAAACCGTTTATGGTATTACGTTATTAGACGGTAATGCGCCGAAAGAAATTTTCTGGAAGGGGAGCATTCCTAAAAAAGGAACTTCTATTACGCTATTAAGCAATAAGCAAAAAGTGAAATGGAAATTGACAGACGGCAAAGTACATTTTGATCTTCCAAAAACCGACGAGAAAATTGCGTTGACTTTCTCTTTTATACCCGAAACCAATTAATAATGCCCAAACAGAGAAAATACCTATGCTTATTGCCTGCATTGTTTTTATGGAGCAACCTTTTTGCCCAGGTTAAAAAAAGTCAATCTTTACCCTATAAAAACCCCAAATTAAGTATCGATTTAAGGGTGAAAGACCTGATTTCGAGAATGACTCCTGAAGAAAAATTTTGGCAGTTGTTCATGATTCCTGGCGATGTAACCGAACAGAATAAAGATAAATTTAGGCATGGTATTTTTGGTTTGCAGGTAAGTGCGGCTGCGCAAGGAACCGGCAATGCGCAACAGATGTTAACTTACAATACCGCTGAAGACGGGCTATCCCTGGCTAAAAAGATTAATAAGATACAAAAATATTTTGTGGAGGAAACCCGTTTGGGCATCCCGATTATTCCATTTGATGAGGCTTTACATGGTTTGGTCAGACAGGGCGCTACTGCTTTTCCCCAATCAATTGGTTTGGCTGCAACTTTTGATACTAGTTTGGTTGGCCGGATCGGTACAGCCATTGGTAGTGAAGCCAGGGCACGTGGTTTAAGAGATCTTTTGGCACCGGTAATTAATATGGCTACAGATGTAAGGTGGGGCAGGGTTGAAGAAACCTATGGAGAAGACCCTTATCTAACCACCGCTCTTGGTCATGCTTTTATGAACGCCATAGAAAAACAAAATATTATAGTGACGCCAAAGCATTTTATTGCCAATGTAGGAGATGGTGGCAGAGATAGCTATCCTATAGAAATGGACAAACATTTTCTGGAAGAAATCCACTTCCCGGCATTTAAAGACGGCGTTAAAAATGTAGGCATCCGTTCATTAATGACCTCCTACAACAGTGTTTTTGGTACGCCTGCAACTTCCAGTAAATGGCTGCTCACCACTAAGCTAAAAACAGAATGGGGCTTTAAAGGGTTCGTTATTTCCGATGCAGGTGCTGTTGGAGGCGCCAATGTATTGCATTTTACCGCTAAGGATTATAAAGATGCCACGGCACAATCTATTAATGCCGGGCTTGATGTAATCTTTCAGGTGGATTATAACCATTACAAGCTTTTCATGCCCGCGTTTTTAGATGGTAGCATCCCCCGGTCAAGAATAGATGATGCCTTAACACGAGTGTTGAAGGCTAAATTTGAACTGGGGCTTTTTGAACAGCCTTACGTAGATGAAAGCATTGCTGAAAAGATGTTGAGCGATCAAAGTAATCATCAGTTAGCTGAAGAAGCCGCTTTAAAATCTTTCGTGCTTTTAAAAAATGATGATAACACACTCCCATTAAAAAGTGCAAAGCGAATTCTGCTCCTTGGGGAGGATGCGATCGAAGCCAGATTGGGTGGCTACAGCGGCACAGGAAACCATAAGATCAATATACTGGATGGCCTGAAAAGGGCAGTATCTAATGATGTTCAGGTTAATTATTTAAAAGGCAGCAGCAGAGAACTACATGCTTATCTTCCAGTTGATAGCCAGTTTCTTTCCACTAATGGGAAAACAGGATTAACAGGGACTTATTACAAAGGACTTCTGCTCTCTGGAAAAGCAGTTAAAGAAATTAATGATAAGGTAGTTAATTTCAGTTGGACATTATACCCACCTGATCAACAGCTCCAGCTGGATGATTATTCGGTAAGTTGGAATGGTAAAATTAAAGTTCCACAAAATGCAGATATTAATATCGGATTGGAAGGTAATGATGGTTACCGGTTATATCTTGATAATCAATTATTGATCGACAACTGGGATAAAAAGTCCTTTAATACGAAGACAATTCCTTTTCATTTCGAAAAAAATAAAGAATATGCCATCCGAATCGAATTTTTTGAACCTAAAGGCAATGGTAAAATCAAACTGATTTGGGATTACCATAGCAAAAAATCGGACGAAACTGCAGATGCTGTGGCTGCAGCAAAAAATAATGATGTAATCGTATTTGTGGCCGGGATAAAAGAAGGCGAGTTTTTAGACCGGGCAATGCTCAATCTGCCCGGCAACCAGGAATTATTGTTGGAAGAAATCGTAAAAACAGGAAAACCTGTTATCGTCGTACTAACTGGTGGAAGTGCCATTAATATGCAGCCCTGGTTAAATAAAGTAAGCGCAGTTTTAAATGTTTGGTATCCTGGCGAGGCTGGCGGCAGCGCCATTGCAGCGGTATTGCTCGGCAAAGTAAGTCCGTCAGGCAAACTTCCCATTACTTACCCGGTTGATGAATCGCAATTGCCCCTGGTTTACAATCACAAGCCTACCGGTAGAGGCGATGATTACAATAACTTAAGTGGCGAGCCGCTCTTCCCATTTGGATATGGACTGAGTTATACCAGCTTTTCCTATCAAAATTTAAAGTTCGACCGTAAAAGTATGGCTAAAAATGAAACTGCTACCGTAAGTTTTGAGCTGAAGAATACAGGTCATTACGATGGTGAAGAAGTGGTACAACTGTATATGAGGCCACTGATCAGCAAATTGGCACAGCCTGTTCTTGCATTGAGGGGTTTCCAGAGGGTACATTTAAAAGTAGGTGAAACCAAACTCATTTCATTTAAACTGGATAAAGAAGTAGTTCAAACACTTAATATTAATAATGTTTGGGAAACAGCCCCTGGAGAATATAGAATCATGATCGGATCATCCAGCAAAGCACTTTATTTGAAAGATAACTTAATTGTGAAGCCGTAACCACGCCCCTGGTGGTTGGGTATAAACCATATCAATAAAAAAAGCCGCAGATTCTGGTCAAATCTGCGGCTTTTTTATTAACAAGTTTGTCAGGTTGAGCGTAGTCAAATCCCTATTGCTGTGCGTAGCGTCTCTACGGAAGAATAAAAACTTAATAAGTATGAACCAAGTTGGAGACTCTTCTCTATTACTTCATCTGACGCTAAGAACAGATCATGTAATCAAAAGATCTCTCCACTCCGCGTTGCTTCGGTCGAGATGACGGATTTTTTTGTTGGAATCGTTTCTTTCCGTAGAGTTAAGCGTAGCGTGTCTAGGGATGTTAAATAAGGTTGAGTTTTCGAACTCAATAATTACAGATCCTATTTTAGGAGAGATCGTCATTCCCAACTTGATTAGGAATCTTAAAACGAATGGATTAAGATTAGCTTCGCTGAGCACTTTTCTGGTTCCCGCCTGCGCCGATCCTATAGCTGTCGGATGACGGCCGGACTGATAAATTCTTTCTATGGTAGCGGATTTGCAGGATATTTAGAATCACCACACCAAACTTCGCGAGCTTAGTGCCTGTTCTTTGCATTCTTTGCGGTTACAAAATCAATCAATTCAACGCTTCTAAACCCAATTTTGCAGCCAACTCATTCAGGTCTTTTAACACTACATCAATGATCGGAATGCCGCTGATTTTTCTTTCCTGTTCAAATTCGTGCTCCGGCTCTCCTGGTATAATAACCTTTTTGTTTGGATCTACTGTTTTTGCACTTTTAAAGCGTTCTATCCAATTATCCAGGTGATTTTTAAAGTCTGCAGCTGGTCTGAAGCCATCTACACGCATAGCGCCTAAAAAGTGGCCAAGTCCTTCACCAACCGGATTCGCAGAGGGTTCCAGGAATGCTACAAAAGGAGGTACCCATGGACCATAATTTGCCCCGGATAATACCGCCGATAAAATATCGACCGTTGCACTCAATCCATAACCTTTATGGCTTCCGTGGTCTTTATCACTACCCAATGGTAATAGCGAACCACCATTTTTTAATTCGTTAGGGTCAGTCGAATTTTCTCCACTTTTATCCTGAACCCAACCATCCGGGATACTTGTGTTGGCGCGCTGTGCAATTTCCAGTTTACCGTTAGCTGCAGCTGCAGTCGCCATATCTACCACTACTGGTGGGTATTTTCCCGCGGGGAACGCGTAACACATGGGATTAGTACCCAGTAAACGTTCGTTGGCGTAAGTAGGTGCAACCAAAGGGCTCGCATTAGTCATGCTGATGCCAATCATATCTTTTTCTACCGCCATTAAAGCATGGTAACCTGCTATGCCGAAGTGATTGGAATTTTTAACTGATACCCAGCCGCTGCCATACTTTTCTGCTTTTTCGATAGCAACCTGCATGGCAAAGGGCGCCACCACCAATCCTAACCCGGCGTCGCCATCTATGGTTGCAGTAGTAGGGGTTTCATGAACAATTTTAATGTTTGGATTAGCATTAATTCGTTTCTTTTCCCACAGGCGTACGTAGCCACTTAAGCGCGCAACGCCATGCGAATCGATTCCTCGTAAATCTGAGCGGACTAAAACATCGGTTGCTAAACCTGCATGTTCATCTGAACAGCCCATTTTTTTGAAAACATGATAGGTAAAGGTTCGTAGGTTGGTTTCGGTAAAAGTGATGAAGTTCATTTTAGGGGTTGAGTATTGAGTATCAAGTATCAGGTATTCAGTATCAAGATTGACTGCGGACTCCGGACTATTATCATGGCAACAAAACAGTAAAGTCACCGCCTAATGGCTCAAAATTCTCTACGCAAGATGATAGAAAATCTTCTCCATAATTAACATACATGGGTGCAATATTCAAAATCCTTTCCTGCAATGTGCCATTTGGGAATAGTCTCTTCTTTACGTTATCAATCTGCTGCAAAGCTGTTTCATGTTTTCTTTTTTCTGCCCTGAATAGTTTCTTTTCCAGGTTTGCCAATAAATGGTTGGCTCTTTGTTTTGCCGTATCTGCAGAAACAGAGAGGGTTTTATCTATCTTATAGGCATTTAACTTAATTTGGTCGAAAATGCTGTTAATTGAGCGGGTTTCATCAGCTAAACTGAGCTCGGCAGTTGTATTCCGCTTTACCCAGATGTTCTTCAGTTCTTCTGCGGGAAGGAAAATATCTTCTAATGAAAACCCCAGTCTGTACAGGTTTTCAGCACTGCGTTTGTCGATCAGTAAGGCAGAATTGCGTAGCAATAATACCGGAAAATCTACCTGATAATAATCGAAATTTGCTTTGAGCTGCATCCAGTAAGATACTTCAGCTCCCCCTCCAATATAGGCAATATTAGGTAAAATCACTTCCTGGTACATGGGGCGCATCACCACATTAGGGCTAAACCGTTCAGGATGAGATTCGATTTCGTTTTTTAATTCAGCCTCGGTAAAACTGATTTCGGTATGGTTGACAATATATTTACCATCTTCAAAAATCAGGCGTTCGCGGAGGTTATCAATCAGGTAAAAGAAATTAATGTCCCGACCGTTAACCTGTGTTTTATAACCCAGTTCTTCAAGATTTTTAGAGCTGTTATCTATATTTTTCGCACTATTATGCTGAATAATATCTTCGGTAATAATATTCGCAAACTGCTTTTTTAATTGAGCGTCATCTGCATTTACAATCACCAAGCCATATTTCTCGAATAAGTTATTCACTAAAAACCGGGTGGCATCGGCTAAATTATCATGTTGCAAATAAGCCTGTTCTACCAGTTTGGCAATCCGTTTTCCATTTTTTGAGATACCAAGGTATCCTTTATATGCGGTTACTGCTGCGGCAACTGTTTTGGTACTTAATCTTCCGGTAGCACCATTGGTTTTCTGGATCCAGCTGATATGTTTCTCATCCACATTAACGTGATTGATCTCATCAAAATCATGATCCTCGGTAGCCATCCAATAAACCGGGACAAAGTTTTTTTCGGGATGGGCCATTTTCAGCTCAATAGCTAAGTTAATGGCCGTTACGATTTTGTAAATAAAATAAAGCGGACCGGTAAATAAATTTAACTGGTGACCGGTCGTTACCGTAAAGGTATTATCAAGGGCTAAAAGCTCTATATTTTTGGTAACCGATTTATTGGGCTTTAAATGCCGGTATTGATCTTGCAGAACCTGAACTAAAGTAGTCCGGTTTCCAGGGAAATTTCTGTGTTCAATTGCATGGGCTAAACCCTCCATATCCGGGCGATAACTGTAAAAAGGTTTCAGCTGTTCTTCGTCGTTAATATAATCTAAAACCAGTTTTGAAAATGATCCGGTTTCCTGATAGGAAATATATTTTGCCTGCATGATTTGCGAAAGTAATGCAATTTAAGGATAATTATAAAGTCGCGCCACTATTTTACAATTGTTAAATAATTTTTGCCGGGGTGTAACAGCAATCAGCATAATCATAGTTCTGGCTCAGTTTCGGAAAAATAAAAAAATAATGATTTGTTTTTCGTGGATTCGTCCTTTCAACCGTATCGAAGAAATATTTTGACTATGTTGAAAAAACGCTTTCCCGACTTAGCTTTCGGGATTGCGCTTCAGTGGAGAGGACGATTCTCTATTAGAGATTGCTTTCAATCGCGCCAACTTTTTCACGGTACAAGTCAATCGGACGATCTAAAAGTACAGCAATTACGGTTAATTCAGGATCCAGCTTATCTTCAGGTAGTGGAATGTAAACCATACCAGGTATCTTGCTCCAATATAGTTTGTTATAAATTTCGTGCGGAAGCATAGTGCCATCACCTACAATCCTGATCCTGCTGATGTCGTTTTTTAAGCCTTTAATGGCAATGGGACCAGTTGGTGTGCCTTCTACAAATAAATAAAGCGTTTGTTTATCGGCAGAAAGTGCGGTGTTGCCCTGGTAATGACCGCCAGGGATTCCTTTTCCGGTTTTGTAAAGGGCCTCGGCATTTTTGATTACCCAGTTACTAACTTTTTGATCCGCATTTTTAATGCCTGGGTCAAAGTCTAAACCGTCGGCAGGTAAGCTGGTGTTTTGAAATATATTTATGCCAGCGTTTAGATTACCGGCCAGTTTATTCAGGCTTAAGCTGGTTAATTTATTTTCTTTGGGCGCGGCATACAGGTCTGCGCCAGCGAAAGGGCGGCTTGTTTACTATCTGCAAGTTCGATAGGGCCATCTAAGGAGACTTTTATAACGGTTACATCGCTGTCGAAATCAGGTTCTTTTAAATTGAGCAAATAATCAGTTTCATTTAATTTGATTGAATGTATCTGCGCTTTGCTGCCAACGATTTCAATTTTATTGATTTTCGATTTGATACCTGATAGCAAAATGCCATTTTTTGTTTTATAGTCCAGATATAGATATAATACATCTTTGTTTTTGGATAAACTCGTTTTTCCTACAATGTGGCCGCCTGGGATTCCAGCCTGTGTACCGTAAATGGCTTCAGTATGTTTTTGTGTCCAGCGAGCTAAACCTTTTAAAATTTTAACCTGTTCAGGCGCAATGGTTCCATCCGCTTTCGGACCGATATCAAGCAACAAATTTACCACCCATACTGATGCAATCAACAAGTGTACGGATAATCATATTTGGCGATTTGTAGTGGTTATCATAAGGCTGGTATCCCCATGAATCGTTCATTGTGTAACACAATTCCCACGCTGGAGAGGCAGGCTTTAACACCGGAACACCCTGCTCCGGTGTCTCGTAATCGCCATGGCCATTTAAACGCGAATTGATAATAACATTTGGATTCACCTTACGCAGATTTTCCAATATTTGTTTAGCCTGCCATTCTTCGCCGCTATGTTCCCAATCGCCATCAAACCAAATTAAATCCGGATCGTATTGGTTGGAAAGTTCATTGAGTTGTCCATGAAAATAATTCTGGAATTTTTTAAACCGGTCAGGGTCTTGCTTATAGTCGTAACGTTTCCTGTCACGCGTAAAACCTTCATAATCAGGATAGCTCCAATCAGGTAATGAAAAATATAAACCTGTTTTAAGACCTGATTTTTTAAGTTCACTTACAAATGGTGTAATTAAATCTTTTTTGGCTGCACTATGCTTTACCGTGGTGGTAGCACCTGGCATTTTGCTGTCCCAAAGTGCAACACCGTCATGATGTTTTGTTGTAATTACGGCATATCTGGCACCACTCTCTTTAATTAAATTTACCCATGTTGCGGGTTGGTATTTAGCTGCAGTAAAACCATCGAGCTGTTTCATGTAAGCGTCATGATTAATGTAGTTGTTAAAAAACGACCAGGATTCGGAAATTCCATTTACGGAGTAGATGCCCCAGTGAATAAAAATGCCCAGTTTAGCATCGGCAAACCACTGCATTTTTTGATCAGATACCTTTGGTTGGGCAGAAAGTTTATTGCCAGTAAGTAATGGGAATAAAATAAAGAAAAGCCTTAAATAACGCATGATGTTGTTTAGTATATCTAACGTTAAAGATAATATTCTGAAAGTGATTTGGTTTAAAAGATGGGCATTTATGACATTCGGCGATATGTTGAAACGAAAAAGAGCTAACACTACTATCGTATTTTAGGTGCTGTATAATTTATAAATTGCGGTTAGATTTCTGCCGGATGTTATCTTCCGGCATCACTAGCCTAAAACAGATTAAATATCTTGGAAAATTTACCTTATTTTACCTGGAAAAACCCGATATCAAAATATCGATGGAATTGTATTTTACTGATCGTGATCAACTTTACTTTGATGGATATAATATTGGAAAATCAGTTGAAGCCATCTGGGGAGATACGGATTATGAATATACCTATATCCTTGAACCAGAAGAGGTAGATAAGTTTTATCAAATCTTTAATTTAGCCCCAGGGGATAAGTCTGGTTTATTATTCGCTTTAAAGCAGCGGTTTAGTGGTAATAAGGCTTATTCGCTGTTTGGCGAATTTATGAATGCCAATCACATAGCGTATACTGCTTTATCCTGGAGCTGAAAAGCATAACTAGTTAACCTTTGTTAGGAACAGTGCTTCGGTGACAAATAACCAGTTCTTATTTTTAAAAAAAAAGCCGCTCTGAATAATCAGAACGGCTATAAATATTTGGTTGATGTTTTACCATTTTTTACGGCGTTCGCCACTTCCACCTTCACGGTTTCCGCCTTCTCTCCGTCCGCTTCCACCTTTTTCATCACGGCTGCGACCAGAGAAATCTCTGAAACCGCCACCGCTGTTTCCACCTTCACGTCTTCCGCTGCCGCCAGAACTTCTTCTGTCGCCACCACGGTAACCACCACCGCTTCTGCGTTCGCCGCCGAAACCACCGCCACGTCTTTCACCGCCACCGCGTCTTTCGCCAGCGCCTTCACCACGACCGCTATCTCCGCTTTTCTCGATACGTACCTGGCGACCGTTAAATTCAACTGATTTAAAGCCTTCAAAAACTTTGTCTGCAACAGCATCTTCTACTTCAAAGAAAGAGAAGACACCCTTTAGATCAATCTTACCAACGCTTTTGCCACCAATTTTACCGTTGTTACAGATAAAAGATAACATATCGCCACGGGTAAATTCATCTACAGAACCTAAGTTGATGAACAAACGGGTATAGCCTTCGCTACCGCGTCCGCGTCTTTCGCCACGCTCACCTCTTTCACCACGATCTTCACCTACAGCAGCATTTAAATCAGGCGCTTTGGCATAATAATCTAAGAAACGGTTAAATTCCAGCGAAGCAAAACGTTTAATCACATCCTCTTTAGATAGATCTTTAAATTCATCCATAATACGAGGAATGTACTGATCGATCTGTTCGTTGTTAACCTCTACATTGTGTACTTTGTGTACCAATGAGAACAATTGTTTTTCGCAAACATCAAATCCTGTAGGCAGTTCGGCTTTGGTAAACTGTTTACCGATAATGCGCTCTAACTGACGGATTTTGCCCAGTTCTTTAGAGTTGATGATACAGATTGAGATACCGGTTTTACCTGCACGGCCGGTACGGCCCGAACGGTGGGTATAACTTTCAATTTCATCAGGTAAAGAATAGTTGATTACGTGCGTTACATTGTTTACGTCAATACCGCGTGCAGCCACATCAGTAGCAATTAACAATTGCATGTTACGCTCACGGAAACGCTGCATTACCTTATCACGTTGTTGTTGCGATAAATCGCCGTGTAAAGCATCAGCATTGTAGCCGTCTTTAATTAAGTGTTCTGCAATATCCTGGGTATCTAATTTTGTTTTGCAGAAAACAACACCAAAAATATCAGGGTTAAAATCTACAATACGTTTTAAGGCAGCGTACTTATCACGTGCACGAACGATGTAATATTCGTGTTCGATGTTAACGTTACCAGTATTTTTTGTGCCCATGGTTAGTTCTACAGGGTTATCCATATAGTTTTTAGCTATACGGCGAACTTCCGACGGCATGGTAGCCGAGAATAACCAGGTTTTTTTGTCATCAGGAGTGGTTGATAAAATGTCGTTGATGTCGTCCTGGAAACCCATGTTCAACATCTCGTCAGCTTCATCAAGCACCACATATTTAACATTTGAAAAATCGATGGCTTTACGGCCAATGATATCCAACATACGGCCGGGCGTGGCCACTACGATCTGAATTCCCTGACGGATTTCGCGTAGTTGTTGCATAATGTTCGCGCCACCGTAAACGGCAACAACGTGGGCATTAGCAATGTTTTTAGAAAAGTTTTTAAGGTCGTTAGCGATTTGCAAGCATAACTCACGGGTAGGGCATAAAATCAATGCCTGTGGTTTGTTAACTTTAAAATCGATTAGTTCTAACAGCGGCAAACCAAATGCGGCTGTTTTTCCTGTTCCTGTTTGGGCCAAACCAACAAAATCATTAGTGCCTTCTAACAGTACAGGAATACTTTGCTCCTGAATCGGCGTTGGATTTTCGAATCCAAGGTCCTTTACGGCATTAACGACGTCATCACTTATCCCCAATAATTGAAATGGGTTTGTCATTCGTCTATTTATTTTTAATTGAGCCGCAAAGGTACGGTTAATATTTTGTATTTCACAGAGAATCAAGTAAATAGTTTTTTAGGCTAAATGTTTGGAAATAAGGACGAAATAGGGCGGTTAAGAAAATAGAAAGAAAATGGCAGGCTGGCAAAGGGCAAATTGTCGCTTAAAACCTTTAAACGGATTACCGCATTAAAACTTGATTTCATTTGTAGCTGAAATCAGGATTTGATCAGTACAGATCAATTTAATTGGTTATCCGGCCCTCAAAATTTTTTCCATCGCTTTGCCTTTAGCCAATTCATCAACCAATTTATCCAGGTAACGCACCTGCCTGGTCAATGGATACTCAATTTCTTCAATCCGGTAACCACAAATCACACCGGTAATCAAATGCGCTTTCGGATTGATATTAGCTCGTTCGAAAAAGTCTTTAAAGCTTGTTTTTTGTTAGATTTTTTTTTGGATTTCTTCTTCTCTGTAGCCTGTTAACCAGTTAATTAACTGGTGAAGCTCTTCAACTGTTCTTCCTTTTTTCTCAACTTTTGTAACGTAATGTAGGTAAACAGATGAAAAAGTCATTTTAGCTATTTTTTCATTATGCTCCGGGGTTACCTTCATTATATTCTTTTTAATTTCCTTTTCCTTTGACAATATTTATAATGAGTGGAGATAAATCTAAAATTTATTGATAAATTGATCTATTCTCCTTTTGTTCTCTTGCTGCAGTAAAGACGGATACAGATTCATAAGTATGTTTACAAACATGATAATGCCGCCAGATTTAAATTTGAAATTGTAAAAAGCAACAATTGCAAAACAAGTTACAAAAATAAACGCAATTAAATGATCTGTTTCCGATGTCGTCATCTCAGCACGTAATTTAATTAAACCGGCCTTGTCAATCTTGCCTTTAAGTTTAAGTTTTTGATTGAAAAATTTGAAAAAAGTATTTCTCACCATCCATTTAAAAACAGGCAATCCAATAATTTTATTCAGTTTTTCACTTTTAATGAAATTAAGATGGTTTAGGTGGTTCTGATAAAAATCAGTTTTTCTGATGAAAGCGTTTATCAACATGCCAACAATCCATGAGATAAAGGCAATCGAAATACTGAAAGATAGATATTTAATAATCATTTTAAAATCAAACCCTTAAGCAAGCTCTGAAAGCCCTTGCTGCATAATAAGATTCTGCGCCATTATGATAAGTGAAAATTTTTCCATAGCGATAGTCGCAAAACAATGCACCGCCAAGGTTTCTAATATCATCAGGTGTTTTGATCCAGCTGGAAGTTTTACTGTCAAACTTGCCAAATTGCTGTAAATAATGATAATGTGTTTCGGTTAAAAGTTCAACACCCCATTCATTTGCAAGATTAATGGCGCTGTCTTTTGGCTTATGTTCTTTTCTTGATGCCAGCGCTTCGGCATCATAACACACACTTCTACGTCCTTTTGGACTTTCAGCGGCACAATCGAAAAAAAGATATGCACCTGTTTTTTTATCAAAATCAACTACATCCGGTTCTCCACCGGTTTCTTCCATTTCATTCAGCGCCCAAAGTTTCTGCGGATTGGCTTCTAATTTATTTAGTACATGTTGCCATTCCATATCCTCATGCCGGTTCATGTTTTTTTCGAAACGTTGCTTTAATAAGTTAAGCAATTCGCGGGTTTGATCTATGGATAACATTCGATTTTTCATCCTGAAATCGATTAAACTATCTCAACCTTTCAGCAGAACGGATCAGCCTTTCATCTTTATTGATGCCGAAAATAGCCAGTACAATAAAGAGGATCGCTACAGCTGGCAGGTAAGCGCCGGTACCAAAATTAGCACCTTCTATGCCGCCAGGAAGTTCTTTTACATAAATGCTGCACCAAAAAGCAAACCCGGCAATAGCTGCAATGGTAAATACTGCAATCCGTTTTTGCTGAGTGCGTTTTTTAAATCTGAAAATGTTAATGAAGCACAGCAATATCAATACGGAGTGTGTAATGATTAAGGGCAGGAAAACGTCAACATTTAGTACCTTTCCGCTTTTTCCATTAACAAAGTAATGCAGGCCATTTGTGAATACCTGATTTTCATCACCACTGACAACTTTTGTTGCAATTGGTAAAAAAAGCATTAAAATAAGGGTTAAAGTGGCTAAAAAAAGCCAGATAGATTGTATTCTTTGTATCATGAATGTAAATATATTAGAACAAATCTAGCCTTTTTTGAGAAAAGAAAGAAGATTAAAGTTACTGGATAGGAGTGGGATTCGTATATAAGAGGCATTAATGACTGTTTGTGACGGGAATATGCGCTGAACTCCAAACGCGCAACTTCAAACTCTCGCTTTCGCGCTTTGCCCTTTGGCTGTTAAACTGTACTTTTGCATCGTTTTGAGTAAAAAAAGGTATTTCATCCAATTGGCATACGATGGCAGCTTATACCATGGCTGGCAAACGCAACCTAACGCGATCACCGTTCAGGAATTGTTGGATAAGGCGATGTCTGTTTTTTTTCGGCAGCCTATCGAAACATTGGGCTGTGGAAGAACCGATGCCGGAGTGCATGCCACGGATTTTTATGCACATTTTGATGTTGAAGATGTAGAAGAACTTAAGGTGCTGAATGCCATAGCAGGCATCAATGCCATGTTGCCCTATCAAATTGCTGCAAAAAAAATTATACCCGTACATCCTGATGCCCATGCCCGCTTTGATGCGACAGCACGTGCTTATCAATATTATATCCACTTTGCAAAAGATCCTTTTAAAGTTAACAGGTCATGGTTGGTAAAAGATCCGCTTGATGTGGAAGCCATGAACGAGGCTGCTGCTGTTTTGTTAAATTATACCGATTTCTCCTGTTTCAGTAAATCGAATACCCAAACTTTTACCAATAATTGTAAAATTACCAGCGCGGTATTTGAAGAACAGGAAGATGGCCTGGTTTTTACCATACAGGCAGATCGTTTTTTGCGTAACATGGTGAGGGCCATTATGGGTACTTTGGTGTCTATTGGTAAAAAAGAAATAAATTTAGCTGCTTTTAAGACCATAATAGAAAGTAAAAACCGTAGCAAGGCCGGGCAATCGGTACCTGCATGTGGTTTATATCTAGTAAAAATAGAATATCCATATTTGAGGTAGAAGGCCGAAAGTTTAAGGCGGAAGGTGCAGCGACCGTTATAGAAATAGTGATAAAAGATAGTATAATTTAAAATTATTAAGAAGGTGTCAGGCCTTATACCCTAAGCCTTACGCCCTAAACCCTAAACATGGCAGTTACAGGCGAAGTATATAACACCGGATTACTGAAACGTATTTTTAAATATGTAAAGCCTTACCGTGCCGTTTTTGTGTGGTCGGTTATTTTAACCATTTTGCTGGCAGCCATTTCACCTGTACGCCCTTTTCTGATCAAATACACACTCGATCATTATATTTTAAACGGAAATTACGATGGCCTGGTAAATATGACGATGCTGATGGTTTTTATGCTCGTTTTGCAGAGTTTGATCCAATATAACCATACGCTGTTAACCAATACATTAGGGCAGTCTGTTATCCGCGATCTGCGGATCAGTGTTTTTAACCACATTACCAGGTTGCGGCTCAGGTTTTTTGATAAAACACCAATAGGTCAATTAATCACCAGAACGGTTTCAGACCTGGAAACCATTGCTGACATCTTTTCGGAAGGTTTAATTTCCATGATCGGCGACAGTTTGCAGGTAGTGGTTATTGTGGGCGTGATGTTTTATACCGATTGGGAATTAAGTTTGGTTGTGCTTTTGCCCATTCCATTGCTGATTATGGCTACAAGGAAATTTCAGAAAGCGATTAAGGTTGCCTTTCAGGAAATTAGAAATGAGGTTTCAAACCTGAATACCTTTTTGCAGGAGCACATTACCGGCGTTTCTATTGTGCAGTATTTTGCCAGGGAGAAACAGGAATACCGGAAATTTTATGCCATTAACAAACGTTATCGCGATGCCAATATCCGTAGCAATTGGTATTATTCTATATTCTTCCCTGTAGTTGAGCTGATTTCGGCCATGTCATTGGGTTTATTGGTATGGTATGGTGCAAAAAGCATTCTTTCCAAACCGCTGGATGTTACGCCCGGCACCATTACACAGTTTATTATGTACCTCGGTATGGTTTTTACGCCCATCCGCCAACTGGCAGATAAATTTAATACCCTGCAAATGGGTATGGTGGGTGCAGAACGCGTTTTTAAAGTTTTAGATACGGACGAAACTACTCCTGACAACGGTAAACAAAAACCTGGCAAACTGGAAGGAAATATTAAGTTTGAAAAGGTCTGGTTTGCGTACAATGACGATAACTATGTACTAAAAGACCTCAGTTTTGAGGTTAAAGCTGGTGAAACTGTTGCCCTGGTTGGGGCAACCGGTGCCGGTAAATCTTCTACCATTAATATCCTGAACCGCTTTTACGAAGTGAAAAAAGGAGATATTACTGTTGATGGTATTCGTATTGAAGATTTTGAACTCGATTATCTGCGAAGTCACATTGCAACTGTTCTTCAGGATGTTTTCTTGTTTTCAGATACCATTTTAAACAACATTACGCTTAATAATCCCGAAATTACGATAGAGGAAGTGGTAAATGCAGCCAAAAAAGTAGGTGCACACGATTTTATTGAACGTTTGCCTGGCGGGTATCGGTATAATGTGATGGAAAGAGGTGCTACACTTTCTGCAGGTCAGGCGCAGTTAATTTCCTTTATCCGTGCATTGGTTCATAATCCGGCTATCCTGGTTTTAGATGAGGCCACCTCGTCGGTAGATACTGAAACCGAATTATTGATCCAGAAAGCCATTGATAATTTAATGGAGGGCCGTACCTCAATTGTAATCGCCCACCGCCTGTCAACCATTCAAAAAGCCGATCAGATTATTGTGCTTGATAAGGGGGAAATCAAAGAAAAAGGCACACATCAGCAGTTGTTAAAACTGAATGGCTACTATAAAAAGCTTTACGATCTTCAGTTCTCTTCAAAAGGGATTGCCAAAGTGTAACAATTGCAATCCATTTCTTGAAATTAATTTGACCTACACGCTCATTATCATTACTTTGCAATAGCGAGCGATGGCTTGCTAACATATCCCTGATATTTCAAGATGTTCTGATGATAAATTTGATATTCATTTTTAGACAACACCTGTTTTTCACATTAACGCTGCTGTTTTCAATAGCGTTACAGGCACAGGAAGCTAAACTTCCCACCAAATGGACGGTTTCTGCTGCTACGGTAAAAGTGCCTTTCCCAGATTATCCACGGCCACAGCTGCAGCGCAAAGATTGGCTCAACCTAAACGGCAGCTGGGATTACATTGGTGGAAAGAATGCATCATCGGCCCAGGCGCCTAAGCAGGCCATAGAATTCTCTGGCAAAGCTGAAAAAATCCTGGTTCCTTACTGTCCTGAATCTTTTCTCTCTGGCATTGAGCGTAAGCAGGAAATTAATATGTGGTATAAACGGGAGTTCGAGATCCCTGCTAACTGGAAAGGAAAAAGAGTTATTGCACATTTTGATGGTGTGGATCACAATGCAACGATATTTGTCAACGGAAAACTTGCCGGCCGCCATTCAGGTGCTTATGATGCTTTTGGTTTTGATATCACCACGTTTTTAAAAACTGGTTCCAATACCTTGATCGTAGCAGCCTATGATCCCAATGATGGAAAAGCACCTTCTGGCAAAAATGGTCCGCGAGGCGATTATACTTTCAGTTCAGGTATATGGCAAAGTGTGTGGCTGGAGCCGGTTGCCAATACGTATATCGAACAGATCCGCATTACGCCCGATGTGGAAAATAAGCGGCTTATTCTTTCAGCTAAAGCAGCTGATGGCCAGATCGAGGCTACCGTATTTGAGGGAAAAAAAGCCGTTTCGCAGATAAAGGGGGCAGCTGGAACCCGGTTATTTCTCCCGATAAATCAACCAAGGTTGTGGTCGCCGGATGATCCTTTTTTATACGACCTCAAAATTGTGCTCAAAGATAAAAACGGAAAAGTAACCGACGAGATAATGAGTTACTTTGGGATGCGTGATATTAGGCTGGGTAAAGTAAATGGTGTAGTAAGGCCGCTGCTGAACGGGAAGTTTGAGATGCAGGTGGGTTTACTGGATCAGGGCTACTGGCCAGATGGGATTTTAACCGCACCAACTGAAGAAGCGCTGAAATCTGATCTTGAGTTTACCAAGAATGCAGGTTTTAACCTCATCAGAAAACACATGAAAACTGAACCAAAACGTTTCTATTATCTGGCCGATAAAATGGGGATACTGGTATGGCAGGACATGCCCGCCATGTGGTACCAAAACGAGGATACATTGAAAAATCGAAGCGTTTTCAGAAAAGAACTTAAAGCGGTAATGGATGATCTCTACAATTCACCATCAATTATCAGTTGGGTACCCTTTAATGAAAACTGGGGTGCATTTGATGTTAAGGAGATTACCGCCTGGGTAAAAAAATATGATCCATCCAGACTGGTTAACGGCAATTCCGGGTTTAACAATAATCCCGGGTATCAGAAACCACTGGGCGACCCTGGAAATGGCGATTTTGTAGATACGCATATTTATATTGGCCCGAACGGGGCATCACAACCAGATGAAAATCGCGCCGCTTCATTGGGAGAATATGGTGGTGTCGGACTTTTTGTGAGGGGGCATATGTGGCCGGTCGAAAATAATGCATACGGATACGAACCGACTGTTAGTGCGCTTACGGATCGTTATGTACTGCTGATGCAGCAGGTTGAGCAGTTAATGCGTTATAAAGGCCTGAGCACAGCCGTTTACACCCAGACTACAGACGTTGAACACGAAATAAATGGTCTACTTACCTATGATCGCGAGGTGGAAAAAATGGATATCAAACGTGTAAGGGAAATTAACCAGGCAATTATCGAATCTGGCAGGACCCTTGGTACAGCTAAAAAAGATGATCGCCTACAAAAATAATGTTTTTGCATTTTTTTGTGGATGTTCAATTCCCGTCTGGAAGCATGATATAATTGCTTAAAAATGATTATGTTTGGTTTCGCAACCCACCTAATCATTGAATATCGAAAGAAATAATGAGCATGACCATGCCCTTTTTGACTTATTAAAGCAAGGAGATGAGGTTGCGTTTGGCAAAATTTATACGTTGTATTGGATCGAACTCTATAATGCAGCCTACAAGCGCCTGCCCGAAAAAGAAAAATGCCAGGATATCATTCAGAATATTTTTACCGACCTGTGGAACAGAAAAGCTGAACTCGATTTAGAAAATCCGGTGGCTTATCTGCATACGGCGGTACGGTTTCAGGTGTTAAAACATATTGCCAGAAGTCCAAAAAACAGCTTTTTTGGGGAATCTTTCGAAAATAAGTTAATTTCTCCTTTACAGGCCGATGGCATACTATTAGAAAAAGAAGTGGCCGAACTAATAACCTTGTTCATCAAAGCACTTCCTGAAAAACGCCGTAAAATATTTGTAATGCATTATTTTGAAGGGTTATCTACAGCCAAAATTGCTTTTGAACTTAATATTTCGCAAAAAACCGTTCAAAATCAGTTGACTGTTGCCACACAAGCACTGCGTTTAAGGCTTACACATCTCTTTTTGTTTGTTTCGGCTGTAATCGCTGCCATTTCCTGATAAATTTAAGTTCTTTTTTAATTTTTTTTAAAATATTTTAATTTTCTTTTGGGATATTTTATGCTTTCCGGTACATCTATATAAAGCCGGAAAAAATGAACGCCTTCAAACCTCAAAAAGAATTACAAAAAATCATTCAGCGTTATGTGTCGGGTACGGCTACGGCAGATGAAATTATTTTTGTAGAAAAATATTATCAGTATTTAGACAAGAATGCTGATATTCTTGATCAGCTTAATACCGAAGAAATAGCTAAAATGGCTGCTGATAATTTCTCGGAGATTAATGCTAAAATTAATGTAGATCAAAAACGTAAAACCATCCGTTTATATCAGTATGGCGCAGCAGCGGCTATTTTGCTGATTGTTTTTGGACTCACCTTCGCTTTTTTTCATCAAACCAGACCATTGCTCAAGCCTGAATTGGTTACTCAAAAATCCCTGGATATTCTCCCAGGTAAGGATAAAGCTGTTTTAACCCTCGCTGATGGTTCAAAAGTTGTTTTAGATGAACATACAGCCATTAATATTAGCGAAAAAGATGGTCTAAAAATTTCAAAGACAAAAGAAGGCCAATTGCTATATACTGTTTTAAACCAAAGCAATCTAAAATCAGGATCAACAATTGCCTATAATACCATCCAAACGCCTAAAGGTGGTCAATACCAAGTGATTTTACCGGACGGCACAAAAGTTTGGCTAAATGCTGCATCTTCCTTAAAGTATCCGGAAGTATTTAGTGGGAACGAACGTAGTGTAGAACTTATGGGAGAGGCCTATTTCGAAGTAGCTAAAAATAAGGCACAACCTTTCCATGTCAAAAGTCATCAGCAGGATGTGGAAGTGCTGGGTACACATTTTAATATCAATAGCTATTTAGACAACAATACCATTAAAACTACTTTACTCGAAGGCCGTGTTCGGGTCAGCAAAGGCCAATCCGTAAAGATTTTGAAACCGGGCGAGCAAGCCATTGCAGCGGTTTCGGGTAACGGTATCAGGCTGGCAGCTGATATAGATACAGATGACGAAACGGCATGGAAAAATGGTTTGTTTCAATTTAACAATGCCGACCTGAAAAGCATTCTGAAGCAATTAGAAAGGTGGTACGATGTTCAAATCGATTATCGAAGTATCCCGAATAAAAAATATAACGGTATGGTTCCACGTAAGGCCAAACTATCTGAAGTATTAAAAATGCTGGAGAAGACCGGAAATATCAGGTTCGAAATAGGCCAGGGAAAGAAGTTAACCGTATTGCCAGAAAAATAGTTGCCTATCACAGCCAGGCTTTCTCAATTAACCCACAAATAACCTAATCAATTTAAATTTAAACCAAACTGAATGTATGAACTTTTACACTCAAAGTAATCGGCCCAATGCCTTAAAGGCGGCAGGGCTGGTTACAAGTTATTTTAACCTAACCTGTATTAGAACAATGAAACTTTTTGTTGTTTTAATAACGGTTTTATGCTTACAGGTTAGTGCATCGGCATTTTCCCAGAACATTAGCATAAACCAAAAAAACGTGCCTCTTGTACGTGTTCTGAAAGAAATTAAGAAACAAAGCGGTTATTTTTTCCTGTATGATGCAGATTTGATTCAAAAACTGGCAAAACCGGTAACAGTTGATGTTAAACACGCCGAAATCAAAGAGGTACTGGCACAGGTTTTAAGATCGCAGCCTTTTAGCTGGGAAATTAAAGAAAATACCATTTTAATTATGCCCCTTGCCAGGAGCAACAATGTTAAAGCGATTGATGTAACCGGTAAAATTGTCGATGAGAATGGAAACCCAATGCCTGGCGCATCGGTAAAGGTTAAGGGGCAACCGGCTGCTTCAGTTACCGATAGCGATGGAAATTTTATCATTAGAAATGTAGACGAAAATGCGGTATTGGTTATTTCATACATTGGTTACACGGATAGAGAAGTAATGGCAAAGCCACAGATGGGTACGTTGAAATTAACGCCATCAGCAGGCACTTTAAGTGATGTGGTGGTAACGGGTTATACCAACTATACTAAAACACAATCAGCTGCAGCGAGTTCTTTGGTTACTGCTGATAAAATTAATACAGTTCCGGGATTAACAGTTGATCAGATTTTACAAGGCCGTGTACCTGGAATGAGTGTAATTTCTACCACCGGACAGCCGGGTCAAAGTGCATCAGTTGTCATTCGTGGTATTGGAAGCGTGAATGGTTCATCCACGCCATTATTCGTGTTAGATGGTATGCCGATCGAAGCCGGCTATTTCCAAACCATTAACCCGGAAGATATTGAATCGGCAACGGTGTTGAAAGATGCATCCGCAAAAGCACTATACGGTTCAAGAGGATCGAATGGCGTGATTGTGCTTACGAGCAAAAAAGGTAAGGCAGGCAAAATTGCGGTTAATTATACTTCACAATATGGTTTCTCTAATTTAAGCAGGCCAAATTTCGAGATGATGAACACTGCTCAGCGTTTACAGTTCGAAGAGGAAATTGGCGCAACTTTCGGTCGTAATCTCGGCCCGGGCTGGACATACTCTCCTAAAAACCCAACTTACGCTGCAGGAACCGCAGCATCACGTGCACGGGCTGATTATATCATCGACAGTTTAAAGCAGATCAATACCGATTGGAGAGATATTTTCTTCCAGCGCGGTAAGTTTCAGGAACAACAAGTGAGCATTAGCGGTGGAAATGATAAACTCCGGTTTTACAATTCATTAAACTATTATAGTCAGGAAGGTGTGGCGAAACGTACCGGATTGGATCGTTACTCATTAAGAAGTAATTTAGATTTTAATGATGGTAAATTTAGCGGAAGTACCAATGTGTCTATTGGCTATTCGCAATCAAGCTTTACTGAAGGTGAGGGCGGAACAGGCGCTGGTACGGCTATGGCTTCGGTTTATTATGCTTTGCCTTACGAAAAACCCTATGCATCTGACGGTACATTGGTACACCCGGGAAACAGATCCCAATATTTCATCTTAGATCAGCGTGAAGGAAGTCAGGCTTTAGAACGTTTACTGAATTCATCAGATAAAACAGAACAATTAAAATCCATCATCAGCACCGCTTTTGCCTATCAGATTTTACCTGAATTAAAAATAACGACCAGGGCGGGTATTGATTACCGTCAGTCAACTGACCAGCAATTCATTAATCCGGATTCTTATTATGGATCAAGAAGTGTAGCCAATACATTAGGCGGAAAAGGTCGTTTAACTGATGCGAGCAGAAGAAACTTTAATATTATTTCAACTACCGGCTTAACTTACGCGAAGAAATTCAATGACCTTCATGACTTTGAAGCTTCTGCTTTTTATGAATACGTTTACAATAATTACAATTCATTTGGTTTCAGTGCTTACGGTATCGATGGTCGTTTACCGGAAACACCGGCAGGTGCAACAAATGGCAGCGCGACATTTTTGCCAAGTACCACTGGTGGAAAAACTAAAAATGCCCTGGCATCTATCATGGGCGTAGCCAGATATACTTACAATGATAAATATACCTTAACAGGAAGCTACCGTTACGACGGATCGACAAGGGTAGCACCGGCAAATAAATGGCACGGTTTCTATTCATTCGGTGCAAACTGGAATGTTAAAGGAGAAGAGTTCTTAAAGAATAATGAATTAATTAACGATTTACGTCTAAGAGGAAGTTATGGTATTACAGCAAGTCCGTTCGGTGGCGATTTCTTGTATTTACCAACTTACGCAGTGAATACCTCTTATGGCGGTGCCCCGGCATTAAGAGCAACTACCCCGGGCAATGATGCTTTTGACTGGGAATACGTGAAAGAATTCAATACTGGTTTTGACTTAGCGGTATTCAGCAATAGGTTACGCGTTACGGTTGATTATTATAATAGAAAAACTACTAATATGTTCATCAATCAACCACTTTCGGCAACATCGGGCTTCCTTGAGTTAAACCTGAGTGCTGGTATCATGAGAAACAGAGGAGTGGAGTTTGATGTAAGTGGAGACATAGTCAAAAACCGTGATTTTATCTGGACTATTGGCGTAAATGCCGGTTATAACAAAAATAAAATTTTGCATGTTACCGATTTGGTAGATTCCTATCCTGATGGTGATACGCGAATTTTAAAAGTAGGGATGCCTTATGGCACTTATTATGCACCAGATTGGGCAGGTGTAAATCCGCAAACAGGAGAACCTCAGTATTATAACCTTGATGGATCGATCACAACAGCCTATAATGTAAACACACAAAGCAACACCAATTCCGGAAGTTTATATCCAACATTTACCGGAGGTTTTAATACTTCATTAAGCTACAAAGGCATTACTGCATCAGCATTGTTTTCTTTCGTATCAAACGTAATGCGTTGGAATAACGAAGATTTTTATAATGAAAACCAGCGATATGCAACCAGTAACCAAACGGTTAGGATGCTCGAAAACAGGTGGCAGGTTCCTGGAGATACAGGAAATGACGCGATTTTACAAAAATTCGATCTTCCAAGAAACTTCACCTCAAAAGATATTCAGGATGCTTCATTCCTTAGATTGAGAAATGTAAATGTGGGTTATTCTTTACCAAAAAGTTTATTGGAGAAAACTAAAATCATCAGAGGTGTTAAAATCTTCGTTCAAGGACAAAACTTATTTACCTGGACAAAATGGAGAGGTTTAGATCCGGAAAACAATGCTGTTTATGGCCGCTTCCAATATCCTAACACCAGAACCTACACAGCAGGTTTAAACGTTAACTTTTAATAATTACAGCAATGATTAATAAAATATCTCAAATATACGTACTGCTATTTTCGTTGTTAGTTTTAACATCGTCTTGCGGAAAATTGGATTTGGTTCCAACAGATAGCATATCACCAGATAAAGCTTACAGAAATATCAATGATATCAATTTAGGTGTTCTTGGTGCTTACGCGCTTTTGGATGGTGCTACCATTGGTGTAGTTTCTACCGTTTCTGATGAAGCTACGTTTCCAACAGAAAATACGGTCGGAAATAGCGATGCTTTCAGGTGGCTTTACAATTCAGGTAGTGGATCCGTGACGTCTCAATATTATACATTTTATGTTGCGATAGACCGTATAAACAGAACCCTGGCCGGTTTAGATGCATTAACATTAACAGGTGCCGACGCTGTAACTGGTGCCCGCTACCGAGGCGAGTTGCTGGCTTTGCGCGCTTATTTCCACTTCGAGTTGCTTCGTCATTATGCCTCATCTTATCAAACAGGTGCCTTAGGTGTGCCTTACATGAAAGCCTCAGCCATTGTTTACCCCGCAAGAGACAATTTTGAAGTAGTTGTTGCCAATGCAAAAGCAGATTTAGTGGCCGCAAAACCATTAATTCCAACAACTTTTACAGATAAAACCCGTATTACAAAAGCGGCTGTTTCAGCGATACAGGCCAGATTAGCTTTGTACGAAAAAAACTGGAGCGAGGCAATTACTTATGCCAGCGAAGCCATTGCAGCTTTTCCACTCGCTACAAAAGCGCAATTTCCTGGTATCTGGACAGATGCGAATGATAGTGAAGTCATTTGGAAAGCAAAACGCGTAGGAACTACAGATTCACGTTTGGGCGATTTTTATTTCCGACAAACAGGCGGAATTGTTTTATATGCTCCGGCATTTAAGTTGATCAACGCTTTTGATAAAGTGAACGATATACGTTATAGTGCATACATCAGATTTGACGCAACAAGAACTGGAACCCGATCACAATATCTGGTCAATAAATATATTGGTGGCACTTCAACAGCCCCTGGTTTAACTGATGTTAAATTATTCCGTACAGGAGAAATGTATTTGATTAAAGCTGAAGCAGAAGCAGAATCGACAGGTGATGCCTTTGGAGATTTAAACACCTTACGTAGTGCGCGTATCAATGGATATGTGACTGCTGCTTTCACCGATAAACCAACTTTAATCGCTGCTATTTTAGAAGAGCGCTACAAAGAACTGGCTTTCGAAGGGCACCGCTTTTTCGATTTAAAACGAAGAGGTTTGCCGGTAGTCAGGCTGGCAGCTGATGCCGCAAATGCATCTGGAGCCATCACCCTGCCCACTACGCAGGCGCAGTATGCATTCCCGATTCCTGCTGCAGAAATCTCAGTAAACAAGCAAACCGTTCAAAATCCTAACTACTAAGTACCATTGTCCAGAGGCATGTTCGCATGCCTCTGGGTTAATATATTTACAATGAAACCGTCCTTTTTTATCATTTTATTGGCTTACTGCTTTTCGGTTATGGGATGCAGTAAAGCAACCGAAACACCAATACCTTCTTCAACAGGTAATGCCACCAATACACCTGTGGCCAAACTCAGGCCAGCTTCAATCGGAATTGTTGGCGATAGTGCCAATGTGGTAAAATCAACCAATGGCGGTATGGTTTTAATGGGTGGCGGAGCCGATGTGGAAGCTGCTTTCAGGTGGATGATAGCCAGAAGCGGGGGCGGTGATGTGGTTATTCTCCGTGCAAGCGGAACCGATGCGTACAACCCTTTTGTAAATGCCCTGGGTATCGTTAATTCTGTCGAAACCCTGTTAATCAACTCCAGGGAACTGGCCAATGATGATGGGGTTGCCTATATTATCCGCAATGCAGAAATGGTTTTCATTGCCGGTGGCGACCAGTCTGATTACATGAAATACTGGAAAGGCACCAAAACAGAACAGGCCTTAAATTATTTGTTGAATGATAAAAAAGCACCCGTTGGTGGTACCAGTGCAGGCTGCGCTATTTTGGGTGGTTTTTACTACAGCGGCGAAACCGGTGGCTTAACCTCTGCACAGGCATTGGCAAATCCGTACCATACCAATGTTACCCTGTATAATAACGATTTTCTGAAAGTGCCTTATTTACAAAATGTAATTACCGATCAGCATTATTTAACCCGCGATCGTGAAGGAAGATCGGTGGTGTTTTTAGGGAGGATTAATAAAGATTTTTCAGTTCAGGCTAAATGTATTGCTGTAGACGAGCGTACAGCTGTGTGTATTGATAAAGACGGAATGGCTAAAGTTTTTGGTGATGATTCCGTAACCAGACCTTACAGTTATGCTTACTTCATCTCTTCCGATGCCGGTAAACAACCAGAGCAGTTCGAAGCAAACCAGAAAGTAAATTGGAACAATAACGAAAAAGCTGTTTCTGTTTACGAAATTCAGGCCTCTGTTAATGGTGGTGGAAGTTTTAATGTTGCTACCTTTAAAGCAAATGAGGCCAGCGGTGGAAAATGGTATGCATGGTGGATCGATAACGGAGTTTTAAATAAAAAAGATCAATAAAATAAAATGAAAGCATTGAAATTATTTGCGGTATTACTGTGTACTGTGTTGGCATTGAATGTTGCAGCACAGCAGAAAAAATATGTAATGGTGATCCACGGTGGTGCAGGTACCATTTTAAAGAAAAACATGACGCCAGAGAAAGAGGCTGCTTATGTAGCTGCGTTAACAAAGGCTTTGCAGGCCGGTTATGCAGAAATTAAAGCCGGAAAATCCAGTCTCGACGCTGTTGAGGCAACCATCCATGTTTTGGAAAACGATCCGCATTTTAATGCCGGTAAAGGAGCAGTTTTTACTCATGATGGCCGAAATGAACTGGACGCCGCCATTATGGACGGAAAAACCCTGATGGCAGGAGCCGTTGCTGGTGTCACAACCGTTAAAAACCCCATTTCAGCAGCAAGGGCGGTAATGGAAAAATCAGAACATGTGATGATGGTGGGTTCGGGGGCCGATCTGTTTGCAAAAGATGCCGGACTGGAAATTGTAGATCCTAAGTATTTCTGGACAAAGGAACGTTGGAACGGTTTGCAGGAAGCCATTAAAGAGGATTCTACTAAAGCAGTTTTAGATCATGGCAGTAAAAAATCAGGATTGCTTGGCATCAAAAACCACGATTATAAATTCGGCACTGTAGGCTGTGTGGCTTTAGATCAAGCAGGCAACCTGGCAGCAGGAACATCAACAGGTGGTATGACCAACAAAAAATATGGAAGGGTAGGCGATGCGCCGATTATCGGTGCAGGAACTTATTGTAACAATGAAACAGCAGGTATTTCGTGTACCGGCTGGGGCGAATTTTACATCCGCAATGTGGTAGCCAAAACCATTTCCGATTTAATGGAATACAAAGGTATTTCGGTAGCAGAAGCTTCGAAAATTGTATTGGACAAAGTAGGCAAAATGGGTGGCGACGGTGGTTTGATCGCATTAGATAAAAAAGGTAATGTAGCCATGCCTTTTAATACTGAAGGCATGTACAGGGGCACCATAACCGCAGATGGAAAAATTGAGGTAAATATTTACAAATAATGAAGAAACTATTTTTGATGACATGTCTGGTCAGCCTTTCATTAATGGCGGCTGCCCAGGGAAAGCCTGAAGGTAAGCTGTTTATCATCGGAGGTGGCGATCGGTCAGATGCGTTGATGCAAGAAATGCTGAATATAGCTTCACTAAAAGCGAACGATTATATTATTGTGTTGCCAATGGCTAGCGAGGTGCCTGATGTAGGCTTCGGAACCCTTTCTACTCAGCTAAAGAAGCTTGACAACCGGGCGATCAGGAATTTTAACTTCAACAAACATGATGTGAATGATAAAAAATGGATCGATTCCCTTACTGGGGCAAAACTGATTTATATTTTAGGTGGCGACCAGAACCGTTTTATGAAATCGGTACTCAATACCCCTGTTTATACTGCTATTCATAAAGCCTATCAAAATGGGGCAACTATTGCCGGAACAAGCGCCGGAGCTGCGGTAATGAGTAAGTATATGATTACCGGCAAACAGCTTTTGGATACCGTTTATAAAGAAACTTTTAACAAACTATGGGATAAAAATATCGAATTTGCTGAAGGAATGGGTTTATTGCAAAACACCATTATCGACCAGCACTTTTTAAAACGCAACCGCTATAACCGCTTAATTTCTGCTTTAGCCGCCCATCCCGATCTGGTTTGCATAGGTATTGATGAAAGCACAGCAATCATTGTTCATGGCAATAAGGCAACAATTGCAGGCGAAAGTCAGGTCGTTCGTCTGGCCAATCCAAAAGACATCAAAAAAACAGATAAAGGGCTGTTAAAATTTAAACAGGCCGATTTTGGTATTTTTACCGCAGGTGATGTGATTAACATTAAACCTTAAATCGTACTTGCTTATATCTTAAATACAGGCCTATCCAGAGAAATCAGGATAGGCTTCTTACTTTCTGGCCGCAGATTACGACCTAATTGAAACCCTGTATGTTAAACTAACGGCAGTAATAAGCTATTTGTTAACAATATCGAGCAAGTAAAATATATATTGATTTTAATGTAATATATTTACCTTTTCATTTACCCTTTCTAGGTACCAAGTTAACCCCTTGCTTACCTTTTCTTTACTTATTCGTTACCTATTGTTTAGCTATTCATTACCTATTGTTTACCTATTGCTTACCTGGAAGGTAAAGCCAGAGGCTGCATTGAGCCATTTTTGGGTCAGCCAGGGTTAATGCTGGCCATAAGCAGGTATATCAATAGGTTAAGGTGCTTGCACTTGTTTTTAAACGAATGTAAATACTGTAGCTTCTCGCTTTAACTTTAAGACTCTACGTATAAATCAGAATAGGTTTTTCTTTCAGGTTACTTTAGATTTTTATACAGGATTTAGACAGAAAGAAAAATTACCTTATCTTTCATTTTTCTTAAATCATAAATGAAAAAGATTTTCTCCAATTTAACAGTTCAGGTTTTAGTTGCCATCTTCATAGGGATCTGTGTGGGTACTTACTTTCCTGGCTTCGCACCAACAGCCAAAATGATCAGTGAAGGTTTTATTAAGCTCATTAGCATGTTAATTGCCCCGATCATATTTTTTACCATTGTTTTGGGCATCGCACACATGGGCGATATGAAAAAGGTTGGCCGGGTTGGTGGTAAGGCACTGTTATATTTCGAAATTGTAAGCACGGTTGCCATTGCCATTGGTTTGCTGGTGGCGAATATCTTAAAACCGGGTGCAGGCATGGTAGCCAAAACTGGTGATGCTACAAAAATCGCAGGATATGCCGAGCAGGCAAAAGAGATGAATTGGGGAGAATTTTTCCTTCACATCATTCCACATAATGTAATGGCTGCTTTTGCAGAGGGAAATATTCTGCAGATTTTGCTGTTTGCCATTCTTTTTGGTTATGGATTGAACAAGCTGGGGGCTGATGGAAACAGTGTTTTAAATGCTTTCGATAAAATCTCGAATGTGCTTTTTAAAATTATGAAGCTGATTATGCGATTAGCGCCAATCGGAGCTTTTGGTGGGATGGCTTTTAGCATTGGTACGCATGGTTTGGAAAGCATCCTGGGAATGGCAAAGTTGATGGGCTCAGTTTATTTAACTTGCATTTTATTTATTTTTATTGTGTTAAATGCCATTTGCCGCTATTATAAATTCAGTCTTTGGCAATACCTGAAATACATCCGCCAGGAGATATTAATCGTATTGGGTACTTCCTCTTCAGAATCAGCTTTGCCCAGTATGATGCAGAAAATGGAAAGCATAGGCTGTGATAAATCGGTGGTGGGTTTGGTTATTCCAACAGGTTATTCTTTTAATCTCGATGGTACAGCCATTTACCTGGCCATGGCAGTGATATTTCTCTGCCAGGTTTTTCATGTCGATTTAACATTAGGTCAACAGATTACTGTTTTAGGGGTACTTATGGTCACTTCAAAAGGGGCAGCAGGTGTAACCGGAAGTGGTTTTATTGTATTGGTATCAACCCTCACCGCCTTAAAAATGATGCCGATTGAGCACATTTCTATTTTAATTGGTGTAGATCGTTTTATGAGCGAGGCAAGGGCCATTACCAATGTAATCGGAAACGGCGTGGCCACTATTGTAATTGCCAAAAGTGAAAACCAGTTCGATGAAGAAAAATATCTGAAGGCCATTCAACCTGTAACCATAGAAAAGGGTAAGGAAGGTTAATTTGGAGTTGAGCGTTTGTCGTAAGGCGATCAGGAAGTCGAAAGCAAACGGTTAGTTTGGAGTTGAGTCTAATCCTAACTAAAAACTCCGAACTCCCAACTTCAAGCTAATTCGATTGTTTTTCAAGCCTTCTAGCCTTTAACCTTCCCACCCTCAACCTTTTTCCGTATCTTTGCAGCAGAAACAGGCAACACAGCTTGTTTAGTTAATCCATAATACATTGGCTCAAGAAGAACAAAGTAACCGCAAAGAAAAAAGCGAGTTACATCCACGCAACAAACACCGTTCGCGTTACAATTTCAAACAACTTACTGCCGCTTCAAAAGAATTAAGACGTTTTGTTTTTAAAAACGAACATAACGACGATTCAATCGATTTTGCTGATCAAAATGCCGTAAAAGCACTAAATAGGGCGCTGTTGAAATATTTCTACGATATACAGCAATGGGATATCCCACAGGATTTTCTTTGTCCGCCTATTCCCGGCAGGGCAGACTACATCCATTACATTGCCGACCTGCTGGGATCAAGCAATAAAGGTAAAAATCCCAAAGGGCCTAAAATCAACGTGTTGGATATTGGTGTAGGGGCTAACTGCATTTACCCGATTATCGGTCATCAGGAGTATGGATGGAGTTTTGTGGGGTCGGAGATTGATCCACTTTCAGTTGAATCGGCAAAACGCATTATCGAAGCCAATAAGCCATTGCAGGGTGCAATAGAAATCCGCCAGCAATCATCTAAAATGGGTATTTTCAGGGGGATTGTAGGTAGAACTGAGCGTTTTGATGCCGTGGTTTGTAACCCACCTTTCCATTCTTCCTTAAAAGAAGCTGAGCAGGGTACCCGCCAAAAATGGCGCAACCTGGGGGGAAATGAAAAAGAAGTAAAACATGTATTAAACTTTGGAGGCAATAAGGCCGAGCTTTGGTGTCCTGGAGGCGAACGTGCCTTTGTGGAGCAGATGATTATCCAGAGTGCGCAGATTAAAAACCAGGTGTTATGGTTCAGTTCACTCGTTTCAAAAAGCGCAAACCTAAAAAGTATTTATAATGCTTTGGTTAAAGCAAATGCTTTTGAGGTGCGTACCGTTATCATGAGCCAGGGCCAGAAAATAAGCCGCTTTGTAGCCTGGACTTTTCAGGATGAAAGAGCACAGGATGAATGGGTAAAAGGATGGAAGGTCTGAGTTTGGAGTCGGCAGTTTGGCGTTGTTAGTTTTGGGTGCGTAATCTAATCAGATGATACAGTAATGCCGGGTGGATATCATCATTTGGCATTTTTTTTAATTACTTCATTAACTGCCAACTGAAAACTGCCAATCATTTCTTTTCATAAACAATCAAAATGGTTAGGTCGTTGCCTGGATCTGGCGCAATCCCATGTGAACTGCCCGGTCGGGTTAAAATGGCATCGCCAGGTTTAACGGCGAAAGTTTTTCCGTTCATTTGCATGGTTCCTTTTCCGCTGATCACGTAATAAATTTCATCTTCTTTTTGCAGGTGATAACCAATCGATGAGCCTGGTTTCAGGATTCTTTTCCTAAAGGCTGTTTTCAGGTTTTTGGCATTGGAGAAAAAGTTAAAGCCTATGGTTTTACCTCCGCCATTGTGGGTTCCTGTTTCTTCCTTAGCTACCTCAGCATCATTTTGCAAAATGTATTTACTGGTATCAGTTGTTTGAGCTTTCGCGGCAATTGAAACAAAGAGGATAAAAAATAGTACGACTAATGTCCGGTAACTCTTGTGGCTCATTTTTATGTAGGTTATTGGCTTAAGCTTATCTTTCTGCTTTAAGTTTTTGGTCTTTAAGGTAAATTTAAATGTTTTGTCCTATTTTAGCCAATATCACTTAAACTTGTTACTAAACGTGATCGGAGTGGCCCCGGTTTTTGTGGGCTGTTCATCGTCACTTACCCTAAGCATATTTTTTTAATTTGGAAACGGACGTGCAGTAATTCTTGGCTATCATTAGTCCTGCCATCCGCTTTACTCCGTTGCACTACGTGTTCGCTGCTGTCAGGTTTATTACCGAGGGGCTCGCTCCGCGCATCTTGCCAAAAGCACCCTGTTTTTGTTACTAAACCCGTATTCTTAGTGGATGCTCCCGATTTAAGTACTGTTTTTTGTTTTTTATTGGTGTGCTTGCTTGTTTTACAGGTTTCATCGGGGCAGGATCGGGAGCGGGGCTGAAGCCCTTCAAAAGAACGGGACTGCTCATTTGCTAACTCTAAGCGTTAATGTTTTTAATTCGGAAACGGACGCGCAGTAATTCTTGGCTGTCTTTAGCCCTGCCATTCGCTTTACTCCGTTGCACTCCGTGTTCGCTGCTGTCAGGTTTATTACCGAAAGGCCTGCTCCGGTTATGGAGCCTAAAAGCACCCCGCCTTTGTTACTAAACCCCTGCCCGTTTCAGGTGGACGATCTTAGTGGATGCTCCCGATTTAAGCACTGTTTTTTGTTTTTTATTGGTGTGCTTGCTTGTTTTACGGGTTTCTTCGGAGCAGGAAGGGGGAGCGGGGCTGAAGCCCTTCAAAAGAATGGGACTGCTCATTCCCTAACCAAAAGGACCAATATTTTTTTCTAAATGAGCGATTTGTGGTTCTTTGGCCTCTAACCTTGCCCCACACCGTAACTCTGATATGAGAAATCGGAGGCTACGGTTGATGTTGATAACCCGATAGCATCTTTTTTATGATAGTAAGACAATCATTGATTTGCTTTAGGCTTTTAGCTTTAATCTTTCCCCTTTCAGCTTAAAACCATTTCCTTACATTTTACTGAAAAAACGGACTAAATAATATGGTTTTAGATTTGAATTCCAGTTCAATAATATTAGCTTTGCACAAAAAAATATTGATACATGAGCGTTTTAGTAAATAAAGATTCTAAGGTTATCGTTCAGGGTTTTACCGGAAACGAAGGAACTTACCACGCTGAGCAGATGCTGGCCTATGGTACAAACGTAGTTGGTGGTGTAACACCTGGCAAAGGTGGGCAATTACATTTAGAAAAGCCTGTTTTTAATACTGTTAAAGATGCCGTTGATCAAACAGGTGCAAATGTATCGATCATTTTTGTACCGCCGGCTTTTGCTGCTGATGCCATTATGGAAGCTGCTGAAGGCGGTATTAAAGTTATTGTTTGTATTACCGAAGGTATCCCTACAAAGGATATGATTCAGGTTAAAGAATATATTGCAGATCGTGACGTAACGCTTATTGGTCCTAACTGCCCTGGTGTAATCACTGCTGATGAGGCTAAAATTGGTATCATGCCAGGTTTTATCTTCAAAAAAGGTCATGTAGGTGTGGTTTCTAAATCAGGAACTTTGACTTACGAAGCTGTAGATCAGGTGGTTAAAGCTGGTTTAGGCATTACTACTGCGATTGGTATTGGTGGTGATCCGATTATCGGAACCCCAACTGTAGAAGCCGTAAAATTATTAATGAGCGATCCTGAAACACACGGTATCATCATGATTGGTGAAATTGGTGGTGGTATGGAAGCTGAAGCTGCACGTTGGATCAAAGAAAACGGAACTAAACCTGTTGTTGGTTTTATCGCTGGTCAGACTGCGCCTCCGGGACGTAGAATGGGCCATGCAGGTGCTATTGTTGGCGGTGCTGATGATACTGCAGCTGCTAAAATGAAAATTATGCGTGAGTGTGGTATCCGTGTAGTAGAAAGTCCTGCTGAAATCGGTGCTGCAATGGCAGAAGAATTGGCGAAGTAAGATTTTTAAAATTTACATAATGAAAAGCGTTTCGATTAGGTTCGAAGCGCTTTTTTTGTTTAACCGCAAAGAAGGCAAAGAGAAGACGCAAAGCACGCAAAGTTTTTTGTTTTATTAACCACTGAGTGTACAGAGGTTGGCACAGAGAAGTAGGAGGCTTTAGTAGGTCTCATTTTTAACCGAAAAATTCTCAAAGATTGGTTTTGATCACCAAAGGTGCAAAGAACACAAAGTTGGACTTTATTATTCTTTTTTGTTTTCACTTCGTCATTCCTGCGCAGGCAGAATCTTAATGCCTTTGGTTAAGTTTAGCTTCGGGTTAAAACCACTTTATTTTGTTTCCCTTTCCTTTAGGAGAGGGACAGCACAGAAGATAATAAGCATCAAACTTTGTCAGGGAGAGGTAAACACTAATACAAACCCTTAAACCAGCAAACCAAAACAATATCTATAGCGTATATTGAGGTATGAAAACGATGTTAAATAAACTATTTTTGCTTTCTGCTGTTGTTTTAACTACAGGGCTATCTGCCTGTGCACAAAAGCAGGATAAGAAAGAAACAAAACAGGCAAAGGAAGCGACACAAATTATACCCAAGAAAAAGATGAACTGGAATCCATTAACTCCCGAAGAAGAAAGGGTAATTGTACATAAGGGTACCGAATATCCTGGTACAGGTAAATATGAACATACTACAGATAAAGGAACTTATACGTGTAAACGTTGTAACGCTCCGCTATACCGCTCAGAAAGTAAGTTCGATGCCCATTGTGGCTGGCCTGCTTTTGATGATGAAATTAAAGGCGCTGTGAAACGTATTCCGGATGCCGACGGCTCACGTACAGAAATTGTTTGCGCCAATTGTGGTGCGCATCTGGGTCACGTGTTTTTGGGCGAAGGATTTACCAACAAAGACACCCGTCATTGCGTAAATTCGATTTCCATGAACTTTGTGCCGGATCAAAAATAAGGTGGATGTAGATGGGTTAGGTAGAGGCGTAAGGCGATTAGCTTTACGCCTTTTTTAATGCACAAAAATGTACTGTTTTTCCACAAATTATTGATTATAAACTAAATGCTTATATTTGCAGGCTCGATAAAGAAAATTTAGCCTATGAAGTATCTGCTGTTATTAAGTTTTTGTTTCCTGTTTTTACAAGGTAAAGCACAAAATTCTGGTTCATCAAATGAACCGGATCGTATCAAAAAAACAGTTCTCGCGACTTATTACCACAGAAAATTCGAAGGGCACCGAACCACCAGCGGCGCCAAGTACCGCTCGAAAAAACTCACAGCTGCACATCGTACCCTGCCATTCGGCACCATGGTTAAAGTAACCAATCCGGATAACGGGAAATCTGTAGTAGTTAAGGTAAATGACCGTGGCCCTTTCTCTAAAAGATTGGCTATAGATTTGTCTGAACGTGCTGCAAAACAGATAGGTATTTATCGTAAAGGCATAGGTAAAGTAGAACTCAGTTATACGGTTGAATAATACTCGTTTTAGCTCTATTTACAGCTCAAAATACTCCTAAAATTTAAGTTATTAACACTTATTTTCGTTTGTTAAAGCCTTTAAAAGAAACAATTAGCTTTTTTTTTGCTTGAAAATGATATTTGGCTGATCGTTTTTCCCCAGCAATTGGGTGGTGTGTTAACAACTTTGGTTCACAAAAAATAGCCCCCGTGTATATATTTGTTATAACAAAGTTCTTTAACTTCTTGCGTTTGGAAACAAATATAAAAGCTTAGTTTTTAGTTAATTATAAGTAGATCTCTCAGATTACCATTCTAAATTTTCGCAACTAAAAATTCAGTTGTTTGCCAGACAATAGGGTTAACACTTTCACAGCAGCGTTTTGATCAAGACATTACAATCATCATATTAAAACTGATGGATGCATGTCTTCGTCGGCTCTGAAAAAAAATAAGATTTAAAAACATCAGCGTATGGAACAGGAATTATTACTACAAGAAAACAAAGACAGGTTTGTGCTTTTGCCGATTAAGTATCCGAAAGTTTGGGAGATGTATAAAAGAACGGAAGCCAGTTTCTGGACGGCCGAAGAAATCGACCTTTCTGATGACCTGAAGCATTGGGAGAACCTTAACGATGGTGAAAGGCATTTCATATCACATATTTTAGCCTTTTTTGCAGCCAGTGACGGTATTGTAAACGAAAATCTTGCAGTAAATTTCATGAGCGAAGTTCAGATTCCGGAAGCGCGCTGTTTTTATGGCTTCCAGATTATGATGGAAAATATCCATTCAGAAACCTACGCTTTATTAATCGATACCTACATTAAAGATCCGGAAGAAAAGGATCGTTTGTTCCATGCTATTGATACTGTTCCGGCAGTAAAAAGAAAGGCCGAATGGGCTTTACGTTGGATTGATAACGGAACCTTTGCTGAGCGTTTAGTCGCTTTTGCTGCGGTTGAAGGTATTTTCTTCAGCGGTAGTTTCTGTTCAATTTTCTGGTTGAAGAAACGCGGTTTAATGCCAGGCTTAACATTCAGTAATGAGTTGATTTCAAGAGATGAAGGTTCTCACTGCGAATTTGCCTGCTTGTTGTACAGCATGTTGAGCAATAAATTGAGTGAAGAACAAGTGCATGGCATTATCAGCGATGCAGTTGAGATTGAAAAAGAATTTATTACCGATGCATTGCCGGTTGCCCTGATTGGCATGAATGCAAAATTAATGAGCCAGTATATCGAGTTTGTAGCCGACAGATGGTTACAGGAATTAGGTTACAAAAAAATATACAACGCAACCAATCCTTTCGATTTTATGGAAATGATTTCGTTGCAGGGTAAAACCAACTTCTTCGAAAAACGTGTTGGCGATTATCAGAAAAGTGGTGTGTTAACTGCTGCGGATAACAAAGCACAGGCATTTTCTTTAGATGAAGACTTCTAAGGTGGAAGGTTAGAAGGTTGAGGGTGGAAGGTTGTTGTAATCTCGATACCTGATACTCACCACTTAATACCAATTAATTAAATTACAAAAATATAGAGCGATCATCAAGTCTTGATACTTGATACACGCTACCTAATACAAAACTTAAATCTCATAAAATATGTTCGTACTAAAAAGAGATGGCCGGAAAGAACCGGTGCAATTTGACAAAATCACAGCGCGTATTCAAAAACTTTGCTATGGTTTAAATTCAGATCTTGTTGATCCGATTGACGTTGCCAAAAAGGTAATTGAAGGTTTATACGATGGGGTAACCACGTCGGAGTTGGACAACCTTGCTGCGGAAACTGCTGCCTCATTAACCACAAAACACCCTGACTATGCTTTGCTGGCCTCGCGCATTGCGGTTTCCAACTTACATAAAAATACCACCAAGTCATTCTCGGGTACGATGAAGATGTTGTACGAATATTTCGACCCGAAAGCGCAGAAAGAGGCCCCTCTTATCGCTGACGATATTTATGAGATCATTGAAAAAAACAAGGATATTTTAGATAGTTCGATCATTTACGACCGCGATTTCGGTTTCGATTATTTTGGTTTTAAAACTCTTGAAAAATCGTACCTGTTAAAAGTTAACGGTCAGATTGTGGAGCGCCCTCAGCATTTGTTTATGCGTGTTTCGGTTGGTATCCACAAAGAAGATATCGAAAGCGCCATTAAAACCTATAATTTAATGAGCGAGCGTTGGTTTACGCATGCAACACCAACGTTGTTCAACGCGGCTACACCAAAACCTCAAATGTCTTCATGTTTCCTGTTAACCATGCAGGATGACAGCATCGAAGGCATTTACGATACCTTAAAGCAAACTGCTAAAATTTCACAAAGTGCAGGTGGTATTGGCTTAAGCATCCACAACATCCGTGCTACCGGTTCGTACATTGGCGGTACAAATGGTACCAGTAACGGAATCATTCCAATGTTACGTGTATTTAACGATACCGCCCGTTATGTAGATCAGGGTGGAGGTAAACGTAAAGGTGCTTTTGCGATTTATCTGGAGCCTTGGCATGCAGATGTTTTCGAATTTTTAGATTTACGTAAAAACCACGGTAAAGAAGAAATGCGTGCGCGCGATTTGTTCTATGCCCTGTGGATCAACGACTTGTTTATGCAACGTGTTAAGGACAATGGCAACTGGACCTTATTTTGTCCGCACGAAGCACCAGGTTTGGCAGATTGTTTCGGTAAGGAATTTGAAGAATTGTATACTAAATATGAAGCCGAGGGCCGTGGCCGTAAAACCATTAAAGCACAGGAACTTTGGTTTGCTATATTAGATTCGCAGATCGAAACCGGTACACCTTATATGTTGTTTAAAGATGCAGCGAACAGCAAATCTAACCAACAGAACTTAGGTACCATTAAAAGTTCTAACCTGTGTACAGAAATTATCGAATATACTTCTAAAGATGAGGTTGCGGTTTGTAACTTAGCTTCATTGGCATTGCCTCGTTTTGTAATCAACGGTGCTTTTGATCACCAAAAACTATATGATGTAACTTATCAGGCTACTTTAAACCTGAATAAGATCATCGATCACAACTATTATCCTGTTCAGGAAGCCGAAAACTCCAACATGCGCCATCGTCCGGTTGGTTTAGGTGTGCAAGGTCTGGCTGATGCCTTTATCCTGTTGCGTTTACCTTTCGAAAGCGATGAGGCTAAACGTTTAAACAAAGACATCTTCGAAACCATTTATTTTGCTTCGATGTCGGCTTCGCACGATTTGGCAGTAAAACACGGTCCTTACCAAACGTTTAAAGGTTCGCCATTATCTGAAGGTAAATTCCAGTTCGATCTGTGGAACGTAAAGCCAGATAGCGGCCGTTGGGATTGGGATACATTGCGCGAAAAAGTAGTTAAAGATGGTGTGTACAACTCATTATTGGTTGCTCCGATGCCAACTGCATCTACTTCGCAGATTTTGGGTAACAATGAGTGTTTCGAGCCTTATACTTCTAATATTTACACCCGCCGTGTATTAAGCGGAGAGTTTGTGGTGGTAAATAAACACTTATTGAAAGATTTAGTCGCCTTAGGTCTATGGAACAATGATATGAAAAACAAAATCATATTGGCCAACGGATCAATTCAGGCTATTCCTGAAATTCCTGATTACATTAAAGAACTGTATAAAACCGTTTGGGAAATCAAGATGCGTAATATCATCGATATGGCTGCCGACCGTGGTGCCTATATCTGCCAATCACAATCATTAAACCTGTTCGTAAACGCACCAAATACATCAAAACTAACTTCAATGCACTTCTATGCATGGGAGAAAGGCTTGAAAACCGGTATGTACTACTTGCGTACACAAGCGGCTTCTCAAGCGGTTAAGTTTACCGTAGAGAACCAGGGTGGCAAAGCGATTGAAGCGGTTATCCCTGCCGAAATCCCACAAGATCAGGTAGCAGAAGAAATCATCACCGGCCCGGTTTGTACCATGGAAGAAGGTTGTATTAGCTGCTCAGGTTAAGGTAGAGGCTTGGAAGGCAGAAGGTTTAAGGTCGCTAGCGCCGTCATTGTGATGCACGAAGCAATCTTAATGCAATAGTCGACCCCTTCTCATCATAAAGCAATAAAATAGATAAGGTTTTGGGCAAACGCTCAAAACCTTATTTTTTGTTTATATTTTTGTATTACAATAGGTTTTACCTTACACCTCATGCCTTATACCTCACCTCATAGCAAACACGAAATCATTCCCTGCGAAAGATGCGGAAGCGCTATTGAATGCAAGGCAAATTCCTATACCAAATGCCAGTGCAGTGTGGTGCAACTCAGCATTAACGAAGTACAGTATATCTCCGAACTCTACGATGGCTGCCTTTGTGCCAAATGCCTGTTCGAACTGCAACAGGAATACAGAGAAGAAATAGGGGTGTAAGTTTTAATTAATTGTTGCTTTCCAATTTATATACCTGGTCTTTGGCTAAACACCAACGCATTGATAACGTTGTCCCAAAAACGCGTTCGGTTAACTAATATCCATATTGTTTCCATTGTCCAGCTTTATGAGCATTGTCCTGCGGTTAGGTCGGTTCCTTAGTTCTGAAAAAAGGACATCTCTTTCGCATTAATTGTAATTTATACATTTAAAATTTCTGAGGCTATTTGTATAAATTAAAACGCCCGAATTTGCTCATTATAAGCGTTCGGTCAGCTTATTCCAGGAAATGTCATCTGCAGATGACATTTTGCACTCAATGGATCCTGAGTCGTTTTTGAGGCCTTAAAACCAATAAAAAATAGTTTCAAATTAAGCGCTGAAAATGATAATAAAGCACATCATTTGATATCCATATCGCGCCTGATAAATGGTTTATCAGGCTTAAAAAAAAGAAAAATATAAAAGATTATGGAAGCGCTCATTTCTAATTACTGGTGGGTTTTAGTGGCACTGTTGTGCATTGTTTTATACAAATATATTTTACGTTTCCTATTCGGTATGGTCATCGTACCCGAAGACAGGATCGGGTTGATTACCAAAAAATTTGTGCTCTTTGGATCGGCAAGGGAATTACCGGACGGACGTATTATCGCGATTAAAGGCGAGGCCGGTTTCCAGGGAAAAACTTTGGCGCCGGGCTTATATTTCGGGATGTGGTTTTGGCAGTACAGTGTAAGCATGGAGCAATTTACCATCATCCCTGAAGGGAAAATCGGACTTATTATGGCTAAAGACGGGGCCGAAATCCCAACAGGCAATATCCTGGGGCAAAAAGTAGAATCTGATAATTTTCAGGATGCTGTAAAGTTCCTCGAAAACGGTGGTCAGCGGGGGAGGCAAACCGCTTACATTACTTCCGGTTCGTACCGGATCAATACCATGTTGTTTCAGGTTTCGGTTACCGATATGGTCCGCATTCAGGAAAGTATGGTGGGAATTGTAACGACGCTGGATGGTTTACCGATCGAAGCTAACCAGATTGCGGGTAAACTGGTAGAAGGCCACAATAATTTTCAGGATTTCGACGCTTTTATAAGGCATGGTGGTAATCGTGGGCTGCAACCACAGGTAATTCTGGCAGGTTCGTACAACTTAAACCCCTGGGCTATCCAGTTAGAAGAAATTCCCATGACTGAGATTGCCATAGGTTATGTAGGCGTGGTGATTTCATTTATTGATAAAGAAGGTGATGATTTAACCGGTGCCGATTTTAAACATGGTAATATTGTAGCTAAAGGATCAAAAGGCGTTTGGCTGGAACCGCTTGGACCAGGAAAATATCCCATTAACAAATACATTATGAAGGTCGAGCTGGTTCCTACAACCAATTTAGTACTCAACTGGGCATCGGCACGTAGTGAAGCACATAACCTGGATAAAAATCTATCCACTATAACTGTGCGCTCCAAAGATGGTTTCCCTTTTAACCTGGATGTGGCACAGATTATCCATGTACCCACTACCGAAGCGCCAAAAGTGATTGCCCGTTTTGGAAATATGTTGAATCTGGTGTCGCAGGTTTTAGAGCCTACGATTGGTAACTATTTCCGTAACTCGGCGCAGGGCAGCGATGTAATTGCTTTCTTAAGTACCCGTAGAGAGCGTCAGGAATCGGCAAAAGAGCATATCCGTAAGGTACTTGATGAATATAACGTAAATGCGGTTGATACGTTGATTGGTGATATTGTTCCGCCAGAATCGTTGATGAAAACTTTAACCGATCGTAAAATTGCGGAGGAACAAAAAGTCACATACGAAACTCAAAAACAAGCACAGGAAACCCGCCAGGGAATGGAGAAAGAAACTGCCATTGCCGATATGCAAAAAGATATTGTGAAGGCACAGCAAAGTGTGGAGATTGCTGAACGTACCGCAAGTGCAACAGTGAAAAAATCGGAAGGTGATGCAGCGGGAGTAAAACTAGCGGTAGGAGCAGAGGCTGAGGCTACCAAAATGCGTGCTCATGCTGAAGCTGAAGCTACGAAAGCACGTGCACAAGCCGATTCTGAAGCAATTAAGTTACGGGCATCAGCAGAAGCAGAACAGATTTCGTTAACCGGTAGTGCTGAAGCAGGTAAAATTTTAGCGGTAGGTAAATCTACAGCAGAGGCTTACGAACTTGCTGTCAAAGCTTTGGGAGGCGAAAACTTTACCCGTTACAAAATTACTGAAGAGTTATCCAAAGGCAATGTGAAACTGATCCCGGATGTATTGATTGGTGGAAATGCCAATGCGGGCGGTTCAGCAATGGATGGTTTATTAGGACTGAAACTAATGGAGTTAATGGATCCTGAAAAACGTAAGGAGGTGGTTGCGGTTGCCGAAATTGTAGAAACCAAAACGAAACCGAAAAAGGATAATATCAATCCCTAAACAATTTTAAGAAAGCAGGTGAACAGTGCTAAAAATGTTCATCTGCTTTTTTTGATATCGATTTCGGAGCTGTACTGGCTCCATTCTGCTAACATTTTTCGATTTTTGACGCATTTTTTAAATACCAGCTTTAATTACCGTTCTTTTTCGGTAAGTAACAGCTCTTATAAACGCGCAGGTTTGAATTATTTTGAAAGCTTTGCTATCTTTGCAAGGTGAATAAAGTTGTCCTTCTGCTACTTTTCCCGGTACTCATTTTTAATACCTCCGTTCGCGAAGTAATAAAGGCACCTCAACTTGTTCTTCACTTTTTACAACACCATCAGCTTAATGCTGAAATCAGTTTTATGGACTTTCTTGAAATGCATTACTTCGGGCATGACCTGGATGATCATGATGATGAAGAGGATATGAAACTTCCTTTCAAAAAGATTGATGGTCATCATATCATTTCAATCGGTGTTCCGGCAGAAAAATTTATTTTACTAAAAGCAGTATGCCTGAATATACATACCTGGAAAACTTTCAGTTACACCAATTGCTATAGTAATCCTGCTTTCGGAAGCCTATTTCGCCCTCCCATTGCCATAGCTTAAAATTTATTTTTCAAATTTTTTCAGAACCATTCCCCATGGCTTCTGGATATGTCTGTTATTTTAATTTAAGTTATGATGTTAAATAAAATCATCGGTTTTTCCATCCGGAATAAACTGATCATTGCTTTGTTCGTATGCTCACTGATTGGTTGGGGTACTTACGAGGTTACCAAATTACCGATAGATGCACTTCCTGATATTACCGATAACCAGGTGCAGGTTATTACCGTTTCTCCATCATTGGGCGCACCGGATATAGAGCGCCTCATTACATTTCCTATTGAGCAGGCCTGTAGCAGTATTTCAGGACTTAAGCAGATTCGGAGTTTTTCACGTTTCGGACTTTCTTTGGTTACCATCGTTTTCACTGAAGAAACCGATGTTTACTGGGCAAGGCAGCAAATTGCCGAGCGTTTGCAGCAGGTGCAGCAAGAAATTCCACAGGGCATAGGCTCGCCGGCAATGGCTCCTGTTTCAACAGGCCTAGGCGAAATATATCAATATGTAGTTCGGCCAAAAAAAGGTTACGAAGGCAAATTTAATGAACAGGAATTGCGTACCATTCAGGATTGGATAGTAAGAAGGCAACTTTTAGGTACGCCGGGAGTCGCGGAAGTATCTAGTTTTGGCGGCAGGCTGAAACAATACGAAGTTGCGGTACGGCAAGACCAACTTAAAGCCTATGGATTAACCATTGCTGAAATATTTGATGCCCTCGAAAAAAATAATGAAAATACAGGCGGGGCATACATTGAAAAGGGACCAACTGTTTTATATATCCGAAGCGAAGGATTAACAACCAATCTGGCCGATATTGAAAAGATTGTGGTAAAAACGCTTGACAATGGAATGCCTGTTTTAATGGGCCAGGTTGCCAAGGTTCAGTATGGCTCGGCCATACGTTATGGCGCGATGACCTATAATGCCCAGGGTGAAGTTGCAGGTGCTGTGGTGATGATGTTAAAAGGTGAAAATTCTTCTGTGGTAGTAAAACGGGTTAAAGATAAAATTGCGAAAATTCAAAAAATGGTTCCCGATGGCGTGGTGATCGAGCCTTTTCTGGATAGAACAAAAATGGTCGATAATGCCATTAGTACCGTAGAGACCAACTTAATGGAAGGTGCGCTGATTGTGATTTTTGTACTGGTGTTTTTCTTAGGGAACCTTCGTGCAGGCCTGATCGTATCCTCAGTGATCCCGCTATCTATGCTTTTTGCGATCATATTGATGAATAAGTTTGGGGTTGGCGGAAACCTGATGTCGCTTGGCGCGATAGATTTCGGTTTAATTGTAGATGGTTCTGTAATTGTGGTAGAGGCCATCCTTCACCGCTTTTCGCATAGTAAACACTTTAGGGCTATCGGTAAGATAGACCAAAATCAGATGGATAATGAAGTGGAAAAATCAACCGGATCAATGATTAAATCGGCGGTGTTCAGTCAGATCATTATCCTTATTGTCTATCTGCCTATTTTATCGCTGGAAGGTATTGAAGGTAAGATGTTTAAACCTATGGCATGGACCATAGCTTTTGCTATTCTCGGTGCATTTCTCTTGTCCATCACTTATGTGCCGATGATGTCGGCTTTATGCCTAAATAAAACCATCAGCCACAAGAAAAATTTAACCGATAAGCTGATGGCATGGATAGAGAGAAAATACCAACCCATCTTAAGTAAAGTACTCCGTTTTCCAAAAACCATTCTGGTGGTTACACTTTCCTTGTTCGCTATTTCTATTTTTATAATGGGTACCCTCGGTGGGGAATTTATTCCACAGCTGGAAGAAGGCGATTTTGCCGTTGAAACCCGTTTGCTCACCGGTAGTAACCTGAACAATACGATTGAAACTACACAAAAAGCATCGAAAATTCTGCTGGATAAGTTTCCTGAGGTGCAAAAAATCGTAACCAAAATAGGAAGTGCCGAGGTACCAACAGATCCCATGCCTTTTGAAGCAGGAGATATGATGGTAATTTTAAAACCCAAAAAAGAATGGACTTCTGCTAAATCATTTCCGGAATTAAGTGCCAAAATGACCAAAGCGGTTGAAGTAATTCCTGGTATTACCGTGGGTTTTCAATTTCCGGTACAAATGCGGTTTAACGAACTGATGACTGGTGCAAGGCAGGATGTAGTTTGTAAAATATTCGGTGAAGACCTGGATTCGCTGGCTATTTATGCCAAACGTTTAGGAGCTATAATCGGTACCGTTAAAGGAGCTATCAATGTTTACGAGGAGCAAGTTACGGGAATGCCTCAGGTAGTAATTAAATACAACCGCGACGGAATGGCTAAATATGGCATAAACGTAGGCGATGTAAACCGGGTGGTTAATACTGCTTTTGCCGGACAGGTGGCTGGTCAGGTTTATGAAGGGGAAAAACGTTTTGATATGGTGGTACGCCTTGACGAAGCAGCCCGGAAAAATATTAAAGATGTAGAAAACCTGATGGTTTTAACCAAATCCGGTAATCAGGTGCCTTTAAGTATGGTTGCTAATATTGAAGAAGTGGAAGGAGTTAACCAGATTCAAAGAGAAGATACCAAACGCAGGATAATTGTTGGGTTTAATGTGAAGGATAGGGATGTGCAGTCGATTGTAGAGGAACTACAGCAGAAAGCAGCTGCAAAACTTAACTTACCTAAAGGTTATACGATTTCTTATGGCGGCTCTTTTGAAAATATGACGGCAGCGAAATCACGATTGGCAATTGTAGTGCCGATTGCCTTATTGCTCATTTTCTTACTCCTTTATTTTGCTTTCAGTTCTGTTAAACAAGGACTTTTAATTTATACTGCTATTCCACTTTCCGCAACAGGTGGCATATTTGCTTTATGGATCAGGGACTTGCCTTTTAGTATTTCGGCCGGTGTTGGTTTCATTGCCCTTTTTGGTGTAGCCGTATTAAACGGAATTCTACTGGTTTCGGAATTTAACCGGTTAAAAAGAGAGGGCTGGACAGATGTAAAAAGAATTGTCATCCATGCTACAAAATCAAAACTTCGTGCCGTTTTAATGACTGCATTGGTCCCGTCACTTGGTTTTATTCCGATGGCCATCAGTACTGGTGCGGGCGGTGCGGTTCAAAAACCATTGGCTACAGTGGTTATTGGTGGTTTATTAATTTCTACGTTATTAACATTATTTGTTTTGCCCATGTTATACATATTATTTGAAAAGGGCTTTTCGTATTTCAAACCTAAAAATAAACTTGCGTTAACTGTACTCATCATGCTTTTTGGAACCTTAAATACGAATGCACAGAAGTCCATCAGCTTAAAAGCTGCGTTAGATACGGCTGTTAAAAACAACATTTCGTTGCAGGTTGCCAAAACCAACGTTCAGTATTATCAGCAGATTGCTAAAAGTAGCTTTGACGCACCAAAAACAGCAATTGGTTTCGATTATGGCAAATTCAACAGTCTGGAGAATGACAATAAATTTTCTGTTTTACAAACACTCGATTTTCCGACTGTTTATGCAAGGCAATTTGCTACCCATAAAACAAATTTGCGCATCAGTGAGATTGAAGTTAATGCGCGCCAGCTTGACTTGAAAACCGAAGTGAAATCAGCCTACTACAGCCTTTTGTTATTAAGTGAAAAAGAGAAATTATTGCTTTGGGCCGATAGCGTTTATGGTGCATTTCTGGATAAATCTACCCAGCGTTTTAAATCAGGAGATGTCGATTTGCTTGAACTTCGCACTGCAGAAAATCAAAAGCAACAAATTAACAATCAGCTTGAGTTGCTTAAAACAGATTATACCCTGATGCAAAACAGGTTTAAGTTTTTGTTAAACAGCAGTGAAAACCTGCAGCCGGAGGCTGATAGCTTGCTTTACGCCACAAGGCCTTTATTGAAACAGGAAGAGATCAGCCATCCTTTGCTAAAATTGGGAGAGGAACAGTTGGTATTGGCCAGGCAACAAAAGGCACTCGAAAAAAGTAAACTGCTTCCTTCTTTAAGTTTTGGTTATAATAACTCGAGTATTATTGGTTGGCAAACCAGCAGTATTGGGGCAGAGCAATATTTCGACAAAAGTAAAAGGTTTTCTTCAATTAGTGTTGGCATTGGAATTCCAATCTTTTTCGGTGCGCAAAATTCACGCATCAAAGCCAATGGCATCCTCATCCAACAGCGTGAAAAAGAATTGGCCTTAACAAAAAAAACTTTGGATAATAATTTAATAAACGCGGTTGAACGGTATAACAGGCTTGAAAAACTGATTGGCTCTTACCATAAAATCGCTTTACGGAATGCTGGTGATATTTTTAGAACGGCATCTGATAAACTTAATGCCGGAGAGATTGCCTATCTGGATTGGGTGATCCTGGTTAACCAGTTTATACAGGTCAAAGCAGAATATTATGATAAGGTGCAGCAATTTAACGAAGCTGCGTTTGAAATTGAACGTATTACAGCCACAGATAAATAAGATAAAATGAGAACTCAAATATTAGCAGGATTGTTTTGCATGTCACTTCTAATGGCTTGCAGCAGTGCGGATAAAAAAGAAACCGTACAGGCAGAAAAACCTGTAGCAGCAAACACAGACGAGGTACAACTTACCGACGCACAAGTTAAAAATGCCGGGATTTTAACCGGCAAAATCACACGAAAAACGATGCATAGCACCATTAATGTTAATGGTGTTGTAGATGTGCCACCAGAAAATACCTATTCCGTAAGTGTGCCTATGGGCGGCTATATTAAGAAAATGATTATGATGCCCGGAATGTTTGTCAACAAAGGAGCAGTGTTGGCTACCGTCGAAGATCAGCAGTACATCCAACTCCAGCAAGATTACTTAACTTCTCAAAACAGACTGAAGTTTTTGGCGGCAGATTATACCAGGCAAAAGGGGCTAAATCAAACCAAGGCGACGAGTGATAAAATCTTTCAGCAAACTGAAAGCGATTATTACAATCAAAAAGTTTTGGTAAAAGCACTTGCTCAAAAACTGAGGCTAATTGGCATTAATCCTGAAATTTTAAATGAAAATTCGATCACCCGTTATATTAAAATTTATTCGCCCATTAGTGGATACGTTACCAAGGTTAATGTAAACACGGGCAAATTTGTTAATGCAGCCGATATTTTATTTGAATTAATTGGTCCGGGAGAATTACACGCAAACCTTACTGTATTTGAAAAAGATGCGGCCAGTTTAAAAAAAGGACAAGAAGTGATCTGCAATACGACAACAAACCCCGAAAAGAAATATATCGCTAAAATACATCTGATTACGCCTAATATTGAAGACGACCGGACCACAACCGTACATTGTGATATTCAAAATTCAGATCATAAACTATTACCTGGCTCTTTTCTAAATGCGGCTATTTCTGTTGGCAACGAAATTGTTGATGCCGTGCCGGAAGATGCCATAGTTAAATGGGAAAATAAATATTACATTTTTGAGGACGTTGGTAATAGGCTGTACAAAATGGTTCCTGTAGAAATTGGAACAACAGTGGATGGATTTATAGAAATTAAAACCAATAAACAGCTGGGCAGTGTGGTGACAAAAAATGCTTATGCACTTTTAATGAAAATGAAAAACGGAGGAGAAGAGGGCTAATAACTTCGGTCTGAATACCAAATATTTGAATATGCTGCACAATGCCTCAAAAAAATAAATGAAGCACTTGCAGCATATTTCTTTGCTTTTTGGGCATTGAATTTTAAAAACAAAATACCTCATCTTTAGCATAAATGATTGAAGCCGATTTATACCAATATTTACAATTTTATGCCGTTCTACTCTTAAACAAATAGTAACTTTGCATGTTAATTTAGCATGAGTGAATTTTTGAAGGAGTGAATGTGGTTAAAATTACAATAACATTCTCTCAATTAATCATTCTCTCATTCTCTCATTTCAGAAAACATGAAGAAAGTAAAAGTTGGCTTAGTGCAGATGAGTTGTACTAAAGATAAGCAGGAAAATTTAGATAAAGCGATTACTAAAGTAAGGGAAGCCGCTGCAAAGGGAGCACAGATTGTGTGTTTGCAGGAACTTTTTACATCCTTATACTTCTGCGATGTTGAAGATTACGATAATTTCAATCTGGCAGAAGCTATTCCGGGTCCGTCAACCGATGCTTTACAGGTAATTGCTAAAGAATTGGGTGTAGTAATTATTGCTTCGTTGTTTGAAAAACGCGCTGAAGGTTTGTACCACAATACAACTGCTGTTTTAGATGCCGATGGATCATATTTAGGTAAGTATCGCAAAATGCACATTCCTGATGATCCGGCTTACTACGAAAAATTTTACTTTACCCCAGGTGATTTGGGATATAAGGTTTTCCAAACCAAATTTGCGAAGATCGGCATTCTAATCTGTTGGGATCAATGGTATCCTGAAGCATCACGCATTACCGCATTAATGGGGGCCGATATCATGTTTTATCCAACAGCAATTGGATGGGCTACCGATCAGGATGAGGAAACCAACCAGGATCAATACAATGCCTGGCAAACCATTCAACGCTCGCATGCTGTGGCCAATGGCGTTCCGGTGGTGAGTGTAAACCGTGTTGGTTTTGAACAAGATGGTGCCATGAAATTCTGGGGAGGCAGTTTTGCTACCAATGCACAGGGCCGGTTACTTTATTTAGCGTCGCACGATCAGGAAGAAACCGAAGTTGTGGAGCTGGACCTCGATCAAAGTGATTTTATGCGTAAGCACTGGCCATTTTTAAGAGACAGAAGAATTGATTCTTACCAGCCGATTACAAAAAGGTATATTGATGGGGATTAAGCGGGAAGGTTAAAGACCAAAGCTTAAAGCGAACAATTATCGAGGGTTGTTTATTTCAATAAACCTCCAAAATCGTCATTTCGAGCGGAGTGAAACGGAGGCGAGAAATCTAATCTTCAGTTTTTGTCAATAGATCTCTCCATTGCGCTGCGCTTCAGTCGAGATGACGAACATCCAAATCCATGGTTCGTGTCCTTACGAACCATTCATTTTATAAATTAAAATTAGATGTCAAACTTTCCGCCAAGAAAAGATTTAAATATCAATCAATTCGATTATTCACCTAAGCAGCAAGGTTATGCTTTCCCTGCTGAGTGGGCTAAACATGAGGCAACCTGGTTAAGTTGGCCGCACAAAGAGGCCAGTTGGCCTGGTAAGATTGAAACTATTTATGAGCCTTACTGTCAGTTTATTAAAGCTGTTGCCGAAGGTGAAAAGGTACGGATCAATGTAAAAGACGAAGAAATGAAAGCCTTTGCCATTGGCGAACTTCAAAAAGCAGATGCCGATTTGACGCAGATTGAATTTTATTTCAATGAAACCAATGATGCCTGGTGCCGAGATCATGGGCCGGCATTTGTGCTTAAAGGCAATGAAAAAGCAGTGGTGGATTGGGGTTACAATGCCTGGGGTGGTAAGTACCCCCCGTTTGATCTGGATGATGTAGTGCCAACTAAAATTGCAAAACATTTTAATCTGCCATTATTCAATCCCGATATTGTAATGGAAGGCGGTTCGGTAGAGTTTAATGGCGCCGGTACAGTTTTAACCACTACTGCATGTCTGTTGAACGAGAACCGTAATCCACATTTAACTAAAGAGCAGATTGAAAAGTATTTGCTTGAGTATTATGGTCAAGACCAGGTACTGTGGTTGGGCGATGGAATTGTAGGAGACGATACCGATGGCCATATTGATGATATTACCCGTTTCGTAAACAAGGATACCGTTTTAACGGTTGTTGAAAGTAACCCGCTTGATGAAAACTACGTGCTGCTGCAGGAAAATCTGGAAGCTTTAAAGGCAATGAAACTAAAAGATGGCAGATCATTAAATATTATTGAATTACCAATGCCTTCACCGGTAATTTATGATGATACGCGTTTGCCTGCATCTTATGCGAACTTTTACATTGCTAATGCAGCTGTAATTGTTCCGGTTTTTGATGATGTGAACGACCAAAAAGCTTTAGATATTATCCAGGGCTGTTTCCCCGATCGTAAGGTAGTAGGTATTAATTCTGTTGATATTATTTGGGGATTGGGAAGCTTTCACTGTTTAAGCCAGCAGGAACCGGCGGTTTAAGTTTGCAGTTGGAAAGTAGGTAGTTTCCATTCTGCGCGATTGTCATCCTGAGCCTGTCGAAGGACTTTTATGGTATGTTTCGGTAAGCTCAACATGACAGTTTTAGCAAGAAATATTTTTAGTAACTTCATCTTTCTAAAGATCTTTTATGGCAAGAGTACATAACTATTTTGTCTATATCTTGGAGTGCTCCGACAAAAGTTATTATGTTGGGGTAACAAATGATTTAGAGGTTAGACGTTCTCAGCATAATGACGGTGAAAATGCTTTTGCATATACTTTTTCAAGAAGGCCTGTCACTTTGAAGTACTATCAAAGATTTGATCAAATAGAAGACGCTATAAACTTCGAAAAACAGGTTAAAGGTTGGAGTAGAAAGAAAAAGGAAGCTTTATTTAAAGAAGATTGGAATGAAATTGTAAGATTATCAAACTATAAAAATAAATAACACGTTCGGTCTTCGACAGGCTCAGACTGACAACAATAAGATAACAAATGAAATTACTAGAAGGAAAAACAGCGTTGATTACCGGCGCATCAAAAGGGATCGGTCGTAAAATAGCGGAGAAATTTGCAGAGCAAGGTGCTAATGTAGCATTCACCTATTTATCATCAGTAGAAAAAGGTCAGGCTTTAGAGCAGGAGTTGCAAGGTTTTGGTACCAAAGTTAAGGGATATCGTTCTGATGCTTCTAAATTTCATGAAGCTGAGCAATTGATCAATGACATCGTAGCTGAATTTGGAGCGATCGATATTGTGGTAAATAATGCAGGTATCACCAAAGATGGTTTATTGATGAGGATGAGCGAGGAGAACTGGGATGATGTAATCAACGTCAACTTAAAATCGATCTTTAACGTAACTAAGGCAGCTTCTAAAGTGATGATGAAAGCCCGTAAAGGTGTCTTCATTAACATGAGTTCAGTAGTAGGTGTTTCAGGTAATGCTGGTCAGGCTAATTATGCCGCTTCTAAAGCTGGTATTATCGGTTTTACCAAATCGGTAGCTAAAGAACTGGGATCGCGAAATATCCGTGCAAACGTAGTTGCACCGGGTTTTATCCGTACGGAAATGACCGATATTTTAGATCCTAAGGTAGTGGAAGGATGGGAAAAAGATATTCCGTTAAAACGTGCCGGCGAAACCGAAGATATTGCCAATGTTTGCGTCTTTTTAGCTTCTGATATGAGTGCTTACGTAACCGGACAAACCTTATCGGTTTGCGGTGGAATGCTTTAAGAAAGGTAGAGGGTTAAAAGGTTTAGGGTAGAAGGTTTCTTTCCATCAATATAAAATAGTAAAGGCGTAAGGCGGGTAATGACCCCAAATCTTACGCCTTTTGGTTTTTGTCTTATTTAGGGACATAACTTAACAACATTTCAACCTTTAACTTTTCAATCTATTTTACAACATATTGCCCTTTCACTTCACTAACATTAGCCTGGTTTTTATTTTTTTCAAAAGCTAAATAGCCAGGTTGTAACGATTTCCAGAAACTGGCCTGATCAGGAAATTGCTTTGAATACTTTTTTAAGTTTCCATTGGTCATTTTGAAGGGATAAATGTTTACCGGAATCCTTTCCTGACCAGCATTGCTTGCCTCAACGCCTAGAATATACACTTCTTTAATTTTTTCGTCCGTTAGCGGAATGCAACCAACCGTAACACAATCGCGATGGATGTAGATATCACTTCCCGGTTTTCGGTTTTTTCCAGTTCGAAAATCATCTATCGTATTCGGATAATTTATACCCATTGATAAATGAAATTTGCTCATCGGGTTGAAAACATTGATGTAATAAAATCCTTCAGGTGTTTGTCCGTCGCCTTCCATTACTTTTGGCCCCAGTGTACCCGAATATGCACAAAAATCATAAGTGCGGAATAATTTGTAGTTTTTATCGGTATTAGCCTTTAACCAAACTTCCAGTTTACCTTCGCTTTTATAAGCATTGATTACCATCGAAAATTGATCACCAAAACCTTCAGCCAGGATAAATTTTCTTAATGTTTCCCACTTTTCGCTGTATGCCTTTTCTACTCTTTCAAATTTGATTTGAGTAGCTTTGAAATTACTTTGGGCATTTACCATAAAGCTTAGAGATAGCAGTAACGTTAAACAGATTAATTTCATAAGGATTGATTTGGGTTAAAAATATGAATTTAACCACATAGAGCATAGCGCTCTCTTTTTTTACCACAAAGTTCACAAAGAAAAGACACGAAGTACATAGAGTTAGGTGCCTAAAAAGGTTTAGGTACTTTGTGATCCTCTGTGTAAAACTCAGTGCACTTGGTGGTTAAACAAATGGATGTTTTTTGGTCTTAGCATAAATTCTTTATAATGAATAACCTTGAAAATTTCCCTAAAATTACCATCTTTATGAATTATGACTGGTTTTTTTTCGGGTGCTTCTATTTTATCTTTTCTGGGCTGTTTGGCCTTAGGTGCCCTGTATGCCTGGTTGCTTTATCGCGGTAATAAAAATCTGGATAAAAAACTTCAATATGGTTTGGCTGCGTTGAGGATTGTGGTTGTTACTACGATTTCATGGTTCCTGTTTGCACCACTCATTAAAACCATAAATTATACTTTAGATAAGCCTGTAATCATCATCGGACAGGATAATTCACTATCAGTTGGTCAGGTTAAAGCAGCAGGTTTCGATCAAAAACGATACGAACAAAACCTTGAAAGGTTAAGGGATAAACTCGCAGGCAAATACGAAGTAAAAGTGCTTCATTTTGGCGATCAGGTTGCTGATGGCTTCGACTTTAAAAACCAGGGAAAATTGACCGATGCTTCTGCACTTTTTCAGAAAGTCAGAGATGAATATACCAACCGCAATGTCGGGGCAGTTGTTTTGGCCACTGATGGGATTTTTAACCAAGGTGGCAACCCATTATACAGCGTTAATCAGATCAATGCCCCAATTTACACCATTGCGCTGGGTGATAGTATTCCCAGGCGCGATGTATTGATCTCGAATGTAAACTATAATAACATTGTTTACCTGGATGATGATTTTACGGTCGAAGTACAGGTACAGGCTTTTCAAAGCAACGGTGAAACCACCTCATTAACCATTAGCGAAAACGGTGCAAAGATAACGCAACAGAATATCTTGATTAATGCCGCTTCGTTTGTTAAAACCATTCCGGTAAAGCTCCATGCAGGCAAAATCGGTGTGCAGAAGTACACCGTTCAATTAGGCGCTTTAGAAAATGAAATTACCACGCAAAATAACGTTCAGACCTTTTATGTAGAGGTTATTGACGGCAGGCAGAAGGTATTGCTTGCTGCTGCTTCACCTCACCCTGATCTGGGTGTTTTAAAGGAGGCTATTTCGCTTAATAAACACTACGAAGTTAAACTTGCCCTTGCAGATGATTTAAATGCAACAGATCCATCTAAATTTGATTTAATTATATTGTATCAGCTACCCGATGTGCAGAATATCTCGTCAGTCTTTTTAAAGAAATTCACCGCATTAAAGAAACCGGTCTGGTACATTGTGGGGGCACAGAGCAATGTAAATGCTTTTAATCAGATCCAAAATCAAGTTAATTTGAGCTCCGCCAATGGTTCTGTTCAGGAAGTATATGCTGATTTTGCCAATGGTTTTACCAGTTTCAACCTGACGGATGAGGATAAAAAGCAGGTTTCATCTTTCGATCCTTTACTGAGTCCTTTTGGCAGGTTAACCGTAAATGCAGGAGCAACTCCGGTGTTTAATCAACGCATTGGTAAAGTGAGTACGCAGCAACCATTGCTGTTTTTTGCAAACGAAAACGGCTTAAAGACCGGTTATTTAATGGGGGAGGGGCTATGGCGATGGAAACTTGCTGAAGCTGAGAACGAAGCGCCGAAATCCGTTTTAAATGATCTGATTTCAAAAACCGTTCAATACCTTTCTGTTAAAGGTGATAAACGCAGGTTTAAGGTTTTTACTGCTAAAGCAGCTTATGATGAAAATGAAAGTATCCAGTTTAATGCAACCCTTTATAACGACAGTTACCAGGCGGTTAATGAGCCGGAGGTAAATCTGCAGGTTAAAAATGAAGCAGGAAAGCTGTTCAATTATACTTTCTCCAAAACGGAAACGGCTTATCAATTGGATGCAGGTACCATGCCAGCTGGTAATTATTCGTATTTGGCCAATACAGAACTCGGCGGAAAGAAATACACGGCTACCGGAAGTTTTCATGTAAACGCTTTAATTGCTGAATACCAGCAAACAACAGCCAACCACCAGCTTTTAAATGCCATGTCTAGACAAAGCAATGGTAAATTGTTTATGCCCGAAAACCTGCTTAAAATAGCTGATGAAATCCTGAAAAATGAGAACATCAAAACCATCAGCTATGAAGACCGTAAGTATGATGAGTTAATTAATATGAAGTGGCTGTTTGGTTTAATCATGATTTTGCTCGGAACCGAGTGGTTTTTAAGGAAAAGAAACGGAGAACTTTAGGTTGGGAGCTGGGTGTTATGAGTTTAGAGACTTAGAACGCCGAACTATACATGCTAGCCATGGAAAGGTGGTAATACCCGGCACCATTAAACATAAGGTACTTGTGACACCACGGAAAGCAAAAGGAATAGGGAGCTTAAGTTTGGAGACTCAGAACTCCGAACTAAAAACTCCAAACTGAGTTAGTGCCATTCATCCCGGTAAACAAACTTAGGCATATGCCATTCGAAACGGATAGAAAGCAGTCTCAATGTTAAACCCACTATGGCAGCAAAAACAGTTGCAAGCATTTCGGATCCGTGAAAATGTTCGATCCCGATGTAAACAGAGCCGGTAACAATTGCGGCACTGGCATAAATCTCTTTGCGGAAAAGAAAAGGCAATTCATTGCAGAGCACATCACGGAGTACACCACCTGCACAACCTGTGATCATTCCGCTAAAAAGTACAATCAAATAAGGTAAATGAATCTGTTGCGCTACCTGGCACCCGATAATGGTAAACACCACCAAACCCAAAGCATCCAGGTAAATAAAAAGTTTTTTGAGCCTGGTCATGATCGACGCAATAAAAGCAGCAAATAAGGCCGCCACCGCGGTAATCACTAAATACTCGGGATGTTCTACCCAACTCATAGGGTAATGTCCAAATAATACATTTCTAACCGTTCCGCCACCCAGAGCGGTAACCCAGGCAATAATACAAACGCCAACCCAATCCATATCGCGCCTGCCGGCAGATAATGCAGCAGTCATGGCCTCGGCAGTTATGGCTATAATGTAGAGGATATGGAGCATTCGAATGTTTAAAGGTTTAATCGGTTAATTGATCGGCAGATTGTTTAACAGTTGAACTTTAAAATAAATACTGCCAACTGAATACTGCCAACTGAAAACTAATCTTTCTTCTCCTCCCTGATAATCACGAAAACATCTTCATTATCTTTCTTCATAAAGTATTTTTCGCGTGCAAATTTCTCTGCAGTGTTTAAGTTGGTGTTCAGTTCGTTTAAATCCTTTTTAACCTGGGCGGTTTCTTTCTCGAAATATTCTTTTTCTTCCTGCAGTTTATTCGCCTGACTGCGGTATTCATATTGCGACATCATATCATTTTTGTCGAAAAATAACATCCACATCGCAAAAGCGACCGTTGCAAGGAAATATTTATTGCGGAAAAGATCTATTAAACGTTTCATATTTTTCTCGAAAACCGTTATTAAACTTTGCGGGTTTTTAAAACCTGTAAGGTTTGCTGAGCAAATATAGTATTAAAATAAAAACATCCGAAGATTTAAAATCTCCGGATGTTTCGCAAATAAGTTTTTCAACTTGTTAACATCAAATTGGATTTTCATGTTGAGCCCGTCTAAACACCTATCGAAAAGTTCTTCGACAAGCTCAGAATGACACTCATCACAAAGATTATTTTTTCGCGTATTTGAATTTCGAACCGATGAAACGTGCGTTTTCGCCCAATTCTTCTTCAATACGTAACAATTGATTATATTTTGCAATCCTGTCCGAACGTGAAGCCGAACCGGTTTTAATCTGTCCGCAGTTTAATGCAACAGCTAAATCAGCGATGGTAACATCTTCAGTTTCACCAGAACGGTGACTCATTACCGAAGTATAACCACTGTTTTGTGCTAAAGTAACCGCGTTAATCGTTTCAGTTAATGAACCGATCTGGTTTACTTTTACCAGGATAGAGTTTGCCGTATCTTCATCGATACCACGTTGTAAACGGGTTACGTTAGTTACAAACAAATCATCACCTACCAATTGAACGCGGTCGCCAATTTTATCAGTTAAAGTTTTCCAACCAGCCCAATCGTTTTCATCCATACCATCCTCGATAGAGATGATTGGATATTTGGCAGAAAGATCAGCTAAATATTGTGCCTGCTCTTCGCTTGAACGTATAGCACCTTTATCGCCTTCAAATTTGGTATAATCGTATTTACCATCTTTGTAGAACTCAGATGATGCACAATCTAGCGCTAAACAGATTTGTGAACCTGGTTGGTAACCAGCAGTTTCAATAGCTTTTAATACCGTTTCAATTGCATCTTCAGTACCATCAAAAGTTGGGGCGAAACCACCTTCATCACCTACCGCAGTAGATAAACCTCTATCGTGAAGGATTTTTTTCAAACTATGGAAAACTTCAGTTCCCCAACGTAACGCCTCAGAGAAAGAAGGTGCACCTACTGGCATGATCATAAACTCCTGGAATGCAATAGGAGCATCAGAGTGAGAACCACCATTGATGATGTTCATCATCGGGATAGGTAAAGTGTTTGCATTAACACCGCCAATATAACGGTATAATGGCTGGCCAATTTCGTCAGCAGCAGCTTTTGCAACCGCTAAAGAAACACCTAAAATAGCATTGGCGCCTAAGTTACCTTTGTTCTCGGTACCATCAAGGTCTAACATAAGTTTGTCAATTGCGTTTTGTTCAAAAACATCAATACCCCTTAATGCATCAGCAATTTTGGTGTTTACATTTTCTACTGCTTTTAAAACGCCTTTTCCTAAATATGTAGATTTATCTCCATCACGTAATTCAACAGCTTCATATTGTCCGGTAGATGCACCACTTGGTACTGCAGCACGGCCAAATGCACCTGCTTCTGTTGCAACTTCTACTTCTACTGTTGGATTTCCTCTTGAATCGAGGATTTGTCTCGCATGGACATTAACGATTATGCTCATTTTTATTTTAATTTTTGTTGATTTCTTAATCTGCTTAGTGTACAAAGTACAATTACTAAGCCCAACATCAAAGTTAGTATAATTTTTAAATAAATAAAGCGTTTTGAGGGTTAATGTTACGATAGTTGTTTGAGTTAATAGATGGTTAATTTTAAGTTAATATTGCTAGTTAAACTCATGATCCTTATGGAACATTGATATTTTTTTGAAAAGCAATTGCAGCATTGCTTCGGTTGGGGTTGGCCCCGCTTTTCATTGAAATCGGGTTTAAATTACTTAGGTTCGGTAAATTATAGGAAACAATGCCCGTGCTGAAGATGCTGTCATCCCGATGCTATAGCTGTAAGATCAGGCAGCATTGGAATGGTGATATTTATCGGTCGGTGTCTCACCGACCGAATAGAGTTTCTTTATTTTTTAGTCTCCGCCAAAAGTTCTGAATTCAGGCGTACATATTCATCAATCTTTTGGGCTTTAGCGGCGTCAATGCCTTGTTGCGCTGTAGTTGCAGCAGCAGCTTTATCACCCATTTTTAACTGTATACGGCCTTTCCAAAGTTTAAACCAAGGTGCCTTTGGATCTGATTTTTCTGCTTCAGTCACCCATTCCAAAGCCTGTTTTAAATCTTTTCCATGCTGAAAATAGTATTGTGCGGCTGCAAAATAGGGTTTCTTTTCACCTTTCATGGCTTCGGCAATATTGGCCATTACTTTTTCATCAATAGAAGTGGTGATATTAACAGCATACGCGCTATTTTCCCACATCATGTTTAAAGTTGCAGAAGTTTCGCTGACAGAGGAGAACTGCATGGTTAAAGTTTCAACTTTATCCTTTAGAGCTATCGTTTTTACTTTCACTCGAAGTATGTCGTCACTTTCCTTATAATCATATGCACCCCACTGATCGGCTGTCTTATTGAAAATAACGGTCCACTCATTTTTACCAGGAATACTGAACAAGCTATATTCCCCTGCTGGTAAATCTTTACCTTCAATTTTAACGTCATCGGTAAATTTAACCCGCGTAGCAGCGTTTGCTCCGTTACGCCATACTACACCCATTGGTTCTATACCACCAAAAATTTTGCGGCCTTTTACATTCGGACGGGAATAGGTTAAAGTTATCTTCCCCAATCCAAAATCCTGGATTAAGGTTTGGCCACTACTTGGCTGAGGGAATTTTGCATCCTGAGCACCGGCGAAATGTGCAGCACCTAAAAGTGCAACAGATAGCATTAATGATTTGATCGATAATTTCATTATTTTGTTGTTTTTGCTTATTGCGAATTTACGCAATAAGCTCCGGCTTTAACAAAAGTTTAATATCAACTCTAAATCAGTTGGTTTTTTCTGAAACCAAAAATCAGTTCATCAAAATATTCGCCATTTTTAAAAATGGTCCCCTTTAATTCGGCTTCAAAAATAAAACCAGATTTCTGTAAAACCCTTTGTGAAGCCAGGTTGGTATGGGTAGTCCTCGCGAAAATCCTGTCGATCTCAAATGTTTTGAAACCATATTGTAGCATTTCTTTTATCGCAAGCGCAACGATGCCTTTACCCCAATGTTCCTCACCAATCCAGTAACCCATTTCTGCACTTTTGCTGTAAATGTCTGCGAGTTGATGCACGCCGATCGATCCGATAACTTCATCGTTTAACACAATAGCCTTGATCTGCAGGGGATCGTGACTCAAAGCCAGTTGAATAAAAGCCTCGCCATCTTTTTTTTCGTAGGGGAAGGGGAATTTATTGGTAAGGTATTTGGAAATGTTAAAGTTATTGGCATGTTTAACCAGATTTTCAACATCACTGGGTTGATAAGGGCGTAAAGTTAATTGCATGCTATGGGATTTTATCAAGACAAGCGCAGCTTGTAACTTTTCAACAAAAATAAAGTCAGAAATAAAATGGTTTTATGCTACACTTCAATCAATTTGAAAAATCTTATTTCGATCATCTTGTTTTAAAGATAGATAATATTAAACTTCCTGAAGGCATTTTTTGGATAAAAGGAAGCAATGGTTCTGGCAAAAGTACTTTGCTAAAGGCAATTGCCGGAATATTGTCTTTTCAGGGGGATATCGCGTTAGGAACGGTTTATCTGAAAAATCACGCTGTGGCTTATAGAAAGCTGGTCAATTTTGCCGCTGCAGAACCATTATTTCCCGAGTTTCTAAGTGGAGCGGAGATGATTACCCTTTTTGCAAAAGCAAAAGGTGCGGGAGCTGGTCAGGCGGAAATTCTGGTTGCCGAAATGGGAATGCAGGGCTATCTCAACAACCCTTTGGGTTCTTATTCCAGTGGGATGCTTAAAAAGCTTTCGCTGGTGCTGGCTTTTTTGGGTAAACCCAAGTTGATCTTATTGGATGAACCTTTAAATACCATTGATGCCGAAGCTCTAGAAGTATTGTACAATTGGATCAACAAAAAACATAAAGAAGAAAGGATCAGTTTTCTTTTATCCTCACACCAGCCATTTGATAAAGTAAAATTGACAGGACTTAAACAGATTAATATTGATGATAAAAAAATAACGCTGAATTTTTAATGTTTCCGCTTTCAAACATCGCTTTAAGAAAAATATTTGTTGATGGATTCTACCGGACTCATGCAGGCATGCTGGTATTTGTTTTCGTCATGTTCATCAGTTATTGTTTGTTCATCAATACTTTAGGTACGGTTATGCCTGACCAGATTGATTTTTGGCAATTCTTTTTTACCATCAGTTTGGTAAGCAATCCACTCATTATGGCTTTCTATTTTATTGCAAGCGCATTATATGCGTATAAAAGCTTAAAATATATACTCAACCAGCTTGTTCTGCCTCAACAGGAGTTTCTATATTACAGCTTTAACGCGTCTTCAAAAAAACAACAGTTTCTCTACTGGTGTATGGTTTTGGCTTATATATTTATCCCGGTTTGGTGTTATACTTTATATGCGATTATCATTGGGGGCATATTTGGTTATTATTTTATTTCAATTGGAATCTTGCTCTTTCAGCTGCTGTTGATTATTACTGCTGCTTATATCATCCTAAAAGAAAGTAATCGTTTAATTGAGGTCAACAAACCTAATTGGGTAATCCTGATAAGTAAGAAATGGAATAAACCTGTTTTTTTATTGTATGTCTTTCAGGTTTTTAACCGGTCGAAACTGGCTTATCTATTGACCAAATTGCTTTCCTGGGTATTGATTTCAAGTGTTGTTATGCTTTTCTCGGATATTAAGGACTATTCGAAACTATTAATGCTCATTACATCCTTTATTGTTGTGGCGCATGTAGTGCTTATCTATCAGGAAAGACTTTTTAACAACCTTTATTTATCTTTTTTGCCCAATTTGCCTTTTAGTGAGGCGAGGTTATTTTTCAGCTTCTGCCTAAATTATCTCATTTTATTATTGCCCGAAATGTGTTGGATAATCACCCGATTTGGCTTGATAACTTCAATCGAACTAGCTGCATTTGTTTTTTCCGCTATCCTTTTATTTAGGAGTTTGCTTTTGTTGAATGGTATTCAGATTAAAGGATTTTTAATAGGCGTTTTTTGTCTGTTTTTTCTTTTTTATATGTTTATTATGTTTGGCTTTGGCCTAATGCTCATCCCGATAAATATGGTTTTGGCCTGGAGGTTGTTTAAACGGAATTATTTGAATGATAATAGCTTAGGTATTTGAAGTTAAAGTTTATTTATCTCAATCGTCGTGCGGGGAAGTATCGGTTAGTGTGATATTACTAATACGTTTATCCCAACTAAATATTCGCAAACAAAAAGTTTAACCCGGCAAGTTCTGTTTTAATCTGATTCATGCCAATTAAACCACCCGACATGCCACTCGATTGCTGAAAAACATTCACCGTAAGTTCGTTTTCTTCGCCAGGCATCATGGTTACGCTGAATTTATAATAGGTGGCAAATGCACCCAATAAGAGTCTTTTTGTACGGCTACCTTTTTCTAAAAATAAATTCCCAAATTGTTGATCAATTACTTTATAGCCCTGTAATTCAAAAAGCCCGGTAATCTTTTTGGTCATTTCCGCTACGGAAATATCTTTGTACAGGTTCGAAATCAATCCATCAACCGTTTGCAGGTTTTTTACAAAAAAAGTCATAGTTGTAAACAGGGGTTATTTTAGTTCATCTAACACCTTAAACAACTTTTTGTTGATACTGTTTCCGCTGTAATTATTAATATTGATCACGACCACGTATTTATTGCCTGCCGCATCAGTATGGTAACCTGCAAAGGCCGAAACATCATTAATGGTTCCGCTTTTAATTTTCATACCATTGTATTCTGGTAGGGCTTTATAATAATCAGGGAACCAGTTTTCTTTTTGGATCTGGAAAAGTATATTGGCCATTGCCGAAGTTGTAATCCGATCGCCCGGGGAAAGTCCGCTGCCATCAATGATATTGAGTGCCGTTTTGTCTATACCCTTACCGGCCCAGAAATTGATCTCGGTTTCTGCACCTTTACTTGTTGTAGCCTCTTTACCCATTTTGAGTGCAATGGTTTTCAAAAGTGATTCGCCATATAAATTGATGCTTTTCTTTAAAAACCAATAGGTCATCTCGCTTAAAATTGGCGAACTGATGGTGGTTATTTTCTGTGTAATAGAAGGAATAACCTGATTGTTCAAAGTCATTAACCTTGCTGTTGTGGCCTGCTGACCGGTAGAAATTCCCAGCCTCTTCAAGGTATCCTGCAAACGGTAAGCACAATCAAAAGCAGGGTCGGGGAGGGCTACTGAAATACCCGTTTTGGAAATGCCCATTCCCCAGCTTCCGCGGAGGTAAGCCGTATTACTGTATGGCGGAAAAAACGCATAAGCACGGTCACCCGAACCCGGACTTCCGGTTTTGAGTTCATTTACAATTTGTACATACGGTGTTACCGGAACTGTTTTTACAACCTTTACTTCGTCTGCTGTGCTGTTTCCGGGTTTTAGATGGATGTCGAACTGATTTTCCCGCCAGGCTAAGCCAGATGTTCCTGCGCCATAATAATTTCCTATATCCTGCCAAACCCAACCTTCAGGCGTGGTTTGTGTGCCAAAGATACGGCCATCACCAATTACAGCACCTTCAATTTTTTTTATGCCTGCAGCTTTTATGGCCGTAACCCAGTTGGTTAAAACAGTATTTTCTTTGTTCTGATAACGCCAGGAACCCAAAGTTGGGTCGCCGCTGCCGATAATGATCAGGTTGCCTTTTAAGATTCCATCAGTAGTAATTGTTCCCGTATAAGCCAGTGTGGTTTGATATCGAAAATCTTTTCCTAATATACTGAATGCTGTGGCGGCGGTAATGGTTTTTAAGGTTGAAGCGGTAGCCAAACCAACCTGCTCATTTTTGGCATAAAGCATTTTACCGGTATTGGCATCCAGCACGCAAAGCGATACAGTGGCATGTTTAGCTTGCTCGTCGTTCAGTAGATTATTAAATGCTTTTTCTAAATTTTGAATCCTGTTCTGTGCAAAGCTTTGTGTAAAAGAGAGAGACAGAAGGATGGAAAGGAGTTTGAAAAATTTCATTTGTGATGCAATGGGAATTACTAAATTATATATAATTCGGTGATTATAATCTCTTTTTTATATATAATTTAGTGATTACGATCTCTTTTTTATTGTTTTTCGCGTTTAGCCATTAAACAGCTTATTTCGCTTTATTTCTTTTCCCTGCCTTAATTTTATTGCATGATAAAGGGTAGGCACATCATTCGTCCATTTTTTGAGGGTGAAAACGATGGCCAGTATTTCTAAGCGGGTGACCAGACCAAGCCAAAAGCAAATTTCAAAGAGCACAAAAGATTCGCAATGTACCATAATTTCGACCAGGGTGGCAAATATAGTCAGCGTCCAGATTTTAGCACCAATAGAATGTGTGGCTATTTCTTTTTTAAATTTGATATAACTTAAAACATAAGTTGAAGCCTCAAAAGCACCAAGGATAATTAATTTGATGAGATTGGTTTTAAAGAAATCCGGGCATTGGATATAGGTAGCAACTGCTACAGAAATAAAAAATACCTGATCTATACTGGAGTCCAAGCGTCTTAATTTTTCAGATGAAATATTGAGCTTGCGTGCAATAATGCCATCAAACACATCGGTTAGCAAACCAATGGATAATAAGGTGATGGCTAAAAAGGAATAGTGGTTAACATGGAAAACGCTTAAAAGAATAATTCCAAAACCGATAAGTAGTCTGGAGAATATTAAAGCAATTGGAATGTGTTTCATTGTTGGAGCGCATAAAAAAGCCCCGAATAAATCGAGGCTTTTCTTAAGTTATTTATTGATTAAACCAGTTCTTTTTGAACCAGGTACTCGGCAATTTGAACGGCATTGGTTGCTGCACCTTTACGTAAGTTATCGGCAACGATCCAAAGGTTTAATGCTTTTGGTGCCGATTCATCTCTACGGATACGGCCTACAAAAACTTCATCTTTCTCATGTGCATCTTTTGGCATCGGATATTTTAGGTTGGCCACATCATCCACAACAATAACGCCTGGCGCTTTTTCTAAAATACTGCGTACTTCAGCTAAATCGAAATCATTTTCGAACTCGATATTTACCGATTCTGAGTGACCACCCATCACCGGAATCCGAACCGTAGTAGCGGTAACTTTAATGTTGTTATCGCTCATGATTTTATTCGTTTCCTTCACCATTTTCATTTCTTCTTTGGTATATCCGTTATCGGTGAAAACATCAATATGTGGAAGTACATTCAGATCAATTTCGTATGGATAAGCTTTAGGGCCATCAACGCCTTTGCGTTCGTTCATCAACTGCTCAACTGCTTTAACACCTGTACCGGTAACCGATTGGTAGGTAGATACGATTACACGTTTGATTTTGTATTTATCGTGCAAGGGTTTTAAAACTACAACCATTTGAATGGTAGAACAGTTCGGGTTAGCAATGATTTTGTTATCGATAGAAAGTTCGTGTGCATTCACTTCCGGTACAATTAATTTAATTGCAGGATCCATTCTCCATGCCGACGAGTTGTCAATAACAGTTGTTCCGGCTTCTTTAAAACGTGGGGCATGTTCTAAGGAAGTATTTCCACCTGCTGAAAACAAAGCGATATCTGGTTTCATGCTGATCGCAGTATCCATGCTAACGATCGGGAACTTCTTACCCTTAAAAGTAATTTCCTTACCAACACTCTTTTCTGATGCTACGGGAATTAACTCTGTTAAAGGGAAATTTCTTTCCTCCAATACTTTTAACATGACAGTGCCAACCAACCCGGTGGCACCCACTACTGCTACTTTCATTGTAATTTTGTTATATTAGTTATACTATTTTGATATAAGTTCAAATATGCTAAAAATTAAGCTGATATCCCTATTGTTGCCAATTAAATTTGTTTTTAATGTTTGAATTTTTTGGTTTGCAATAGAAAATATGGTTAAGAACAAAGCGTGAATTCGATTTAGTGATGCTTTATAGATCGTCATTTCCGCGCAGGCGGGAATCTTAATGCAAAAGGCTTTAAGATTCCCAATCGAATTGGGAATGACGATTCCTCGCAGTTTTTAATTCACTAAAATTTATTTACGAAATAAATTTTTTTCATCGGTTGCAGGCTACAAGACTTATAGGCATAGCAATTAAAAAGTATTGCCGTTCTATCAGGTTTAATTAACCTAAGTCATCCCTTCTAACATTGAAGAGATTTTTATTGAAAGAGAGTCTGCGTTAGGGATTGGAAGGGTTCAGTGCCGATATTTTCATCGGTAACGGAGCGAAGCGGAGCCCTGGAAAGCCCGACCCTTTCCCGATTTTTTATCGGGATTGGGAAACGCCCATATCAGTTTACAATATGCAGTTTACAGCGGGAATCGTTTTTTATAAACCCCACATGTTTTAAAAACTGTGGGGTTTGAATAAGTTTAAATCAAGTTGGCTTTGATATAATCGCAGCTGATTTTGATCGAGCCCATTGGATCTGGCTGATAATTGGTTTCGTGCTCCACAAAAAAGTGTTGCATACCTGAAAGTTTTGCCTGGGCAAAAATGCTTTTAAAATCAATTGATCCTTTACCCACCTCGGTGTTTAATTCAGGTTTGGCCTTGTCCATATCCTTAACGTGCCACATCGGGAAACGGCCAGGATATTTTTTAAACAAAGCCAATGGATCATTACCTGAACGGACAACCCAATACAAATCCATTTCAAAATTCACAAGGTTTTTATCAGTTTCGCTTAAATAAACATCATAGCCCGTAGTATCGCCCAATTTCTTAAATTCGAAATCGTGGTTGTGGTAAGCAAACTTTAAGCCCGATGCTTTGGCAATTTCAGCCACTTTATTAAAATCGTCGGCAGTTTTCTTAAAGCCATCTACACCTTTGCCCATATCAACATGGGCACCTGCAATGGTAAAATATTTACCGCCAATAGCTGCTGCTGATTCGATATCTGCTTTTAATTTGTCGGTTTTTCCGGTTTTAGAGAATTCGTCCATTCCATAATGCCCACTTGGTGCTTTCAAGCCGTTCGCATTTAACAATGCTTTAAACTCTTTAGGTGTTAAGCCCCAAAATTTTCCATTAGAAAAACCATAGGTTTCCACTTCTTTGTATCCGGCCTGCGCTACTTTTTCGATAATGCCTTTTACGTCTTTCGGTAATTCTCCACGCAAAGTATAGAGCTGTAAACCAACATTTTTGCTGGCTTTATCAAAGGCAAAAGAGGGAATCAGCAATACTGCTCCGGCCGCTAATCCTGCCTGCTTTAGGAATGTCCTTCTTGAATTCATCTATTAAATTAAATAATCTCTTTTTTAATATAAGCACAACTTGCAGCAACAGATTCCATCGGATTTGGTTTGTAGTTGGTTTCGTGTTCTACAAAGAAATGTTTCATGCCCGAAAGTTTGGCTTGTGCAAAAATCGGTTTAAAATTTATAGAACCGGTGCCTACTTCAGCATTTAAGGCCGGGTTGGCTTTATCCATATCTTTAACATGCCACATGGTAAAACGGCCTGGATTTTCTTTAAACAGTTTTAAAGGATCGTTTCCTGAACGTACCACCCAATACAGATCGAGTTCGAAATCAACCAATTTTTTATCTGTTCCTTTTAACAGGATTTCGTAACCGGTAGTATCACCTTGTTTGTCGAATTCAAAATTGTGGTTGTGGTAAGCCAAACGGATACCTGCTGCCTTGCACATTTTTCCGGCTTCATTAATCCTGGCTGCAATTTTTTTATAATCTTCAGCATTTTTTCTGAGGCTGGTATCTAACCAGGGGATGGTTACATATTCGCTTTTCAGTACTTTCGCTGCTGCAATTGCAGCCTTTAATTCGGTGGTGTTGCCATCACTTAAATAAGTTCCTAAGCCGTAATGGCCACTTGGTGCCTTTAAACCGTGAGCATCTAACAAAGCTTTAAATTCTTTAGGCGTTAAACCCCAAAACTGATCCTTTATAGAAAAACCATAGGTTTCTACTTCCTTAAAACCTGCTTTGGCGATTTTTGCAATCGTCCCTTTTACATCTTTAGGCAACTCATCTCTTAAAGAATACAACTGGAGGCCAACAACTCTCTTGTTATCCGCTGCGAAAGCAAATGACGGAACGATCAGTGCCGCTGCTGCAGCCACGCTGCTGTTGATTAGAAAATTTCTTCTTGATATCATAATGTAGATTAAATATCGCAAATTGATACCGCCTTTTTCAATGACGCTATTTTATCTGCTTGTTTAGGTATAAATTCTTGTGCAACGTAACCTTTAAAGCCGGTTTCGGCAATGGCTTTCATTATGGCAGGGTAATACAACTCCTGTGTATCGTCTATTTCATTACGGCCCGGTACGCCGGCGGTGTGATAATGGGCAATGTATTGGTGGTATTGCCTGATGTTACTGATCACATCACCCTCATCAATTTGCATATGATAAATATCATATAACAATTTGAAGTTTTCAGATCCTAAGCGTTTACAAAGCTCTGCCCCCCACGATGTTCTATCGCATTGGTAATCTTTATGGTTTACTTTGCTGTTTAACAATTCCATTACCAATACCACGTTATGCTTTTCAGCTAGTGGCATTAACTGTTTTAATCCTTTAACGCAATTGTTCCAGCCTGTTTCATCATCTTTACCACGACGGTTTCCGCTAAAGCAGATCAGATTTTTATAACCAGCTTCAGCCACCAGCGGAATCATTTTGGTATAATTTTGAACTAACTTTTCGTGGAATTTTTCGTCGTTAAAACCATCTACTAAGTTAATCTCGGCTCCATTGCACATGGTTGATTCTAAGCCATGCTTTTTTAATGTAGGCCAATCGTTCGGGCCAACCAGATCAATTCCTTTGATTCCTATTTTTTTTGCTTCAATGCAAAGCGCATCAACATCAAAGCTGCTAAAACACCAGCGGCATACGGCATGGTTGATATTTCCTTTTAGCCTGAATGGCTCGTTTGATTCTGTTTTGTTCATGGCTAGGGCGGAGAGGCCTGAAGAAACACCAACTGCTGCGGTTCCTGCAACAATATTCTTTAATGCATTTCTTCTATTGATGTTAGAGGTCATATTAAACAGTTTTAACTTCTGATTTGGTTTTGTCGTTAAATAATAAAGCAAACAACAAGAAAACTGCAGCTGCAATTCCCGCTGGAATAATCCAAACCATTTTCCAGTCAGTTACATCACCTGCTTTATACATATCTGTAATTAAGCCCGCTACTTTAAACCCAATTAACATACCAACGCCATAGGTAGCAAGGGTGATAATACCCTGAGCTGCACTTTTAAATTTTTCTCCCGCTTTTGAGTTGGTGTAAATCTGGCCGGAAACAAAAAAGAAATCGTAGCAAACACCATGGAGTGCGATACCTATAATGAGCATAAAACTTAAGCTGCCGGCATTGCCATAAGCAAAAAGAATATAGCGTACCGCCCAGGCCAGCATACCAACTATAATGGTTTTCTTGAAGCCGTATTTTGAAAAGAACACAGGAATAGCAAGTAGAAATAATGCTTCGGAAACCTGACCAATGGCCATTTTACCTGTTGGGTTGGAAACTTTGATGTCAGCCAGGAAAAGGCCTGCATTTTGATAATAAAAGGCTAACGGGATACAGATCAGGATGGAAGAAATAAAGAAGACAGCAAAATTTTTATCTTTTAACAATTTCAATGCGTCTAATCCTAAAATGTCGCCTACTTTTATTTTTTCGTCTTTGGCAACCTTTGGCGGAGTTGCAGGTAGGGTAAAACTAAACAGTCCCAATACCAAAGAAGCGATGCCAGCCATCAGAAAGGTGCTTTTTAATAATCCGGCTTGAATTCCTTCCGGAGAATCCCAGTGGAAGGCAAAACTGATCAATAAACCAGCGATGATCCAGCCTATTGTACCAAATACCCTGATGTTAGCAAATTCTTTTTCCGCATCTTTCATTTGGTTGAATGAAACAGAGTTTACAAGCGCAAGGGTTGGCATAAACAAAATCATGTAAGCTAAAACGTAAGGGTAGAAAACACTTACATCCGGCGCACTATACATCTGGTACATTAAAATCGCACCAATAATGTGTAGAACACCTAAAATTCTTTCAGCGTTAAAATATCTGTCGGCGATGAGGCCTATTATAAATGGAGCAATAATAGCACCCCAGGATTGAGTTGAAAATACGGAACCAATTTCAGAATTGGTTGCCTTCAGGTTATTGTTTAAGAATGCTCCTAAAGTTACAAACCATGCTCCCCAGATAAAGAATTCAAGGAACATCATGGCAGAAAGTTTAAAGCGTGTAGTGCTATTCATTTGGCTAGTCGTTATGTAAGATGGTTGAGGTAAGAGGGATGATGGAAACGTATCCCTGTAACTCATCAACAATTTTATAATATTTTAACTGGATTCGGTAAGAGGGATTTTGTAATTCACATTATACATTTTCCCTCTTACATTTTCCGTTTTTAAAGTTCTTTGATAGAGATGTTTTTGTACCAAACTTCGTCTCCGTGATCTTGCAAGGCGATTTTACCGGTTTTAAAGGTTCCCCAGTTTTCCCATGTGGCAAATTTGCTGCCGGCAACAATCTTTTTCCAGTTATCATCCCAAAGGGTTGTTTTTACTACTTCAACACCGTTCAAAATTAAAGTTAGCTTTCCTTTTTTGCTGATGATCTCAGCTTTATTCCACTCGCCAACCGGTTTAACCGGTTCTGACGAACTTTTTACCAGGTCATAAAGATCGCCGGCACGGTGTTTTGTGATTTTTCCATCAGGGTGGCCGTCATTATCGATTACCTGCATTTCCAAGCCGGTAGAATAGGTAGCATGGTATTTAGGTTCTTCGTGAACATAAAAAATAAGGCCGCTATTTGCTTTTGGAGCTACTTTCCAGTCATACTTTAAGTGGAAATCACCATATTCTTTATCGGTAACCAAATCGCCACCACCGTCTTTACCTTTCTTAGCTAAATCCAGGTGTAATGCACCATCCTGAACCTGCCAGCCACTACCAACAGTAGTTTTGTTGTAAGTATGCCAGCCAGTTGTGGTTTTACCATCGAAAAGTGGTTTAAAGCCCTTTTGTGCTTTTGATATTTGTGTAACTGCGAGCATAATGCAAGCAGAAAGAAAGATTTTTTTCATTTTTTTTTAAATTAAACCTCGTAGGTTTTTTAAAATCTGCGGGTTTGTAATTATTAAAGTGTTAAATTGTTCCAGCCTTTACGATATTCGCGTTTAACAAACTGGTTTGCTTCGTCAAAGTTGGTCACTTTCATATTATCGTTATCCCAAAGCATTTTCATATACCGGCCCGGGTAACTGGTCTTACCATTTACCGTTTTTTGTACATCAAAACTTCTGATGGCCAGGTTGGCCATCAATAAAGCTTCCGTTAACGGACCTGCAATTTCGAAAGGCGAACTTACTTCTTGTTTTCCATAACCAGCAATTGCCGCTTCAACCCATTGCTTGTAGTGTCCGTTTGCTCCATCCGGTACCCGGGCATATTTTGGTGCAACTTTAATGTCCTTGTTTTTACTTAAAGGCAATAATTTAGGGTTTGCACTATAGGTTTCGGCCATCATCTTACCTTTTGTTCCGATAAATAACGTACCGTTGCCACCATCACCAAAGGTTTCATTTGCTTCTAATTCTTCCGGGCGTTCTGGCTGGATCCCACCGTCCATCCAATGTAAAGTAACATCACCTTTGGTTTTATTCGTTTTAGGAAATTTTAAGGTAACATGGCTTGATGGAGGGCAGCTTTCAGGGAAATAACCGCGTTTAAATTCATCCACATAAACAGAACCTACACTGGCCTGCACCTCTTTGGCATATTTTAAATTTAATACGCTAAAAGGAGCTTCGATTAAGTGACAGCCCATATCGCCTAAAGCGCCTGTTCCGTAGTCCCACCATCCGCGCCAGTTAAATGGAACCAATTTATCTACATAGTCCTTTTCCGGAGCTGTCCCCAACCATAAATCCCAGTCTAATTCTTTAGGGATTTCTGCTTTTTTATTTGGCCATGGAATACCCTGAGGCCATACCGGGCGGTTGGTCCAGGCATAAACTGTATGCACGTCGCCGATTAAACCCGCTTCGTACCATTCCTTCATCTGGCGTGGACCATCATTTGATGCACCTTGATTTCCCATTTGAGTAACCACTTTATATTTTTTTGCGGCTGCGGTCAGAATCCGCGCTTCATAAATATCGTGTGTTAGTGGTTTTTGAACATAAACATGCTTACCCAGCTGCATGGCAGCTAAAGCCTGTATGGCATGGTTATGATCGGGAGTAGAAACAGAGACAGCATCGAAGTTTTTATGCTCTTTATCCAGCATTTCGCGCCAATCTTTATAATACTTTGCTTTAGGGAAAGCTTTTACGCTAGTTGCCGCGCGACGATCGTCTACATCACACAGGAAAGCAATATCTGCTTTTCCGCTTTTGTAAAACATATCCAAATCGCTTTGGCCCTTTCCGCCAACCCCAATGCCGGCAACCAATAGGCGATCGCTCGGTGCTAGATAGCCAGTTCCGCCCAAAACGTGGCGCGGAACAATCATAAAGGCAGCGGCAGCGATTGCTGAAGTTTTAATAAAATCACGGCGGTTACTCGTGTTTTTATTTTCATGCTCTGTTTTCATATTTAGTAAATCGATTTGCTAGCTAAATTCGACTATTTTTTCTTTAAAGATAAAATATACTTTACCATAAGTTTGGCATCATCTTTTTTAAGCGTAGCATGTGCGGTCATCGGCATATTGCCCCAAACACCTGTTCCACCTTTAATAATCTTATCGGCCAACATGTTGATGTTTTTTTCGGTAGCCGGATATTTTTTTGCGATATCTACGTACGCAGGGCCAATAATTTTATTGGTTTTATTATGACAGCCTAAGCAGTCTGATTTATTGATCAGCTTTTCGCCCGGATTTGATTGAAAGGCAGCGTGGGTTGTTGTTGTGGCTGTTGCAAGCACGGCCTTCTCTTTTGCTAAATCAGCCTTTGAAAACGACGCCATAAAAATGACTACAGCGCCTAAAATTAAAAATGTTTTTTTCATGTTGTGTGTGTTTTGTGTGTTGTTATTTTTATAATCCTAATATTCTTTTATTGAAAGCGCTGTCACTGCCCGATGCAGCAAAATCATCAAATGCTTTATCAGTTACATTAATAATGTGCTTTTTGATAAATTCTGCACCTTCCCGGGCGCCATCCTGCTGGTTTTTAATGCAGCATTCCCATTCCATTACAGCCCAACCTTTAAAATCATACTGGGCTAATTTACTAAAAATGGTTTTAAAATCAACCTGTCCATCACCTGGCGAGCGGTAGCGACCTGCGCGGTTTGCCCAACTCTGGTATCCGCCAAAAGTGCCCTGTTTGCCTGTAGGATTAAATTCTGCATCTTTTACATGGAAAGCTTTGATGCGTTCGTGGTAAAAATCGATGTACTGAATGTAATCCAATTGTTGCAACACAAAGTGAGATGGATCATACAATAAGCATGCCCGCGGATGATTATTCACTGCCGAAAGAAACATCTCGTAAGTTTCACCATCAAATAAATCCTCTCCGGGATGGATTTCGTAGCAAACGTCTACACCACATTGGTCAAATTCGTTTAAGATCGGTGTCCACCGTTTTGCCAGTTCTGCAAAACCTTCTTCAACCAATCCGGCCGGACGTTGAGGCCAGGGGTGAAAATATTGCCATAACAATGAGCCACTAAACGTTGCATGTGCATTTAAACCCAGGTTCTGCGATGCCTGTGCAGCATATTTCATCTGTTGTACAGCCCATTCCGTTCTGGCTTTTGGGTTTTTATGTACATCTTTTGGCGCAAAAGCATCAAATAAATCATCGTAAGCAGGGTGAACGGCAACCAACTGACCTTGCAGGTGTGTTGACAGTTCGGTTATTTCCAAACCGTAGGTTGCAATCTTACCTTTTAACTCATCAGCATAGGTTTTACTTTCTGCTGCTTGTTTAAGATCAATAAAGCGGGTATCAAGGGTCGGCATCTGGATGCCTTTAAATCCTAAATCTGCAGCCCACTTGCAAATGCTGTCTAGTGAATTAAATGGCGCTTCGTCACTTATAAACTGTGCTAAAAATACAGCTGGTCCTTTTATTGTAGTCATGCCGGGTTGTTATATTTTATAGTCGAACCATTTTTGGTCTGATTGGCCAGAAGCCACTACATTTTCAATAAATGCCATTCCTCTGATTCCATCTGAGGTTCCGGGGAAATCAAGCATTTCTGCCGTAGGTTGTTCATTGTTTAATTTTGCATCTACAGTAAGTGCAAAGTTTTTATAGATATTGGCAAAAGCCTCTAAATAACCTTCAGGGTGGCCGCCCGGTGTACGGGTATTGTGTTTTGCAAAACTATCCATATAGCCGTTACCTGTTCTGTAGATCTGGGCTGGTGCGTCTAACCATCTTACAATCATGGTATTGGGTTCCATCTGGTGCCATTCTAAGCCACCTTTTTCGCCATAAACCCTGATTTTCAATGCGTTTTCTTCGCCGGCAGCAATTTGTGAGGCCACCAGTACGCCATTGGCGCCATTATCGAATTTTAAGAGTACGTTACCGTCATCATCAATGGCTCTGCCGGGTACTACAATATTTAAATCGGCACAAATTTTAGTGATTTTTAATCCCGAAATATATTCGGCAAGGTGTGCTGCATGTGTACCAATGTCGCCCATACAACCACTTTTACCAGTTTTAGAAGGGTCGGTACGCCAGGCTGCCTGCGCATTGCCTTCGCGTTCAGAAAGTGTGCTTAACCAGCCTTGCGGATATTCTACTACAATTTTACGGATAGCACCTAATTTGCCTTCGCTTACCATTTGTTTGGCTTGCTTAACCATCGGATATCCCGAGTAGGTGTGGGTTAAACAAAGGGTTAATCCCGTTTCTTCCACTTTAGCATGAAGTTCTTTTGCTTCCTCTAAAGTTAACGTCATTGGTTTCTCAATCACAACGTTAAATCCTTTGTCCAATGCCATCATTGCTGGGGCAAAGTGGGCAAAGTTTGGGGTAACAATGGTTACAAAATCTATTCTTTCATCTGCTGGCAACTCACTTTCTTTGGTCAGCATTTCTTCATAGTTGTTGTAAATCCTGTTATCGGGAAGAAAAAGCATTTTTCCAGATTCGTATCCAACTTCAGGATTTACACTTAGCGCTCCGGCAGATAATTCGATCAGGCCATCCATGTTAGCGGCCAAACGGTGTACGGCACCGATAAAGGCGTCTTTTCCACCGCCTATCATGCCCATTCTTAATTTTCTTTTCATGTTTGAATTATGGGGTATAGGGCTAAAGGTTTAGGGCATAGGGTTTTTAACCTTACACCTTAAACCTTCTACCTTAAACCCTTTCTAGATATTCTTTTTCTTTAGTTCTTTTACTGCATAATCAGCAGCACGCGCAGTTAGCGCCATAAATGTTAACGAAGGATTTTGGCAAGCGATTGACGGCATGCACGATCCATCGGTTACAAAAACATTGTTCACTTCGTGCATCTGGTTCCATTTGTTGAGTACTGAAGTTTTTGGATCGTTACCCATTCTGGCAGTACCCATTTCGTGGATCGCCATGCCCGGATAGCAGCCATTATCATATGTTCTGATATTTTTTATGCCTGCTCTTTCTAACATTTCAGCAGCGTCATTCATCATATCCACACGCATTTTTTTCTCGTTCTCTTTGTATTCGCAATCAATTGCCAACACAGGCTGACCCCATTTATCTTTTTTGGTTTTATCAATGTAAACCTTGTTTTCGTAGTAAGGCAACATTTCCCCGAAACCGCCCAATCCCATGGTCCACTTTCCAGGAGTGGTCATTTTTTGTTTCAGATCTGCCCCAAATGATAACTCGGCAACATCATTTTGCCAGTTGCTTCTGCTTGCGCCACCCTGATAGCCGAAACCGCGTAGGTAATCACGTTTATCGTTACCAATGTTTTGATATCTTGGTACATAAATACCATTTGCACGGCGGCCGTAGGTGTATTTATCATCAAAGCCTTCAGCCTCTCCGGATGCACCGCAACGGAAATGGTGATCCATTAGGTTATGACCCAACTGGCCACTGCCATTGCCCAATCCGTTTGGATGTGCATCTGATGTTGAATTTAATAGAATAAATGTAGAAGCTAATGTAGAACCGTTTACAAAAACGATTTTTGCATAAAACTCCATCGTTTTATTGGTTTCTGCATCGATAACCATTACGCCTTTAGCCTTCTTTGTATCTTTATCATATATGATATGATTTACGATCGAGTATGGCCGCAAAGTTAAACGTTTGGTTGCCATTGCCGCAGGCAGGGTTGAAGACTGCGTACTAAAGTAGGCGCCAAACGGACAACCGCGGCTGCACAGGTTTCTGTATTGGCAATTGCCACGGCCTTTGTGTGGAACGGTGAGGTTAGCCACACGGCCAATCATCATAATCCGTTCTCTTTTATAATGTTCTTCTATCCGCGCTTTTACCGATTTTTCTACAATGTTTAAATCCATCGGAGGCAGGAACTGCCCGTCCGGGCAAGTTGGCCAGTTTTCGTTAGAGCCACTGATACCCGCAAAACGTTCTGCATAATCGTACCAAGGAGAAAGTTCTGCATAGCGGATCGGCCAGTCGTTTCCATGACCATCTTTTGCATTATCTTCAAAATTGTGGTCGCTTAAACGGTAACTTTGGCGGCCCCACATCAATGATTTACCTCCTACATGGAAACCACGGTACCAATCGAAACGTTTATCTTCGGTATACGGGCATTCTAAATCGTTTACCCACCATTTTTCGTTTGCTTCCTGGTATGGATAATCCCTTTTTTGTACCGGGTGGGTACGTTTTTGCTCTTCGGTAAGCCTGCCTGCATGTTTAAAATCCCATGGATTTTTCATCGCATTTTCGTAACCGGTAATGTGCTCAATGTTCATTCCTCTTTCGAGCATCAGTACACGTAGACCTTTCTCGGTAAGTTCTTTTGCAGCCCAGCCGCCACTAATCCCCGATCCTATAACAATAGCATCGTAAGTATTTTCTGCTTTTAAATTCGTATTTAAATTCATGATGTTTTGTAGTTGTTGTTAGGAGGTAGCCCAGGATCTTTGGCCAGGTTTTAAAGGCGCGTTGCCATCATAGCGGCCCGGAATAAGGACATATTCCCTTGCTTTGGTACAACCAATTTCTGAAGAATAGTAACCGAGCAGGGTTAAATCTCTTGCTGTGATGAAAAAATAAGCTAAATCTTTATTGTCTTCTGATTTGCTTTCTTTCTGAGCAAGTGCGATAGCTCTCAAATCGATCATTAGCTTTGTGCGGTCGGCAGGTGTTAACGCAAGATAACTTTTGCCAAAATCTTTCATCGATTTTGCCTGAAGATCTTTAAAGCCTTTTGCAAAGGAAGTTTGCATACTGGCAGGGTAACAATCTTTCATCATCATCGGAATAAACTTACCTAATCCCGCTGCTTTGGCCCCTGCAGATGATTTGGTTGTAGGAACGATAATATCAGCAAATTCAGCAAAAATCTTTTCGTCTTCCAGTGAATAGTTTACAAAGTTTTTTTCATTTTCGGGGAGCGTAAAACTTTCAAATAACACGCCCATTGTACTTGCCGAGATTGCTCCACCCAGCAAAAATGCAACGTTTTTGAGTGCTTCTCTTCTGTGCATCGTATTTATGATTTTATATTTTGGTTACTTATGTGTTGAGTTAGTAATATTAGCAAAAATATAGCGTAAAGAATGAATTATTTAAATTAAATTAACAGTATGAAATATGATTGTTACTGAGTAGAATTATTCTAAATAGAGTTTAATTTGTGGCTCAGCGACGTTTTAAAAGGTGTTTTTATTTAAATTTTACTTGGTGTAAAAAATACATTTAGTATATATAAATTGGTTTTTGATCTATAAATCAAAAAATGAAGATTTTTCAGGCAAAAATCAGGTATAACGTGGCTTTTAATTTAGCGGTTTTATAAATCACAATTGATTAAAGTTCATCAGACTGAGTTGGTAGTTTTTGGTTAGCATTTTTTCTTGATCTGATCCTTTATCCGGTCAATAAACTTCCCGGTTTATATATTAAAGGTTTAAACGTCATCTTAAAATATTTTATTGCCTTTTATCTCATTTTTTTACCTTTGCTCAATCTCAAAAAAAATATGCAGGAAAAAATTGTTGTTTTAGGTTCTAACGGTCAAATTGGTACCGAGTTAGTAACGACGTTACGTAAAATATATGGTGATGATCACGTTGTGGCGTGCGATATACGCAGGCCGGATTATGATATCAAAAACTCTGCACCTTTCGAATTTGTGAATGTACTTGATAAAGAAATGATCAATGGCATTTTCCATAAATACAGACCCACACAAGTTTACCTCCTGGCGGCATTATTATCGGCAACCGGTGAGCAAAACCCAAAACTAGCCTGGGATTTAAATATGAACGGTTTGTTAAATGTGTTAGATTTAGCCCTAGAATATAAAACGGCAAAAGTATATTGGCCAAGTTCTATCGCTGTATTCGGACCAAATTCGCCAAAAGATCGTACTTCACAATATTGCATCATGGATCCAAATACGGTTTACGGAATCAGTAAACTGGCAGGTGAGCGCTGGTGTGAATATTATAACCAAAAATATGGATTGGATGTTCGTAGCATCCGTTATCCGGGACTCATTAGCTGGAAAGCTGCTCCGGGAGGGGGAACGACGGATTATGCGATCCACATTTTTCATGACGCATTAAAAAAAGGCAGTTATCAAAGTTTTTTAAATGCAGAAACAGAGCTGCCTATGATGTACATGGATGATGCGATCCGCGGAACAATTGAGCTAATGGATGCTCCTGCAGACCAGATTTCAGTGCGTAGCAGCTATAATTTTGCAGGGGTAAGTTTTACACCTGAAGTTTTGGCCGCTGAAATCAGAAAACATATTCCGGATTTTACGCTGACTTACAGCGATAACGATCCCCGTCAAAAAATTGCAAACAGCTGGCCACGTTCTATTGACGATAGTTATGCAGCAAAAGACTGGGGATGGAAACCAGCATTCGATTTATCGAAACTTACAATTGATATGTTAAATAATTTAAAAAAATAAGATATAGGTAGAAGGTTGAAGGCGTAAGGCCTCACCTCGCACATCTCATATCTCAATACTAAAATAATGGGAAGAGCATTCGAATTTAGAAAAGAGAGAAAATTTAAGCGTTGGGCCAAAATGGCGGTTCAGTTTACGCGTATTGGTAAAGATATTGTAATGGCGGTAAAGGAATCAGGACCTCATCCGGAAACCAACTCCCGCTTACGTACAGCGATACAAAATGCCAAAGCGGTAAATATGCCAAAAGATAGGGTAGAGGCCGCAATTAAACGTGCTTCTGATAAATCGATGGCTAACTATGAGGAAATTGTATACGAAGGGTATGCACCACATGGTGTAGCCGTTTTAATTGAAACAGCTACTGACAATACCAACCGTACGGTCGCAAACGTACGTAGTTATTTTAATAAAACAAACGGTACCCTGGGGAAAACCGGATCGCTTGATTTTGTTTTTAACCGTAAATCTATTTTCCGTTTTGTACCTGTAGAAGGTTTGGATCTGGAAGAATTAGAGTTCGAATTAATTGATGCTGGTTTGGAAGAGCTCTATGTGGAGGCCGACGAGGAAGGAAACGATATCGTGGTGGCGCAGGGTGCTTTCGAAAACTTTGGTTCTTTGCAGAAAGCGCTGGAAGAGAAAGGTATTGAGTTGAAAAGTTCAAAATTAGAGCGCATTGCTTTATCTCACCATGAGGTGACTGAAGAGCAGGCTGCTGATGTATTGAAACTAATCGATAAGTTGGAAGAAGATGATGATGTGCAGGCAGTTTACCACAATATGGCAGAGTAATAGGAATTGATATTTTACAAGAGCCTGAAGATTTTTTCTTCAGGCTTTTTTATAATTTCTATTTTTTGAAGAGCAAAACCTGTGCATTTCGGTTACAGCAGTCCCGCCATCATTTCAAGTCCTAGGCCTCGTTCCTCAGCCTCCGGGCTTTACATTTTGTCGGGTCTAGGTTACTTAGGTTAGCCCGGGTTAGTTAAACCTGACAGGAGCGGGCAGGAGCATCAATTTTTTCAATTGGGGCGAGTAAAGTGGATGGCAGGGCTATCGAAACCGATCACTTACCGAACCCTGCTTTCCAATTCTTTTACCTGAAAAGTGATTCTACCTGCGACTTTTAAATTTAGACGTCCTGCAGAACTTCTGGTCGGTTGGACGGGTGTATCAGCATCTAGCCAAATAAAAAAAACGAAATAAATTACCTTCGGTGCGCTCGTTTAAGGCTCGGTTTAGTCCGCAAGCTTTATGTTGCGCTACAGGTAAGGGTTACTTGCAGGGTTTTCGATTAACTTATTATTTCTTATGCGAAAACAACCAGCTCAATAACTCTGGTTCGGCAAATGCATTATCCCAGCTGTTGTGGTTTGCGTTAGGGTACAGCGTGAATTTAACCTCTCCACCAATACTTTTTAGCCGTTCGGCAATGGCCATAGATAATGCCGGATCTACAATATCATCTTTAGCACCATGAAAAATCCAAAGCGGTATTTTTCTATACTTTTTAATATTATTGGTATTGTCGCCACCACAGATAGCAATGGCTGCCGCAAATTTACGCCTCTCTCTCCTCAACAATTCATAGGTACCCATAGCGCCCATTGATAGGCCGCCAACATAAACCTGATCTTTGTTTACATAGGGTTTTTTAAGATAATCTTTGATCATTCCCTGTAAGGCATGCATTATTTTGGTTGGTTTACCTCCTTCTACAAAACTGAACGTTCTTTTGCCATTGGCATTTTTCTCAATATTAACGTTAGCCCAATAATCGTTTTGCGGACATTGGGGGAAAACGATTATTGCAGGGAAATTTTTCCTTATATCATTTCTTAAAAATAATTTTCCACCATGTACCAGTTGACTGGTGTTATCACTGCCCCTTTCTCCGCTTCCGTGTAAAAAGAAAACGATCGGGTATTTCTGGTCGGGATTAAAATTCTCCGGAAATAAAACCCTGTAGTAAATAGAATCCTTTCCTTTAATAAAACTTCCCCTGTCATATTTTTTTAAGTCCTGAGCATTTAAAAAGAGTACAGGAAAAAGAATGCAAATTGTTAGAATAATCTTTTTCATCTGTTTGTTTACTAATTGTACTTGATTACGTCTGGTTTTCGAGCGTGTAAGTTGATTGGTTTATATTAGAAACGAAGTGATCATAGGGCTTAATTAATAGCTGTGCTTTTTGAGATACTGATCGTTCAGTCAGCAAAAATAAAAAACCCTGGCTACTTTACAATAGCTCAGGGTTGATAACCGAACCTAATTTTCTTTATTTCAATGTAAAAGATGCTTCTTTTACATCGCGGGAATTTGTACCGATGAATACCTTGAAATCGCCAGGTTCTGCAGCGAATTTTAAATCAGAATTGTAAAATTTAAGGTCGTTTTCGGAAATATTGAATGTAACCGTTTTGCTTTCTCCAGCTTTTAAATTTATCTTTTGGAAGCCTTTTAACTCTTTAACCGGACGGGTAATGCTTCCAACAAGGTCCTGAATGTACAATTGAACAACTTCTTTACCGTCATATTTACCGGTGTTGCTTAAAGTAACCGATGCTGTGATCGATTTTCCTTTGCTTAAGGTATTGGCACTCAGTTTAACATCGCTATAATTAAATGTTGTATAGCTTAAACCAAAACCAAAAGGATACAATGGATCATTACTTACATCTAAATAGTTGGACCGGAATTTTTCGAACCATTTACCTTCAGCCAATGGGCGGCCGGTATTTTTATGGGCATAATACAACGGCACCTGACCTACATTTTGAGGAAAAGTTGCGCTCAGTTTGCCTGAGGGATTAACATCCCCGAAGAGGACATCGGCAATTGCATTTCCTGCCTCACTACCCGGAAACCAAACATTTAAAATTGCCGGTATATTTTGCTGTTCCCAATTTAATGCCAACGGACGACCTGTAAACAGGACCAATACCACAGGTTTACCAGTTTTAGCCAAAGCTTTTAAAAGGTTTTTCTGTGTTTCAGGAATCTGGATATCGGTTACACTGCTGCTTTCGCCTGTAAATTCAGAACCTTCTCCAATAGTGGCTACAATAACATCCGATTTTTTTGCCACTTCTAAAGCTTCTTTAATCATTTCAGCTTCGGTACGTGGATCACGTTTGTATGTTGGGTTGTGGATGTTTACATAACGCTGCTCCATAGCAGAATCTGCCAGGAAGTTTGCACCGCGTGCAGTTAATATTTTTGCTTTATCACCCAATACATTTTTTAAACCTTGTAGTACCGTTACCGACTTGTCAAAAAGTGCGGCAACACTCCAGGTACCATACATATTAGCGGTATTATCTGCCAAAGGACCGATTAAACCAATGGTACCTGATTTTTTTAAGGGAAGTAGATTATTGTTATTTTTCAACAGCACGAAACTTTCTGTTGCAACTTCGCGTGCCACCTGACGGTTAGCCGGGCTAAAAACCTCTTTTTCTGCTCTTTCTGTATTGCAAAATTTATAAGGATCTGTAAACAGCCCCAGTTTGTATTTGGCCTGAAGCACTAAGCGGCAGGCACGGTTTATTTGTGCGATGTCTACTTTTTTCTCCGCCAATGATTTTTTTAAAGTGCCTAAAAAGCCTTCACCTACCATGTCCATGTCAATGCCGGCATTCAGCGCCAGGGCGGAAACAGTTTGCAGATCGCCCATACCATGTGCAATCATTTCAGGAATTCCGGTATAATCGGTAACCACAAAACCTTTAAAACCCCATTGATTTCTCAAAACATCTGTCATTAGCCATTTGCTTCCCGTAGCAGGGATACCATCCACTTCGTTAAAGGAAGCCATAATGCTTGCTGCACCGGCAGCAACAGCAGCTTTATAGGGTGGGAAATATTCGTTGTACATCCGCACTTTGCTCATATCAGTTGTGTTATAGTCTCTGCCTGCTTCAGCAGCACCATAAAGCGCATAATGTTTTACACAGGCTAAAATCTCGTTATTGGCCCGGAGTTTTCCCTGATAACCTTTCACCATAGCGGCGGCAATTTGCGAACCTAAATAAGGGTCTTCCCCACTTCCTTCAGAGATGCGTCCCCAGCGTGGATCCCTGGAGATATCGACCATAGGGGAGAAGGTCCAGTTAATTCCACTTGCGCTGGCTTCTATAGCAGCTACACGGGCCGATTTTTGTACGGTTGCCATATCCCAAATACAGCTAACACCTAAAGGAATCGGGAAAACGGTGTTGTACCCATGGATCACATCCATTCCGAATAGCAATGGAATTTTCATACGGCTGCTTTCTACCGCTATTTTTTGCACCGCTTTAATCTTATCTACACCTTTAATGTTGAATAACCCCCCAACTTGTCCGGCTTTAATTTTTTTTGAGATGTCGCTACTGTTAGCTTGTCCTGTAGTAATATCACCCGAACTTGGCAAATTTAACTGACCTATTTTTTCATCAACGGTCATTTTCGCCATGAGGTTGCTGATGAAGGTATTCATCTTTGCTTCTTCTGCCGAAACAGTTTTTTTGGTCTGTGCCGATCCGTTCAGCACAAAAAGGGTTAAAAAAACAACCAGGATATTCGCTCTCTTCATTATATATGTGTTTTATTATTCTTTATTGATCAAATTTTTGCCGGCACTCGTTAAAATCGATGCCTGAATAAATTGACGATTCTATTGTTTTACTTTTAATCGTTCAAAACGATTGGCTTTGTCCGCGCTCGTTAGAAACGGGCGCGAGCTGTTTATTTGCGAACATTTATTTTAATCAACTTTTTTTACTTCGGTTTTTACCGAAACGCCATTTTCATTGATGGCTTCCATAGCAAAATAATATGCTTTCTTACTGTCCATTGCCTTAAACCAGTATTCGTTAAAATCGTGGATCATGATGCAGTTGTACAGTTTATCCGGGGCAGTACCATAGTAAAGGTTATAGGCAAAGGCATTATCAACAGGTTCCCATTTGATATAGGCACTACGTTTATCTTTTTCTGTTCTTAAAACGATCAGGTTTTTTACATGAGTGGGTTTTTCTCCATTCCCATTGCCGAAAATGCGTAAGCCACTAATGGCAAATTTCCCGGTAGGCATATGGATGTTTACCATTTTGATAAACCTGGTTTTAACCGGTTTTGGCAATTCGATATAATCATGCGGAACATCTGTTTTGTTTTGGCTTTTATCAACCAAAGTCGTCCATTTCTTGCCGTCAACTGATGAAAGGATTTTATATTGATGATAAATTCCGATCTGTTTTCCTAAAAACTCGGCATCCTGATCAGCATAATTAATTTGTATGGCATTAACGGTTGCAAGGCTCCCTAAATCAGTCTGGATCCATTCGCCGTTATCAGCTGTTTTGGCACTCCAATACGTTTTAATATTTTCATCAACCGCATTATTGGCATTAAAGCCGCCAAGGGTAGAAGATACAGTTACCGGTTTTTTATAGTTAATGAGCATCCATCCTGGACCGGCAGGTCCACTTTCTTTCCTTTCGGCAGGTAAATAAAGCGGATAATCACCAAATGCGGTATTGGTCCACATTACATCGTCCTGATCAAAACCAGTTGGCCAGATGCCCATGCGGCGTTCCCATGTGTTTTTTACGCAGATAATGCTGGTAGAAATGTGCCAGTAATTTTTGTTGTTATCCTGAAAAGTTGCGCCATGACCTGCACCGCGTGAAAATCCCCCACCTTTATAACTTAACGGATCAGATTGCGGTGTGGTAGGCGTATCATAAAACAGCGGTTTGGTACCTACAACCACACCGTCTGAATAGCCACTAAATTCGGTTCCCGGTGCGCCATATTGGAAATAATATTTACCATTATGTTTGGTCATCCAGGCACCTTCGGCGAAGGGATCAAGAAAGGTGTTGTCCATATACTCCCCAAAACGCTGCCAGCCATAGCGCCAGCTTTCGAGTAAATACATTGGTGTACGGGTGCCTTTGGGTTTAAAAGTTTTGCGGTCAAGCTCTACACCATACATTGGGTAATTATTGCTGCTGCCGTTGTACATGTAAAATTTACCATCATCATCGGTAAAGAAGGCTGGATCCCAACCGCCAATTTCCAAGGAGTCAACCAAAGGAAACCATTTGTTGCCTTTAGGGTCTGTACTGCCCCAAAGAGTGAAGTTTTTGGTGTAAGTGCTGCCAAAAACCACCATGGTATCGCCAACAATGCCCACGCCGGGTGCACAGAGTTCATCTTTGGTTTTGTTCCATGGTCTTAAGAATTTTCTTTCGTGGAATTTCCAGTTCAGCATATCGGCACTATGCCAATAACCCCATTGGTTGGTACTAAACAGGTAAAAATCGCCCTTATAGTTTACAATAACCGGATCGGCTGTAGCCCTGTGCTTGCCCCATTCGGTAAAAGACTCGAAGGGGGTGTAGCCGTAATCTACATTGATGGGATTACAGTAGGTTTTTTGCTGGGCCCTTGATGTAATAGTTAAGCTGATTAATATGATGAATAGGATATTCTTCATTTGATGTAATGATTATCAATTTTTCTTCAATGCCGGGCTTTCAAATCCCAATTTAATTAAGCCTTTCTGTACGTCTGGATTGCTCATAAACAGTTTCCAAAGTAATCCCGACCGGTAATTTTCAATCATTACCACCATCGGTCCCTGATCAATACCCAAATATCTTTTAGGATACCAATTATCGGTCTCTGAAAAGGCATCGTAGAAACCGTATTTTCCCCAAACTTTGTCGCCCAGATCTTCATAGAGGTGCCTGATCACTTTCATTGATTCTTTTGGGGTATAGGGGATAGAGGATATAGCTGCGGTAGGAGAGATTACGCCAAAATCTTCCTGCAAACTATGAGCAGCATATCCTTTTACAGAATAACTGGCCGTTAAACCCCAGCTATTTTGGCCATAGCCTTTAAATTTCTTTGGATTAGTTACGCAATAATCATGTATGGCTAATGTTTGATTGACATTGTTTTGCCAATAATCGGCATAGCGGTCTTTTAACCCTTTTGGATTTAAACCTAAATAGGAATAGTGCGCCCAGAATAACGGACCCACAGAATTTTTTGCACCTTGATAATCTAACGGGATGTGATGCCCGTATAGATCAAAATTTGCCTTGATTGCTCCATTTCTTGCCCAGCCTTCATGGTAAACTTCGGCTGGTATACTATGGGTAGGGGAAGAGGCTCCCAATACGTACATAATTAAACATTCGTTATAGCCTTTAACAGGAAAATTCATTTCCCACTGGTATTTTGGCGACCAATGCCAATACAATACATTCTGGCTACCATTGCGGTACCAGTTAAAATCAATGCCTTTCCAAAGTTCGTTAGCTTTTTCAGCTAAAGCTTTTTCGGCATCTGATCCGTTTTTATAATATTCTTTAATGCAAATTAAAGCCTGGGCAACAAATGATGTTTCTACAAGATCGCCCCCGTTGTCTTTTTGTCCGAATGGACGTACTTTACCGGTTTCACCATAAATCCAGTGTGGCCAGGCACCATGAAAGCGATCTGCTTTTGATAGGAAATCCAATATTTTATTTAACCGGTCTAAACCTTCTTTTTTAGACACATAATTTCTGTCAATCCCGCTTAAAATAGCCATCAAGCCAAAACCGGTAGCACCGGTTGCAACGGTGTTCTTGTCATTTTCGGGATAAACATTATCTACATGATAACGTTCGCGACCGGCACCAGATGTCGGTTCTGCACCATCCCAAAAATACTGGAAAGTCTGTTTTTGAACGAGGTCCAATAATTCGACGTCGGAAAGGTTTTTTTTGATTTTTAGGTCTGGATTGTAAGTCTGTTTCTCACGCTGTGCACATGAAGATAATGTGAAAAAGGTAAATGATACAAAGAGTAAGTTTCGGAATATAAATTTCATTGCAGATGTATAATGTTAAAGATTGGGGCTGCTGAACCCAAGATTTTTCATGCCTGTTTTAATTTCAGGGGCAGACATAAATAAGTTCCAGATTAATTTGGTCCTATAATTTTCGATCATCACCACAATTGGCCCCTGATCTATCGCCAGGGTAGAAGAGGCAAACCATTGATCTTTTAAGGAGAATGCATCGTAAAAACCATAATCTCCCCAGGTTTTGTTACCTAGTTTATAGTAAAAGTATTTTAGCGCCTGCATCGATTCGGTTGGCGTATAGGGAAAAGATGACAAAGCTGCGGTAGGGGCAATTACGCCGACATCATTGCCAGGTGCGCTAGCTGTATAGCCGTTTGGAATGTCGCTAGCCGTTAATCCCCAGCAATTTTCACTATAGCCGTAGTTTCCGAGCGGGTTGGCCTTGCAATAGTTATAATTGATCTGTGTGTGCGCCTTAGTCTGCGTTTCGTAATTGGCATAAGCATCGCTCAAACCCGTAGGATTGATACCCAGAAAAGAATAATGAGAAAAAAATAATGGACCGCCATTGGCTACACCTAGAGGAAGTTGGACACCATAATAGGTGTTCCCGTTTTTCATCGCACCATTTTGAGCCCAACCGGCATCATAAACTGATTTCGGAATGGAATAAGTAAGAGAGGCTGCTGCCATCACATAGGTGATTAGGCATTCGTTCCAGCCCTTAATTGGCAAGTTCATTTCCCAGTTGTAATTTGGGCTCCAGTGCCAGTAAAGCGTATTACTGTTATCTTTCCTATACCAGTTCCATTCTACGCCATTATAAAGGGTATTGATATCGGCTCGTAATGCCGTTTCTGCTGCATCAGTTCCATTAAAATATTGACGCGCGGTGATTAAGCCTGCCATTAAAAATGAAGTTTCTACAAGGTCGCCACCATTATCTTTGGTGCTGAACGGAATTACCTTTCCTGTATTGCCATCCAACCAATGTGGGTAAGCACCATGAAAACGGTCAGCAGTTTTTAAGAAAGTTACCATTTTTTGTATCCTGGCCAGACCATCGGCACGGCTGATAAAATTTCTGCTGATACCTGAAATCAAAGCCATGATTCCGAAGCCCGAACCTCCTGAGGTTACTGTATTGCCAGACGTGTTCCTTTCCCTGGCCAGGCCACTAGTAGGGTGGCCAAAGTCCCAGAAATATTTAAAGGTTTGTTTTTGAACTAATGTTAATAGTTCATCATCGCTGATGCGGGCAAATTTGTCCATATCATCAACGGCGGTAATCAGACTTACTGCAATGGCCGAAAGTAGCTTGTTTCCGGTTTTCGACAATAGGCCGGTATTGATATTTAAGGTATATTTAGTGATAGGTTGAAGCGCCGATGGCGTAATTACAACTGTATTATCGTTATTTTCTAGTTTGGATGTGAATGTGGCTGAATTTCCAGCATCATCATTAAGGGTAATGTTGGCACCAACTGAAGTGACGTTAATTGGTGATGAAAATGTGATTTTAATAACTGGACTGCTATTTAAACCATAATAGGTAAATCCACTATAAGTATCGTTTACCTTTAAATCACTAAAAGCAAATGAACTTGGGGTAACGGGTGGATCGATTGGAGAAGGCGTATCGCTTTTTTTGCAAGAAACAAAAACAATTGATAAGATTAAAATATAAAAATATTTATTGTTCATAGTAGGAGAGTTGAAAGGGCCACCATTTGGCAGCCCTTTTTAAGTTTGGCTATCAGAATGGGAAAACTATTTTCCTCTTCCCTCTAGTTTTTGTAATGAACTGATTTCTGTATCCGTTAAAGCTTTATTGTAGATACGAACTTCATCCAACTGACCCACTAGGTAACTGGCCCAGTCTTGTTTACCTGTAGCAGTTGTTAAACTAGGTGTAGTTTGGAAGTGCACTGTTCCAAAAACCATTTTGCTGGCATTTTGGAAAGTTAATGGGCCATTGTTAGCAATTACCTGGGTTGCAATTTTAGCACCGTTCATGTAAATTTTATAAGTTGATGTCGCCTGATCGTAACTTAGGGCAATCTGGTTCCATTTATCCCATGGGTTAGTTAACGCATAATTGCCTAACCAATTGTCTGCACCCGCATTATTTAAGTGAAATTTAAGATTACCTGATGCAGCTGTACCTCCATTTTCGAAGAAAACCGTCATATTACCCCAAAAAGAAGTGCTGTTTGATACATCTACCAAACCAACAATACCTTTATCGTTTAAGGGCATTTTCTCCCACAGGGTAAGCGTAAAACTTTTTAAGCCTTGAACTGCCGCCGGGGTATTCGATACTACATATCCATTCAAAGCACCCTGTAAGCCTTGTCCTTTAATTCCTTTTGCGAAAGATGTTCCGGTATTAACACCGACAGTATTGGAAATGCTATCCGCATAGCTGCCATCAAACGCCCAGTAGGCTACCAAATTGCTGGTAGCAATTTGCTTGGAGCTGGTGTAGCCACCAATGTTCAATGGCGGTGCATAGCTTGCAGGATCAAATTCTTTTTGGCATGATGATAACCCCAAGGTTAATGCCGCCATCCATAAGAAATATTTTGTTTTCATTTTTGTAAAATTTAAAGCGATTAATAACCTGGGTTTTGCGTTAGTGTTCCTGCACTTAAATCAATTTCAGTCGATGGAATTGGCCAGACTTCATTTTTGCCTGCTTTCCAGCCTTTAGGTCCAAATACGGCAGTACCACGGCCCTGGCGTATCACATCAAAATAACGGTCTGATTCCATTGCTAATTCAACTTGTCTCTCTTTCCAGATGGCCTGGCGAAGTGCTTCTTTGTCGCTGGTCGTAACATCAGGTAATACGCCAGCTACACCACCACGGGCACGCGCCCTAACCCTGTTTAATGAAGTTTTAGCCAAGGTGGCGTTGCCTGTTTCATTTGCAGCTTCAGCATTCATTAATAAAACATCTGCAAAACGAAGCACCCTTACATTTTGTTGAGCACCTTCATTAAATCCGGTAATAATTAAGCTAAATGGTACATATGATTTTTGGTTATACATCGGATTGTCACCAGTTGCCGGAATAACATCCCCTTGTGGAGTAGTTTCTCCTCTGAAAATAATTGTAGCATCTCTCCTTACATCTCCGGTTTCGTAGGCTGCTGCCAATGTTGCGGTAGGAACATTAAAGCCCCAACCGGCTACAGTACCTCTTACGCCTTGAACTTGACTGTATTGTGATGTTGCAGATCCTGCAATACTTTGAATTATTTCGCACTGGATTTCAAAAACAGATTCAATATTGTTTTCGTTGTTTAAACGAAAACCTTGTTCATAATTTGGAAAAAGATCATAACCTAAACCCATAACTGTATTGGTTAATGACAAAACTTGATCCCATTTACCTAAATACATAGCTACTTTAGCGTGTAAAGCTAAAGCGGCGCCTTTAGTTGCTCTTCCTTTATCTGCAGCAGGGTAGGTTTGAGGTAGTACAGCAGCCGCATCATCCAGGTCTTTCTCAATTGCAGCGTAAACCTGAGCTTTTGGAGTTCTTGGAATGTTAAATTCTGATGCATCCTTCGGCACGTTTAAACGCAAAGGGACATCGCCAAATGCGCGTACTAACCTAAAGTAAGAGTATGCCCGTACAAATTTTGCTTCAGCCAAATAACGCGCTTTTAAACTGGCGTCCATATTAATTGCCGGAATGTTATCTAATACCTGATTGCACAGATTAATGTTTTGATATTGTCCTGTCCAGAAACCATCAAATTGTCCTTCAGTTGATGATGCCGTGTAGTTATCGAAGTTATTTAAATAACTGGCATCATTTACCGAACTGCCTTTTTCTGCATCATCGCCTGGAATGCTTTCTACTGCAAGTGCAGGGAAAGCTGTATTTTCCCACGATCGCAAGTTGGCATAAATGGAGTTAACGGCTTTGGTAGCATCGTCCTGAGATTTCCAAAAAGTAACAGCAGGCTGTTGCGCTTGGGGATCAACATCTAAAAAATCTTTTTTACATGCAGGCATTATCAAAATAGTTGAGCATAAAATAATCAGCCCAAATTTTTGTATGTAGTTGTTTTTATAATTTGTTTTCATGTTTTTATCGGTGTTAGAAAGTAACTTGTAGACCTAATCTGTAAGTTGCAGATAACGGATAAACATTTGCATCTATACCAGCACTGGTAGGAGTACCTCCAATTTCTGGGGTAAAGCCTTTGTAGCCAAACAAGTTGATTGCGTTTTGGGCATCAATAAACACTCTAATTTTTTGCATTTTAAACTTAGTCATCAAACTTGGAGCTAAAGTATATCCAAGCTGAACGTTCCTTAAACGGATGTAAGAACCATCTTCAACAAAAAATGAGTTTGGAGCAGCATTTGCTGTTGAACCAACGTTTGCTGAAGGATAAGTTGTTGAAGTTCCTTCCCCATGCCATCTGTTGTCGTAAAAATCTTTACTGAAGTTTTCGTTTCCAAAACGATATGCAATATTGGCATTGTAAACATCCACATCGGCAACACCTTGAATATCCACGGCAAGATCAAACTGTTTATACCCGAAAGTTGCATTCAGACCATAGCTGTATTTTGGATTTGGATTACCCAGTACAACGCGATCTTTACCGTCGATTACACCGTCGCCATTAATATCAACATATTTGAAATCTCCTGGTCTTGCTGATGTTTTTTGTGCAGATGCAGCAACTTCAGCTGTATTTTGAAAAATTCCTGCAACCTGATATCCGAAAAATGCTCCGATAGGTCCACCCTGAATCGTACGTGTTGCCAATGCTCCATTGGCAATACCAGCACCTCCCGCATAAATCGGGTTAAGTCCCGTAATTACAGAAAGAACTTTGTTATTGTTAATGCCAACATTTGCACTAACAGAATAGCTGAAGCCATTTTTTGACTGATCGGCAAAAGTAGCTAAAAACTCAAAACCCCTATTTTGGAAATCGGCCTGATTGCCAATTAGTTTTCCAGATGCTGTACCGATCGACTTTAGTACGTTGATATCAAAAATGGCTTGCTCTGTCTTTTTGTTATAAAAACCAGCTTCAACACTTAAGCGGTTTTTCAAAAACTTTGCTTCAAAACCTATATCCGTACCAACTGTACGCTCCCAATTCAGAAATGACGGAACAATCGAATTGACGTTGGCGCCTGTATAACCTACGCCATTATAAAACGCTACAAGATTACCACCTTGGGCAATAGTTAAGGTAGTAGGGTTTACCGGAACGCCTGCATTACCTACCTTACCCCAGGATCCTTTAAGTTTTAGGTAATTAACAATGTTTTGTTCTTTCATGAAGTTCTCATTGCTAATAACCCACCCTGCACCAACTGCGGGGAAATTACCCCAGAGGTCTCCGCCATTAAAAAACTGCGAAGCACCATCTCTACGAATAGTTGCATTCAATAGATAACGGTCTTTAAAGGAGTAATTTACACGTCCGAAATAAGAAGCTGATGTTCTCAAACTACCACCATCACCCACTACTCGGGTTGATGCAGTACCCAAAGCAAGGTATAGGTCGCCTTCACTTGAATAAGGAACATCGTAAGCGGTTGAATTTATAAAATAATTCTTTCTCCTTTGAGCAGTTGTTCCCACCAATACGGTTAGGTTATTGTCGCCAAAAGTATTTTTGTAAGTTAAGGTATTTTCAAAGATCCAGTTTCTGTTTTCATCCCTATTGATATTTAAAGTACTTTGGGTACTTCTCTGTCCCTGGGTAGCTTGATAGACAGGTATATAGGCCCTAACCTCGTTTTGCGCAAACTCACCCCCCATACTGGTTCTAAAAGTAAAGTTTTTTGCAAGTGTAAGCTCGGCGTAAACATTACCAGTAAAGCGGTAATTTTTAGATTTTTGATTGAAATAGTCCAAAGTAACTTGAGGGTTAAAATTGTTACCTCCACCTAATCCAAAATCGTTTGCATCACCGTAGGATCCGTCAGCATAATAAACAGGTACAACTGGTCCAGCCGCATATAACTGACGGAAGATTCCATCACTGATATCATTTGTTTTTATGGCTGTACCTGAAAGAGTATAACCAATTTTTAATGGTTTAAGTACTTGAAAATCATTAGAAAACTTTGCCGTATAACGTTTGTAGTTCTGGGTTTTCACAATACCGTCTTCCCCGGTGTAACCCAATGAAAAATTATAAGTTGTTTTTTCACTACCACCGTTAACAGAAACCTGGTGATTGGTTTGTAATGCATTTCTTAATCCCTGGTTGTACCAGTTTGTGCCTTCGCCATAGCTAGCAGGATTAGCAAAAAGTGGAGTTGCTGTAGGATCGTTAGACTTGATCAACTCGTTAATAATTGTTGCATATTCGGTAGCATTTGCCATTTTAACCTGATTGGTTACTTTTTTATATCCTACGGAACCATTGTAGCTAATAACGGGATCGCCTGTTTTACCTTTTTTTGTGGTAATTAATACAACACCATTTGCAGCTCTGATACCATAAATAGATTGAGAAGAAGCATCCTTTAAAATACTTAGATTTTCAATATCACTCGGATTTAAGAAGCTTACATCGTCAAACCATACACCATCTACTACATACAATACGCCAGTATTGCCGTAAACTGTACCAGTACCACGGATCGTAATTTTTGGTGATGACCCTGGCGCGCCGGAATTGGTAATGTTTACACCGGCTACTTTTCCTTGTAAGCCACTTATCGGATTAACAGAAGCCTGCTTAGCAACATCTTCCCCTTTTACGGTTGCCACAGACCCAGTTACATCGATTTTTCTTTGTGTACCATAACCTACCACCACAACCTGCTCTAATTGTTGTGTAGAAGATGCCAATGATACATTAATGGTAGTTTGATTGTTTACAGCTTGCTCAGTTGCTGTGTAACCTACAAAGTTGAATACTAATGTAGCGTTAGCCGGCGCGCTAATAGAGTAGTTGCCATTTACATCTGTTTGGGTGCCACTTTGTGTGCCCTTAATTAAAATAGATACGCCAGGTAATGGGGTCTTGTCACCGCCATCGATTACCTTACCTTTTACAGTAATGTTTTGCGCTAATGCTACGTTAATTGTTAGCAAACAAAATGCAGCGAGAACAGAAATTCTTGTAAAGATTCTTTTCATGCTTTATTATAAATTTAGTTTAATTGTTAGTTAAATGTGGGGTTGTTTTGGTAGATGTGCAAGTGATTTTACCTCTACATTAATACATCATCATAGCCATTGGAGTTTCGAAGGCAAATAAACCAAATGCGATTTCAGGTCAAAAACAGAGTTTTTTTCAGTTTTAATAGAATGTTAGCCTCTTGCTTTGTGTAAAAAGTACACCAAGTATTTTGTGGGGGTTGCAAAATTGTGATGAGAGGTAATGATGTAGTCCCTGACGAACTGAAAAATCGTAAAAAGCCGCGAAAACGATTTCTTAAAATAATAATCGTTTAATGATGATGTGTTGTCTTTGCATGGATGATCACTAAAAAAATGAAATCAAAAGGCTAAAGTTCCATTAAAAATTCGGTTAAATTTTTGTCGTGTGGCACCTCGAGTTTTTTACGTAAACGGTACCGGCGAATTTCAACTCCTCTTAAACTGATATTCAATAACGACGACATTTCCTTACTGCTCATGTTCATCCTTAAATAAGCACATAGTTTTAAATCATTCGGAACCAGATCAGGATGCTGGGCTTTTAACTTTTTAAAGAAGCTCTCATGGGCTTCGTTAAAACTGTTCTCGAACAGGTGCCAGTCGCGTTCATCATTCATCCCGTCGTTGATCACCTTTTGTATTTTACGGGTCTGCTCTTCCGAAAGTTTCTTACCGTTTTCATCCTTTAACTTGGTAATGTCGTCAGCCAATTTTTGAAGCAACTCGTTTTTGTATACCAATGTCATTGCAGAATTAGCCAACTCCCTATTTTTCGAAGCCAGTTCAGCCTGGAGTTTTTCCGTTTGTAATTTAATAATCTGCTTTTCGCTTATTTCAGCTTCCTGCCTCAATTTTTCTTCCTGCTCTGCTTTTAAACGATCGGTAATTTTCTGACTATCACGTTGCAGTTTCTTTTCGTATATTTTTTTACCCAAAATTAAAACTGCCACAAACAGGATGGTATATAATAAAATAGCCCAATTGCTCAAATACCATGGTCGTAGGATCGTAAATGTATAAATTGTTTCATTACTAACTGTATTATCGTCAACTTTTGCCCTCACTTTAAAAGTATAGGTGCCTGCGCTTAAATTGGTGAAATCTTTTTGCGTAGCCGAAGACCAATCAGACCATCTGTGTGAATAGCCTTCCAGATAAAACTGATATTTCACTTTAGCTTGTCTGTAATAAGGAAGCGCATAAGAGATGCGGATATTGTTTCTGCTATTATGGATTTCTGCTTCTTCGTTGCTATTTCCACCTTCACTGATTAGTGAGAATTTGTCAGTAATATCTTCTACGCGTCTGATTAAAACAGAAGGTAGTTTTTTCTTTTCCTGGTTGAGCTGTTCAGTAGGATTATAGATTACAAAACCATCATCAACACTGATGAGATAAATGGAGTTACTGATGCGACTGATATTTTCATAGTATTGCACCATCCGGCCATCCAAAATGCTGAATTGATTAGAATCTATTTCTACCTTGCCCGGCTCACTAAAGTTAACCATTGCCGTTTTGCCATGATTAATAAACCAGTATTTTTTACTGCCTGCGGGGATGATTTTGTTGGAAGTTTCGAATGAGCCCAGGCTTTTATTGAGTGCCTCATATTTGGTGAATTTGTTGCTGAGTTCATCATAGGTATAAAAGCCTGCATCAGACGAAAAAACAATTTTATTCTCCAGATTGAAAATGTTAATGTTATAATTACCGGGTAAGCCATTTTTCTCATCGAAGTATTTCGTGCTCGTCACCCTGGTGTAATCGGGGCTAAGGCTTAATTTAAATAAACCTTTATAGGCATGTCCAACCCAGATGTCTCCTCTGTTATCCTGTTCAACATATCTCGAAGGCGCTTCAAAGCCAGCTATTTTAGTCGCGAACTTTAATCCAGAACCTGGCGACTTAGCAAATAAAGATAAGCCTGTATAAGTTCCCTGAATAAGGTAATTTGGATTTGAATTTAGTTTTTTGATGGTCCAGCCACCTGCGGACCTCGATATCCATTCTATTTTATCGCCCAAAACTTTAAAGGTACCGCTGTTATGACCGCAAATTAGCTCATTATCGATAACTGTCAGCTCCCAAACCTGACCCTGCGAATTAGGAATTAAACGGAAATTGAAAGGCAAAAGATTGTCTGGCGACCATTCGCTGTAAAACAGCCCTTGATTGGTACCTAAGTAGATTTTATTGTTGAAAATAATACTGGAATAGACCGTTCCAAACTGACCAGTTTTATCGAAGTAGAAATATAAGGGCGAATTCAGTTCTATCCGGTCGATTCCGTTGTCAAGTCCTGTCCAGAGATTTTGCTCATTATCCGCGTATAAGCTTAAAACCGTATTATTCTGCAAACCGCTAGATTTATTGATCCGCTGCACAATTTTTCCATTTTCATCGATTATGATCAAACCGTTAAGAATGGTGCCATATGCGAAGTACTTGCCTAACAAACTTACTCCATTGTTGAGCTGGTAGGTTTTCAGGTAATTATTAGCGGGAGTATTTAAAGGCGTAAAATCTTTACCATCATATGTAAACAATCCCTGTTTGCTTGTCCCGATGATCAGGCCAGTATGCTTATAGGGAAGAATAGATAATATACCCTCGTTGCCTAGTTTGTCACTGTTGGGAATATAGACTAACTTATTGCCGAGCAGTTCAAATAAGCCTTTTTCCAGCACTTCTATAAAGTACCTGTTATTTACCTTATGCAGAAATAGAAATGATGCCGGTGACTTTATCACCTCTATTTTATTATTTCTATAGATAAATATTTTGGAAAAGGACTGGAAGATTACCCTATCCGGATCAACATAGATTTTCCATACCTCATCATCTATTTTTATCCCTTTCGGCAGCAGATTGGTAAGTGAATGGTAGCTTAATTTATTGTTTTTAATTGCCCAGTAACCAAATTCGCCAAAACTACCGGTATAAATTTTTCCACTTTTATCGGTTGCTACAGCTCTAACAATCTGCCTGTTAGGCATTTGGTATTTCTGCCAGTAACGTCCATCGAAAGTTAACAATCCTTCCGCATTGCCAAAGTACATTACACCATTTTTATCTTTGGCTATGCTCCAGTTCTGATTTCCTGACGCATAAACCGCTTTTGGATAATTTTCAATGTAAGGAACGCCAATACTTTTAATTTCTGATGCGGCGCTGGTTATAGTAACGCAGGATAATAATAATAAAAGCCTGAAGTAGTTTAGCATAAAGTGATATTGGGTATACCCATAATGCCACAAAGTAAAGAAAAATTGTTAGAACATGCGAGAGGTGATGGATGTTAAGGATTCTAGCATGAAAAAGATCGAAATTTTAATGTTCCTAAAATTGCCGACATTTCGAAGGGTAATTTATTACATTAATCGATATAAGTGATATAAAATTTAAGGGAGTAGCGCACTAAACCTAAAGGATCAGCACGCTACACTGGCTAGTTCTTGACCGCCCATGAAACAAAAATAAAATATTTTATTTGCAAATCGTGTGCGAAGAAGTCGAGAACCCCGTAAGTGCTTCAGCGAAGCTAAATCTGCCTCAACAGAGCTCTGCATTTCACTGCTTTCCAGTCGAAATGACGATCTTTCTATTAATTTCTCTACCCTTTTATCGCTACCGGCTGCGGAACCTTCACATAGTAACCTGTACCATCGTAAGGGCGTTTGCGGGGATTGGTAGTACATGCAACCGAGCAGCAGCCCTGAAGCTTTTCTCCACAGGCATCGCATTGGGTAATATGCTCATTACACTCAGGATTAGCACAGTTAATCATTTTTGGCGTCGTAACTCCGCAATTATAACAAACTGAAACCACTGTTGGATTAACCTGGTTCACATCCACCGCTATTCGATTATCAAATACGTAACATTTACCTTCAAAATCTTTTCCGCCAGCTTCCTTACCATATTTGATGATACCACCATGTAATTGATAAACATCGTTAAAGCCGTGGTGTAACAATAAAGCAGATGCTTTTTCGCATTTAATCCCACCCGTGCAATAAGTAAGTATTTTTTTGTCTTTATATTGGGCAAGCTGGTTAATCTGCTCAGGAAAATCACGGAAATTCTCTATGTCGAGGGTTACCGCATTTTTAAATTTGCCAAGATTATGTTCATAATTAGAACGTACATCTAAGATTACTACATCCTCGTCATCCTTCATTTTCATGAAATCGACCGGTTCTAAATGTTTACCGGTTTGTTTGTTGGGATCGATAATTGTCGTGTCCCTTAAACCAGAATGTACAATTTCCGATTTGTAACGGCAATGCATTTTCAAAAATGAAAGCTCTTCTACGTCGTCAATTTTAAATTCTGTTTTGGCAAACCTTTCATCAGCATGTATCGCTTTCATATAAGCTTCGCAGGCTTCCGGAGTGCCCGATATGGTGCCGTTTAAACCTTCGTCGGCCACGATGATACGTCCAACAAAACCTAAAGACTTGCAAAATTTAAGATGATCGGCTGCAAATTGCTCTGCCTCTGCTATGTAGCTATAGCAATAGTAAAGTAGTGTCTGATATTTTTTCATAACGCTGTTGATACCGTTGCAAACGGCGTTTAAAGCGGTGCAAAGATAGTAAAAAAGGTTGAAGGTAGAAGGCTTAAGAAGGAAGGTTTTTTATGATGTAAAATGGAAAATGTGGAATGGATTGCGAGCCGCCCTCTCAACAACTTCTTTACTGAATAGATAAATTATATAAAAAAGTAAGATGGAAAATGTGTTGTCTGCCATCATCCATCTTATATAAAACATCTTCCATATTAGAATCCGTACGCGATCCTGAATCCCTGCGTCAACTTACGTCCGCCGTCATAGGCAAAGCCGTAGCTGGCACGCAATACCAGGCGTTGGATACCGAAATAGAATTCTTTATAATTCCTTTTTTCGGGAGATGATAAATAACCTCCACCAATAAATTCCTCCAGTTTTGCTTTACGTAACAAGGGAATTTTATTCATAAAGAAACCTGCAAAATTATGTTCTAAGTGGGCTTCAAAATATTGTTGATTGGTGCTAAACTGATAGAAGTCGAGGTACTGGAATTTTCTGATATTAGGAGGGAAAATAGTGGAGATGTTACCCGCGAAATGTTTAAAGTCAGGATAATACATGTTTTTGTTGTTCAAAAATTTACCCACACCGGCCAAAAATGAGGTATAGCCCCAGAGTCCCATCCCGATCCTGTCTTGAGAAACTTCCAGCTTCACAAAATCGTAGTCAATATCGCTATTCAATACACCGTTAAAACCTTTTTTATATAATAATGTAATTTTTGGGAACTTCGATTCGGTATAAAACTTGCCATCCGGACGGGTGATATACTGCTGTTCGAAGGTATAGGTTAAACTTGCCGTTGCGCTGAAAGAATTATATGTAGGGAACAGCGGTATCTCTTCATTTGGACTGAAAGGGTTGTTCGAAGTAAATTCGAGGTCCTTAACGTCTATAAATTTGAAATTGGTATTATTGGTGAGGTTTTTATTCCTGCTGTAATCCAAGGCCAAACTTCCCTGAAGGCCGGAGACGAGCTCGCGGGTGGTATTAATATTTATAAAGCTCTTTTCGTAAAATTTGGCAAAGTTTTTTTCATAAAATAATGAGTTAATGGTATTGCCCAGCTGTGTCATAGAGCCCAGATTGTTCAGATCGAATATCCCATTTCCGAATGATGCGCCAACACTGGCCCGCTTACGTGGGTCGTAATAATAACTGCCGCTCAGACTTCCGGTAAGATTCTGGTTGGCGAAACCAAATCTCAACTCAGGTCGGATGGAATAAGATCTTCTGTTCTCAAAATCCTTGCGATAGGTAACACCATATTTTATGGCAAATCCTTCTACTGTATTGTAAAATATGGCTTTTAATACGGGGTCGAAACTCCAATACTCTTTATCGTACCGATCATTGATACTTACACCCCTGAGCAAAAGCTTACCTATTCCGAATTTGTTATTTTCTCTTTCAAGAGAATCGAGATATTTTTTCGATTCTTTTAGTTTCGCTATGCTATCTTTTTTGACATAGTTGATCTTTTCGTCTTCCGTTAGCGGGATAGGCCTGTTGTTTTTCCAATAAATGGAATCTTTTTTATTTACCATTTCGGTAACTTTTAAGATCTCCCCATTAAAAAAGTGTTTTGGGAATTTAGGGTCTAGGTTATAATTGCTATAAATACCAACATAATAACCGTCTATTTTAAATCCAAGCACGTTACCGCCAAATTTAAAATTAATGGCAGTAGGCATATACGCTTCATTAACCTTGGTAAACTGCTGGCTGATGTGCAGCGTATCAATGAAATTGATGCCTGCTTTTTTGGTGAGGTAAACATCGGTATTGTAAATTCTCCAGCTATTATCGATAATATAGATAATTCCTCTGAAAACAGGGTCGTTCTCGCGACGTGGAATCACTTCTATTTTATGGATAGTTTCCCCGTTTTCATTGCTTTCGCCTAATAATTTATATTTATAATAAAAAAGGGCATTATCCGCGATAGGTGAAATGTATCCTCTCGTACTCAATTTGTTTTCAAGCAGGTAATTGTCGTAAAAATTGATGATCAGATCGGATGCCTTATTAAAACTGAATGTATTGTTTCGGCCGGCAACTTTTGATGAAATCATTTCTTCGTGTACCTCATTGGGCCGTCTGAAATTAAATTTGCTCTGTGATTCTGAAAGGTAAATAATACCCCTCCGGTTAGTGTCAAGTTCCAAAATTTTCTGTATATCCTGACCGAAGAATTTTTTAGGTGCACCTTTTAACCTTTGCACTCCTTTAATGTATACATCACAGCTAAACGCTTTAACTTCATTCAAGTGTGCTTTTCGTTCCTTAATGGCTTTTCGGATAATGGCATGGGCCGGATCTTCAGCGCTGGCCGTGATATTCACGTTTTCTAGCGTGTAACTTTCTGAAGTTAAGATAACGTTGAGCGATTGATCTGCAGATAAATTGACAATATGATCTTGTTGTTTATAACCAACAGCCCTAAAACTTAAAGTGTATTGACCATTTTTGAGTTTTAACGCATATTTTCCATCAACATTTGCTGATGTTCCTTTGGTGGTATTTTTTAAATAAACAGTTGCAAAAGGAATAGGTTGGCCGCTATTATCTTTAACCATTCCGGTGATGGTAGATTGCTGAGCTAAAATAATATTGGTAAATCCGCAAAAAAGCAGGAGCGATAAAATTCTTATCATATGTTGGGTTAGTAAGCTATAAATATCGAATAACTTTAACACTATACACATAGGTGAGTGTTAAAGTTTGTTAAGATGGAAAAAAAAATAATCAGGATAGATGTTGTTTAAAGATTCGTCATAGAAATGCTGAGCTGATCAGTCAAATATTTGTATTTAAAATGTTGGGATAAAATTGCCCTTTAAGGTCGGAAAAGACTTTTTTTTATAACTTTGGTGCCAAATCAACCATTAAAAAAAGGCCATGTACAAAACATTACAACCTGTTCTCCAAAAGGAACTTGAAGAAATCGAAAACGCTGGATTATTTAAACGCGAACGTATCATCATCACCCCTCAGGGTGCCGACATTAAAGTAAGCGGTGGTACTGAAGTGGTTAACTTTTGTGCTAATAATTATTTAGGCCTTTCTTCTCATCCCAAAGTGATAGAAGCAGCTAAGAAAGCAATCGACGATCATGGCTATGGAATGTCTTCAGTTCGTTTTATCTGTGGTACACAAGATGTGCACAAAGAACTTGAAGCAAAGATCTCTAAATTTTTAGGCACTGAGGACACTATTTTGTATGCTGCTGCCTTTGATGCAAACGGAGGGGTTTTTGAGCCATTGTTTAATGCTGAAGACGCTATTATTTCTGATGAGTTAAATCATGCATCAATTATAGATGGGGTAAGGTTGTGTAAAGCACAACGTTTCCGTTATAAAAATGCCGATATGGACGATTTGGAAAAACAGTTAATCGCGGCTAAAGATTGCAGGCACAGGATTATTGTAACTGATGGCGCTTTCTCTATGGACGGTTCTGTAGCACCACTGGATAAGATTGCAGATTTGGCTGATAAATACGAGGCATTGATTATGATCGATGAATCGCACTGTACTGGTTTTATTGGTAAGAACGGTCGCGGAACTCATGAGCATTTTAATGTAATGGACCGTATCGATATCATTACCGGTACATTGGGTAAGGCTTTAGGCGGTGCATCGGGTGGTTTTACTTCAGGCAAGAAAGAGATTATTGATATGTTACGCCAGCGTTCACGTCCGTATTTGTTCTCTAATACTTTGGCACCGGCAATTGCAGGAGCATCTATAGCGGTATTAGATATGCTGAGCGAAACCACATCATTAAGGGATAAATTAGAAAAAAATACCAAATATTTCCGGGAGAAAATGACAGAAGCAGGTTTTGATATTAAACCTGGTTTCCATCCAATTGTTCCGGTAATGTTGTATGATGCTAAAATTGCACAACAGTTTGCTGCTAAAATGTTAGCAGAAGGAATTTATGTAATCGGGTTCTTTTATCCGGTTGTGCCTCAGGGAAAAGCCAGAATCCGTGTACAATTATCTGCCGGGCACGAGCAACACCATTTAGATAAAGCCATTGCCGCATTTACTAAAGTTGGAAAAGAATTAGGGGTAATTTAAAATCCATAAATTTATGCAAACAACAAAAGCCGCCGTAAGCGGCTTTTGTTGTTTATGGGTTCATTTTCTTTTATAATGGCATTGTAAACAGATTATTTGAACCGGTCAAGCTTAAAATTATTGGATAATTTGCTGTATATTTGATGCCATGTTACAGGACAAAATAGCACAGTATACCGAGAAAATTAACGCTTTCGTAACTGAAAAGGCAGACGAGTTAGAGCAGTTCCGCATTAAATATTTAGGAAGCAAAGGCATCATTAAGGAGATTTTCGATGAATTCAAATCTGTTTCTGTTGAAGAAAAAAGATCGTTGGGCAAGGTTTTAAATGAATTTAAACAATTAGCCGAATCAAAATACATTACACTAAAAGAAGCAACCGAAAGTACTGATGCTAAAAGTGAAAGTATGCAATTGGATCTAACTTTGCCTGGCGAAGGTTTCGAGATCGGTTCGCGCCATCCTCTGGCTCTGGTGCGTAGAGAAATTGTTGAGATTTTTGCCAAACTGGGTTTCACTGTAGCAGAAGGGCCCGAAATTGAAGATGATTGGCATAATTTCTCGGCCCTGAACTTTCCGGAAGAGCATCCTGCAAGAGATATGCAAGATACTTTCTTTATTAAAAAGGGAGGTGAGAAAGGAGATATTGCCTTACGTACACATACTTCTTCGGTGCAAGTACGAATGATGGAACAAGGCCAGCCGCCATTCAGGGCAATTATGCCAGGCCGTGTTTACCGAAACGAAGCCATTTCTGCCCGTGCACACTGCTTTTTCCACCAGATAGAAGGTTTATATGTGGATGAAAATGTTTCATTTGCAGATTTAAAGCAGACTTTGTTTTATTTCGTGCAGGAATTATATGGAGAAGGTACAAAGGTGCGTTTCCGTCCATCATATTTCCCTTTTACCGAACCATCTGCAGAGATGGATATTTCTTGTACCATTTGTAAAGGCTCCGGTTGCCAGCTTTGTAAATACAGTGGTTGGGTAGAAATTTTAGGCTGTGGCATGGTAGATCCGAATGTGCTGGAAAACTGTGGTATCGTCTCAAAAAAATATAGTGGTTTTGCATTTGGAATGGGGATTGAACGTATTGCCAATCTAAAGTATGAAATTAAAGACTTGCGTTTATTTTCTGAAAATGATGCACGTTTCTTAAAGCAATTTAAATCTGCTTTAATTTAATGACGAAATATCTATATAGCATATTGTTTGTACTCGTTATGGTTACAGGTTGTGGTAAAAACCAGGGTTTTATTCCTGAGGTACCTGTAAACTATAACGTAACGATAACGGAATTTAGCTTAAAGGCAGTAAACAATGTCTTGGTTGTTTCAAACAATGGAGTGGGTGGATTGTTGATTGTAAAAACGCCGCTCGGTGGATATGTTGCCTTTGATCGATGCAGCACGGTAAACCCGGAAAAGATTTGCAAAGTAACACCTGACGATAGTGGTGTAACCGCTACTGACCCGTGTTCGGGCGCCAAATTTTCGCTGCTTGATGGCAGTCCACAAAAAGCGCCTGCCGAAAGAAGCCTGAAAGCTTATAATATTTCTTTGCAAGGCAACACATTATTACACGTAAGCAATTAAGATGGAAGCTGAAAAAATAAAAGAAACAGTAAAAAAAGCTGCCAAAGAATTATTTCGAAAATATGGTTACCATAAAACCAGTGTAAATGAAATTGCAAAAAAGGCCCGTATAGCCAAAGCAACCATTTACAAATATTTTGAGAGTAAGGAACAGGTTTTAGATAGTATTCTGATGGATTACCTGGACCAGAACCTTTATGAGATATTAAACAATAAAGTAAGTTACGCTTCAGAAGAAGAACACCTGAAAGCATTGGTAATGAAAACGAGCCGTTTGTCATTTACTGCCTGTAATGAGTTTATCGGCTGGGATTTTGTTCGTGAAAATGCAAATTCGCAAGAGTTTTTGAAACATCTATCAGACCAGTTAGAGGCTTTATTGTTGGCTGCTTACCTGCAACTGGATAACTTTAAAAACAATCCGGCAAGAAGAGAAGGACTGGCATTTTTACTTAAAGCAAGTAAAAGTATTGTATTTTCATTTGCCTTTACCTCAGTTAGCGATTCTGATGTGCGTAAGAATTTTGTGAGTTTTCAGAAAGAAATATTGCCATTTTTAGTAAAAGCAGCACTGTAAACTATTTTAGTTATACAAGCGATCGTCATGCTGAATTTATTTTACAAGGAAGAAATATTATTTTCAATTTCCTTGTAGCTACTTCGTGTTCAGCATCTTTCCTGCAATAGACCCTGAAATAAATCCTATAGCTCTCGGATCAGGGTAATGGCTCCAGTTAGTTTTACATTTTTAGTGCATTGTTTATTAAGGTAAGCTATTAATTTTAAACTGATGTTTAAAATAAGTTAACTTATTGATTATAATAATCTTTCATCTTAAATTTTTGCACCGTTCTTTTTACTTTTCCATCAATATTTTTTTGAGTAATTACCGTCACAATATCGGCAATGCTGGAGTCTTCAATAACTGACGAGTCTTCGTAAAGTAGGTTCTTAGCGTTAAATTTATAGTTTATGGTTTTATCAAAGCAACAACCATCTTTTTGATGGGTAGCAATTTGCTTTGTTTTTTTGTCAAAATCAAACATGCCAAGGTTTTCGCTGGCCAGTTTGGTCAGTTCCTCGCTTTTTAAAAATTTATTTTCTTTTGATGATAAATAAACGTCGTATGAGGGGCTGCCATAAGCGCCATTACTGCCGTTTCTGATGGCAAGATCTTCAAGACCGTCAAAATTAAAATCGCCGAAAATTAAAGGCGTTTGGTATTTGCCAAGTTCCAGCCATCCAAGTTTGGCATTTTGAGTTGCTGTTAAGCCGAAGTCCAGGTCTCCAGAGTGAAAAATATCTGTTTCCCTGTCTGTAACTTTTTCATAAATAATAATTGTGGCTTTTCCGCTACAGGCATTTCCTTCGCATTTCTCAACAAAAATTTTGGCCTTGTATTGGTCAGAACTGTTGTTTGCCAGAAACTTAAATTGAGCTTGTGAACTACTGAAAAGGAGCAAAATACCACAAAAGATGAACAGACTTTTCATTAACTATTTTTGGTTAAAATTACGCCAATATCATCTACTTAAAAGTTAAAAAAGGTTAACATTTTCTTTTTCTCGTTTTGATATAGCTTTGTACAGCAGCTTTGGTGGTTAGCCAATCTCTACCCTCTTTATAAGCATCTATTTTTCCTTGCCTGGCCAGTAGGCTCACATACTCCTGGCCATAAGGAACATCAGGTTCTGAAACGATATTGGAGATGGGTTCATAATCACCATAATGGTTTCCTGGTAATGCATTTATATAGATATTTAATGAGCGTTCCAGGGCTTGCAACATCAATAAACAAAGTTTATAGTAATTGCCCTTATTTGCCTGGTTAAGCGCTTCGTAGTATTTCTTTCTATCGTTTTTGAGGATGATAGCAGGGGGGAAGCCTCTTCGCATAAGTAATAAATTCATGGCAAGCCTAACGGTACGCCCATTTCCATCAAAAAAAGGATGTATCCAAACGAGTTTATGATGAAAAATACTGGCTAATATGATATCACTTAAACCTAGTGGGTTATCGTTTATGAAGGTGATTAATTGATCTAACAAATCGGAAACCTTATTGGCACTGGGTGGCGTAAAATTTGCACCTACAATGCGCACACCGCCATTTCTTAAACGGCCCGCATAATCATCTTCAATACTTCTAAGTACCAGGCCATGAAGCGATAAAATGTCAATGCTTCTGAGGGTATAATCTTTATTAACCAAAGTGTACAGGTAATCGATAGCTTTTTCGTGGTTATAAGCTTCGAAATGTTCTCGTAACGATTTGCCTTTAACCGTTATACCCTCCTGTAAAACCATCTGGGTTTCTTTCAGACTTAAAGTATTTCCCTCTATGCTATTGGAGTTATACGTCCACTCGAGGGTGAGGTCTTCTTTAATGCGGTGCAGGGCGCTATTAGGCAAAGGCCTTGAAGTTTCTAACCTGGCCTTTTTCTCATATAACCTTTCTATTTGCGGTAATAGCTCTTCTAAATCGCTTAAATCAAAATCCCACATACCCAAAGGTAATAATATCGGATGATATAAAAAATTAAATTATCCGATATTAAAATTTTTTCTTCAAAAAAAATGATAACGGTGTGTTATCATTTCAAAATGCTTTCAGGCTGTCTTATTCCCATTTAAATACTTTTACCGCGACGGCGTAAATGCCAATTCCCCAGAGCAATAGAATCATAATCTGAAACTTAACATCCCATAATCCTAAACCTTCGAAGGCTACTTTGCGCATGGCGTCATTTAAATAGGTAAGTGGTAACGCCCTGCTGATTGGCTGTAGCCAACCCGGGAAAGCCTCGATAGAAAAGAATGTACCCGATAGTAAAAACTGTGGCAAGGTAATGATATTTGATATTGGAGGTACCATGCTTTCGCTTTTGGCGATGCCTGAAATAATAAAACCAAAGCCCATAAAAACGATGACCCCAAGGGTGGCCAGTATAAGCATGTTGACGACCGTAAGCGCTCCGTGGACAAGTGTGAAGCCAAAAAAGAAATGGCCAATTAAAATGATAAATAAGGCGCCGATCAAGGCAAAGCCGATACGCGCAATGCCTTCGCCGATAACAATGCTTGATCGCCTCACAGGAGTAGCAAAAAAGCGTTTGATTACTAAGGTTTGGCGCAGACTTAAAAATACGAATGCCGTTCCGAAAACGCCCGTGCTTAATAGCGAAAAGCCCAATTGGCCGGGAAGGATAAAGTCAATCGTTTTATATTCACGGCCCGTAATGGTGCTTTCTTTAATTTCTGCAACGGTGGGCTTTAATGTCTTGTCGTAAAAGATGTTGTTTAAAACTGATTTTAAAATTCCACCTTTATCTCTCGATGCTGAAGTATAAACCACATTAACCGAATAGGCGGCAGAATTTACTTTTCTGTGTACATCAATCATGGCATCAACATTGCCCTTTTCCAGTAACTTATCAAACTCGGTTTTTGATTTATCTTTTACCAAACGGATCATGCCTGTTTTTTCCAGCATACCCATTACCGGGTTGTTTACATCCGAACCTGGCGTTACTCCAACATCGATACGGGTTCCGCCGCCACCCAAAAAGCCAAAAACGAGGATAAATATCAGGGGGAAAGCAAGGGTGAAAACCACTGCCGAGGGACTCCGCATAATAGAACGGAAACTTGCTTTGGCAAGGGCGAGAGTTGCTTTAAGATTATTGTAACTCCCAGCCCCTGAAGGAGAGTTTGATTTTTTTTTGTGTATATCTGTTTGCATATTGGTTTCGCTGGATTTTATTTAAAAAATTTATGAAGCACATTAGGTTTCAAGCTTCCCTTTTTGGGAAAAGGGGGCTATTCACGCCATTCCTGACCTGTAAGATGAATAAATACATCTTCCAGGTTAGCCTTTTTAACCTCTTTTTTACGTTCAAAACCACTATTTACTAAATTATCTATCAAGTTATCAGGCGTGTCCAGCGCAATAATCTGTCCGCGTTCCACAAAGGCAACGCGGTCGCAAAGCTGTTCAGCCTCATCCATGTAGTGTGTGGTAATAACAACCGTTGTACCTGCATTCCGGATTTCTGTAATCAGGTCCCAAAGATTCCTGCGTGCCTGTGGATCTAAACCCGTTGTGGGCTCATCCAGAAAAATAATTTTTGGTTGGTTGATTAGGGTCGTAGCTATTGAGAAGCGTTGTTTTTGCCCACCTGAAAGTGCTTTGTATTTGGCTTTTGCCTTATCCTGAAGATTTACTTTTTCCAACATCTCCATGGGTTTAATATTGGCACCGTATAAACCGGCAAAAAGTTCAACGAGTTCGATCAGATTTAGATTTGGATAATAACCGGCTGCCTGTAGTTGTACACCAATGATCTGTTTGATATCCTGTGGATGTTTGTCAACAGAAAAACCATCAACAATAATTTCACCAGATGTTTTGTCTCTCAATGTTTCGATAATTTCGAGAGTTGTGGTTTTTCCGGCACCATTAGGACCAAGCAGTCCGAAAATTTCATGCTCGTACACCTCAAAACTAAGCCCTTGAACGGCTACAAAATCATCATATTTTTTTACCAGGTCTTTAACACTGATAATGGCTTTTTTTGTTTCCATATTGCGAATGTAAGGAGCTTTAAATGAATAGGGAATGAATTTTTGAATACATTGATGAAAATGTCGGTAAAATGATGTTTAAGGTAGGTAAAACCATCACTTAATATTTTTAGGGTTACAATGATAATGTTTTAATTTATCAAATCTGTTTTATAGTTGTTTTTGGTTAATTAAAAGCTTCATCAAAAACAATATTATTTTTTGAAAAAATGAATGTATCACCGGTTTGGATTCTATTGCTGGGCATAGCATATGATTTTCTATAAATGCACTCATATTGCAACCTTTGTTTCCTGGGATTTTGATAACCCGGTATCTTTTTTCCAAATTGAGTGCCTAGAGAATTCTAATTTAAATAAAAAAACACTGCCAATAGAAATGAGCAGTGTTTTGATGCTTTAATTAAAAACTAATTTTTTACCAGGCTAATTCACCTTTCATTACTTCAACAAAATCATCGAATAAGTAACGTGAATCGTGTGGACCTGGAGAAGATTCTGGGTGATATTGAACTGAGAATGCTTTTTTGCCTTTAACACGGATGCCCTCAATTGATTTATCGTTTAAGTTAATATGTGTAATTTCTACCTTGTCAGAGTTTCTAACTTCATCAGGTATTACACCAAAACCATGGTTTTGTGAGGTAACCTCGCAGTGGTTTTTGATGATGTTTTTAACCGGGTGGTTTAAGCCACGGTGACCATTAAACATTTTCATGGTGCCGATACCGTTAGCTTCGGCCAATAGTTGGTGGCCTAAACAGATTCCGAATAATGGCTTGTCAACTGCTAGAATTTCTTTGATCGTTTCCACTGCATAAGGCATTACCGAAGGATCGCCGGGGCCGTTTGAAATAAAGTAACCATCAGGGCTAAATTTTTCCATTTCGGCAAAAGTGGTTTTAGCCGGAAAAACCTGAACATAGATGTCGCGGTTTTCAAAGCTGCGCAAAATGTTTTTCTTGATGCCTAAATCAAGTGCTGCTACTTTCAAGCTCGCCTCAGGATTGCCATAAAAGTATGGTTCGCTGGTGCTTACTTTAGAAGAAAGCTCTAAACCTTCCATTGAAGGTACTTCAGCTAATTTTTGTTTTAATTCTTCTAAATCAGTGATCTCTGAAGAAATAATCGCATTCATGGCACCTTTATCTCTAATATGGCGCACTAATGCCCGTGTATCGATATCTGCAATAGCAACCAGGTTATCGTTCTGGAAATAATCCTGAATAGATTCGGTAGCTTCTTTACGGCTGTAAATGATATTGTAATTTTTGCAAACCAAACCAGCAATTTTGATCGATCCCGATTCGATTTCATCTTTGTGGATACCATAATTACCAATATGTGCATTTGTGGTAACCATTATCTGTCCAAAGTAACTTGGATCGGTGAAAATTTCCTGGTAACCTGTCATCCCGGTATTAAAACAAATTTCGCCGGTAGTAGTTCCAATTTTGCCGGCCGCTTTGCCGTAAAAAACCGTGCCATCGGCCAGTAATAAAATCGCAGGTAACTTGGTGTAGTTAGTCATGGTAATTACAATATGGATTTTGATTTAAAAAAGAGTTGAAAAAAGAATGGCTTTCGGCATTAAAACCGTATTTGCAGGGTACAAAAAAAGATGAAGATATCCCGTCCATTTCGGGGTACAAAGATAGTGGTTAAGATTTGTAATGTAAAGAGAAAAGTGAAATAAGGTTTGGAGGTGTAAGGTATAAGGTTGATTGGCCCTAAACCTTCAGCCTTAAACCTTATACCTTTTTAAAGAAAAAACAATACTTTTGGCAACACAAAACAAATCCCATGTCGGTACATAAAGAAATCAAACGAGTTACCACGCATATTTTACAGGAAATGAAAGAGCGTGGTGAAAAAATATCAATGCTTACGGCTTACGATTATTCGATGGCAACCATTTTGGATGATGCAGGATTGGACGTTTTATTGGTTGGCGATTCTGCGTCAAATGTAATGGCCGGTCATGAAACAACTTTGCCCATCACGTTAGATCAAATGATTTACCACGCTGCATCTGTAATCAGAGCCGTTAAACGAGCGTTTGTTGTGGTTGATTTACCTTTTGGCTCTTATCAGGGAAATTCAAAGGAAGCTTTGAATTCAGCGATCAGGATTATGAAAGAATCAGGTGCTCATGGTGTTAAACTGGAAGGCGGAGAAGAAATTATCGAGTCTGTTCAACGAATTATTACGGCAGGAATTCCTGTCATGGGGCACCTGGGTTTAACTCCCCAGTCTATTTATAAATTTGGAACTTACACCGTTCGTGCAAAGGAAGAAGAAGAGGCTAATAAGTTGAAAACCGATGTTTTGGCTTTGCAGGCTGCGGGGTGTTTTGCCATTGTATTGGAAAAAATTCCTGCTGCACTAGGTAAAGAAGTTACAGAAAGTCTACATATTCCAACTATTGGTATTGGTGCCGGACCAGACTGCGACGGACAGGTTTTGGTGGTAAATGATATGATTGGTTTAACCAAAGGATTTAAACCACGTTTTTTACGCCAATATATTAACCTTTACGATGAAATTTTAGGTGCAGCGCAGTCTTATATCCGCGATGTAAAAGGAAATGATTTCCCGAACGAAAAAGAACAGTATTAAGTTGGGAGTAGGGCGTTTTGAGTTTGGCGTTTCTTAAGGCGCAGATAACCGTCCAACCTTTAATAATTAAGCAGCTAACCGATTAACCAATACACTTTCGCATTACACGATTTGTATTATCAAATGAACTAATGACGGATGAACCAATGAACTAACCGATGCCCATTACTGATAACGACATCCTTTTTGAAGATAATCATTTAATCGCTATTAATAAAAGAGCAGGTGATATTGTGCAGGTTGATGAAACTGGCGACGAGCCATTAGACGAGCAGGTAAAAAAGTATATCGCTAAAAAATACAATAAACCAAATGGTGCTTTTTTAGGGGTAGTACACCGTTTAGACCGACCAGTAAGCGGCGTAATTTTATTTGCTAAAACGAGTAAGGCTTTAGAACGTATGAATGCCGTATTCAAAAACAGGGAGGTAAAGAAAACGTATTGGGCTGTGGTGAAGAATAAACCGGAGAAAGAATCGGCTACATTGGTACACTGGCTGGTTAAAAATCCACAAAAAAACGTGGTTTCTTATTATAACACAGAAGTTACGGGCAGTCAACGTGCCGAGCTTTCATATAAAGTAAAAGCTAAAGTAGGCGATTATTATCTTTTGGAAGTTGATCCTTTAACAGGCCGCTCACACCAGATTAGGGTTCAGCTCTCCTCAATGGGTTGTCCAATTATGGGTGATAACAAATATGGTTATCCACGCGGAAGCAGAAAAGGAAGTATTTGCCTGCATGCCCGTAGATTACAGTTTATACACCCCGTAAAAAAGGAACCGGTAAACATATTTGCCAAATTACCTATTGACGGATTTTGGGAAAGATTTGAGGATTTTTAGTTCAATGCCGGGATAAGTAATTCATTACTTCCCGGGATATTTATTTAATAATTTCCTTGGAGTTACCCTCGTTTCGGGCGGATTGCCGCGCAGTCGAGAATCTATGGTACCAGACAACAGATTTCTCCACTGCGGTCGAAATGACAACTTTTGAATGAAGATGACGAAGTCTTATTTACAATCAATTTTTTCGAAAGTCATTGATCCATCAAACTTTAGTTTGCTCAGATCTTTAAACTTGCCTTCTCCATTTACTTCCTGTACATCACCAAATCCCTCTGTTAGCTGATTACCCTTTTTCAAAAAGGCTACTTCTCTTACCGATGTTTTGCCTTCAGATTGAAAGGTGTAATTTGCAATGATGGTATCGCCTTTGATAATACCGGCTATCGTACCCGCATTTTTATCTTTTTCGTATAAATTATAGCCTAGCGTACCTGTTAATTTATTATCCACTGTTTTTAACGATAGGGTAGCGGTATCACGGTTTTTAATATATTGGTAACACTGAACCGAATCAGTTGTCACGGCTGCATTGGCTACAATAGTGGAATCTATTTTGGCCTGTGTTTTTTTAGCTGTTCCGCCCTGGCATGATGCCATCAATAAGGTGGCGGCTCCTAGTATGGGGATAATGTTTTTCATTACAATACGTTTTACTTATTAAAAATGAATTAACATTAAGCAAAGCCCCTGCCAAAATTTTATACCGTTTGCAGGGTACCGCTGGTTTTTAAGCCAGGCAACACAAACGTATTTTATTTGGTTTAATAAGTTGATGAATAAAGTCTTATATTGAAAAGGATAGGGAAATGCTGGTACCTTTTTGTTCTTCGGATTTGATATCAACATCTATTTTATGGAACCGGGCAATACTTTGTACAATGGCCAGGCCCAGGCCAAATCCATTTTCTTCTGAATTTCCTCTTTTAAAACGATCAAAAGCATTTTCTACCAGTTCTTTGCTCATACCTGTTCCGGTATCGCTGATGGTGAGGATATATCTGTCACTTTCGGTTTTATCAGTTATGGTAATCGTTCCATTATCAACGTTGTATTTAATGGCATTGTTGATGATGTTGATTAAAAGCGTATGTATCAGTGCCTTGTTTCCTGTAAAATGAAAATCTTTTGAAAGGCGGGCACTGTAACTAATGTTTTTATCCGCTATCCGATCTTCCAGATCCTCATGTATATCATCAATTTCTTGTTTAAGGCTGATTTCTTCCGTTTTTAGGTACTGATTGTTTTCAACTTTTGAAATGAGTAGCAGACTGTTGATAATCAGCTTTAAGCGGTTCAGGGTTTTTAATGAGGCGTATATTTTATTTTCATGCTCAACTGGAATATCCGGTGTATTAAGCATATTTTCAAATCGTGTACTTAAAATCGAAATAGGGGTGAGCAACTCATGCGAAACATTGGCAATAAACTGCTTTTCTAAGGCGAAAAGTGTATTTATTTTTCGCATTAAAGAGTTTATGCTGTTGTCAAGGATTTTAAAATCGCTGGTGCTGGTTGGGATGTTCTGGTAATTATAATGGCTGGGATCATCAACCAGGTTAATCTTTTTATCAATAATCCGATAAAACGGTTTGAGTAAAAAGTTAGAAAAAGTGTAATCGGCTATCAATGTAATCAGCAATGCAGCCACAAGTACTATCAGCATATAAAAACGGATCGAATTTTTGATAGACTGAAGTGCTGTCATGGTTTCACCAATCTCCAGGTTATACCAGTTTTTGTGATAAGAGAATTTATAATTTAAAATGCGGTATACTTCAATATCACCTTCAATCTCTCTTTTTTCCGTAAATACCTTTGCAGTTGAATCCTTTTGATTGTCGGGAAGAACTGTTAATACAATAAATTCTTCCTTCAAAATATTATAATCAGTAAATGATTGTTCTTTATTTAAAAGGCTGTCGATTTCATTATCATTCAGGTGTTTGATGATTTTGTTCTTTTTTTTAATCAAACGGTTATCAAGCTGGTTGTAAGCCAGTCTATCTAATGAAAATAAAATGATAGCACCCAATACCAGAATGATGGCAACCTTGGTTACGGCATTATATAAAGAAAACTTAACCTGTAGCTTCATTTAGATGGATGATGGTTTATGTAAGATGGATGAGGTGTCATTTTGGTTGGGTGAACTGGCTAATTGGTTAACTGACGCCCTGCGCCATACACCCAACCCTAAAACTCACTAGCAATTGATTCGATAACCTATACTTCTTACCGTTTCAAACCAATCTATTGGCGTAACCCCAGCGAGTTTTTTTCGTAAGTTTTTAACATGTACATCCACAAAGTTTGAGTCAGAGTTGACCTCTAAAATATCGCCCCAAACATGTTCCGTTAAACTCATTCTCGATACTACGCGATTTTTGTTCAACACCAAATAGTTAAATATTTCGAACTCTTTTTTGGTGAGGTTTAATCTTTCATCGCCATAAGAAACCGTTCTGTTCTGAATATTGAGCAAAAAGTTGTGGATGTTTACCTCGTTTTTTTCTAATTTATGTTTTCTACGCGTAATGGCATGTATACGTGCTAAAAGTTCATTTAGTGAAAATGGCTTTGGCAGATAATCGTCTGCACCCTCATCAAGGCCTTTAATCCGGTCATCAACGGCACTACGAGCTGTTAAAATAATTACGGCATCGTCGCGGTCTTTCGTCGCTTTCAGCTGTTTTAAAATCTCAAAACCATCGCCATCCGGCAAGCCCAGGTCTAATAAAATGAAATCATAATTATTTACAAAAATCTTTTCTTCAGCAGAAGATTTTTTCCAGGCATGCTCTACAATAAATCCTTCTTTGCTCAGGAATTCATCCATTTCAAGCGCGAGGCTTTTTTCATCTTCAACGATTAATACATTCATTTCAGCTAACTTTGTTTTATTTTTTACCGCCATGCGCTTTGCACTCAGCGCTATGCGTTTACCCTGCAACTAAGTTAATGTTTTTTAAGATGGTCTCGCAAGCATCTTTAATTTCTTCTTTGGTAATAATTAGTGGCGGGGCTATCCGCATAGAATTGCTGCAATGTAAAAACCAGTCTGACAATACGCCGTCTAAAATACAGGCATCGATAATTTTTTTATTAAGTTCGAAATTCTCAAACTCAACAGCGAGCATCAAACCTTTGCCCCTGATTTCTTTAATAGCCGGATGTTTTAGAAGCTGTTTAAATAACTGGCCTTTTTCTTCTACTTCCTCAACAATATGATCATCAACCAGGGTGCGTAAAGTCGCTAAGCCTGCAGCACAGCAAACCGGATGACCTCCAAAGGTAGTCATGTGGCCCAAGATTGGCGTATGGGATAATACCGACATAATCTCTAATGAGCTGATAAAAGCGCCAATTGGCATCCCGCCACCAATTCCTTTTGCCAGTAACAGCACGTCTGGTACAATCTGATAATGTTCAAAGGCAAACATTTTGCCACTGCGGCCAAAACCTGACTGTATTTCGTCAAAAATCAACAAGGTGCCTGTTTCTGTACATTTTGCCCGCAAAGCCCGCATGTAACTTAAATCGGCCACACGTATTCCAGCTTCACCTTGTATAGGCTCAATAAAAACAGCAGCAATATCTGAAGTGATTTTTTCAAGGTCAGTAAGATTATTATGTTCAATAAAACTTACGTGCGGTAGGAAAGGACCGTATCCAGCAGAATAAAAATCACTTTCCATTAAACTTTCCGCGCCTTGGGTACTGCCATGATAAGCATTTTTACAGGCAATAAAACCTTTGCGTCCGGTATAACGTTTAGCCAGTTTCATGGCACCTTCTACAGCTTCTGTTCCAGAGTTTAAAAAATAGGTGCAACTTAAACTTTCGGGTAAGATTTCGGCAAGTGCCTTTGCAAAATTAACCTGGGGTGTTTGAATATATTCACCATAAACCATCAGGTGCATATAGGTTGCTGCCTGGTCCTGAATGGCTTTCACTACAGCAGGGTGGCAATGGCCAACATTGCTTACGCCGATGCCGGCAATAAGATCAATGTGTTTTTTATCCTGCGTATCGTAAATGTAGATGCCTTTTGCCTTTACGAATTCGAGCATCAGGGGTTCCGGAGAGGTTTGTGCATTGTGTTGTAAAAACAACTGACGTTGGGTAAGCATGGTACAAAATTACGGAAATGAAAGAGTGCTTTAAAACAAAAAAGACCTACATTGCTGTAAGTTTTTTTGTTAAGGCTTTTGCCCGCCCCTGTATCTATTAAGCAACTCACGCTTAAAACCTTCCTGCGCCCTGTAGAACTTACCTACCACTTTTATAGGCAAAGAAGACTTGAATTTGTTGTAATATTTTTTATTTAGATTCAGTTCTCTTTGTCTGAAATCAAATTCACTGGTAATTAAATTCTGTACCTGCGCATCTGTTAAGTTATCAATTTCATCCACCTTTCTGAAAGAGATCATTTTCTGCATGCGTTCTTTGTGCAAAGTATTAAGCTCTGCCTGCATATCATTATAAATCGGCCAAAAAACCTTGGCTTCCTCTGGTGATAAATCCAGCTTTTGAGTAAAAAAAGCTATTTTAAGCGATTCTATTTCTTCTCCCCTTGGTCTTTGTGCCAGTAAGGTAGTGGGCAACAAAAACATTAAAGCAACAAAAAGTAAATTCTTCATTTCTGTATTAATTGTTTAATTCCTGGGCTAAATCCGATGATGAGAAATTGCTCAGAATGTAGTTTTCCATTTCTGTATCTGACGCAGAATTTGTTTTTATATTAGATGAGGTTGTGTTTTGCGTTTCTAAATGGTCAATGATCGTACTTTCGTCTATATCATATAATAACTGTTCGTTTGCCATTGCTTCTGCTGCGGGTAATTGCAAACTGGCAGATGTTGAGTTATTCTGATAAAAATAAATACCAAAAGAGGCCATTAACAGGAAACAGGCTGCACTCACATATTTAACCATGTTTCTTCTCCATAAAGGAATAACTTTGGCTTCCTTTTTAGGTTCTAATGTAGCAACTCTGTCAGTAATTCTGCTTTGCAGTGTGTTGAAATAATTGTCAGGTACGGTGAAAGCCTTTCCTGCAACAGGTATTTCAGAAAGGGTAATTTGGATTTGTATGCGTTCCGCTAAATCTTCAAAATACAGCTGCGGAATTTCAAAATCGTTGTTACTTGTTTTCTGCTTTAATCCATCTAAAAATATGGCAGAAAAAACGCCATCTTCAAAATTTTCGAAATATCCATCAGGAACGGAGAAAGGATTACGCTTCTCCAGAGCAGCAAGTGCAGGAGCTTCATTCATCCAATCGTTATTTTCTATATTTTCGTTCATCACAGATATATGATTCAATTATCATGAAAAGGTTTAATAGTCTATTTCATCATTTGTAATAAAAGCTTCAATTTTTTTTGCAGCAATGTGAAATGAAGCTTTTAACGCCCCTACAGAGGTTCCTAATACTTCCGAAATCTCTTCATATTTCATATCATCAAAATATTTCATATTGAAGATAATGCGCTGTTTTTCCGGTAAGGTGAGGATTGCTTTTTGTAGTTTGAGCTGGAGTTTGTCGCCGTTAAAATAAGATGTTGCTACCAAATTATCGGCAAGTTCGGACGATACCTCATCCAAAGGTGTATTGTTTCGCTGCTTTTGTTTGTTAAGGAAAGTGATGGATTCGTTAGTGGCAATGCGGTAAATCCAGGTATAAAGCTGGGAATCATTTCTAAATTTATCAAGATTCTTCCAGACTTTAACAAATACCTCCTGCAAAAGATCATCACAGTCATCATGGTTTAAAACCAGCCTGCGGATGTGCCAATATATTTTTTGCTGATATTTTTTTAGTAACAGGTTAAAAGCTTCATTACGCGTTTGCTCAACGGCAAACATGGCAAGAATTTCTGAATCTTCAACTTGTTTCATTACATATAGATTTGAGATGTGAGATTTGAGATATGAGATTTGATAGTGTCTCAAACCTCATATCTAATATCTCAAATCTATTTTTTTCTGCCAATTACTTTTTGAACTGCTTCAACAATGTTTACGGCATCCAAACCATATTTAGACATTAATTGATCTGGTGTTCCGCTTTCGCCAAAAGTATCGTTGGTGGCTACAAACTCCTGTGGAGTTGGCAGTTCGGTTGTTAACAAACGTGCTACGCTTTCGCCCAATCCGCCAAATTTGTTATGCTCTTCGCAAGTAACCACACATCCGGTTTTTTTAACTGATTTTAAGATGGCTTCGTCATCCAAAGGTTTAATGGTGTGTATGTTAATAATCTCGGCATCTATCCCCAATTCAGCTAATTTTTCGCCCGCCTCAATTGCTTTCCAAACCATATGACCGGTAGCAATAATGGTTACATCCGTGCCTTCGTTCACCATCCAGGCTTTACCGATCTCAAATTTTTGATCCGGATCTGTAAATACAGGAATTACCGGACGGCCAAAACGCAAATAAACCGGACCTTCGTACTCTGCAATGGCGATGGTAGCTGCTTTCGTCTGGTTATAATCGCAAGGATTGATTACGACCATACCTGGCAGCATTTTCATTAAACCGATATCTTCCAGGATCTGGTGTGTTGCACCATCTTCACCCAGTGTTAATCCGGCGTGAGATGCACAAATTTTTACATTTTTGTTCGAATAAGCTACTGATTGACGGATCTGGTCGTAAACACGGCCGGTAGAGAAGTTGGCAAAAGTACCGGTAAAAGGAATTTTACCACCAATGGTCATACCCGCTGCAATACCGATCATATTTGCTTCCGCGATACCAACCTGTGTAAAACGCTCAGGGAAATCTTTAATAAAAGCGTCCATTTTAAGCGATCCAACTAAATCGGCACACAAGGCAACCACATTTTCGTTTTTCTTTCCAGCTTCATGTAAGCCAGCTCCAAAACCCGAACGTGTATCTTTTTTTTCTGTATATGTATATTTTTTCATTTTGTTTTAGATATGAGATATGAGATTTTAGATGTGAGATCAGGCGACAATTCGTCTCAAATCTCATATCTGTTGTCTCCAATCTAATTTAGTAATCCCCTAAAGTTTCTGGTAGTTGCGCTAATGCAGCAGCTAATTGTTCATCATTTGGCGCTGTACCATGCCATTTATGGGTACCCATCATATAATCTACCCCGGCACCCATTTGTGTGCTCATTAAATTTAAGATCGGTTTACCTTTTCCTGTTAAGGTTTTTGCATAATGTAAACCCTCAACTATGGCCTTCATATCATTTCCATCAGTGTTGATTACATGCCAGCCGAAAGCTTCGAATTTAGCTTGTAGATCGTCCAGGGCAAGCACTTTGCTGGTAGGACCATCAATCTGCTGTCCGTTATAATCAACTGATGCAATTAAATGGTCAACTTTATTAAAAGGGGCAAACATAGCAGCTTCCCAGTTTTGTCCTTCCTGTAATTCCCCATCACCCAATAGGGCAAAAATATAAGATTTATCGCCGTTCAACTTTTTAGCCAAGGCAGCACCAATTGCTACTGATAGCCCTTGACCCAATGAGCCTGAAGCAATACGGATTCCCGGTAAATGTTCGTGCGTGGTAGGGTGACCCTGCAATCTTGAATCCAGTTTACGGAATGTCGACAGTTCGCTTTTATCGAAATAACCGGCATGAGCCAATGTACTGTACCAAACCGGAGAAATATGGCCGTTCGAAAGGAAGAATAAATCTTCACCTGCACCTTCCATCGTGAAGTCGGTTTTGTGGTTCATCACTTCAAAGTACAAAGCAGTAAAAAAGTCTGTACATCCAAGCGAAGCGCCGGGGTGACCAGATTGGCATCCGTGAACCATTCTTACGATATCTCTTCTGATTTGAGAGGCAATATCTTCTAGCTCTTTAATTGTGTGTTTCATTAAAATAAGAGGTTGTTGTTGTATAACAAAGGTAATATTTTACCTGCTATATCATAATTAGTTATTGATTAAATTGAGGACTTGTTGGGTGGCGTTTTTGGTATCAACTTTTTTAATGATATGGATAATTTTTCCATCGCCATCAATTATAAAAGTGCTGCGAACCGTGCCCATGTATTTTTTGCCATACATATTTTTTTCTGCCCAAACGCCATAGTCATTTACAATTTTCTGGTCGGTATCAGCCAGGAGGGTAAATGGTAAATTGTGTTTGGTTACAAACTTTTGATGCGATTTTTCATCGTCAACACTTACGCCTAAAACGACAATTCCCTTGTCCTGTAAGCCTTGATAATTGTCTCTAAAATCGCAGGCCTCAGCAGTACACCCCGGAGTATCATCTTTTGGATAAAAATAAAGTACAACTATTTTGCCTTTATAATCGCTTAACGAAACTTCGTTTCCATTTTGATCTTTTGATGTAATTGCAGGTGCCTGATCACCTTCTTTTAACTCTGCCATATATAAAATGATTCAATTTTTATGTTCATGGATTTATTAATTAATGCTGCAATGTAAACAGTTTAAATTACTATCCTGTTCGTGTGAATTTAAAAGATGACATTTTAAAACATTTTTACCACTTATTTGGAAAAATGTATCGGATATCGTCTGATGTTTTCTTTCATATCCGTAACCACCAGTTCAAACGAATGTTTGCCAGATGGCGTTCGCTCATCAAAGCTGTGCCAAAGTGTTGCAGTTTTGGCATCAAATTCCATCAATACCCATTGACCATCGATATAACCATCAAAACTTTTTATTCCGGATAGATTATCGCTGATCTTTAAAATGATTTTAGATAAACCTGCCATACTTTTTCCCTCTGAGATATTTACAGGCGATATTCTTGGCGCAATGGTATCAATGGCAATATAAAAGCTACCAAAGTTTTTTGGTCTGGCCTTAACATAACCGTTCTCGAAAAAACCACCCTGCGATGAACCGTTTGCATTTACAATCAGTGCTTTACTTCTGAGGTTTTCCGGAAGCTGATCAGCCTTGATGGAGATGTCAAATCCGATATGCAATGGTGTATATCTGTTGTGAATCTGATGAACAGCCGACCAGGCATTACCTGTTGGTTTTGATAATTTTTTATAGGTGAAGTTTAAATCGCTATACAATGTTCCAAGCGGGAAAAATACCTTGATATCGTCAGTAGTAAATTCGTTTGTTTTATTGTAGGGAAAAATTGTTCCGGAAGGGACAATAGGAACTGTAGCAGTTGCTGCGCCCGCATTTACTGTAAACGGGAGAACAGAAGTATTTCCTTTTGAATCGGTAATAATATAGCGAAGCTGATGTGAAGCACCATCATTGAAGTTTATCCTGCCGCTATTTACCAAACCACTGTAAATTTTTAATGGGTTGCCAGGTTCAATAAAACTTTTCTGGATACTTCTTTTGGTATTGAGATAGGTAGGATAGTCAATATGTGAGTTGATGGCTTTGCTGTTCTCAAAAGCAAAACGTTCTAAAGCCGAAGTATATACCTTTTTTCCATCAACTTCCAACTCAATGGAATAAACGCCATTAGTGCCTGACAAACCGTTATGCCTGTCGGTTACCACAATGCCGAAACCAACCTCACCGGTTAAACTAATGGGCGCAACGGTTTTATAACTGCCGTTGGCACCACTAATGCCAATAGCCTGTTTTGGTGTATTTTCATTAAAAGTTTTGCCGTTTAACCGATATACATACAATCCATGGATTACAGGGGGGATATTATCGGGAATGATGATCCCGAAAAACTGGGGATTAATGGTTTCTTCAGTTTTGGTATCTCTGATTTCGAAATGCAAATGCGGGCCACCAGAGCTGCCACGGTTACCAGACCAGGCAATGATTTCTCCCTTATGTACAGGAATTAATGTGGCATCAGGAAATTCATCAATTTCGAATGATTTCTTTTCATATTCAAGGTTTTTAACAATCGTAGCAATTTTCGGAGCAAAGCGCTGTAAATGGCCATAAACGGTGGTAAAACCATTGGGGTGACTAATGTAGAGCGCCTGTCCAAAACCGCTGTTTTGTACCCTTAACCTCGATATATATCCGTCTGCAACCGCATAAACGGGGTAACCTTCACGCTGGTTGGTCCTGAAATCGACTCCTGAATGAAAGTGATTGGCCCTGATTTCTCCAAAAGAACCTGCCAGGGCAGGAGGGGTAATATCCAACGGTTGTCTGAAATCGGTAATCGGGTATTTGTTGTTACTGAAAATCTGTTGTGCCTGAACGAAAGTAGAAGCGGCTAAAAGGCAAACTGAAATGTAAAATTTTAATTCGTATGGGATCGGGTTGTTAGTCATTCGTTACTTAACATCAAAATTTAAAAGTTGTTTTTCTTCCAACCAGGCTTCCAGTTTGTCCCCTCTATTTATTTTTCCTACACCCTTAGGTGTTCCGGTAAAAATCAAATCGCCTTTTTTTAATGTAATGTATTGAGAAACAAAACTGATTATCTTTTCGAACGAGAATAACAAATCTTTGGTATGTCCAATCTGCCGGCTTTCGCCATTGACCTTTAATTCGAAATTCAGATTGTAAAGATCTTTGTAATCGCTTTTGGGCAGGAAAATACTAACTGGTGCCGAATTGTCAAAAGCCTTAGCCAGCTCCCATGGCAATCCTTTTTCTTTGTGTTTTGCCTGGATATCGCGTGCGGTGAAATCAATACCCAGACCCACTTCATCGTAATAATTAGCCGCAAATTTTTCAGCAATGTGTTTTCCTTCCTTACAGATTTTTAGAACTACTTCTAGTTCGTAATGCACATCATCAGAAAAATCGGGAAGGTAAAAGGGCTTATTGTCTTTTAATACGGCTGTATCTGGCTTCAGGAAAATTACAGGAGCAGTTGGAACCGGGTTGTTCAATTCTTTTGCGTGCTCTGCATAATTTCTGCCAATGGCTATGATTTTCATTCTTAATTATAATATATGTGAAAGTAACTGGGGAATTAACCCGCATCACTCAAAAATAGAAAAGAAAATGGTGTTATAAAACTGAGATCCGTTTTACCTGGCTTTCTGAACCTGCAATGACCCTTAAAAAGTAGATGCCAGGGTTGATCCTGCTGGGAACAACAAAGTTCTTGGTATGCTCACCGGCATTTAAACGTTCGTTCAAAAGCGTTGCTACTTCATTTCCCAATAAATCGATAATTTTAATCGTAGTCTGAGTGCCGTCTTTTCCAATAGACAGGATGATATTTAACTGATCTTCTACCGGATTAGGATATATTTTTAAAATATTCAAAAGCTTATCTTTAGCTGCAACAGTTGTGCTTTTAGTAACTGTAGAGTAAGTATTGAACATTCCTGAACCACCAGTAGTCATAAATAGTGGCTTATAAGGGGTAATATTAGCTTTAATTTCAGGAATCCGACTAGCTTTTTTTGTCCGGCTTTTTAGGCTGATGTGGATGCTATCCGTTTGTTGCGACCAAGAATTTGAGCTGCATAACAAAACAATGCACCATGTGCATACAAGTTTTGTGAGCAACGTTATCTTAGTGTAGAGTTTCATCAAATTGGTATAGCAAATGTATTAATTTAAAACAAAGAAATTAAACATTTTGTTTAAAACCCATAATTTAACACAATTTAACAATAAAATTTAATTTTCATAGTGTTAAAAATACACAATAATTTGGTTGTTAAATTGTTATAGTTAGTTTACTTTTGCCGCACTAAATAATCAACGAAGTGTCAAATCATAAAAATGTCAACGCGTTAACCGCCGGCGGTGTTCTAATTAGTTTAGGAATTGTATTTGGAGACATTGGTACATCACCCCTTTATACCCTAAATGCGATTTTTACCACAATTTTAGGAGGGAAGCAGGATATCAATCCGTTAAATGTTTTGGGCGTTTTATCCTGTATAATTTGGACATTAACCTTACAAACCACCATTAAGTATGTTATCATTACCCTTAGGGCAGATAATAAGGGCGAGGGTGGTATTTTCTCTTTATTTTCTCTGGTGCGTAAAAAGGCAAAGTGGTTGGTTGTTCCGGCCGTTGTAGGTGGCTGTGCCTTGCTTGCAGACGGTATTATTACGCCAAGTATCACCGTTACATCAGCCATTGAAGGGCTTACCAGCAAATTCGATGTGCCGGTTATTCCTATTGTGCTCACCATTTTAACTATCCTGTTTGTTATTCAACAGTTCGGTACCAATATGGTCGGTAAACTATTTGGTCCGGTCATGTTTGTTTGGTTTGCGGTACTGGGTGTGGTAGGCGTATCTTATGTAATTAAGGATTTTAGCATTCTCAAGGCATTTAATCCTTATTATGCCATACATTTATTAGCTACCAATAAACTGGCATTTTTAATTTTGGGCGGCGTATTTTTATGTACCACCGGGGCAGAGGCCTTATATTCTGATCTGGGCCACTGCGGTAGAAATAATATTCGGATCAGTTGGATTTTTGTAAAACTCACGCTTATTTTAAACTATTTAGGGCAGGGCGTTTGGATTTTGCAGAACAGCGGCAGCTATGTTCCGGGCGCAAAAATGAATCCGTTCTTCCAGATTGTTTCCAGTCAGTTTCAAATTCCGATGGTGATATTGGCTACAATGGCTGCGGTAATTGCCAGCCAGGCTTTAATTAGTGGCTCTTTTACGCTAATTGCAGAGGCGGTACGCTTAAACCTTTGGCCAAAAATTAAAATTATTTATCCATCAGTTTCAAAGGGCCAGTTATATGTGCCATCGATCAACTGGATGTTGTGGATTGGATGCTGTGGTATTGTACTGTTGTTTCAAAAGGCAGAAAAAATGGATGCCGCTTATGGTTTATCCATCACTATTGCCATGCTGATGACAACAATTCTGGTGAGCTTTTATTTAAGAAGCAGGCGTTTTCCGAAATATTTAATTGCCTTATTTTTCTTTACCTATGTCATTATTGAAGGCACATTTTTGATCAGTAATTTAACCAAGTTCTTACATGGCGGATGGGTAACGGTAATGATTGGTTCTTTATTGTTTACGGTGATGTGGAGCTGGTTTGTGGCGCGTAAAATTAAAAACCGTTTCGTTAAATATGTCGAAATAGAAGATTACTATGAGATTTTAACCGAATTGAGCAGTGATGAATCTGTTCCCAAATACTCCTCACAGTTGGTTTATTTAACCAGTGCCAACTTCAAAACAGAAATTGAGTCGAAAATTATTTATTCCATTATCCAAAAAGAGCCGAAACGTGCTGATGTGTATTGGTTAGTACATGTTGACGTAATGGATGAGCCGTATACGATGGACTATAAGGTTGAATTCCTGATCCCGGGTAAATTGATCAGGATTGATTTCAGGCTGGGTTTCAGGATTGAACAACGGGTAAATTTATTATACCGTAAAGTGGTTGAGGAGTTGGTGAAAAATGGAGAGATCGACATCACCAGTCAGTACACCTCTTTAAACAAGCATAAAATTGCTGGCGATTTCAGATTTGTACTGTTAGAAAAGCATTTATCGAAGTTTACTAAACTGAGTTTCTATGAAAGGCAGATTATGGATTACTATTTTATCCTTAAAAAATTAAGTTTATCTGAAGAGCGAAGTTTTGGTCTGGATAGCAGTTATGTGGATGTAGAGAAAGTTCCGTTAATTTTTGTGACACCGGATGATATTGAATTGCATAGATTACCAGTTTAAGCAATGAGAACAGCATTATTGATTTTGGGTACTGTGCTATTTATAGCAGGTCCCGCAGCCAAAATATACCACCTTGATCATGCGAATAGCTACATGATCGCGTCTGGATTAGGCCTCGTGATGATCACCTCGCTGGCATTTATAAAGAAGAAGTAACATAATCCTCTTTCTGTAAAAGAAGGAGGATTTCTCATTTTTCAGTAAAACTTATCCTCATTCCACATCTATCTGTTGGTGTCTCACCGATCGGTGGAGTAATACAGTGATTCGCAAAATATTTTTAGGTCGATGTAATGCCGGTTATTAGTGTATTACTTTCTCATCCTTAGGTGCTTGCTCATGATATTAGTATAATTGTCATCAAAGCCTAAAGCAGAAATTTTATTATACTTTATCTCGGTTGGTTCTTTATCCAAATATCCTGCAGGATTGAAATTCAGAATTTTTAGACTTCTTTTTTTAACCTTAACAATGTTCCCTATCTTGAAGAAGAAGTTATTATGATTTTCATTTTCTACTGAAGAGCTTAGCTTCAATTCTCTTATGGATTCAAAAATGGTTTCCCAACTTTCCAGATCAATTTGATAGGGGGTATTAATAAATTTTTTCTGCCCCTCTCGTTCCATAATAGAGTCAAAAAACTGATCACAGTTGTTATGTCTTATTTTAACAATTGAATATATTTTAAAGATTTTGTATCCATTAAATACAAAATCGTCATTCTCCTTAAGGAGGACAAACTCAAAAGAAAAATCTAAAATATAACCATGAGAAAGCTCATAGGATTTGTTGCCGACATCTCTTTTGATTTTAACATAGTTTTTCTCAGATTGATGTTTCTGTATTTTTTCAAAAATTGTCATGTTGATACACTTACATATTCGGATTTGCCAATTTACTATGCTTATATCCATAGGCAAAATAAACCACCAGGCCTACTGCCAGCCAGATACCAAAGCCAATCCAGTTTGAAATGCCAAGCTCGCACATCATATATAAGCAGCTAATTAAGCCCAAAACCGGAATCAACGATAAGTTTTTGGTAATGCAATAGTAAGTTATCACTACACAGATGATTAAGAAAATCCACATCGGAATTTTATGCTTAAATAAACCCCAGCCGCTTTCGTATTTTTTTTCTACTGGAACTTTAGAGGCAGAAATAAACTGTTCATAACGATCAGCTGGTAATGCACTCAGGTAAGATTCTGCATCTACTTTCTCGGCCAGTACAATCTGTGGCACAGCATTTTTGACAATTTCTTCTTTAACAATTTTCAGTTCATCGCCACTTAAGGAGGTCACAAAAGTTACGGTTTGAATGGTTTTAGGTGAATTGAAAAAGAATGCTTTGGTTTCTTTACCAAATTTGGTGAATGCGAAAATCAAGGCACCAATTAAAACAAATGGAACAATAAATTTACTGTTTACATAAGGTATTTTAAATTTTCCGCGTTGAACGTCGGGCCTGTTCTGTAACACTAAAACCCCTGCGCAAACCAATACAAAAGCGAAGAGCGTTCCGATAGAACAGAGATCGGTCACAATGGTAAGGTTCATAAACAATGATGGTACAGCTACTACAAAACCTACTACTATGGTTGCAAATGAAGGTGTTTTGTATTTCGGGTGGATTTTCGAAAAAGATTTCGGTAACAATCCATCTCTGCTCATGCTCATCCAGATCCTTGGTTGACCCATCTGAAATACCAAAAGTACGCTGGCCATTGCAAACACCGCACTTACGGCAATAATACCGCTCATTAATTTTAAATCAATCTGGTCAAAAACAAATGCTAACGGATCGCCAACAGCTAAAGTATCTGATTTAACGATACCGGTTAAAACCAATGCAATTGCTACATAAAGAAGGGTACAGATAATAATCGCCCACATCATTCCACGCGGTAAATCGCGTTGAGGATTTTTACATTCTTCAGCTGTTGTAGATATGGCGTCGAAACCGATGTAGGCGAAAAATACCGCTGAAACGCCCTTTAAAACACCTGAAACTCCATTTGGAGCAAATGGATTCCAGTTTTTGGTATCGACATAAAATATGCCTACCGCCAATACCAGAAGAATTACTGCTAGTTTAACTACCACCATAGCGTTACTGGCATTGCGACTTTCTTTCATGCCACGGTAAATTAACCAGGTAATTAAAATAATGATGCCAAGAGCCGGAATATCTGCTACAATATGAAAACCACCGATAGTTGGGGCTGTAAGCCAGGCATTATTGGCCAGGGCTATAGCCGGATCCAAATCTGCCAGGTTTTTGCCTGCAGCTAATAGCGCTTCGGCATGTTGATGTCCGTTGTAGGCGCTTAAATAATCCATGGTCATCCAATCAGGTACATGGATGCCATCAATGCCGAGCGGAGGTATTTTGATCGTGGAGAGTAAGCCGGTGAAGTAGTCAGACCAGGAGATGGCTACCGTGATATTACCAATGGAATATTCCATAATGAGCGACCATCCAATAATCCAGGCCACCAGTTCGCCAAAGGCTACATAAGAATAAGTGTAGGCACTACCCGAAACAGGTACCATTGATGCAAACTCGGCATAAGCAAAGGCCGCAAAACTACAGGCAACCGCGGTAAAAATAAATAAAAAGATTACTGCAGGGCCGCCATCTGCACTTGCCTTGCCAATCGTACTGAAAATGCCCGCTCCAATAATCGCTGCAATTCCAAAAGCTGTTAAATCGCGTACACCGAGTGTTTTATGTAGTGTATTTTCATGATCGCCATAGCCTTTTGCCGCATCTTGTAATATCTTGGAAATAGATTTCTTTCTGAATAGCTTTTCGAACATCTTTTGTTTGCTTGTTTGCTCAAACTTATAAAAAGTTTGGCTAAAAACGTTTAAAGCAAGATATAATTTTCAATACACCATACCATCACACGATCAAAATGCAGCGAAAAAGAAGCCTGTTTATGGGATTAAAGTCAAAATTTAAAATTATTTGCCTTGAATTGACCTTTGGTCGATTGGTAAAATTTTACGGTGGTTAAAAGTGCTAAGTTTGTTGCCGAAAATCAATCAGATCAATATACGCTATTAATTAGATTTTGATCTGGCCATTTTTTACGATAACAATATTAAGATGAATGCTGACACCAAACAAATAAAATATATTAAAGAGCGTCACCAGGGCCTGGCCACTATACTGGCCTTTGCCTTAATTCCATTATCGGGTTTTGCTACCGATATTTATATCCCCTCCTTACCAACAATGGCAGGCGAAATGCAGGTAAGCAGTGTTCAGGTTCAACTTACTTTAAGCATCTTTTTAATTAGTTATGGTGTTGCGCAACTTTTTATCGGGAGCGTGCTTGATAGCTTTGGCAGATACAAAATCTGCCTGTATTCGTTATTGATTTTTGCAGCAGCAAGTATAGTCATTGCTACAACACATCAAATTTACCTTATTTATTTAATGCGCATTATCCATGGGTTTACTGTAGGCGCAATTGTCGTAGCCAAAAGGGCATACTTTGTTGATCTTTTTGAAGGCAATCAGTTAAAACACTACCTCAGTCTGTTTTCTATTATTTGGTCTACAGGGCCAATTGTAGCACCTTTTATTGGCGGTTACCATCAAACGGTATTTGGTTGGGAATCTAATTTCTATTTCCTGGCTGGTTTTGCCCTTGTTTTTGCTTTACTGGAGTTGCTGTTCAGTGGTGAAACCCTAAAGCACTTTACCGCTTTTCAGCTGAAAAAGATTACAGGCATCTATATTAAAATGATTAAAACACCCATTTTTACTTTAGGCATCGTAATGTTAGGTCTAGCCTATTGTATGGTGATGGTTTACAACATGACCGGTCCGTTTATTATCGAACACCATTTTAAGTTCTCTCCCGTTATTGCCGGTTACAGCTCGTTGTTTTTAGGTTTTGCGTGGATGGTAGGTGGCTTTATCGGTAAGGCCACCATCAACAGGCCCTTCTTTAAAAGATTAATGATCAACTCGCTGTTGCAGGTCGTTTTTGTAGCTTTAATGATCGTAAGTTTAAATTTTATTTCCAACCTTTGGTCGTTAATTTTCTTCGCTTTTTTGATCCATATAGGGGCTGGTTTTACCTTTAACAATTACTTTACTTTCTGCCTGAGCAAATTCCCGAAAAATGCAGGCATTGCAGGTGGATTAACGGGAGGCATCACATATGTAATTGTTTCATTTTTGAGCTACGGAATTGTAAATCTGATCCCCGCAAAAGATGAACGTAACCTGAGTTATAGTTATCTGATCATGATCTTGCTGTCGGTTTTAGTGATGTTTGTGATTCTTAGGATCAGCAAAAAGGATCAGGCTGTAGATTAATGATTATCTGCATTTATGTGAAGTTTATTTTTTGAAGAGCAAAGGCTGGGCGGTATAGGTATGTTTTAATTCTGCTGTATATTACAATCCTTTTGGAAAGTTTTGGCTAAAAATAAATATCCTTTTCCAAAAGGCAATCCATTTCCATCCAGTCTGTTTACTTGGTTAAATCGGGTAAAACATAATTTTAGTCTTCAAAACTCATTTTTATACATTAAGGTTCTGCATTGTTGTTTAGTTCCGTGTCTTCTGTGTTTCCGTGGCAAAGAACCGCAATCAAGTCTTAGCGAGAAGCTAAGACCAGGTAAGGTAAGTATTAATCTGTGTTCATCCTTTTTATCCGTGGTTATAAACCAAAAAAGTCGCGGTAAATACCACGACCTTTATTATATTTATTGAAGGGAAGCCTTCTATCCTCCACCTTTAAACCTTCTACCTTTCCTTATCCTAATTTTTCAAGTTCCGATTTCACAAAACCGGCCAGTTCTTCTACATATTCAGCACGGAAATCAAATTTAATTCCTGCAGTTTCATAGATCTCGTTTATAGGTTTGGTATAACCCAAAGAAAGTGCTTCCAAATACTGTGCTAAAGCTTTTTCCGGATTTTCTTTATAGTTTTTCCAAACGGCTATGGCACCTAACTGGGCAATTGCATACTCGATATAGTAAAATGGAACTTCAAATAAGTGCAGTTGTTTTTGCCATACGTTTCCAAATTGCTGCTCCAGATCTGTCCAATCGGCAAAACCGGCACCAAAACGGCTGTAAATCTGTTTAAATGTCTCTTCACGATCGGCCGCTGTATGGTTAGGATTGGTGTAAATCCAATGCTGAAACTGGTCAATTACCGCAACCCAGGGCAATGTTTTTAAAACGTCGGCCAACTGTTCTTTTTTGGCACGCTTTAAATCTTCTTCATTATCAAAGTAAACATCCCACTTGTCCATTGAAATTAACTCCATACTCATAGATGCGAGTTCTGCTACTTCAGATGGACAATGCTTAAAATCATTGAGCTCTAAATTTGCGGTTAAAAAAGTATGGATGGCATGGCCGCCTTCGTGAACCATAGTCGTCAAATCGCGTAAAGAATTGGCCGAATTCATGAAGATGAATGGTGCCCCTGTCTCGGCCAGTGGATAATTGTAACCGCCCGGTGCTTTACCTTTTCTGCTCTCTACATCAAAAAGATTATTGGCTTTCATGGTAGCCAATTTTGAACCCAGTTTTTCATCAATGGCATTAAAGCAGGCAATGCTTTTATCAATCAGTTCCTCGCCGTTGCTAAACGGTTTTAAGGCTGGTTTACCACTTACGCTAACTTCCAGATCCCAGGGCTTTAGCGTTTCTAAACCTAGTGCCTCTCTACGTTTTTCGGCCTGTTCTTTTAAAATCGGGACAATTTCCTTTTCAATTGCATTGGCAAAATCATAACAATCTTGTGGGGTATAATCGAAACGTCCCAATGCCTGGAACATATAATCGCGGTAGTTTTCAAAGCCTGCATTTAAAGCAACCTGATTGCGCAGCCTGATCAGCTCATCAAACAAAATGTTTAAATCATCTTTGTCAACCAAACGGCGTTGTTGGATCGTCTTCCAGGCATGTTCGCGCACCTCGCGGTTTAAATCTTTAATAAAAATAGAGGCTTGCTCCAAAGTATACTCTTGCCCTTTTAACTCCACACTCATGGCGCCGGTAACACTTTGGTATTTTTGCTGTTTTACCTGAAGCTCGGTAAAGAGTTCAATGTTTTCGTCGCGGTAAAGTTCTAAGGCTTTTTTAATGGCACGACTGTACACGAAATATTTTTCTTTGTCCAGATCATCCATAAATGGGCTTTCGACAAATTTTTTGTTCAGTTCGTTCGATAGCGGAGAAATCTTTGGCTCAATCTCCGTCGCAAAATATTGGAAGTTTTTGACCAATTCATCATTCGCCGTATCACAACTCATTTTAATGTATCTCCAGGCAAAATCTTCTTCCAGGGCAGCTTCCAGTTCCGAACGGTCTTTTAACCATTGCTCTAACTCAATGGTACTTTTTATTTCGCGGTTTTGCAGTTCAGTAAAAAGTGGTGCTAAATTTTCCCAGGTAATGTTTAGTTCCTGAGGAATATATGTTCTTGGTTTCTTAGTGATCATAGTAATTAATTATTTGATATTGGAATGATTGAAGGCGTGAATGGCTTTATGACGCAATGTTATAATCTCTCATTCAAATTCAATCATTCACTCAATTATTTATGTCTTAAATACGCGTCTATTAAAAAGCATATGGCAAACACTACAGAGGCATAACCGTTTAAGGTTTGAAATGCCCTGTTTACTTTGCTGATATCATTTGGTTTTACCAGTAAATGCTGATAAACAAGCATTGAACAGAAAAACACAATACCTACGTAATAAACCCAGCTAAAGGATGAAAAAAACACAGGCAAAATAACACAGGTAGCCGAAAGTATATGCAATAGCACAGAAACATTCAAAGCATTTTTAATGCCAAGTGCCGATGGGATGGAATGTAATTTTTCTTCTCGGTCAAATTCTTCGTCCTGAAGCGCGTATATGATATCAAACCCACTTACCCAGAACAATACGGTTAACGAGTAAAGTACAGGCACCAGTGCAAAATGTCCGGTTACGGCTATATAGGCACCAATAGGGGCAAGGGCGAGTCCAAGGCCCAATACCAGGTGGCAAAGTGCAGTAAAACGTTTGGTGTAACTATAAAACAAAACCACAAATAAGGCCACGGGAGATAAATAGAAACAAAGTGGATTAATAAAATAAGTGGTAATGGCAAATAGCAGGCAATTGATGATGACAAAAGTAAGTGCCTCATTGGCCGAAACTTTTCCTGCCGGGATATCGCGCATTTTGGTTCTTGGGTTCTTCGCATCAATATTCCGGTCGAGGTAGCGGTTAAAAGCCATGGCCGAATTTCTGGCAAAAACCATACAAAGCAAAACCAAAATAAGTTTATACCATGAAAATGGATTTTCTGTTGTAGTTACGCCTAAGAAGAAACCGATCATGGCGAATGGCAGCGCAAAGACAGAGTGAGCGAATAATACGAGTGAAAAGTATTTTTTCATTTTTTAAAGATGATTACACAGATTATTTGATTACACAGATTTTAGACGTTAAACTGAAATTGTGTACTGCAGACTGGAAACTGTTTAAAACTTCTTATAGTCTGTCGGAACGACGAAGTCTTTATTTACCTCATAAATGAAGTTTAAAACTCCATCTTTTCCGGTTCCTTTTTCAGCAGAAGTGATAAAAGTAGCTGGAATTTCTTCAAAAAATTCGCCCAGCTTTTTCTTAAAGGCCGCAACGTTTTTCTGGGTGGTAGTCATCCCTTGTTTATCTGCTTTGGTAAAAATCAGTGAAAATGGAATTTGCTTTTCACCTAACCAGTAGCAGAATTCAATATCAATTCCCTGCGGCTCTAAACGGCTGTCTATCAAAACAAAAACGCATTGTAAGCTTTCTCTTTTAGTGATGTATGCCCGGATAAATTTCTCCCATTTCTCTCTGCTGGTTTTAGAAACCTTTGCATAACCATAACCCGGCAAATCGACAATGTACCAGGCTTCGTTAACTAAAAAGTGATTAATCAACTGTGTTTTTCCGGGGCGCTGAGAAGTTTTGGCCAATCCATGTTGATTAACCAGCATGTTGATTAATGAAGATTTACCCACATTAGAGCGGCCAATAAAAGCATATTCAGGCATAAGTGGTGCCGGTAATGCCGAAATCTGTGTGTTGCTGCAAACAAATGTTGCCGTTTTGATAATCATAATGCAAAGGTATGAATTAGTTTTGAGTTGGGAGTTGGGCGTTCGGAGTTGAAAATCTGCCGTCGTCAGCAATTCGTAAAGTTTACAGGAATCGCTAAACTGCAAACTCTAAACTCCCAACTGCAAACTCTTTTATCTATCTTTGCTTCATATCATGAATCAGAATATTACTCCATACCAGGTAGAAGATGCAACTAAAAAAGAGCAGGTTGCAACCATGTTCAACAACATTTCTGGTACTTACGATTTTTTAAACCATTTTCTTTCTTTAGGGATTGATGTGTTATGGCGCAAAAAAGCCATTAAAGAACTGGTATCTATCCATCCAAGAACTTTACTTGATGTGGCCACCGGAACTGGTGATTTTGCTTTTGAGGCCATAAAAAAGCTTCATCCGGAACGCGTAATTGGTGTTGATATCTCGGAAGGCATGTTAGACGTGGCCAGGAAGAAAATTAACGAACGCATTTTAAATGAGGTTTTTACCGTTCAGGTTGGCGATTCTGAGGGGCTGCATTTTGAAAACGATACGTTCGATGCCATTACCTGCGCATACGGGGTGCGCAACTTCGAAAATCTTGAAAAGGGATTAGCCGATATGTACAGGGTATTAAAACCCAACGGTAAAATGGTGATTCTGGAATTTTCGAAACCAAAAGTTTTTCCGGTAAAACAGTTGTATAGTTTTTACTTTAAGCAGGTAACGCCTTTTTTTGGAAAACTTTTTTCGAAAGACCATAGGGCCTATACTTATCTGCCAGAATCGGTAGCCGCTTTCCCAGACGGAGAGGATTTTACCAGCCTGATGGAAAAAGTTGGGTTTAAAAGTACCAAACAAAGAATCTTAACGTTTGGAATAAGTTCGATATATGTAGGAACTAAATGATCAGAAAATTAAGCTTCATTATTCCACTTTTGATGGTCTCTACAGCCACCTTTGCGCAAAACTGGGGCGGGGGGATAGATGATGAAGACTGGAGTTTTGGTTTTAATTTTCAGTACATATCGGCCGAATACAAAATTCTTAAAAAGCCGAATTGGCGATCGCCTTTTTATGAAGTGCCAAACGCGCTTGATCCATCATATGATCCAAATTCGGGCATTCCAATTACTCCAAACTTAAATGCTATTTCCAGTGCTCCCTCTCCAGGCTTTGGATTAGGGTTTGTGATGAACAGAATGATATCAGACAACTTTGATATCCGTGCAACACCTTCGCTTATTTTTAGTGATCGGGTAGTCACTTATGAGTATGAGCCTATGGCCCCGATTGATGTAGGCAACGGGCAAACTAAAAACTTCCAGACAGTAGTTGACAAGAAAGTACAGGCAACCATGTTCGAATTTCCCTTAGGCATAAAGGTTAAATCGAACAGGTTGAATAATTTGAGGGTGTATTGGCTTGGCGGAGCTAAATATTCAATTGATATCGCTTCGAAAAAGAAAACCTTCGATGAAGGAGAGGCGGCCGTAAACAAGTTTTTAAAAAATAAAAGAAATTACCTGTCCTACGAAACAGGTATTGGTTTTGATATTTATTTTGAGTATTTTAAAATGTCGCCCGAAATAAAACTCTCCTATTCGGCCAACGATTTGCTGCAGCATGACAATACCGTTTATGCCAATCCGATAGATAAGTTGAAATTACGTCAATTAACATTCAGTTTGATTTTTCAATAGTCAGGCAATCCAAAAAAACTTACCTTTGTTGGTATAGGTAAATTAAAGCTTTTTTTAAAAAGCTTTACCGAGACTTAAAATTCATAGAAATGTCTAAAATCGCATTAATTACAGGTGCAACCTCTGGTATTGGTGAATCTTGTGCCCATATATTTGCTCAGCAAGGTTACAACCTGATATTACTGGCCCGCAGAAATGATCGTCTGGCTAAAATTGCTCATCATTTAGCAGATAAATATGCCATTAACATTCAGCAGGTTTTGTCTGATGTCCGCAATAACGAAAGCCTCACGGCTGCTTTAGAAGCTTTGCCAGCAGAATGGAAAAAGGTTGATGTTCTGATCAACAATGCGGGCTTAAGCCAGGGTTTAGATCCTATTGATAAAGGTAACACAAATGATTGGGACACCATGATTGATACCAATGTGAAAGGTTTGCTTTATGTAACTAAAATTGTTTCCAATTGGATGATTCCCAATCAGTCAGGACATATTATCAACATTGGTTCTATTGCCGGTAAAGAAGTTTATCCAAACGGAAACGTATATTGTGCCAGTAAACATGCGGTAGATGCTTTGAGCAAAGGCATGCGTATCGATTTATTGCCCCATGGCATAAAGGTTACTGAAATTAATCCCGGTATGGTAGAGACTGAATTTTCGGTAGTGCGTTTTAAAGGTGATGAAGACCGTGCAAAAAAGGTATACGAAAACCTGGAACCACTAATTGCCGATGATATTGCCGATGCCATCTGGTACGTTGTGAGCAGGCCAAAACATGTTAATATCAACGACATGCTCATTATGCCAACTGCACAAGCTACCGCAACGATAGTAAATAGAACCCCAAACCCCTAAAGGGGGATTATAAATGGGGTATTAATGAATTAAATAATTAATAACTAATTAAAGGAAAGCCCCTTTAGGGGTTTGGGGTTAAAGATGATATCAAATACAATAGATCAGGAAATTAAGAAAGCCATGCTGGCTAAAAATAATGCACAGTTAAGAGGCTTAAGAGCAATAAAGGCAGCTTTACTGTTGGCTAAAACAGAAAAAGGATCTTCAGAAGAAATTACAGAAGAAGCGGAAATTAAAATTCTTCAGAAACTGATTAAGCAGCGCCGTGAATCGGCTGATATTTATAAGCAACAAAACCGTGAAGACTTATACCAGGTAGAAAACGAGGAAATTGAGGTTATTAATCAATTCCTGCCAAAACAATTAGACCGGGAAGAAGTAGCCTCAATTATTGAAGGGGTAATCAAACAATCTGGCGCCACATCGGTTAAAGATATGGGTAAGGTAATGGGGATGGCAAATGCAGCACTTGCCGGTAAAGCTGATGGTAAATTAATTGCAGAGATCGTTAAAGAAAAACTCGCTTAATTAAGGTAAAAGTCTAAAGGCAGAAGGTTAACAATTGCCAACGCTTATCGCTTTACGCTGTGCAAAAGACGTTTTTATACCGTTTTCGATTTTATTTCAGAAAAATGGCTGATAAATGCATAAATTTAATTTTACTCTACTAACTTAGTATTACAATACCATCTAAAATAGATATGACTTACCCGATAAAAGAAGAAGACGGATTTAAATACATTGAAGCTGGAACAGGCGAGACACTGGTATTGCTACACGGCCTAATGGGCGAACTCAGCAATTGGGAGCAGGTTATAGAACAGTTTAAAGATCGTTATAGGGTAATTATTCCAATTTTACCAATTTACGAACTGCCCATTTTAACATTGGGCGTAAAAGCATTATCAAGATACCTTCACCGCTTTTTAAAATATAAAAATTTAAACCAGGTAGTGCTTATCGGCAATTCGCTTGGCGGTCATGTTGGCTTAGTGTTTACAGTGGCACATCAGGAGTTTGTTAAGGCGTTGGTACTTACAGGTAGTTCTGGCTTATATGAAAATGCTTTTGGAGGGTCTTTCCCGCGTAGAGAAAGCTACGATTATATCAAGGAAAAAGTAGAGTTTACTTTTTACGACCCTGCGACGGCAACTAAAGAACTGGTTGATGATGTTTTTAAAACAGTTAACGATAGATCAAGGGTGATCCGTATTTTGACCATGGCAAAATCGGCAATACGCCACAACATGGCTAAAGACCTTTCCAAAATTACCATACCGGTTTCATTGATATGGGGCAAAAACGATAAAGTTACACCACCGGAAGTGGCAGAAGAATTTCACCAACTGTTGCCTAACTCCGAATTAAACTGGGTTGATAAATGCGGGCATGCGCCTATGATGGAACACCCACAGATATTTAATGCATTTTTAGAAAAGTTTTTAGATAGAATATTGTTAAAATAAATGTTTGCAGCAGAAATCATATCAGATGCAATTCCATCATTAAGCGCCGATGACACGGTACAGAAAGCTTTAGATCGTATGAACGATTTTAAACTAAAGCATTTGCCCGTTGTTAACGAGGGAACTTTATTGGGGTTGGTAGCTGAAGATGATTTGTTGAACATTGTTAATCACGATACGCTTCTAACCGATAATGCCATAAACATACTTCATGTATTTGTGTTTAGTAATGCTCATGCTTACGATGTACTCCGGTTGTTCAACCAGTTAAATTTAACAGCCGTTCCGGTTTTGGATCAGCATAAAAACTACGCCGGCTTAATCCCTGTAATCAGTATGGTGAATGCCATGGCCGAACAGTATGCCGTAAACGAGGCAGGCGGAATTATTGTTCTGGAAATCGGTAACCGTGATAATTCATTGGCCCACATTGCCCAGATTGTTGAAGCCGATAATACACAGGTGCTCTCTTCGTATGTAAATTCTTTCGAAGATTCTACGCGTTTAGAGGTAACGCTCAAAGTAAATAAAACAGAAATTACTTCATTGGTAGCCGCTTTCGAAAGATATGATTATCTGGTTAAAGAGGTATACAATAACACCCAGATTGATGATGGATCGCAGGAGCGTTACGATTCTTTCATGAACTATTTAAATGTATAAACCTGCTTTATGAGGATTGCAATTTACGGAAGGGATTTTAATGATACGGTTTTGCCCTATGTACAAGAGGTTTTTAATCATTTAGCCGAACATCATATTCAGCCTGTTTTATATGCTAAATTTAAAACATCGCTACATGGGAAGATAAAACTTCCGGCCAATACCATTATTTTTCATAACCATACCGAACTAAAGGAACGTGCAGATGTGTTGTTAAGCTTGGGCGGAGACGGTACATTGCTTGATACTTTATCATTGATTCGCAATTCAGGCATCCCTGTAATAGGCATCAACTTTGGCCGCCTTGGCTTTTTGGCCAGTATCAATAAAAATGAAATCGGATCGGCACTCCATGCCTTGATTAATAAAGAATATACCTTAGATTCCAGATCGCTCTTAAGGCTAGAATCAGATAATGGTTTATTTGGTGAAGAGAACTTTGCCTTGAACGATATAACCATTCACCGCCGCGATAATTCGGCGATGATGATTATTCATGCCTCAATGAATAATGAGTTCATCAACTCTTACTGGGCCGATGGATTAATTATTGCAACCCCAACAGGTTCTACAGCTTACTCTTTAAGTTGCGGTGGACCAATTATTTATCCGGATTCTAAAAACTTTGTCATTACACCTATTGCGCCACATAATTTAAATGTACGGCCGGTTGTCGTGCCGGATAGCAATAAGCTCTCTTTCGAGGTAGAAGCCAGAGAATCAAAATTTTTGGTTTCATGTGATAGCCGGACAGTTACCGTAGAGCGTTCAGTAAAAATTAGCATTAAAAAGGCAGATTTTTGCTTAAATCTTATTCGCCTTAATAATGAAACCTATTTAAACACGTTAAGGAATAAATTATTGTGGGGTATAGATACCCGTAACTATTGAGTATGACTCCAGGCAAACAGCTGTTAATTATTCTACTTCTCATTGTTAATACGCAGCTGGTTAGCGCACAGCGTACAGTGGTGGGCGACCCTTCCTGGGAAGTTGGGATGATGGTTGGCGGAGCAGGTTATATGGGCGATCTTAACCAGAATAATCCCTTGCAGGTAAGTGGTTTCTCAGGCGGTGCTTATGTAAAACGGAATTTTAATCAATATGTTGGCATCCGCCTAAATTATACCTACGGACAGATAAGGGCAGATGATGCCGATTCGCGTAATGAACAGTTCCGCCAAAGAAACCTGCGTTTTAAAACAACGCTAAATGAGTTTAGCGGACTGGTAGATTTCAATTTTTTTAATTTTAACCTGGGCGGCGGAACGCGTCAGTTTACGCCCTACCTTTTTACTGGGCTGGGTTTTCTTGTGTTTAAACCAACTGTAAATGTTTATGGTGAAAAATACCGGTTAGACCGATTAGCCACCGAAGGTCAGGAAAATGGCTATAATAATGCAGTGTTAACTATTCCGTATGGCCTTGGGCTACGGTATAATTACAAATCTACATGGAGTGTTTTTACCGAATTGGGGTACAGAACGCCTTTTACAGATTATATTGATGACGTAAGCGGGAGATATCCAACTAATCCAGCTTATGTTAAAAGTGGAGATTACTGGGTTAATTTATCTGATCCTTCAGCTAACCAGATTGGAATGCCGGGCACCCAAAGAGGCGATTTTAGAAAAAGGGATACTTATCTATTTGTTAGTATTGGCATATCTTTTACCTTTGTATCCTCAAAATGCTATTCCTTTTAAGCTGATTTTGACATAATTAATGGGATTTAAAGAACAAATAGACTATAGCCGCCTGCCAAAGCACATTGCCGTAATCATGGATGGTAATGGAAGATGGGCTAAAGGCCAGGGTAAAGTGCGGGTTTTCGGACATGAGCATGGTGTACTTTCTGTAAAAGATATTGTAGAAGGTTGTGTGGAAGTGGGTATCGAATACCTTACCTTGTATGCTTTTTCTACCGAAAACTGGAACAGACCCAAAGAAGAAGTAGATGCTTTGATGCAGATTTTAATTTCAACCATCAACAGAGAAACCGAAACACTTAATAAAAACAATGTTAAGCTGAATGCCATTGGCAATATTGCATCTTTGCCTCAGGAGTGTATTGATGATTTAAAAGAAGCGATGGAGAAAACCGCCCATAATGAAAAATGTACTTTAACACTTGCTTTAAGTTATAGTGCAAAATGGGAGATTATCGAAGCCGCAAAAAAAATTGCATCAGCTGTAAAAGAAAATGTCATTTCACTGGATGATATTAACGAAGACCTGTTTGCATCTAAACTCACAACCGTAAATATACCCGATCCTGAACTCATGATCAGGACCAGTGGCGAACACCGGATCAGCAATTACCTGCTTTGGCAAATGGCTTATACCGAATTTTATTTTACTGATGTTTTATGGCCGGATTTCAGACGTGAAAATCTTTTCGAGGCTATTGTTGACTATCAAAAACGCGAACGCCGTTTTGGTAAAATTAGTGAACAGTTAAACTAATTTTTCTTTTAACACTTTTTAACAAGCGTTTAAACTAACTTAGCACCACTTTTATACGATAAATGAAACCATAATAAGGGAACAAGATAAAGTCAATCTGCTTTATAAAACATCGTTACCTTTTGGTCATTACTGAACAAATAATTTTAATGAAAAGAATATTTCAGGTTTTAATCCTACTCATTTTAGCCGCTCCGGCCTTCGCTCAAATACGTCCACAAGGTCAGGCTCCGGTAACCCCTTCGTTAAAGGTTGGTGGCTTAGATCTCGATTATTTTAGTCCGAAAGAGTATATTATTGGAGGTACAACTGTAACAGGTACCCAGTATTTAGATAAAGAGGTATTAATCACCTTATCTAAGTTGACCAAAGGCGATAAAATCGTTCTTCCTGGCGAAGCTACTTCTGATGCGATTAAAACATTGTGGGCGCAGGGCCTGTTTGATGATGTTAAACTTAACGTTGAAAAATTTGTTCAGGATTCTGTTTATTTTGAAATTGAAGTAGTAGAACGTCCGCGTTTAAGTTCTATCGATTTAAAAGGTGTTCGCAAATCTGAAAAAACTGCCATTCAGGAAAAACTTAACGATAAAACAGGTAAAATCGTAAACGATAACCTATACAATACCACATCTGCTATTGTTAAGAAATATTTATTGGATAAAGGCTTTTTCTTTACAAAAATCGATTACAAAACGCGCAAGGATCCGAATGCAGAAAACAGTGTAGTCCTGGAAGCTTATATTGATAAAGGACACCGTGTTAAAGTACAACACATCGATTTTACCGGAAATAAGGATTTCAAATCAGCAAAACTCAGAAAGTTCCTTAAAAACCCTAAACAATTTGCCTGGTGGCGTTTCTGGGGTTCCGGAAAATTCTCAAAAGAGAAATATGAAGAGAACAAGATAAAAATGGTTGCTAAAATGCACGAGAAAGGTTATCGCGATGCAGAATTGTTAAAAGATACCATTTACCAATATAATGATAAAAAGGTTAACATCAGAATGGACCTTTACGAAGGCAAAAAGTATTATTTCGGTAACATTACCTGGGCAGGTAATGCCATCTATCCGGATAGTATCTTAAATAAAGTATTAACGATTGAGAAAGGTGATGTTTTTAGCGAAGAAAGATTAAATAAAAAATTAAATGGGGGTGGTGAAAACGGTGGAGACATTAACAGTATGTATACTGATAACGGATACTTAACTTTTAATATCGATCCGGTACAGACCCGAATTTACGGAGATACCGTAGATGTGGAATTACGTATGTATGAAGGACCGCAGTACACCAACAATCGCATCACGCTGAAAGGAAATACCATTACAAATGACAAAGTTGTTTTACGTGAGATCCGTACTAAACCGGGACAGAAATTTAACAAAAGTGATTTGATCCGTACCATTCGCGAAATTGGTCAGTTAGGTAACTTCGATGAGTCTAAAACGGTACCTACACCTCGCCCTAACCCGGCTGACGGTACTGTGGATATTGAATATGCGGTAGAAGAAAAACCTTCGGATCAGATCGAGCTATCTGGTGGGTTTGGCGGCGGCCGGATCATTGGTACATTAGGTTTAACTTTCAATAACTTTTCGTTACGTAACCTGTTCAATTTAAAAGCATATAAACCATTGCCAAAAGGCGATGGACAGAAATTAAGCTTACGTGGGCAAACCAACGGTAAATATTACCAATCATATAGCTTCTCGTTTTCGCAACCATGGTTTGGCGGTGAGAAACCGGTAAGCTTTGGGGTAAGTGCATTTACTTCATTGCAATCGAACGGTTTAAGTAACGGAGACGCTCTATTTCAAAAAATCCGTTTAAACGGGGTAACCGTGAGTCTCGGAAGAAGATTAAACTGGCCTGATAACTATTTCCAGTTGTCTCATGCGGTAAGTTTACAACAGTATATTTTGAACAATTATTCAGGATATTTATTTAATACAGGTACATCTTATAACTTGAGTTTGTCACAAGAGATTAGCCGTGATTCAAGAGATTCGCCGATTTTTCCTAAATCAGGATCGTTTTTACGTTTCACCGTTCAGGCCACACCACCGTTTTCATTGTTGAATAAAACAAACTATGCTACGGCATCTGACAAAGAGAAATACCGTTTTACAGAATACCATAAATGGAAATTTGATTCGCAATGGTATCAGAGAGTAGTGGGCAACCTGGTAGTTAAGGCCCAGGCACAATTTGGTTTCCTGGGGCAGTATAACAAAGCCGTTGGCCAGTCTGCATTCGAACGTTTCAAACTAGGGGGTGATGGTATGCAGGGATTCGATTTCTTACAGGGGTCTGAGTTAATTGCTATGCGCGGTTATGCCAACAACGCTGTGATACCAAATGGTTCTGACCCAAGAATTGCACAACAATCTGGTAGCCCGATTTATACCAAATATGTATTGGAGGCCCGTTATCCGGTAATTGCGAGTCAGCAGGCAACAGCTTTCGTTTTAGCCTTTGCTGAAGCTGGTAATACCTGGAATAGATTTGGTGATTTTAATCCTTTTAATGTGAGAAGATCAGTTGGTGTTGGTGCACGTATTTTCCTACCTATATTTGGTTTATTGGGTATCGATTACGGACATGCATTTGATAGAATCCCTGGCGTTCAGGACGGCGGTAAACAAAACTTTACTTTCAGTATCGCACAACAATTAGGTGGATTTTAATTGATAAAGAACAAAAAAATAACTAATTATGCAATAAATCATTGCAATAAGAGTTTAAAGAAAGCTTAGGTTATTAACTATATTATTAAAACACATACACAAATGAAACCATCAGGATTTTGCCTACTTGGCAATAAAGAAGATAAAATCATGATAGCTTAATCACCTTTAAAAAAACATTAATATGATGAAAAAGTATCTTTTTATCGCATTCCTGCTTTGCACTTCTTTTGGTGCTTTTGCGCAAAAGTTTGCTTACGTAGACAGCGAGTATATATTGAAACATTTGCCAGAATATAAATCGGCACTTAGCCAGTTGGATGTGGCATCTAAACAATGGCAGCAGCAGGTTGATCAGAATTTTTCAGAAATCGACAGGATGTATAAGGCTTATCAGGCAGATCAGGTTTTATTAACTGATGATATGCGTAAACGTCGTGAAAACGAGATTATAGAAAAAGAAAAACAAGCTAAAGAGTTTCAACGCTCTAAGTTTGGGCCAGACGGAGATCTATTTCAAAGCAGGGTTAAACTGATTAAGCCTATTCAGGATAAAGTAGCTGAAGCCATTAAACAAATTGCAAAATCTAAATATTTAGACTTCATTTTCGACAAAAGCAGTGAGGCCACAATGATGATTTATGCCAGTAGCAGTTACGATGTGAGTAATGATGTAATTGTAAAATTAGGTTATAAACCAGGGACCGTAAATAATTAGTATATTCGTCCCTGATTTTTGAAGAAAAACAAACAGAAAAAAATAAAAAAAGTAAAGTAAAACGATGAGAAAGTTAATTAACGTATTCTTTGTAGCAGCGGGGTTATTGTTTACAGCGAATATGGCAAGTGCACAACAAAAATTAGGTCACATTAATTCTGAAGAGGTTTTTGCAAATTTACCTGAAGCTAAAACAGCTCAAACTACCTTAGAAACTTTAGGTAAACAAAAGCAAGCTGATATTGATGCAATGATCAAAGAATATCAGACTAAAATGTCTGCTGCAGAGACTAAACAAAAAACGTTAAGTGAGGCGAATAAAGAAACAGTAGGTAAAGAATTACAAGCTGCCGGTCAGGAATTACAGGACTTAGAAAAACGCATTACCGATGCACGTACTAAAGCATCACAAGATATAGGTACCAAACAAGGTGAGTTATTCCAACCTATCCAGGCTAAAGTTGCAAATGCAATTTCTGCTATCGCTAAAGAAAAAGGTTTGGCTTACGTGTTTGATATTGCAAACGGTCAAGGTGGTAACAATTTAGTATTCTGGGATGGTGGCGATGATATTACCGCTGCAGTTAAAACTAAATTAGGTATTTCAGCTACTGCTGCAAAACCAGCTGCGCCTAAGAAATAGTCTTCAGTCAAAAGTCTTTAGTCGGAATGACAAAGCGGAATTAAGTGTAACTTAGTTCCGCTTTTTTATTTACCATAGGTTGGACGTTGTAAAGTTGAAAGGCTGAATTTCAGGGCATCGAAAGCATTCCCACATTCATCCTTCTAACATTTAAGCTACCTTTATAAAGTTCCAGTTTTCAATTAACTTTACAACATTTCACCATTTAACTTTCAACCATGCAGGCATCGCCAATAGGTATTTTCGATTCAGGTTACGGTGGTTTAACGGTATTCCGCTCTATTGCCGATCAGTTACCAGATTACAACTATATTTATTTAGGTGATAATGCCCGTTCGCCTTATGGCGATCATGCTTTTGATACCATTTATAAATACACTTTAGAATGTGTAGAATGGCTCTTTTCCAAAGGTTGCCATTTAGTAATACTCGCCTGCAATACCGCTTCAGCTAAGGCACTTCGAACCATTCAGCAGCGCGATCTACCTGCTAAGTATCCAGATCGGCGCGTACTCGGCGTAATCCGACCTACAGCCGAAGTAATAGACCAGTACACAAGTACCAAACAAGTAGGTGTAATGGGTACGAGAGGAACCGTTAATTCGAAATCCTACCTTTTGGAAATCAATAAATTTTTTCCTGATATAGAAGTGTACCAGCAAAGTTGCCCAATGTGGGTACCATTGATCGAAAATAATGAGCATTTAGAGCCAGGGGCCGATTTCTTTATCAATGAATACTGTAGTCAGCTGCTAAAACAATCGGCCGATATCGATTGTGTATTGCTGGCCTGTACGCATTACCCTTTATTATTGCCTAAATTAAAGACCATATTTCCTGATTACATCAACATTTTGGCACAAGGTGATATTGTAGCCGATAGTTTGGTAGATTATTTGGCAAGGCATCCAGAAATTGAACAAAAGCTGGGCAAAGAGGGTGAGCGTTCTTTTTACACCAGCGGAGATCCGGTTGCATTCGACGAGCATGCTTCTATCTTTTTTGGCGAAGCATTGAAATCGGGTAAGATGTAAGGTAGTTTATTGGTCATTGGTTATTAGTCATTAGGCCATTGGGTGATTAGTTCATCGGTAAGTTGTTTATTTCGTGTACCAAACGCTAAAGGGCTAACTCAGGCGAGAGTTAATTTTTCAACTGTTCAAAGTGGTTAAGAGATTGTCAACTGCTAACTGTAAGCTCCCAACTCCAAACCAACTATTGCGGTAACTGCTCAACCCTAACCAATACCGCTGGCGATGATAAGGCATCTAAAAAGGCAACAACAGCATCTTTCTCAGCTTTGCTCAGTTTTAAACCTTTTAACAATTTATCGTTTTTAGGCAAAAGCGGATCGTTTACCTGTTCCGGCTTTACCCTTTGTACCGGCATGCCCACATTGTACATGTTCATTACGCCATCCATATCAGGAAATAGGCCATTGTGGAACCAGGGGGCAGTTTTCATTACATTTCTTAAACCCGGGGTTTTAAATTTGCCCACATCTTCCGGTTTTTTGGTTACGTTATATAATCCTAAATCTTCGTATTTACGCCCATAATAAGTTAAACCGTCATTATGAAATTCGTTATCCGTAAATAAGGGACCATTATGGCAATTGATACAACGTGCTTTAGTACGGAACAGGTGTAAACCCACCAATTGCTGATCAGTAAGCGCTTTTTTATCTTTTCCTAAAAAACGGTCGAAAGGTGTTCTGCGGCTTACAATACTACGCTGAAAAGTGGCCAGGCTTTCGAAGATACGTTTATTGGTAATTTCTTTTGAACCAAATGCAGATTTAAAATAAGGTTGATAACCTTTTATCTTACTCAGTTTTTTAGATAGTGCTTTCATATCCTGGTGCATTTCATTATGTGCAGCTACCGGACTACCAGCTTGTTCTTCTAAGTTGCTTGCACGGCCATCCCAAAACAGGCGTTTGTAAAACCAAACATTCTCTAAAGACGGCGCATTGCGGATATTGGCCAAATGATCGTGTCCAATAGATACCTGGCGGCCATCAGTCCAGTGTAAATCTGGCGCATGGCAGCTCGAGCAGGAGATTTGGTTTGAGCCTGATAAACGTGGATCGAAAAATAAAATTTTTCCTAACTCCACCACACTTTTCACCGAATCGTTTTTTAAATCGACAGGCGAGGGAGGAAGTTCACCAAGTTCCTGAAAAACGGCGCCTGCATCTACCGTAGGTTTGGGCCATTGGCTGGTCGGTTTTGAATAAACTTTGCGCAGGCTATCAATACTCAATTCATCGTCATCATTAAAATTGGCCGATTGAAATGAAAACAAGATCAACCCACTAAGGATTAAGGAAAGGATGACAAAAATTTTATTCATGGTTAAAAATAAAGGTTTAAGCTGATGTTGGAAGAAAAGCGGTCTTTGCCGGGAGTATTTGTTAATATTCTACCGAAATCCTTTAGCTCGTCTCTTCTCCAATAGCTAAGCCCAAGTTTAATTCCGGCCTGGATTTGTTTGAACATCGGGATACTATAATCACTTGATAAGCCAACACCAAATTTTGAGGTCGTATTATAGGCATAGTCGTAGTAAATTACACTTTTAGTAAAAACACCTTCGTTAGCCAGCAGTACACTGAAATCAGAATTAAGGTACTGATTGTATAAACCGGTTAAGCTGATGCCCCAATTGTGGTTGTTTTTGTTTTGATGGTTTACACCATAACTAAGTGAGTAGTTTAGCTGGTTAAATCTAATATCATTTCCGGCAATGCCATCTTGTTTACGTTCTTCATACTGTTTCAGACCCAAACCAAAGTTATGGGTAAATTGGTTCTTTCTTATGCTGTAGTAAGCCTGTGTACCCAATGACTTGTTCCTAAATAGGTAACTGTTTGCTAAATAAACATTAATGTAATTATCGCCGGTATTTGATTTATAACTAACGTTTATACTTAATGCATTTGAAGCTGTTTTCTTTAACCAAAAAAGACGATAGTTTTCACTTACCAGGTTAAAATTGATATATTCAGTAATCGCCAGTGAAGTTCTGTAATCAAATTTTTGTTTCTCCCTAGATGTCTGGAAGATAAAATTAAAGCTCCCCAACTTTTTATTTTCAAAGCTTAAATAAGCATCAAAGCCGTTCCTTATCTGGTTATTTTGAACGGTTCTTCTTTCATTATACTCTTCGCCTTCACCATACCCGTTTATTAAATAGTTCGTAAATTCAGGAATTACTTTGCCTTGAGAAAGACTACTGTTTTTATATGCAACGTTAACCTTTTCCAATCCGTAGCCATGTCTGTAAGCTGTACCAAGGGCTAGTTCTTTTGTAATATGATAACCTACTGAGGCAAGTAAATTTAATTGGTAGTCGCTGATTTCTCCACGTGGATCATTCGTAGAGTAATGGTTGCCTATCCTATAATCGGTTCCTAGGCCAACGCTTAAATGATCATTCAGTAAATTTTTACTTGCTGAAGCCTTCAGATTATAAACTGTTCTTTGATAATTTAAATTTTTAACTGAACCAAAATAATAAGGGTTTGCCAAATTATTCCGGGTTTGATGAGAAAACGATGTGCTGTCTTCTACCGATCTGTTGTATGAGAATAATCCCCACAATGTGATCGAATTAAGTTGTGAAACTCCCTCCGTGCTTAACGAAGTGGTACTTACCTTTAATGCATCCTGGGCTTTCATCAAAGTACCTTTTTCAAAAACCTGGTTAAGCTTTAAACTATTAAAAGTTACGGGCATTAACTTTTTAATGAAAAAAGGGCTGATTTTTGCGAAATCATAGGCACCAAATTGCACTGAGTCTGCAGAGAATTGTTTGGCATCTGTTGCGGTATGCTGCGCATCGTTAATTTGCGCTGATGCCCTGAATACAGTGCCAAAAATTAAAAGTATATATAAAATATTGTTGTGCTTCATTTTTATGTTGTGGGTTATTTTGACCCATGTAATAATTATTTAAATCCCCTGGGATTAGCAAGTGGAAGGAAGTCAAAATCCTCTGCTGAGTTATTGGTGTCTTTTAAAATGATCCTGCCATTCACGATGGCTTGTGTTTTTCTGATTACAGATTGAGAAGAATATATCCCATTGGGTACGTAGGTATATAATGCATCAAGGCTTGCAATAAGTTTTTTAGGTACTCTTGATGTTGCTACATTGGTTTGCGTCTCTACAGCATCAATGATGAAGGACCGGGGAATTTGATAATATCTGTCAGCACTAGCACTTGGCGGAGCAATGGTTGGATATGGGTATTTTGGTAAATCTTTAATAGCTGTTGTACCAGGGTTTTTAAATATGATGTACCCCATTCTGCCACTTGTTTCTAAAATCAGATCAGTTCCGTTGTAAGATAAAACGTCAACATTAGGCACCAAGGGATTATCTATATCTGAAGCGAGAGGTCGGGGTAGGAAAGGGGCATAATAGGCTTCAAAATCTGCACCACTCAAATCGATCGTTAAAGAGGGGTCTCGCGCTGCAATTACCTTTCCGTCAGAACCGGTAAAAGGTGCTTTGTGGTTTACAGCAGTTTGTGCCAGTACAATACTTTTGCCCGGTTGAACCGGATATTGCTTTCCAGTTCCAGGTATCATCAATAGTGCTCTCGTATAAACATAATCATTATTGGCATCAATATTTGTAGGCATACCTTGCGCTTTACTCCAGTCATACTGGCTGTTCGGTTGCCTGTAAATATTTACGGCAGTGAAGTTTTGGATGCCCAGTGCTTCCCCGATATACAAACTATCAGCATATAATACAGAATCAGAGTTGTTGTAAATCTCAATAAATTGATCCCTAAAAGAAGCACCGATTGTGGTATTAGACCCTGCAAAATAGATTTGCTTGATTACCCATGGGCCTGTTGGGCCTGCGATAAGTTTTAAATGAATACTTTGACCGTTTTCAATGGTAATAGTCCTTGCTTTTTCTGAAGCATTAAAAACCACATTTTTAGATACGGTTTCTCCTGTAAGAGTAGAATATTCAGAAGCTGAAATTTCTATGGAGGCTGAAATATCATAGCTTCCCGGTGAAATTGAATCTAAAGAAAACGTGCCATCAGTTTGGGTAGAATAAATATTTTCTTTGTTATTTTTATTGTTCTTGAAAGTCAACTTCACTTTGGCTAAAGGTAAAGCCTTTGCCAGGTTATCTGAAGCGTATGAGGTGATCACCTTAAACTGAACCGGACGGATTTCCGGTATATCGCCCTGGTATTTTCTGCAGGCAGAGAAAAGAAATACAATAACAGCGATTGCGAATATAGTTTTTTTCATCGTCTAAAGTTTAATCGATAATTCAGCACCAAAAGTCGGGCTGCTGTTTGGATAGTTATATGTTCCCGCAGGAGTAACATAATAGGGCTGATAATTGAACACATTATAAACGTTAAATGCGAATTTGAAACGTTTCTTAATCTCTTTTGCAATGCTCATGTGGTAGTTAGAGAATATACGGGGAAGATTGGCTTCGGCCTGTTGCTCTGGCGTTTTATACAAATGGCCATAAGAAGGGTTATTCCTATCGAAATTTGTAATGGCTACATACTGATTGGTACTGGTGTAATAACCTAATGGGATTCTTGAACTTTCGGTATTGATAACCTTATCCAGTAGTTGGAATTCGGCAATAAATGAAACCACGAGGCTTAATTTGGGTATATGGGTTAAGCTGGTAATTCTACCGTTGCTGAAATAAGCTCTGGTATTTTTTGGCTCATAAACGCCAATATAAGCATAGTTCGGGTCTGTTGTAATTGTGTTGGGGATTTCACTGCTTAACAAATTATGAACCGAACGCGATTTAGTTTTGAAAAGTCCGCCGCTAATATTAAAAGAGGTTTTAATCTCCCTGATTTCTGGTGTATTTAAAATGGCTTCAAATCCCTGATTATCAGATAAAAGATCGTTTTTAAATGTTGAATAATTAATTGCGTAAGCTTTTGTTCCTGTTTGATTGATTGTTGGCTTCGCATCCGCATTGAGGGTTGCAGTATAGCTAGGAAGGAAAATGCTCTGTAAATTTTGTACAGTAGATATTCCGTCTCTGGATTTTTTGTTGAAGGCTGTCAGTGAAAGACTAAATTTATTGATTTTTAATTGGGCTGATAGCTCAATACTCTCGCTTTTTGACGGTTTTAATCCCACACTTGTAGGTTCGTAACGTTCTACATAAACCAAATAGGTACTTTCATTTACCTTTCCGTTATATGCGTTTAGTAAAGGTATTTCAAAAAAGGTTGGTCCAGGAAAACGCTGTGCTAAGCCCGGCGATTTATATGATAAACCATAGGCGACACCGAATCTTAAGTTCTTATTAACCTCGTAATTGATGTTTGTTCGTGGAGAAAAAGATGTATAGCCATTTTGTATATCAGTTCTCATCCCTGCTCTTACATTTAATGGCTTGCCTAGTACTGTCGCTGTAAAGAGATCCTCGATATAAAAACCAAGGTCTTTTTGTGCCAGGGCCAATCTGAAGTCATAATAACGTTCTGAGCTTTTTGTGCCCAGCGATGTGTTTGCAACTCTTGTGGTGCCCCTTGGCTCGTTCGGATCAATCGTTTGGCCCAATCCCTTGTTTGCACTGTAGCTAAAACTGGTGCCGAAAGATAGGTTGTGCACAAGACTTCCTGTTACAAACCCTCCGGTAAAATCCAAATTAGCAGCTGCATTTATCGGACGACCATCTATTAATGATTTTGCAGTGTAGATACCTGAATCGTAGTATCCTTCGTGTATTCCGGTGGTTGTTGCCGTACTGTATAATACATATGCATCATTAACTAACTCTTCCTTATAACTAACCTGATGTCCCTCTGCATATCTTAAATTTAGTCCAATATTTTTTAGGAAACAGTTATTAAAACGATAGTTGCTTCTGTTTGCAACACTAAAATTCCAGCTATCGAATTTTGTTCGGGTACTTTTTTCGTCATCCGGGTCGAATTTTATGCCATCAAGGTTTCTGCCATAATCTATGCTGAAGGTGTTTTTTAATTGCCTGGTATTGCCAAAAGAATTTGTCCACATTGCATTTGTATTGATCCTTCGGTAAGCCTTTAATTTATCGCGGTTATCCTCGAAGGAATTAACATAATTAACGCCCACATTTACAGCGCCGAATCTTGGACTGATTTCAAAGCCTTTGGAGAAACTATATGACGTGGCATTATCACGCAACTGCATTCTGATATAGGCTGGAGATTTACCCGCTTGTCGTTCAATAATAATTGCTCCATCGGTTAAGTCACCATATTTTGCGGGTGCAACCCCAGGTATTACCTCTATGCTTTCAATATTATCAGCTGGAATTTGCCTTAAATCGGTACCTCCAAAAGTATAGTCACCAGTATAACCTGTTTTATCATTCCCAGTCCCCCTGATTCCGTAACTTCCACTTTTTACAAATGATGAGCCTACGCCACCGGCCCTGCCAGCATTAAAACTTTGCATGTTTGCGTTGTTACTAATGGTATTCCCATCCATAACTATAGCAATTCCAAATGCATTATTTAGTTCGAAAGCGCCTTTCCCATCAGTAGTAGGTGCATAAGCAGCCCTTAAATTGATGTTTTGTACATTTTGAAGAGAAGGCGGCTGGATTTTTCTGTTCGGAATCTGATTCAACAGATCGTTTACACTCAATGCCGGAGTTTGTTCAATTAAATCCCTGGTAACAATCAGCGAAGAGTTGGTTTGACCAGAATAATTCCGCTTGGCGTTAATTTCAATGTTCTCCAAACTTAGATCTAAAACCTCTAACCGGATGTTGCCAAGATTGGTTCCTCCTGCTTTAACGGTTACGGGTAAGCTTAACTTCTTATAACCGATATAGGAAAATTCGAGGGTTAGGATATTATTGGTTTCAGAGCCGTTAATCCTGAACAAACCATTTTTGTCTGTAATTGTATATTGATTGGTTTCTAAAATTTTAATGTTAACAAGTTCCAAAGGCTTGTTCTGCGGATCGACTACAGTGCCAATTATCCCATTTCTTACCTGCGCCATTGCCGACGAACAAATAAAGAATAATAACAATGATGTGTAAATTTGTTTCAATTTAGACTAAATATTAATAATATCACAAAAATGTTAATTTCAACTCGTTTTTGCAAGTTATTTAGAATTATTCTAATTAATAATACAGGTTTTTAACTTGGGAAATGCAGAAGTGGTCTATTTGTATCATCTGTCAGATAAAACTCATCATCACAAAAGAAAACACTTTTGTTTAGGTTCTGAATATTTAAAAGGATAACTTTGCGCCTTCAAATCCATATAATGAGTGATCAGATAAAACACGAATGCGGAATCGCTTTTATTCGCCTGTTAAAACCACTTTCTTACTACCAGCAAAAGTACGGTACAGCACTTTACGGCCTTAACAAATTATACCTTTTAATGGAAAAACAGCATAACCGGGGCCAGGACGGCGCAGGTATTGCCACCATTAAACTGGATATGAAACCCGGCAGCAGGTATATTAGCCGATATCGAAGCATGGCTTCTAATGCAGTGGCCGATATCTTCGAATATGTGCAGAACAAATTTGTTGATATACAGGAAAACACGCCTGAATTAATGCAGGATACAGAATGGCTCAAAAACAATGTCAGCTTTATTGGCGAAGTTTTATTGGGCCATTTGCGTTATGGTACACATGGTAAAAACAGCATCGAAAATTGCCACCCTTTTTTAAGGCAAAACAACTGGATGACCCGCAACCTGGTTATTGCCGGTAACTTTAACATGACCAATGTGGATGAGTTATTGGAACAGTTGTACGAATTGGGGCAGCATCCAAAAGAAAAAGCAGATACGGTAACCGTACTGGAAAAAATCGGTCACTTTTTGGATGATGAAAACCAGGAGCTTTTTGATCAGTACAAAAAAGAAGGACACGATAACGTTGCCATTACGCACAAAATATCTGATAACCTGGATATTGCCAACATCCTTCGCCGCTCAGCCAAAACCTGGGATGGAGGTTATTCGATCTGTGGTATGGTAGGTAATGGTGATTCGTTTATCATGCGCGATCCGGCAGGTATCCGTCCGGCATATTATTATTACGATGATGAGATCGTGGTTGCGGCTTCTGAAAGACCTGCTTTACAAACCGCATTTAATATCCCTTTTAAAGATGTTAAAGAGATCGATCCAGGTCATGCTTTAATTATCAAGAAAAACGGCGAGGTAAGCATGGAGCAGTTCCGCGAGCCTACTGAAAGACTATCTTGCTCATTCGAGCGCATCTATTTCTCAAAAGGAAGTGACGTGGAGATTTACCGTGAACGTAAACAGCTGGGTCGTTTATTGAGTGAAAAAATTCTTCAGGCCGTTAATTACGATTTAAAGAATACGGTATTCTCGTTTATTCCAAATACAGCAGAAGTTGCGTTTTTCGGAATGGTTGATGGTGTTCAGCAATATGTACGCAGGCACCAGAAAGACACCCTTTTGCATAAAAAAGAGCAGCTAAACGACGAGCAGCTGGACGAGTTATTATCGATGGCGCCCAGGGTGGAAAAACTAGCGGTTAAAGATGTGAAATTGCGTACGTTTATTACGCAGGATGCAGATAGAAGCGAAATGGTGGCACACGTTTATGATACTACATATGGTATTATCAACAATCATCAGGATACTTTGGTGGCATTGGACGATTCAATTGTACGTGGTACCACTTTAAAACAGAGTATCATTAAAATTGTAGACCGTTTACATCCTAAAAAAATTATTATTGTTTCTTCTGCACCTCAAATTCGTTATCCCGATTGTTATGGTATAGATATGAGCCGGATGGGACAGTTTGTGGCTTTTGATGCAGCTATTCAATTGTTAACTGAGCGCGGCATGTGGCAGGTAATAGAAGATGTTTACGCAAAATGTAAAGCTTCGTTATTGTTGCCTAAAGAGGAAATTGTAAATCACGTTAAAGAGATATACAAGCCGTTTACGCCTGAAGAAATTTCGGCCAAGATTGCACAGATCATTACCCCTAAAGGTACTGTAGCCGAGGTTGAAGTAATTTACCAAAGTTTAGAGAACCTGCACGAAGCTTGTCCGAAAAATAAAGGCGACTGGTATTTCTCTGGAAATTACCCTACGCCGGGAGGAAACAAGGTAGTTAACAAAGCTTTTGTGAACTGGAAAGAAGGAAATAACCAAAGGGCTTATTAGTAGCTTCAAAATTTCCCTTGAGGAACAAGATAAAATAGCTCATATCGCTGATATGGGCTATTTTTTGTTTATTTGCTGCGGTTCGTGAGAACACGGCTGCGGCGTGTAAAAACAAATATTGATCGCTAAGAAACAGTTATTTTTGATTGTAAGTTGGTTATGAAAGTGTTGTCTCTTGATGTTACAGACTTTTCCCATCTAAACCTGATATAAGCGGAAAGCCCGGAACCCGGTTTTTCACCGGGTGAGGACTTGCAGCATTGGCAGGACGGACCTTAATAGCAGCACTGGCATTGCTTTCCAAAAAAAAAGCTACTAATCATTAAAGTGTTTAGGACACTGGTGGGTATTAATTTGCCAGAATGTTAAGTTTTACGTGTAAAACTTCAGGTAAGTCTTAATAATGAGCCAGAAGGCGAAAAAGATTATTATTACACCGGCAATTTTATTCAGCTTTTTAAGCGCGTCCTCTTTTATTTTATAACGCAGTTTGCTAGAGTAAAAACTTTTGGCGCCATCAATGCCAAGTTGTGTGGCCATGGCAATAAAAAAGCAGACCAGTTTTTCGTTAAGCATATTGTTGAGCTTGACAGAGATGATTCCGCTCACAATAATCCAGAACATGAGGGTAGAAGGAGTGAGGATACACATTAAAAAACCCTTGAGCACGTAACCTCTTTTGCTTACTTTTTGGAGTGTATTGCTATCGTAATGCACAGTAATTTTTGAAACCAGGTAATAAATCCCCACTGCCAGAAGAAACACACCGCCAATACTGCCTACGTATTTATCAAATTCTGCTTTATAATTAAAAAACTGGCTACCAAAAAGAACCAGTCCAATCAGAATAATATCACTTATAATTACGCCAATGGCTAAAGAGAAACCAGCCTTGAAACCCCGTTCGATGCTGGTTTTAATCATTGCAAAAAATACCGGCCCTGTTAAAAACGATGAAATAATCCCTGCTCCTATACCTAGTAATATAGCTTCAAACATGCATTGTATTGTTTATGATATGCGAATATGCAATTTTATACCTAAAGATGTAACATTTATTTTTGTTGCATAGGTTGCATAAAAAATACTGGTTATTAGTTTTTTTTATTTATGTTTAGCCCCACTAAAACTAGATTTATAATATGAATTCAGAACAAACGCAAACCAAGTGGGCGCAGTTTATTCCACTGGTCACTGTATTCTTCTTTTGGGGCTTTGTAGCCGCCAGTAATGACATCCTCATCCCGGTATTTAAAAAGGCATTCGATTTATCGCAGGCCGAAAGTCAATTGGTTTCATTGGCATTTTACATCGCATATACGGTGGGGGCGTTAATTTATAACCTCATTTCAGTTATTATGGGAAAAGATATTGTAAATAAGCTTGGTTATAAAAATTCATTAGCTCTTGGTTTAGTTATCTCGGCAGCAGGAACCTTACTTTTTTATCCGGCAGCCAATTTACATTCTTTCCCATTAATGCTTTCCGGTTTGTTCATCGTGGCCTTGGGTTTCTCTTTACAGCAAACTGTTGCCAATCCGTTAGCCATTGCTTTAGGACCGATTAAAACAGGTTCACAACGTTTAACACTTGCGGGTGGTATCAACAACTTCGGTACAACCATTGGGCCGCTTATTGTAAGTTTTGCCATTTTCGGTTCGGCGGCGAATGCCAATACCAACATTAGCGTAGAAAGCGTTAAAATTCCTTATTTAATTTTAGGAGTGGCTTTTATAGCCGTTGCCATTTTCTTAAAAATGTCGTCGTTGCCTGATCGACCTGCTTTGGTGGAAGCTTCGGCGGATGACACTAAATCGATTAAGGGATCAGCCTTGAATTACCCACAACTGGTTTTGGGTATGATCGCCATTTTCGTTTATGTGGGTGTTGAGGTTTCAACAGCGAGTAACCTACCGGCTTACATGGAGAAAGACTTAGGCTTTGAAATCAAAGATATTGCACCCTATATTTCATTATACTGGGCAAGTATGATGATCGGCCGTTGGACAGGTGCTGTTGAAGCTTTTACCGATAATGTAAGCACACAAAAAGTATTGCGCTTTATTGCACCTTATTTGGCTTTTGGTATTTTCCTGGTTGTAAATGCAATTGCAAAACACGATCTGGCACCATTTTATATTTATGCAGTAATTATTTTGGTGCTAATTTTAGCCGATATGGCCAGCAAAGGTAATCCGGCCAGAATGTTATTGATTTTTTCTGCTATTGGCATTACCGCTTTATTAATTGGTATGTTTACTACCGGCATGACGAGTGTATATGCTATTACCAGTGTTGGTTTGTTCTGCAGTACCTTATGGCCATGTATCTTCACTTTAGCCGTTAGTGGTTTAGGTAAACATACCAGTCAGGGAAGTAGTTTCTTGATTATGATGATTATGGGCGGTGGGATCATCAGCTGGTTGCAAGGTTTGGTATCTGAATTCACCGGCATTCAATACAGTTATATTGTGGGTATTATTTGCTTCGCTTACCTGGCATTTTACGCCTGGAGGGTAGCTTCCATATTAAGATCGCAGGGAATTAATTTCGATCAGAAAATTTCTGGCGGACATTAATTTTTATTCCAGTATTTTAGCAGCCACAAAGATTAAGTTCTTTGTGGTTTTTTTATTTTAGCACATGACAGATAAACCAAGTTTCGATACCATATTTATGAACCTGGCAACCGATTTGGCTGCCCGCTCACACTGTGTGCGTGCGCATGTTGGTGCCGTTTTAACCAAAGATACCCGCATTATTTCGATCGGTTACAACGGCCCGCCGGCCGGCACACATAATTGTGATGAGGAATGGCCGGAGCATGGTTGTACTCGGGATAGCAAAGGAAGTTGCTCTCTGGCCTTACATGCTGAAGAAAATGCGATTTTATATGCGTCAAAAAACGGATCAAAAATAGAAGGATGTACTTTATACACTACTTTGTCGCCATGTATTGCCTGTGCCCGCCTTATTTTGTCATCAGGGATCAAACTGGTATATTACTCTAAATCTTATGCAGCTTACAAAGGTTTACCAAGTGATGAGGGGGTTGATTTTTTAAGGAAATTTGGAGTGGAAGTACTTTTGATGGAATCTTAGCGGTTAATTGATTCATTTGCCATAGGTTCGTTACCACGCAAACTGCTAAACGAAAAGTGTCTGCCGACTTCGAACTGTTTACTTCTGATTTTTCCGCTAAAAATCTCTAATCTTCCATATCAAATCTCATATCTAATTGGTACTTTTGCGGATGCAAGAGAAAATCATTATCGTCGATTTTGGTTCGCAGTTTACACAACTCATTGCCCGTCGGGTTCGCGAACTAAATATTTACTGTGAAATATATCCATACAACAATCTTCCTGAGGTTACACCTGATGTAAAAGGCGTTATCTTTTCGGGTAGCCCTTACTCTGTTCGCCAGGAAGATGCACCTCAGATTGATTTATCAAAATACCATTTAAAATATCCTTTACTGGCTGTTTGTTACGGCGCACAATATATTGCCCAACATTCAGGCGGTAGCGTTCAGCCTTCATCAACGCGCGAATATGGCCGGGCTAACCTGAATTTTGTAAATCAGGAAAACAAATTATTTAAAGGGATCAATATCGGTTCGCAGGTTTGGATGAGCCATGGTGATACCATTACCGATATTCCTGAAAACTTTGAGCTGATAGCAAGTACCGATAGCGTAAGGGTGGCTGCTTACCACATTAAAGATTCTGATACTTATGCCATCCAGTTTCACCCTGAAGTAACGCATAGTATTGACGGAAAAATTCTTTTAGAAAACTTCCTTGTTGATATCTGTGGATGTAGCCAGGACTGGACTTCGGCTGCTTTTGTTGAAACAACTATTGCAGATATTAAAGCCACTGTGGGTGATGATAAAGTTGTTCTGGCACTTTCAGGTGGTGTGGATAGCAGTGTTGCTGCGGTACTTCTGCACAAAGCTATTGGTACAAACCTTCACTGTATCTTTGTTGACAACGGCTTATTGCGCAAAAATGAATATGAAAGTGTTCTAGAACAGTATAAAGATTTTGGCTTAAATATTAAGGGCGTTGATGCGAAAGACAAATTTTTAGGTCAGTTGGCCGGCGTAGAAGATCCTGAAACTAAGCGTAAAATCATTGGCCGTGTATTTATCGAAGTTTTCGATGAAGAATCTCACCTGATCCAGGATGTAAAATGGCTGGCTCAGGGAACTATCTATCCGGATATTATCGAATCAGTATCGGTAAAAGGTCCGTCAGCTACCATTAAATCACACCATAATGTTGGTGGTTTGCCAGATTTTATGAAGCTTAAAGTGGTAGAGCCACTTAAAACGCTGTTCAAAGATGAAGTGAGAAGAGTAGGCACGGCATTAGGTTTAGAATCATTTATTTTAGGTCGACACCCGTTTCCAGGTCCTGGCCTCGGCATTCGCATCATTGGAGAGGTTACTCCTGAGAAAGTGGCCATTTTACAGGATGCTGATAAAATTTATATTGATAATCTGAAAGAAGCGGGTTTGTACGATAAAGTGTGGCAGGCCGGAGCTATATTTCTACCTGTAAGATCAGTAGGGGTAATGGGCGACGAGCGTACCTACGAAAATGTAATTGCTTTACGGGCTGTAGAATCGCTTGATGGCATGACTGCAGATTGGTGTCACCTGCCTTACCCGGTATTGGCTAAAATATCAAACGAAATTATTAATAAAGTTAAGGGAATCAATAGGGTAGTGTACGATATCAGCTCTAAACCACCGGCAACCATTGAATGGGAATAGCCCAGTTTGGAGTTGTTAGTTTTTAGTTTGGAGTTTTTATTCCAAACAATATAAATAATAGGCTTATGCTAGCAAGGTGGAATAAACTTTGCTAGCATATTTTGTTAAAAAAGATAGGTATGAATTTGAAGAAAGTTTATGGGTTGCTGGTTTTGTTTACGATTGTTTTAGGTGCTTGTTCGCCTAAAATCAGGACACCTAAGCCTGAAACCAGTAAGCCGGTCGAAAAAGAAAAACCTACAGATAAAAAACCTCTCAAGAAGTTTTCGCAGGCAAGCGTTTCTCTGCTGGTTCCATTTAAGCTCGACCAGCTTAATTTAAAAACTGCTACAAAGGCTGAGATCGAAAAATATGCGATGCCTATCGATTTCTATCAGGGCTTTAAACTGGGATTGGATTCTGTCGCAGCACAGGGTTTAAACTTTAAACTAAATGTCTTTGATACAGAAGATGATAATGCGCATATATCACTTCTATATAATAATGAACGCTTTAAACAAAGCAACTTAATTATTGGCCCTGTTTTTCCGGAAGGATTAAGATTTATCTCCGCTTATTCCAGAGAAAATAATGCAATTATTGTATCTCCATTAGCGGCATCAGAACCTACTGAATTCAATAATCCCAATTTGGTATCCATTGTAAATAATATAGGATTACATGGAAAAAAGATAGCCACTTATATTGCTAAAAATTACAATCCCGCTAATACGATAGTGGTGTTTATCAACACAAAAAAAACAGAAGACGAGGCTTTTGCAGCACCGATAAGAAGTTATCTTCAAGCCAATAGCAAATTTGTTATACAGGAATATGCATCAGCCTATGCTTTTGAAACAAGGATGATCAAAGGTAAACAATATGCCGTAGTGCTGACTTCTTCCGACCGCGCTTTTGTATTACCAACTGTAGAAAAACTATACAAACTAAAACATCTCCGGACCGGAGGATATAATATCTCGCTTTTTGGTCACCCTAACTGGGTAAAACAGAATTATCCGGCTGATAAATTACAGGATCTGAGCACCATTATCAGTTCTTCTTATAAAATCGACTATAAAAACGGCAATGTGATCACCTTTATCAAAAAGTATCGCTATAAATATGGCTTTGAGCCTGGGGAGTATGCTTTTAAAGGTTTCGATGTTGGTTATTATTTTGGCAGGTTACTGGCAACCCATGGTGAAGATTATCGGGATTATATCGTGAAAGATAAATACAAAGGCTTGCATAATAACTTTTCGTTTATCCTTGATGAAAAATCAGGCTACATTAATACCAGTTTAATGTTATTGAAGTATAAAAACTTTGCACTAAGCCCGGTTGAGTAATCAATAATTTTTCTTTTTAAATTATCGCATGAAAGCAGATCACCAGTTAAGGGCCTTTGAACAAATTTTGAGCAGTTACGATGGAAATTTACCTTTACATCGTTTTCTGCCTGTTTATTTTAAACAGCACAAGCAGATGGGCTCATCAGACAGGAGATGGGCAACAAGATATATCTACAGCTTTTTTAGACTCGGTAAGGCTTTACCATCATTACCTGCTGAAGAAAGGTTAAGTATTGCCGATTTTCTATGCCACGATACGTTAAGCCTGTTAGTAGAAAAGAGCCTGCCAGATTTAAGGGAAAGTATGAATTTGCCATTGGAAGAAAAATTAGCACTGATTAAAGCTAAATATCCGGGCTTTGATGTCGAACAGGCTTATCCTTTTCATAAGGCACTTTCTACCGGCGTTAATAAAAATAATTTTTTTGCATCGTTTTTTAAACAACCAGATCTGTTTATTAGGGTAAAGGCTGAAGATTCAGCAGCAGTGACTGCCAAACTGGAAGCTGAAAGTATAGCTGTTAAAGTAATTACGGATACTGCCCTGGCTTTGCCCAATGGAACCAAGCTTGAAACCATTTTAAAGGAAGGGACTTACCAGGTTCAGGATTTATCATCACAACACACAGGTTTATATTTTAAGCCTAATAAATGGGATAAATGGTGGGATTGTTGCGCAGCTTCAGGTGGAAAAACTCTATTGCTGCACAGTTTGGAGCCGGTAATTGAACTTTTGGTTTCAGATTTGCGGGAGAGCGTGCTCTTAAATCTGGATGAACGTTTCCGCTCGGCAGGAATTAAAAAATACCATAAAAAAGAGCTTGATCTTTTAAAGAACAATGATCAGGTTTTACACCATTACCAGTTTGATGGAATTATTTTGGATGCGCCTTGTACAGGTTCAGGAACATGGGGAAGAACACCTGAGATGCTCACTTTTTTCGAAGAACGTAAGATTGATCAGTTCGCATCGATACAAAAGGGGATTGCCCAAAACGTCGTAAAATACCTTAAACCAGGAAAACCTTTAATTTACATTACCTGTTCAGCTTTTGAAGCCGAAAATGAGGCTGTTGTACAGCATATGATTGATACATTGCCGTTGGAACTGGAAGAAATGGAATTGATAAAAGGCTTTGAAAATAACGCCGATACGATGTTTGTAGCCAGGTTGATTAAGCAAAATGAATAACAGGTCTTTGGATTGTAAGATTGTTAAGATTTGGATGCTTATCGTTCTCTCCATCCTTTCGAGCGGAGTGCAACGCATTCGAGAACCACGAAGCGCTCAGCGAAGCTAAATCTATCTCAGGTTAGATCTCTCCGCTCCACATTGCTGCGGTCGAGGACCACAATTTAAGTATGCTCAAACCAGGATGCAAAATTCCTCTTGACGTACTTAACCGCTTCGATTAAAACGGCTATTGCTCCGATAATCAGGGTATATTCTTCAAAGCTGTTCATTGTGTAAGCTTTATGTTTAGATGAATATACGAAATTATTGTTACAGATTAGTGCGGGAATTGTCAATTGTCTAAATAGACCTTCACTTCCATTGTATTGGACAACCATAAGGATCTTCGAAACGAAATCTTTAATTGCACAGCAATAAATTTCTCCATTTTGCTACCCATGAAGACTAATTAGCTTCAGGCGAAATAACGGCTTAATTGACGGTTTCTTAAAGTCCTGTATTGTTCCTGAACAATTTAATGGCAATGGCCAGTAAAATAACGCCAAAGGCTTTACGTAAAATATTCAGACCAGATTTACCGAAAAGTTTTTCCAGTCTGTTGGTGTTTTTCAATACAAAGTAAACAAACAACATATTGAGTATAATCCCTACTAAAATATTTTGGGTATGGTATTCTGTTTTTAGCGAAAGTAAAGTGGTCATCGTTCCTGCCCCGGCAATCAAAGGAAAAGCCAATGGTACTATGGAAACTGTTTCAGGTGCTTCTTCCTTAAAAATGGTTAAACCCAACACCATTTCCATGGCGATGAAGAAGATAACGAAAGAGCCAGCAATGGCAAAAGATTCAACATCCAAACCGATTACTTTTAAGAGCGACTCGCCAACAAACAAAAATAGGATCATTAGACCTGTTGCTACCAGCGAAGCCTTTTCTGATTCGATATGACCAGCCTTTCTACGGAGTTCGATCACCACTGGTATCGCACCTAAGATATCAATAATCGCAAACAACACCATCGTTGTTGATAGGATCTGGCTTAAGTTGAATGTCATAAAATCAGATTTCATAGCAGCGCAATTTTAAGCAAAGGTAGTGGAATTTGTATCAATTCCTCAATGGTAAGGTGATTTATTAGAAATAGAATTGCGTACGCAAGGTAAGCACGTTATCTTTTCTATCAGCAGTGTAACCCGAAAGCTGAGTGGATTCATTTCTGACGATATCGTAATACAATACTGCTTTAAAGTGTGGGTTAAAATGATGTAAAAAGCCAAAACCAAAAGTGTCAAAACGAACGTCAGCAGGCGAGAGTCCTTTATCGGCAGATATTTCCATGCCTTTAACTTTAGCATTTGGGTCATACCAGTCGTATTTTAGAATGAGCTGGTTATCGGTACTATTTAAAGTTTGTACAAACGTGAGGTAAGCACCATTAAAAGTTCTGGTGTAATAAGGCAAGGCTACCGATTTATTATCAACAGGATAGGTACCTGGTGTGGCCGAGGTAGTTGAAGTGCCGGTTTGTAAGCCCGAAATTACTTCTGCCCTAAGCTCTGATTTCCAGCTTTTGGTTTTTGTGGCCAACTGGATATCTGCACCATAATATCTTCTGGGTGCTACTTTATTAACTGTCGAAGCAGTTGAATCCTTTTCCATTCTCCATTGATCGTTGATCCTGTTCATTTTATAGCTAACAGGCAAACGATGGTTTAAACCGCCTTGGAGTGTACTAATGCCACCTGCAATGGTAAACTGATTAAATGCATAAGTTTTATGGCTTAACCTGAAGATGAAATCTTTGCTATTGTCAAACTCACCAGGACCAGCCAAGCCCTGACCATTATAAATACCGAAATCAAACACCAGATTTTTAAGTGTTGCATCTTTCCATCGTGGATTTAGCGTAAACGTAACCCCCAGGTCACGTTCCGTTTTCATTAAAATCTGCGACATCCGTCCACGCTCCGGTGCTTCCCTGACAGAAGAAGACAGCTGCAGCTCGTTCCCGAAAGGACGGCCTGAAAGGCCAAGCGTTACGGCTAATATTTTCCATTTGTTTTCATAATAACGGCCCCAGAAATCGCGTATGGCTACACCCTGTTCGGTACCATCAAACTGGAGTACAAAATAGGTAGATGGACTACCATCTTCTGTTAACATCATGTAGTCAGCCCGTAATCTGCCCCTTCTCAATCTGAACCGGTTATTGGTGAATTCGCCAAAGTTACCTCCCTGGTATTCTGCCTGTGCCCCATTTGATTGAGCAACCTGAAATTGTGGCTGCAAATATCCACTAAATGATAATGAGCCGTATTTCTTTGATATGATGAGTAAATGATTTACTGTTGTAGAATCCATTACGTCATTAATCGTCCGTTGGGCATGCACCAATGTGGAAATGAATAATAAAAAAGCAGTGATAAAGAGATAAGTGCTTTTAAGTTTAGCAGGATGGCGGTACATTTTGTTAATTTTTTTGCAAAGGTAACTTTATTAACAATTATTTAACACAAAAAAGCCCCGACTTTTGATCGGGGCTTTAATTAAAAAAGATAGTTTTTTTTATAATTCTGGTTTCGGAGGATCAACAGGTTTAACCGTACTACCGCTGTTTCTAAGAACCGAGTTCTTTTTGCCATATAAGAAATAAATTGCTATACCTAATCCCATCCAGATTGCTAACCTGATCCAAGCTTCTAATGGAAGTGATGACATTAAATAAACGCAAACAATGATGCCCATAATCGGCACGAAAGGCACTAATGGCGTTTTGAAAGGACGTGGCCGGTCAGGATCTGTTTTGCGCAATAACATTACACCAATACAAACTAAAGAGAATGCAAACAGGGTACCGATAGAAACCATGTGCCCTAAATCGGTAACCGGAACAAAACCGGCAAAGATGCTTACAAAAAGCATAAAGAAGATATTGGTTTTGAAAGGTGTTCTGAATTTAGAGTGGATAGTGCTGAAGAATTTTGGTAATAGCCCGTCTTTAGACATGGTATAGAATACCCTTGACTGGCCCATTAGCATCACTAATATTACTGAAGTATAACCTGCTAAAATGGCAATGATCAGACCCATTTGCAACCAGCTGTAACCGGTTACTTTAAAAGCTGTAGCAGCAGGAGAGGCATCACCTTTGAAAACGGTGTAAGGTACTAATCCTGTCATTACGTGTGCAAACAATACATATAATATTGTACAAACCACAAGTGATCCTAATATACCAATTGGCATGCCTTTTTGAGGATTTTTAGCTTCCTGAGCAGCTGTAGAAACGGCGTCAAAACCGATAAATGCGAAGAACACCAATGCTGCACCGGCTGCTATACCTGAGATACCAAACTCTCCTTTAACACCTGTGTTTTCAGGAATATAAGGGGTGTGGTTAGCAGGGTTAATGAATTTCCATCCCAGTGCAATGAAAATGATCACTACTGCTACTTTCACAATTACTAAAATGTTATTAAGACTCGCCGATTCTTTGGTACCGCGGATTAACATTAAAGAGAGTAAGGAAACAATTACTACAGCAGGAAGGTTGATTCCTCCTCCATCTACTTCTGCAAATGATTTAGTTAGGTAGAGGGGCATTTCGAGTCCGAACTCGTGCAATAATTTATTAAAGTATCCAGACCAAGAAACACCGACGGTTGCGGCACCTAAAGCATATTCGAGAACCAAATCCCATCCGATAACCCATGCCATAAATTCACCCATGGTAGCATAAGAATAGGTATATGCACTTCCTGCTACCGGTATCATTGATGCAAATTCGGCATAACATAATCCGGCAAAAGCACAGCCAACTGCCGCTAATACAAATGATAAAGTTACAGCAGGTCCGGCATGATCGGCAGCAGCAATACCCGTTAACGAAAATAAACCTGCGCCAATAATAGCCCCAATGCCCAACGCGACGAGGCTTGTACTGCTCAGTGTCCGTTTCAACGTGCCTTCACCGCTTTCAGCAGATTCTGCTATAAGCACATCAATAGGCTTTTTTAGATTCATAAGTTGTTTAGTCTTTTATGTTTGTTGATTTTTATGATAATAAGCAGTAAACCTAAATAAAAATTACCAAAAACAAAAAGGGATTCTGTTAAAATCCCTTTTATGAGTCTTTATATCTATGATTTTACAACTAACGGCTCAATGAATCGGTTGTATTTATCAAAGTGTCTGTTTTTATGTTTCCCAAAGCATCGGTTTTTTGTTCAATCCTGATTTCTTTCCGAACTTCCTGTTTGTGTTCGCCTTCAATTGCCTTAACTGCGATGTAAGGAGCAATAACCAGTGAAACAATAGACATTAATTTAATCAGAATATTCATTGAAGGGCCGGAAGTATCTTTAAAAGGATCACCAACCGTATCTCCTGTTACCGATGCTTTGTGCGGTTCTGACTTTTTGTAGTGCATTTCGCCATTAATCATCACCCCCTGTTCGAAAGATTTCTTGGCATTATCCCAGGCACCACCGGCATTACTCTGGAAAATCCCCATTAATACGCCCGTAACGGTAACGCCGGCCAATAAACCGCCTAAAACTTCAGGTCCAAAGGTAAAGCCTACAATCACCGGGGTAATCAAAGCAATAGCCCCAGGCATCATCATCTCGCGGATAGAGGCTTTGGTAGAAATGGCCACACATTTTTCATATTCAGGTTTTGCTTTGTATTCCATAATGCCAGGTATTTCACGAAACTGGCGGCGTACTTCCTGCACCATATCCATTGCGGCTTTACCAACTGCCTGGATACACAGAGCAGAAAAAATGAAAGGAATCATTCCTCCAACAAATAAACCTGCCAGCACAGGTGCTTTATAAATATCGATCGCAGTTATGCCGGCAATACCAACAAAGGCAGCGAATAAAGCTAATGAGGTAAGTGCAGCCGAAGCAATGGCAAAACCTTTACCTGTTGCTGCGGTGGTATTACCTACAGCATCTAAATTATCAGTGCGTTCGCGTACCTCAGGAGGTAATTGACTCATTTCTGCTATACCACCTGCATTATCCGCAATCGGCCCGAAAGCATCAATAGCCAGTTGCATAGCTGTAGTGGCCATCATTCCGGCTGCAGCAATGGCAACGCCATATAAACCTGCAAAATGATAGGAAGCCATAATTCCTCCGGCCAGCACCAGAATAGGAATTACAGTAGATTTCATTCCAACAGATAAACCTGCAATAATATTGGTAGCATGTCCCGTAGACGATTGTTGGATAATCGAGTTTACAGGCCCTTTGCCCATCGCCGTAAAATATTCGGTCACAACACTCATAATCGTTCCGACTACTAAGCCTACTATAATGGCATAAAAAACATTGATGCTTGAGAATTCGTATCCACGCAAATTAAGCGTTTCAGGCAACATCCATTTCACGATAAAGAATGAAGCTACAGCAGTGATGACAATCGATGACCAGTTACCTAGGTTCAATGCATTCTGAACATTTGATTTTTCATCCTTGATCGTGACGAACCAGGTTCCAATGATCGAAAATATAATACCCAGCCCACAAATCACCATCGGTAACAGAATAGGAGACATTCCACCAAAATTATCGGTTACATTAATTTCCTGGCCCAAAACCATAGTAGCTAAAATGGTGGCTACGTAGGAGCCGAATAAATCTGCCCCCATACCGGCAACATCACCTACGTTATCGCCCACGTTATCGGCAATGGTAGCGGGGTTGCGCACATCATCTTCAGGGATACCAGCCTCCACCTTACCCACTAAATCGGCACCAACATCGGCAGCTTTGGTATAGATACCACCGCCGACACGTGCAAACAGCGCAATGGATTCAGCGCCTAAAGAAAATCCGGTTAAAACCTCTATCGCAGTTTTCATTTCGGCACTGTTAACCGAAACCACATTAAAATGCTTAAGAAATATAATGAATAGGCCGCCTAAGCCTAAAACAGCCAAGCCGGCAACGCCCAAGCCCATTACTGTACCTCCGGTAAATGAGACTTTCAGGGCTTTTTTTAAACTCGTCCGGGCCGCCTGTGTGGTTCTTACATTGGCTTTGGTAGCCGATTTCATACCGATATAACCTGCTGTAGCAGAAAATACCGCTCCAATAATAAAAGAGATAGAAATAATCCAGCTCGAATGCATCGGGATGCCTTTAATCTCGGTAATGGTTCCCGAATAAGCCAGAAGCGCAGCCGTAAAAACAGCAAAAATACTCAATACCTTCCATTCAGCTTTTAAAAATGCCATGGCACCATCGGCTATATGGCCCGCAAGTTCCTGCATGTTCTTGTCACCCGCGTCTTGCTTGTTTACCCAGGCACTTTTAATCATCATAACTATAATGCCAACAAGGCCCAGCGCCGGAATACAGTAAATTAAATTGTTTTGTAAAAAGTTCATAGTTAATAACTGGTTTTTATATTTGGTTAGTGTTTACTTATTGATCAACTGTTTGAATCTGTTAAATGTTTAAGCTGTTTTATTTAGAATAGGCACCTGCTCTAAAATCCACAAATGGCTAATCCGTTAATGTCTTCAAACTTAGAACTACATACTTCTGGCTTATTTATAGCAAGTTAATAAAATATTCTTCTAGTGATTAAAATTTTCATGGCCAGCGTAAATAAAATTTTATTCAATTAAAATAATACAGGCGAAGCGCGCCTAATTTCTTTTTTTTAAATAAATTAGCCACCGACTAAACCAAACTAAAAGATGAAAATGGAAAAAGAAGGTGGATCCGCTAAAAGAAAGTTAAGCCTTTTTGATGCCACAATGCTGGTAATGGGCTCGATGATTGGTAGCGGTATCTTTATCGTAAGTGCCGATATCATGAGAAATTTAGGCTCTGGTTATTGGTTAATTGTGGTATGGATCATAACAGGAATAATGACAGTTGCAGCCGCAATTTCTTATGGAGAGCTTTCTTCTATGTTTCCTAAAGCAGGCGGACAATACACTTACCTGAAAGAGATATTTGGTAAAATGATGGGGTTCCTTTATGGTTGGGGTCTTTTTACCGTAATCCAAACGGGTACAATTGCCGCAGTAGCGGTAGCTTTTGGTAAATTTACGGCCTACCTGATTCCCGCTTTAAACGATGCTGATCCGATTTTCCAAGCCGGGAGTTATAAAATTACCTGGATCCAGATCTTAGCCATTGGTGTGATCCTGCTGTTAACTTATATCAATACAAAAGGTGTTGAGGGTGGCAAGATACTGCAGAATATTTTTACAGGTTCTAAAATTGTTGCTTTGATCGGTCTGATTATTTTAGGTTTTCTTTTGGTGAAAAATAGTTTTTGGTCTGGAAATATGAGCTTTGGATGGAATGCTTTCAATAACCTGGAAACAGATCCAGGCGGTAATTTCCTGAAATCGGGATGGGAATCTATTTCAGGAATGACCATAATGGGTGGCATTGCAGCAGCAATGGTAGGCTCGGTATTTTCGAGTGTGGCCTGGGAAAACGTAACTTTTGTTTCCGGAGAAATCGAAAACCCTAAAAAAAATGTGGTACGTTCAATGGTTTTGGGTACATCTGCGGTAATGATTCTTTATATACTGGTTAATTTTATTTACCTTAATACCTTAGACAGAGATAGTATTGCTTTCGCCCTTAATGATCGGGTTGCGGTTGCCGCTTCAGAGCAAATTTTTGGTAGTGGTGCGGGTACAATAATTATTGCGTTGCTGGTGATGATTTCTACTTTCGGTTGTGTTAACGGAATCGTATTGGCGGGAGCACGGGTGTTTCAGACCATGGCACAAGACGGTATGTTTTTTAAGGCAGCACTTAAAAACAATAAAAATGGTGTTCCAGAAAGGTCGTTATGGATGCAAGGCATTTGGGCAGCAGTTTTATGCTTAAGCGGTCAGTACGGCAATCTATTAGATATGATTTCTTTTGTGATCGTGCTTTTTTACATGATCACCGTTTTCGGTGTCATTTACTTAAGGATAAAAAAACCTGGAATCGAAAGACCTTACAAAACCTGGTTATATCCAGTCACGCCAATTATTTACCTTTTAATCGGCGCAGCATTTTGTATCCTGCTTTTAATTTATAAACAACAATATACCTGGCCAGGACTTATCATTGTTTTGCTGGGAGTTCCTGTTTATTTTCTGATCAATAAAAAAGAACAAAAGGATTAGCGTTCAGTTTGCGAATGCTATAGCTATCGAACTCGTTTTAAAGGTAGCTACAGCATTTTGATTGTCTTGTAGCTACTATATAGGCAGTATCTTAATCGCCGAGAAATCCTGAAACAAATTGCCATTCACAGCATCCCTTTAAAAAAGTTGTTATTATAAGGAGGAACGACGAAGCAATCCATCATGCTTTGATCCTTGTTATAAAGATTGCTTTCCTGAAAATCGGAAAAGGCTATCGCATGAACAAGCCTTCCTGCAATAATGATGCTTTTTGAACGGTTTGTTCCCATTAATGCTAGCCTAAGCATAAACTGTATCATCTTGTATACTTATAGTGGCAAAACTGCATATTAGCGTTGGGTGTTGGTAAAAAAATAAGCAATCATATTAACCTTTATGATTAGTTTAAAACCATCTTCAGTATATATATTCATTTATTTTTCTCTTTTTAGATTTTCCTTAGTGGTTGTTAATGAGTCTTATGACTTTCAATTGGCCTGATATTTGGTTGATGAGATTGTAGCCCGGCGCTGCACTAATCAAATTTTAACCTTTAAATTTTAAAACTATGGCTTTCAAAGCTGGCTTAAATTTTTCAGGCAAAAGGTACCAGGTACTTCAGTATGCCCACATATTACAACTTAATATAGATTTCCCCCCGTGCTGCGCTTCTAACTGCCCCAGGAAAAGGAATATATAAACTTTAATCAATCAGGCTCAAGGATTACGAAAATTCTGTATCCCTGTCTTCAATATTTACATTATTTCTTCAACATAAATTAGTTAAATGAAAATGATTCGCTTATCTGTTCGCCTTTATTCATTTCTTGTTTTAACTGCTGCAATAGTTTGGTGTTTTTCAGGCTGTAGTGGAGGTGATCAAAAGCCAGATCAACAAAAAGGCCATAAGTTGGTAGAGAAAGCCAGTTCTACCGAAAATTTTCTTGCTTACACAGATGCTTTAACCAAATTGCCTTTAAGCAAATTTAACAGTCTGGGTATTGTTACAACTAACAAAGCATTTGCCCATAAATTGCCCATCAGCATTTACAAAGGTGAAGCGATTGGGCATGATAGCATCATCGTCCATCCCTATAAAAATAGTGAAGTGGCTAACATTAAAGCAGCGATTAGATTATTGGTAGCTCAGTCGATTACAGATTCCTTAACCATAGGAGATTTTACCAGGTACTTTGGGGATATCAAAAAAGAAAAACCGTTGATCGGCAATACCGAAACGCCGCTACCGGTTGAAATTACTGTTGATGCCAATACCGCACTAAAATTAACGTTTAATAGTAATAAAAAGTTAGCGCTTGCCCATGTCACCATGGTTGAGGTTTTAAAATATAGATAATAGCAATGAATACGCTCGTAAAAATTAAGGAATATGATGCGCATGGCGGACCATCAAACGTTAAAATGGGAGATGATGGCCATGCACAAACCTCTACAACTACGGGTAGGTTTGTGATCAAAAGTATAGAAAAACATGTGAGTTATGGAAAATATGCCGAATGGTCAGGAATAGCATGGGGTACCGAAGTTAAAATAAATGGAGACGTTGTGATGGTGAAACATATGGGTACCTGGAAAAAGTTAACTGATGTAAACGCAGCATGGGGTAAATATAAAAACGATCAGAAAGGCGTCAAAAATTTTATTCTTAAATACCAGCGTGATCTTTACCCCAAATCACCTATTCCAACAAAATGGTTTTTTAATGATTTTGGGCATGTATCGGTTAAATATTTTAAAGACCTGAACAATGACCGTAAAATGAATGGTAAGGAATATATTATGGGCGATTTTATCCACACTACGCCGCCTGATGAAGCAGCAACCGCTGCGGGTTTGCCTTTTCTATTGTCAGAATCACATGGTTGCATCCATGTTAGGCCTAAGGATATTGATACCATGATCGGCAATGGTTATTTAAAAAAAGGCAATACTATTGAAGTGCACCCCTATACGAAAAAGGTTATAGACGCATCTTTTAAGAGAAATGCATCGGGTACGCAATTTGAAGTGCATTTCTACCCTGGCCTTTATAAAATTGCAGTTTATAGAACAATGTAGCCAAGAATGCTACTGCAACAGTAATATGATATTATGGAAAATAAACTTATCGTAGAAATCAGTATAGAAGATGCAGCGATTGCTCATTTTGCTTCTTTTAATCTGCTACAAGCTTTTAACCAGCACCATTATTTTGAGCTTCATTTTAATCACGATCAACTAGGTGCACCTGGTTTGATCAGTTTAGACGATAGTCGCGATTTTGTAGGCAAAACCTTAACTGCTTCATTTGGCTATTCGCCAGAAAACCTTCAGCATTTTGCAGGATTGGTTACAAAAGTGGAACTCTCGCAAAGTCATGGTTACCATGGAATACTTATTGTAAGTGGCTATAGTCCTACCATATTAATAGACCGGGGACCAGATTTGGGTTCATATCTGGATAAAGACCTTGATACCATTATTAAGCTGGCTACGAATGATACGCCAGCTAACGACCTCACCATAGTAAGCAATGCCTCAAGAAAAGCACCCATTGATTACCTGATACAGTACCGCGAAAGTGATTTCGAGTTTCTGAACCGTTTATCTGGCGAGTATCATGAGTGGTTTTACTATGATGGTAAGCAGCTTAATTTTGGTAAACCGGACAAGCAAAAAGAAGTATCGCTTTTTTATGGTCGTGATGTATTCAACCTGCAGTATGCGATGGAGGTTTCGCCCATCAAATATAAACGCTTTGCTTATAATCCGAAACAGGATGAAATGCTTCACAGTGAAAGCACAGGAAAAGCCGACGGAAATCCAGATCTGGCACATGCCATCAAGGCATCAAATACGATGTACAGTAAAACCTTTAATCAGCCCTCTCTAATTAGGGTTGATAACAGCAGCGATATCAAAAGCCATGTAGAAAACGAAGAGAAAGCGCAAATCAGCGAACTATTAAAAATTAATGCCAGTGGCGATAATGCACAGCTTAGTATCGGTAGTATTGCTGAGATTACCATGAGTATCAGGAAAGAGCTTGCTTTTGCAACAGAGAGCCTGGGTAAATTTTTGATTACCAACATCAATCACCAGATAGATGGTACGGGTAAATACAGCAATAGTTTTGAAGGTTTAGTGGCCACCACCGAGCGTATAATGGTTAAAAATTACCAAAAGCCACAATCAGACATGCAACTGGCCGATGTAATTGATAATGATGATCCGCAAGGGCAGGGCAGGGTGAAAGTTAAATTTAAATGGGAGTGCCAAACAAACGATCCTACTGAATGGCTGAGGGTCGTAAGCCCTAATGCCGGTAGTGGTGATACCGGGAAGAACAGAGGTTTTCATGTTATACCGGAAAAAGGCGACCAGGTAGTTATTGCCTTTGAAGAGGGGAACGTGGCGAGGCCGGTGGTAATGGGGAGTGTGTACCACGGTAACAGTGGAGATAGCAGTGGCTTTAAAAACAGCAATACCAAAGGGCTTACTTCGAGAAAGGGAAGTAGTTTAAGTTTTGATGACCTTAACCATGCATTAAATCTTGGTACCAATGCGGCAAATTTCGTTAAAATAGAAAACGGTCCGGGATCAATTACCGCGCAATCTGCTGAGACAATTGTGATTAAAACCGGTCAAAGTAGCATCACCTTAAAAAACGATGGAACGATTGATATTATTGGTAAAGTGATTAATATTCAGGGTACGGAAAAAATTAATGCCAATGCGAGTGAAAAACCAGGTACAGCGGTGAATATTGGTACAGTTGCAACAACCGGGGTAAATGTAGGTAGCAAAACTTATAATTTGGAATCGCAGGATGCTATTGTAGTATGTTCTGATGCCACCATTTCTCAAACTTCGGGAAGTGAACAAAAAATAACAGGTAGTCCAGTTAAAATTAATTAAAATATGAGCAGATTTAAATTTTTTGATGAGGATGAGCCTGTCCATTTAGAAAATAAAGTTGATGTAAAGATTGATGAGGTAATTGATAATGAGCAGGCTGAGCCAATTATCTTGAAGTATCGTTGCGAACAAACTGTTGCGACTAAATTTAATAACGTGATTACTAACCATGCAACCACAAAGCGTGAGTTTCATGTTAAAAATAAGATTAAAAATGGGGATTTAGTTGTAGAGGTTTTGCTTTTCGATAATATTATTCAGATAAATCCTTCTAATCTTTCTGAAGCAATGGACTTGTTTTCATCTTTGGATCTCATTAAGTGTAATGTAACTGTACGTGTTGATAGTGAGACAGGGAAAATAAACAAGATATTAAACTACGAGGAAGTGCTAAAAAATTGGGAAAGCTTTAAAAACAATATCAAAGAGCGATATTCTTTTTTAAGATCTGGCAATGCTGAGATTGAGCTTCAAAAATTTATTTATTTAGCAGAAGCGCAAATTAGAGACGAAAAACTTCTCATTGAAGATATACATACAAAGCTATTTTTTGATCTTTTTTTCGATAGGTATCTGGTAAATCTGTCTGAAGTTTACAAACCTTACACTTTAAATTACAATTCTCAGCTTTTTGAAGGCGTTTCGGTTCCTCTACATGTTTCTTCAGAAATTGTTTTTGAAAAACCTGAGTTTGTTGAACTTAAAAAACAAAGTAAAATTGATCTTAAAGAAATTGATACTAACACTATAAAAAAGCAATATCATCAGAAATTTCAGCCCATTGTTGGATATAAGTTTTCTAGTTATGACTTTCAATACCAGGTAAGGCAAGTTATTAATACAGATTTGTCGTTGATTGAAGAAGCTGATGTTTTTTTGGCTGAAGAAGTTAAAAACAATGTTGAAATTGTTGTAGATTATAAATTAAGGAGGATAGAATGAGTTATTCTTATGTGCATGAGGGTGCCAATGTTATCTGTACCAATATGACTAATGGGAAACCTCTTCAAATAGGTATTACGAGGGTCTCCACGGTAATATTATCAAGCAAAAAAGCGCCGTTACTAAATATCGATGATAAAAAAATTAGTGATACTTTTTCGTGTAAAGTTGCAGGTAAATTTTGGGGTGGCCTGCAGATTTTAACGGCAGTAATTGCCGTAGCTGCACTTGCCGTTGCAACAGTAGCAACCGGTGGGCTGGCATTGGTGGCGGCAGGGGTGATGTTTGCGGCTGCGGCAACAAGTATCGGCGCTGGAGTGACTGGCTTGTATAAGATGGCGCACGATTGTGATGCTACTTTAGAAGGAAAGTGGATGCTGCCCCATGGAGGGGTTGAAATTGATAAAAAACAAGCTTTACTTAATCAATCATTGATGAACTGCCCTAAGGGAGGTGTGGTTTCTATTATTATAGATCCGGTTATTGCAATGGCAGCCGCAAAAGAAATTACCAGTAACAATAATGCTGAAGTTGCCGCCCATTTTACTTCTCAGGCAATAATCGGTGTAATTACTGCTGCTACAGCTTTTACACCCATAGGCTTATTGGTGGCAGCACCTATTGCCGTGTATGGTTATGTAGATGGCGAAAATAGTAAGGAAGAAGCGGCAAAAAAAAATCTGCCCATCTGGAGATGGAGTGATGTAGGCGAAAGTGCAAAAACAGAGGGCTTATTCAATCAGCCTATAGGGGCTGTTGGCGCTGTTGTCGAAAATGGAGTAAACTTAACACGTACCAATCAACAAATTACCCGCGAGATGATGGAATTTAATACCCAGGCCGCGATGAGAGAAGCAGCTGGTGACGCGGCTGGTGCTGCCAATTCCAGATTAGCGGCCGATATTGCATCTAGATCTTATCCTTCAACAAGTTCATCACTAGTGGGAAAGGATTTTTTTAAAGGCTTAGTAAAAGGGATTGCTGGTGCTATTGCAAATTATTTGATCGATAGAGGATCTGATAGTTATGAAGCTGCGAAGGCTAATGATTCGGCAATAGCCTCTCGAATGGCTAATTTTAATGATGATACTAAAAATATTAATGTAGTTGCAGATAATCCATCATAATGAATAAACAAATATCACAAGCCTTCGGATGGCTCATTGGAGTTTTGATCGCGTTTCCAATAATTATTTTTGGCATTAACTACCTTTTTAAAAAGAAGGAAAATAATTCAAAGAAGGCTATTCCGCGCTATATTGAAAAATGTAAAGAATTTAAAATTCAATTTCCAGATAAATTGGAATTTAGGGATACTCAATATAGAACCTCATTAATGTCTCCTCCTCAAAAGATCTATAAAATTTTTTTCAAAGATGAGTCTACTGATAAGTATATTGAAATAACATTTTTTAATTATCCTGAAGAGAAAGGCATGGCTTTTCCTTCTGCTTTGAGAGATAAAGAGACCTTAATGACTGTTAATGAGGATGATTTAAATAACCCCGAATATGGAACCAAAGAAAATCCTATACCTGTTTTTAAAGTAAGGGAGAATTTGCCGGATTCAGTTAGTAAAAAAAGAGGACAAGAAAATGGTTGGAATGTTGATATTACCGATAAACAATTTAAATATAATGTAGAGCAGTATCTAACCTACATTATGCCGAAAGAAGAATTTCAAAAACGTTTTGGAGATCAATAATTGCCTACTGGAGATGAGTTTTTTGTGCCATCCAGAATAGTTTAGTAAATGTTGATAAGAGATCTACCTACATTATGCCGAAAGAAGAATTTAAACGACGTTTTGAAAACTGATGAACAAACATTGACAAGCTTTGGAGGTGATGTATTTTGCTAATCCTAAGCTATTTAAGATAAGTTGCATTTACACGCCGGTCTGAATACGAGTTGAAAATAAATATGATCTGTTCGACGATCACAACACAACCGCCTGCAAAGCTGTTGAGCCCCTAACCGCTCTCACATCTCAAATCTCACATCTCATATCTCAAAACTCACTCCACGTCTCAAGCAAAAAGCGTATTTTTGTAAACAATGGGAACACTAGTAGATTCAGGGATAAAGGGTTATAAAAATTACGGGACTTATCTGCGTGAAAAGTATAAGGGGCAGCGCGTATTTAAGGTGATCGTTGATGGTGGCTTTACCTGCCCAAACCGGGATGGGAGTAAAGGCTTTGGGGGGTGCACATATTGTAATGTAGATTCTTTTACACCAGAGCCTTCGCGTCAAAATCCAAATATTAAAGATCAGCTGGCCGAAGGGATGTTAAGGGCTAAAACTTCTTATAAGGCAGATAAATACATTGTTTATTTTCAGCCGAATACCAACACCTACGCGCCGGTGCATTATCTGAAGATGATGTATGATGAGGCGTTATCCGTTAATACCGAAGATATTGTGGGGTTTGCAGTAGGTACCCGTCCTGATTGTATCGATGCCGAAAAAGTGGCACTGTTGGAAAGTTATACCGATCGTTTCGATGTAGACTTAGAAATGGGTATGGAATCTATCTATGATGAAACCCTGGATCAGATCAACAGGGGCTGCAGTCATGGTGAATTCGTGGCTGCGGTAGAACTTTTAAAAGACAGTAAACTCGATCTGTGCGTACATACCATTTTCGGTTTCCCATGGGAGACGAGAGAACAGATGTATGGTTATATTCACGAAATTAACCGTTTTCCCCAGATTAAGTTTGTAAAGTTCCACCATCTTCATGTTGTAGAAGGTTCTATAATGGGCGCTAAGTATAAGAAAGAACCCTTCAAATTGTTTTCGCTAGAAGAGTATACTGATTTACTTTGTGAGTTAATCCCCTTATTGCGTCCGGATATTGTGATTCAACGCCTGTTTGGCATTTCAGATTGGGATTTATTAATTGCACCCAACTGGGGGCTTAATAAATCAGCAATTCAGACTTATATGGACAAAGAAATCGAAAAAAGAGGGGTTGTTCAGGGCTCTGCTTATTGTTTGTGAAATTAATATTTTGTAGATGATTTTTTATTAAAACCCATGAATTTTCATGGGTTTTTCTGTTTTAGTTGAATTTTTTAGTTTGTTTTTGATGTATTTTAGCTAAAATAATGTCAGGTTAGGTTAATATTCGATTTTATTTTTATTAAAAACGTATGTTAAAAATAGATGTATTTTTCGTTATTTTTATTTTAAACGTTTCTTTTTGTGTTGTTTTATAAAAATTTCTATTTTTTATTAAAAAAATTAAACTAAATGGCTTAAAAAATGCAATATGTTGTATTTTTATAGAAATAAATCAAGCATATTTAAAATATTTAAAACATCACAAACAAATTAACCTAAAAACTATGAGTAAATTATCCTTTAAACAGTATGCGCCTTTTGCGATATTGATGATTGTCGCAATTTTCGCTCTATTTATCCCGCTTCTTCCAAATTTTGATGAGGGCAAGTATAGTGGACCAGACATTGCGTTTATATTAATCGCAGCAGCGCTGGTCTTTTTAATGACTCCGGGCCTTGCATTTTTTTATGGTGGAATGGTTCATCGTAAAAATGTATTGTCTACCATGATTAAAAGTGTAGTGGCAGCAGGCGTTATTACCGTTTTATGGACGGTAGTAGGTTTTAGCTTAGCCTTCGGAGATACCATTGGCGGTTTTATCGGAAATCCATCCACGTTTTTGTTCTTTAAAGGTGTAAATTCCGGAGCACCACATCTTCAGGGGGGAGCAGACTTAACTATTCCGCTTTCTTTATTTGCTGTGTTTCAGTTAATGTTCGCCATCATTACACCAGGTTTGGTTGTTGGAGCAGTTGCGGAGCGTATACGCTTTACTTCTTATATTTTGTTTATTGTTTTATTTGCCATATTTGTTTATTCTCCATTAGCACACTGGACATGGCATCCTCAAGGTTTCTTGTTAAAGATGGGGGTACTGGATTTTGCAGGTGGTACGGTAGTGCACATATCTGCCGGTATGGCTGCTTTAGCAGGCGCATTGGTGCTTAAGCGTAGAAAATCGCATTTAGAACACAAGGAAGTTCCGCCTGCTAACATTCCTTACGTATTAATCGGTACTGGCTTATTATGGTTTGGTTGGTTCGGTTTTAATGCGGGCTCGGCATTAAGTGCAGGTAGTTTAGCTGTTTCTGCATTTTTAACGACAAATACCGCTGCGGGCGCTGCAGGTTTATCGTGGATGTTTTTTGATGTTGCAAGAGGCAAAAAACCATCTGTATTGGGTTTCTGTATCGGAGCAGTTGTTGGCTTGGTAGCCATTACTCCAGGTGCAGGTTTTGTAAGTATTTCATCCAGTGTATTTATCGGTGCTATTGCCGCTGTTATCTCCAATCTTGTAGTTTCATGGAAACAAAAAACCAGCCTAGATGATACATTAGATGTTTTTCCTTGCCATGGTGTTGGTGGTATTGTAGGTATGCTGTTAACTGGTGTTTTTGCAACCAAAACCGTAAATGCTGCCGGCGCTGATGGTTTGTTTTACGGAAACCCTGCTTTTTTTATCACCCAGTTAAAAGGCGCTGTAATTGTAATCGCATTCAGTTTTATCGTGTCCTTTGTAATCTTTAAGCTGGTAAATCTTATTAATCCGATCAGGGTTTCTGAAGAAGAAGAAGAACTTGGTTTAGATGCTTCTCAACATGATGAGAAATACTCTCAAGGCACTTTACTGGTAGAAGAACGCGCCATCTATATCGAAAGAAACAGTCCAATAACAGAACCAATTTCTTAAAGATTTAATATATCTAAACTCAAATCAAGCTCAAACATGAAGAAATTTTTAACCGCTATTTTTGCAATGGCCAGCACTACGTGTGCCCTGGCTCAAGAGACCACATCATCTCCACTTGAAATTTCAGGATCGGTAGATACCTATTTCAAGTATGATTTTGCGAAAAATCCGCTAAACTCCAAAACCTCTTTTGTAACCGATCACAATTCTGTTTCCCTTGGAATGATCGATATTGCACTGAAGAAAAAAACAGGCAAAGCTTCATTTGTAGGTGAACTTTCATTTGGCCCTAGAGGACAATCGCAATCTATACCTGATGCTGCGGCTGGCGGTTCGTCTTTTAATATTCAGAATTTGTACGTTAACTACGATTTTACTGATGAATTTAGTATGACCGCTGGTTATATGGGTACATTTATCGGATATGAGGTAATCTCACCCGTTGGAAATTTCAACTACTCCACTTCTTATCTATTCACAAATGGTCCGTTCCAGAATGCTGGTATCAAAGCAACTTACAAATTCTCTGATAAGGCCAGTTTAATGGCAGGCTTATTTAACGATTGGAATGTATATTCTGCTACCCGAGGTGTTTCGGCCATTGGCGGACAGTTAATGGTTGCCCCGGTTGAGGGCTGGACGGCTTATATAAATGCTTTATCTGGTGCTGGCTTTGGTGGTTACGGAACCATTGTCGACTTAACAACTGCTTACCAGATTACAGAGAAGTTTAAATTGGCTTTAAATGCAGCTAATTACGATATTAAGGATAATGCGGTACCGGGAAGTTATGCTGGTGCAGCACTGTATCCTCAATATGCGGTATCAGATGCTGTAACTTTAGGTTTGAGGGGCGAATATTTTAAATTTAAAGCAGCAGGAGCAGTTCCGGAAACGGCCTTCACCGCAGTTACACTTACAGCCAATATCAAATCTGGTGGCTTAACTTTTATTCCTGAAGTCAGATTAGACCATAATAAAGATAAACCTTTCTTTAATAAGAGTGGAGCGGCTGCGCCAAATGGTGGTCAGTTTTCACTTGCAGCAGTTTACGCTTTCTAAATCATAAAGTTGAAAAATATGGAGCCGTCCTGGTGCAAATCAGGATGGCTTTTTTTATCTTTAATATTTAGTTTTATCCTTTTATTTATTTCCATGAAATATATCATCTTTGGTCTTCTTACCATTTTTACAGTTAAATTATCGGCGCAGCAAAAACAGTTTTCTAAAAATGATAACGGTAAATTTATCTATTATCAAGTGGTAGATTCGCAACTAATTGACAAAAATATATTGCTTCAGCGGGCCAGGTCTTTTGTTGATTTTGCATATAAAAAATCAATGAAACTGGAAAGCAGCACAGATTCTTCTGTTTTAGCCAAGGGAAATATGGTAATTGATAAAACTATTCTGGTTGCCGGTCACCCCAGCGGGGAGATCAGTTACAACTTCGTTTTTGAAGTGCGCCAGGGTAAATACCGGTTTTGGTTAACCGATATGCTGTTTATTCCTTATCAAAGAGATCGGTATGGTAATTTTGTGCCAACCACAACAATCGGCGTACCTTTAGAGCGTACACCAGGTAAACTTGGTGCTGGCGCCTGGAAAGACATTTTAAACAGTACTTATAATAAAGTCGAAAAATTCGGTGATGAATTTAAAAAATACTTAGCTACCAATAGGATGGAGAAAACCAAAAATAAAGCGGAAACGATCTCAACCAAAAAGTGGTAATTAAAGCTAAAACCTCCCAAATAAGTCCTCGACCTTTTGATAACGGAACTTAAAAATTTCGTTGATTCTGTTTTTTACGATCATGGCATTTGCAATCACACCGATTGGTCCCCAGCCGATGCTGTAATGTAAAACATCGCGCATCAATACCCCGCCATCTATTTTTTCAAAATGATGCTGATGGTGCCAAAAAGCAAACGGACCAAAACGCTGTTCGTCTATAAAATATTCTTTGTCCTTAACATGTGTAATTTCGGTTACCCAACTCAATTTAATGCCTAACAAAGGAGAAACTTTATAGGTTATAATTAGCCCTGGATACATTTTGGTGCTGGCCATATTTGGCGAAGTAACGTCAAAGGCCATGTTCTGTGGAGTGATTTCGGCCAAATTCATTGGCGAAGAAAAAAAGTCCCATGCTGTATCCAGGTTGATAGGCAGTTTTTGTGTGAATTCTAGTCTGTACGTCTTCAATTTCTTTTATTTTAAAGCACAACAACAAAGTGTCGATTTTGTTGATATCAACCGCAAAGTTAGCAAAGTGAGTCGCAAAGATGAGCGTTTTGAGCGCTTCTTACCTTAGAAATAATGATATATTCAAATCACCCGCAGCGATAAGTTCCCATAACCCTTAACGGATAATCCTAAACTTTGGAACACACTGGCCCCGGACTTCCGGAATAACTTAGTATCCCTTTTCCATCACACCCATTCCCTATCAGTGCACCATTTTATCAGCACAGGTAGAACTGGCAAATGCCTCAGGCTTAGCTTTAAAAATAAAACCCATGCTTAAAATATAGCCCATAGCATCATTTAATGCTTTGTTTGATTTAAATGATGGGTTGGTATTGATGTCAGCATGTACTTCAAGCGCCACATCGTAGATATCAAGTAAATCGCAAATGGAATATGCCGTTTCTATAGATTTTTGTACTTCCATCAGCATTCTTTCCTTAATACTCACCTGCTGCGTACTTTTTTCCTGGTGGATGTACATAAATCCGCCATGATGTTCTCTTAAAAGTACAATTACGGTTGCGAAATCGGTTATTGCGCCCTTAACCTGCGAATCGGTACCGATACAAACTTTAAGTTTATAACCTTTTTCACTTTCTCTGATAATCGCATTTTCTATTTCTTCCAGGATTGAAGACTGAATGATTTCACCACTAAATTTTTTCCACGTCATATACTGGTTTTTTTGAGGTTAACAAATGGTAATCAGGTTTTTATAAAAATAAGTGCTATAAATTAAATAAGTGTTAAGTGATGGTTGTTTATTTGCTAACAAAAAGTTAGTTATCAACAAGTTAGTGATAATAATCCACATCAAATCTAAATTATCGAAACAAATCATTATCCGGTCCGTTAATTATTTATACATTCATTTAAATTTGTTGATTATGAGAGCAGAATTAATTCAAGAGCTCCAGTTATTGCAAAATAGCAGAGCGAATAAATTTGTAGATGAACTTACTGACAGAATTCTATCTTCAGTTGATGCCGTTAATGAAAAGGTATTGTCTTCAATGTCTAAACGCGGCAGAATGTTAATGTTGCTGGATAAGAGACTTAATTTTTCTACGCTTCGTAAGCTGCGAAGAAAATTTTTAAGAGCCTAACCAGGCAGGCAATTTTTGCCCTGAGGAGAAATGATTACCTTTATGGCGCAATGATGGAAAATGCCTTAAAAAAACTGAATATTTCTGCACTTAACGAGATGCAGGAAGCTTCTTTAAAAGCAGCTAAGACTGGAAAAGATGTAATATTAATAGCGCCAACGGGTTCAGGGAAAACGTTGGCTTTTTTATTACCATTGCTTTTCAATTTAAAAACCGGTGTAAATGGCGTACAGGCTTTGGTTTTAGTCCCGTCAAGAGAGCTTGCCCTACAGATTGAGCAGGTTTTTAAACAAATGGGTACAAAGTTTAAAGTAAATTGCTGTTACGGCGGTCATGCGGTAAGGGTAGAGAAAAATAACCTTGCACATCCACCGTCTGTTTTGATTGGAACACCAGGCAGGATTGCTTACCATTTGGAACATCAGAACTTTGACGAATCTTTTATTGAAACCTTGGTTTTAGATGAATTTGATAAATCGCTGGAATTTGGCTTTGAAAATGATATGTCGTACATTATTGGTACACTGCTATCACTAAAACAGCGCATACTCACTTCCGCTACCAAAATGGAAGAAATTCCGGTTTTTGTAAAGTTAAATGCTCCTGTTGAGGTTGATTTTTCAAAAAATACCAAAGCAAAACCCGATTTAAAACTCAAAAAAGTAGTAGTACCAGCAGCCGATAAACTAGACTATCTGTTTAGGTTACTCAGTAAAATCGGCAATAAAAACACATTGGTTTTTTGCAACCACAGGGAAACGGTAGACCGGATTAGTGATTTACTGTTCGAGAATGGATTAGGACATGATGTTTTTCATGGTGGAATGGAGCAGTTGGATCGCGAAAAGGCATTGCTGAAATTCAGAAATGGCAGCCATCGGATTTTAATTACGACAGATCTGGCCGCCCGTGGCCTGGATATCCCCGAAGTAGAATACATTGTACATTATCAATTGCCCTATACCGAAGATGCCTATATTCACCGCAATGGCCGCACGGCCCGTATGTATGCCAAAGGAACTGCATACGCTATTTTAACCACTGAAGAAAACTATAAGTATCTGCCTGACGACGTGGAAGAGGAGGTTTTAGACGATCATTATGCACTACCTGAGGCAAGTGACTGGGTAACCTTATACCTGGCACACGGAAAAAAAGATAAAATTAATAAAATTGACATTGTAGGCCTGTTTCTACAAAAGGGGGATCTAGGAAAAGATGATTTAGCGTTGATTGAAGTAAAAGATACCACCAGCTATGTTGCGGTAAAAAGGAGCAAGGTTACTCAATTGTTAAAAAAACTAAATGGCGAAAAAATAAAAGGTAAGAAGCTTAAATTAGAAATAGCGAGTTGAGGTTTTTGATTTAATAGTCTGTTTGTTGGTTGGTCATTGATCATTGGTTAATTAGTTATTGGTTCATTAGTTAATTGGTGATTGGCTCATTGGACAGACGTTATGTCAAATTTCATTTTCTTAATTAAAATTTTTCCAACTTTGCAACATTTCAATTTTAAAACGTTCTAACATTAACATTCCGGTTAGCAATCATTCAATAAATCAAACTGCATGAGCAACAACGATATATTAAAAAAACTAAGGGTAGCCTTATCACTTAAAACAGATGATATTATCACTATTTGTGACCTTGTTGGATTTAAGGTAACCAAGGCGGAGCTGGGCGATATTTTCAGAAATGAAGATCACGAGAATTTTAAACCCTGCGGCGATCAGATTTTGCGTAATTTTTTAAATGGTCTTGTCATTTACAAAAGAGGTCCCAGGGATGAAAAAAAGCAATAATTTATGCTTTTTATTGTTTTTTATACTGATCATATTTTCCTTTAACGCTCTCGCACAGTCTCAGTTTAAAATAAGTGGCCATGTAATCGATTCTTTGAAAAAGCCTGTTGAAGGTGTAAGCATTAGATTGATTACTGATCAAGACACCCTCCGTACAAATTCTGACGAGAAGGGGTACTTTTCATTTGTAAAAACACCTAAAACAAAATTTTACCTTTCCGTTACTGCATTGGGCTATAAGCCCTTTAATTCTATTTACGAAATTGAATCGTTAAAAAAAAATGCTGTTTTAGACCCGATAATGCTCCAGACGGAAACAATTCGTTTGGAGGATGTGCAGGTTAAAGTAAAAGTAGATCCCATCAAAATCAAGAAAGATACCATTGAATATAATGCAGGAGCATATACGGTTAGAGAAAATGATAAGGTAGAAGATCTGCTCAGGCAACTGCAGGGTATTGAGATTGACACGAAAGGGGCCGTTACCGCTATGGGGAAAAAAATGATCAAACTTCGGGTAAACGGCGAAGATTTTTTTACCAATAACGTAGAAGATTACATCAGGCAATTGCCTGCAGATATCATTGCGAAGGTGCAGGTTATTGAAGATTATGGTGATGAAGCCAATTTTACCGGTATTAAAACAGGTACACCACAAAAAATGTTAAATCTGGTTACCAAGCCAGGACTCGGCAAAGGTATTTTTGGTGGCGTGGATCTAAATTCTGCAACGAGTAATGCACATAATTTGGGCGCTAAGGGAAACGTATGGAAAAACAACAAGCAAATAGGTTTTGGTGGCCGGTATGGTATGACCAATAATGAATTTTCTACGTTGAACAATGGTGCTTTAAATGGCAATATCAGAGACAAAATTTCGAAAGAATTTAGTATTCATGGCAGTTACGATTTCAGCAATGGAACCAACAGATCTGTTCAGAGTAATTACCTGGAAACATTTAATCCGCAAGGAACCATTTATGATTTAAGAGAAAGCGTTAACCATTCCAATTCATTAACAAATGACATTAACCTTGGTTTAAACGGCTCAACTGCAAAAAACTACTTCAATGTTTCACTTGCTGGCGCGTTGGCTGATACCCGGAATGAAGCATCTTCCACTTCAAATAAAAGCGGAATAATCAGGCAGGACCTCAGTTCTAATTCAGGATCAAGGAACAACAATCCCAATCTTAATGGAAGCATCAACTGGTCGCGACGGCTATCCAATAATAAACGCTCATTATCCATGGGCATTAACTTTGGTACCAATGGTGGGAAAACCGTCAGCAGCATTAACGATATGATCCGGTATTATAATGAAACGACCAATATATTGCTTAAAGATTCAATTTTAAACCGGTTGGTGGAACATAATGCTTCAAGTTCCAATTTTGGCGGTAATATTCAGTTTTCAAATTCCTTAAAAAAAGCGACTGATAGTACCGGATACAATTTCATCAATGTATCTTATCGGTTTATGGTGAGCAGGAGCCGTAACCAGCAAACAACTACGGTTAACCATCCATTGGGAAACAGTTTTGTAGTCGATTCGCTTGGGCAGGATTACGTTTCGAGTTTCATCAATCAGAATATCAGCATTGGCTATAATGCCAACAAAAACCAGCTTAGTTATAATTTTGGGATTAATTTTTCACCAAGTATCATTATTGGTCAGTACCGGGACACGGGGCAGAAACTTAAAAACTATCAGTTAAATTTTTCGCCTTTGGCGAATTTAAGTTACCAGATCAAAGACAATGAAAGTTTAAGTTTTGACTACCTCGGCTATACCAGTTCACCCGATTTTAATAAACTGCAACCCATCAGAAACAATAATGATGTACAGAACCTAATTATTGGTAATCCTGATCTTAAGGCAACCTCAAGCCACACGGCTGATTTAAGTTATAATAAATTTGGACTTAAATCTGGTTTGAGCATGATGGCTAATTTATCAGGTACTTTTGCCATTAACAATGTGGTGAGCAATACGGTTTTTCTCAGGGATACACTAAACAGCCTAAAACAGCAGACTACCTATGAAAATGTAAACGGTATTTACAATATTGGCGTAAATTATGCTTTTAATAAAAGGTTGTTGGATAACAGACTTTCCTTATCTATCGATGGTAATGTTGCCTACAACCACAATGTTTTTTATACCGATAATGTGCTGAACCGTAGCAAAGGTATCAATGTTTCCAATGCACTAAAATTTAACCTTAACCAGAAAAAATATAATTTTAATACAAGTGCATCTTACAGTTTCAGTTCCAATACTTATTCGGTAATGAACCAGAACATTAAAAATGTGCAGGTTGTGGCGCTAAGCGGAAGTGCAAGCTGGATTCCCGGTAAATACTTCAGGCTAAATGCATCAGCGTCTAAAAGTTTAAATTTTGGATATAGTTTATATGCCGGGAATCCATTATTGGTAAATTTGGGATTGAATACTTCTTTTCTGAAAGACAATAGGCTGTTATTTTCTGTTCAGGCGAATGATTTGTTTAACCAGGGAGCGCTGTTTAGTACCAGTATTACCAATAATTCCATTTCAGAGAACAGGACGAGGTTCATCAGCCGCTTTATACAGGCAACATTAAGTTATAACCTGAGGCATTTTGGTAATAAAAACAGCAGGTTAAACAGTAACATTAATGCTGAAGAATAAATACTTAAATCCAGATTATTTAGTTTTAAGGTTTGATTACATTTATCCAATTTTACCTTATGAATAAATTCCTCTTTTTTGTTTTATTGCTTTCCGGTCATGTTGCGTTTGCCCAAAATCAGCAAGCAGACTCATTAAACACCAAAGCTGAAAAAGAAAATTTTAGCGATGATTGGGCTGCTTTAACGAAGTATCAGAAAGAAAATGAAATTTTACCGCTACCAGCCAAAAGAGAAAAAAGAGTAGTGTTTTTGGGAAGTTCTATTTTCGAATTCTGGAAACAGAAAGATCCTGAATATTTTAACAGGAATAATTATGTGGATAGGGGAATAAGTGGCCAGCTTTCGCCACAATTGCTGATCCGTTTCCGGCAGGATGTAATTAACCTGAAGCCAAAAGCGGTGATTATTTTGGCGGGTAGTAATGACATTGCAGGAAACACTGGCCATGTTACCATAGATAAGATTATGGATAATATTAAATCTATGGCAGAACTGGCAAGGCTGCATCATATTAAGGTTATACTTTGTAAATATCTTCCGGTTTACGAATATCCATGGAACAAGCGCATTAAAGCAGCCGATAGTATTGTGAAGCTAAATGAACAAATTGAAGCCTATGGCAAAGAGCGGAATTACACTGTTCTGGATTATTGGACACCTTTGGTGGATGAAAGAAAAGGTCAGCGCGCTGAGCTAACGGTAGATGGTGTTCATCCTAACCTTGCAGGTTATAAAATAATGGAAGAGGTAACCGACGCTGCGGTAAAAAGGGCTTTCAAAAACTGGCACTAGAAAGATCATTGGGGCATTAGTTCATTGGCTGATGATTCGAAAAATTGCGCGTCGTAGATTAAAGATCAAATTCTTTTATGTCATTCTCAACGCAATGAGTAATCGTTAATAAAGCCGAAACAATGCGTATAACCTTTGGACTTAGATATTTTAATTTAATTGAGACTCTGAGTGCTAAAATTGGTGGTTTTGCCATTTACTTAGGGATGATGCTGTTCATAAACCTGTATTTCTTTTTCAGGGGCAAACGCAAAGCGAAAGAAAACCAAAGACCAAATCCTTTTCAACCTGCATAAATTGTAAGCAAAATTGTCATCCTGAGCCTGTCGAAGAATCTTTTTAAGGTATAAAAGGCGTTTCGACAGGCTCAACATGACAGATATAGAAAGCTTTCAAAATTACGCATCACAACAAAGTCCCGATTTCGTCGGGACTTTTTATTAATCTAATTTTTTATACCTGATGCGTTTTGGAGTTACATCGCCCAAACGTTTTTTACGGTTTTCCTCATAATCAGAATAGTTCCCCTCAAAGAAATAAACTTCAGAGTTCCCTTCGAAAGCCAGGATATGTGTACAGATCCTGTCCAAAAACCACCTGTCGTGACTGATTACCACTGCACAGCCGCCAAAGTTTTCTAAAGCTTCTTCCAGCGCACGTAAAGTATTTACATCAATATCGTTGGTTGGCTCATCCAGCAGCAATACATTGGCTCCTTTTTTTAAGGTAATGGCTAAATGCACGCGGTTACGTTCACCACCTGATAAAATGCCGACTTTTTTCTGCTGATCACCACCATTAAAGTTAAACTTTGAAACGTAGGCACGGCCGTTAACGGCTTTGGTACCTAATTGTATATTGTCTAAGCCATCAGTAATGTTTTCGTAAACGGTTTTCTCGGCATCTAAATCATTGTGCATCTGATCTACATAACCCAACTCAACCGTTTCACCTACGCGGAAAGTACCGGCATCTGCCTCTTCCTGTCCGGTAATTAAACGGAATAAGGTGGTTTTACCTGCACCATTGGGCCCGATAATACCAACAATACCTGCCGGAGGAAGGGAAAAGTTCAAATTGTCGAACAGCACCTTATCGCCATAAGCTTTGCTAACATTCGTGGCTTCAATAACCACGTTACCCAACCGTGGACCCGGAGGGATGAAGAGTTCCAATTTCTCTTCTCTTTCCCTGCCATCTTCCGAAGCTAATTTATCATAGTTGGCAATACGTGCTTTCGATTTTGCATGACGTGCCTTAGGTGCCATACGTACCCATTCGAGCTCTCGCTCTAAAGTTTTCTGACGTTTGCTTTCGGTTTTCTCTTCCTGTGCCAAACGTTTTGCTTTCTGATCTAACCAGCTGCTGTAGTTCCCTTTCCATGGAATACCTTCGCCACGGTCTAACTCTAAAATCCATCCGGCCACGTTATCCAGGAAATACCTGTCGTGGGTAACGGCAATTACCGTTCCTTCGTAATTTTGCAGGAATTGCTCTAACCAATCGATACTTTCGGCATCTAAGTGGTTGGTAGGCTCATCTAATAACAATACATCAGGGTGTTGCAGCAATAAACGGCACATAGCCACACGGCGGCGTTCCCCACCAGATAACACACTAATTTTAGTATCCGGATCAGGGCAACGTAAAGCATCCATGGCCCTTTCCAGTTTTGAATCAATTTCCCAGGCACCTAAAGAATCGATTTTATCCTGCAGTTCGCCCTGTCTGGCCATTAACTTATCCATTTTATCCGGATCAGAATAGTTTTCCTCCAAACCGAAGGCCTCATTCACTTCTTCATATTCTTTTAAGATGGCCGTAACTTCTGCTACACCTTCTTCAACTACCTCGCGAACGGTTTTTTCCGGATCAAGGATCGGCTCTTGAGCCAGATAACCAACCGAATAACCGGGAGAAAAAACAACTTCGCCCTGGTAAGATTTATCCAGGCCGGCAATAATTTTTAGAAGAGATGACTTACCAGAGCCATTTAAACCGATTACTCCGATTTTGGCGCCGTAAAAGAAAGAAAGGTAAATATTTTTTAAAACCTGTTTTTGTGGCGGGTAGATTTTGTTTACCCCTGCCATTGAAAATATTATTTTCTCGTCAGACATGTTGATTTTTTGTATTTAGCTTTTTTTAAAGGCACTATTATTTCCAAAACGAATTTTTATAAGCAGAAATTTTATTTCTGAAAATTATTCGGTTTGCAAAAGCGGCAGTGCGAGGCCGGTTACAAAGATAGAAACAACAAGACCATTACAAAATGGTTTACAAAGTATATCGTAACTTTTCACGATGGACTGAAGTATACGGTGTTTGACAAATTAGATCGAAAAATTTTCTGCCCTACGGTAAAAAATGAGTATACCGGAATTGATCTCAACCATCTCAGGGACTATCGTTTATTTGCCCATATTTACCATGCGTCCGATAGTATCATATAAAATCATCATGGATACTACAAACCGGAAGATGCCAGTGTTCAACAGCCGTAAACGGAACGGATTTACGTGCGCTATAAACAAAACCTGCTAGTGATAATGTTTAAGACAAATTAGTTTAACATTATCGTTATAATTCGATAATACGGGTTTTTTAGGTACTTCAACAGCTATCTTATTAATTTGGCCCCTAAAAATTACCATATTGCCCCTCACTCATATGCCAATTTTAGTGGTTAATTTGTTACAACCAAATATACTATTGAACATATGAAGAAAACCAGACTATCAAGAACATTCAACTAAACCTCTGCTTACAATTATCTCTATTGAGGTAATTGCTGCCAAATTATCATCAAGCTTTTTTTTAACTAGGAAAAGCTTTCGGGCGAGTTTTGCAAAGTAAGAATATCTGTCATTGTACGGTTTACTGTATGATGGTTGGTACGCTCATGAATAAACTAATAAACAAACAATTTCAAACTAAAATCAAAAAATGAGAAAAATCTACAAAAAGAAAGCTCAAATTTCGGGCTGCCTGTTTTTCCGTGGAGGCGTATTCCGAACGCTTGTGGGCATACTGATGTTCATGGGCTTTTGTTTTACCGCCTCTGCACAAAATGAGGTTACCGTTAAAGGGGTAGTTAAGGATACCGTAGGCGGTTTACCTGGGGTAAACGTTAAGGTATCTGGAACAGTTCGTGGAATATCCACAGATGATCAGGGGCGGTATACTATTAAATTACCAAGGTCAGGTAAATTGCTTTTTAGCCTGGTGGGTTACAAACCACAAACAAAAACAGTTGCAGATTATGAGAAATCAGCTGATGGGACGTATGTGATTAATATTACGCTTAAATCAGATGCCAACTCACTTGAGGATGTCGCAATAGTAGGCTATGGGACGCAGAAAAAGGCGAGTTTAATAAGTTCTATTACGACAATCAATCCGAAAGAATTAAAAGGGCCAACCAGTAACTTAACTACCATGTTAGCTGGTAGGGTAGCAGGTATGGTTGCTTTCCAAAGAAGCGGAGAACCAGGATCAGATAATGCTTCCTTTTTCATTAGAGGCTTGGGCACATTCGGTGCAGGAAAACAAGACCCTTTAATTTTGATTGACGGTGCGGAATCAACTCAAAACGACTTGGCCCGTTTACAACCGGATGATGTGGCTACGTTCAGTGTGCTGAAAGATGCTGCGGCTTCAGCTGTATATGGCGCTAGGGGTGCAAACGGAGTGTTGTTAATCACAACTAAAAGAGGTCAGGCCGGAGAAACCCAGTTTAGCTTCCGGGCAGAGAACTCTGTTTCAAGTAACACCAGAAATTTCCAATTTGCGGATAACGTGACTTATATGAACCTGGCAAATGAAGGTGCATTAACACGTAATAGGCTGTCTCAATTGCCATATCAACGCAATAAAATAGATGCTACTGCTGCCGGCGAAAATGAGCTTTTATACCCAAATAATAATTGGATAGATCAACTAATTAAAAAATATACACTTAATCAAAGATTTAATTTAAACATCACAGGCGGTGGCTCTAAAGTTGTTTATTATCTATCTGGTACATACAATATTGATAATGGTGTGTTAAAGGTAGATGACGTAAATAATTTTAACAGTAATATTAAATTGAAAAATTATGCTGTTCGTTCTAATGTAACTATTAATTTAACTAACACTACTACGGCCGACGTATTGGTATCTGGTCAATTTGATGATTATACCGGGCCAGTGGGTGGTGGAGGACTGGCGTTTAACAGGGCTTTATGGTCTAATCCTGTGGCCTTTCCGGCTGTTTACCCATCTAGTTATCAGCCTTACGCTAAACATCCGTTATTTGGTAACGTAATTTCGCCTAATGGAAATCTTTACATGAACCCTTACGCTGAAATGGTAAGAGGTTATCAGGACCGGAATTCTTCTACATTACAGACACAGATCGAAATAAAGCAAGATTTAAAAGATCTTACTCCCGGCTTGAACGTTCGCTTTATGACTTATGCACGCAGGTACTCTTATTTTGATGTTTCAAGAAGATATAATCCTTTTTACTATTCTTCAACCGCACAACCTGACGGTAGTGTCTCACTAAGTTTATTAAACGGTGGAAATACTTCATTGGTTAGGCCTCTTGGAACCGAATATCTTGATTATTCACAAGGTTCAAAGGATTTGAATTCTATATTTTATGCTGAACTAGCAACAAATTATGCGAGGACATTTGGAAAGCATGATGTGAGTGCCATGGTAATTACGACCATGAGAAACTTTTTATCAGGTAATGCAGGAGACTTGCAATCATCTTTGCCATCTCGTAATCAAGGTGTAGCCGGCCGTGCTAACTATACATACGATAGTAAATATCTTGCAGAATTTAACTTCGGTTATAATGGAACCGAACGTTTCGCACCAAACAACCGTTTTGGATTTTTTCCTTCGTTTGGTTTAGGTTATTTCATTTCAAATGCTGAGTTTTTTAAACCGCTTCAAAAGGTAATCACGTCAGCAAAAATCAGAGGTACATATGGATTTTCTGGTAATGATATAATAGGAACATCTACTGATAGATTCTTTTATCTTTCTTCAGTGCAAATGGAAAATGGCAGCTATGGCGCACAATTTGGTGAAGATGGGGGATATTACAGACCAGGTATCTCGGTTTCAAGATATCCAAATAACTTAATTACCTGGGAGCGTTCCAAACAGCTAAATCTTGCAATGGATTTGACCTTATTCAGGGACCTGAACTTTACTGTTGAGGTTTATAAGCAAACCCGATCCAACATCTTAACCTCACGTACATTTATCCCAAGTACGATGGGATTACAGGCTAATATTCGCGCCAATACCAACAAAATGGAGAGTAGAGGTGTGGATTTCAACACCAATTATAACAAAACATTTAGCAATGGAATATCTTTACAATTGAGAGGAAACTTTACCTATGCTGCAAGTAAGGTTCTAATTGCTGATGAACCTAGTTACAATAGTAATGAAGCATACCGCTATGTTGCCGGTAACTCTGCTTCGCAATCATTCGGTTTAATTGCAGAGAGATTGTTTATAGATGATCAGGAAGCGAAAAATTCGCCTGTTCAGCTGGGTGGAGTACCCGGATTAACTTATGGTGGTGGAGACATCAAATATAGGGATGTGAACGGCGATGGTTTAATAACCGATGCTGACAGGGTGCCTATAGGGTTACCAACTGCGCCAGAAATTATCTATGGTTTTGGCGGTACCGTTGGGTATAAAGGATTCGATTTTTCATTATTTTTTCAGGGATCTGCTCGTTCATCATTCTTCATTAATCCATATAATATTGCCCCATTTGTATTAGGGCGTGAAATGATAAATAATCAATTTACTGATAACGCCAATGCAATACAAACCGGTTTGCTAAAAGTAATTGCAGATAGCCATTGGTCTGAACAAAATCGAGATAGCTATGCGTTTTGGCCACGTTTAAGCAGCACATATGTACAAAATAATTTACCTACATCTACATGGTGGATGCGAAACGGTAGCTTTTTAAGATTGAAAAGTGCAGAGATAGGCTATAATCTTCCAAACAAGCTACAACAGAAATGGGGTATAAAAACAACAAGACTGTATTTGAACGCCACCAACCTGGCAGTTTTAAGCGCTTATAAATTATGGGATCCGGAGATGGGAGGTAATGGAATAGGTTATCCGTTGCAGGTAGTTTATAACGTAGGTCTAAATTTGAAATTTTAGGATGATTTGTAGAATTATGAAAAATAAAAATATTTTGATTCAAACCAGTAAAAAAACAAGTGTTATTAGAACTAGTGCTATTGTTTTTTTGCTTGCTTTATCTTTAGTATCATGTAAGAAATATTTGGATATTGTTCCAGATAACGTAGCGACACTAGACAATGCTTTTAGTCTAAGAAATGAGGCAGAAAAATATTTGTTTACCTGCTATTCCTTTATGCCGTCAAATGGAAATCCCCTGGCCAATATGGGGTACATGACTGGTGATGAAATATGGACATTTTTTGGATGAACGTGAATTTATTTCAGCAGGGTGGAGAATAGCCCGGGGGAATCAAAATGCTGCTTCTCCGTTATTCAATTCATGGAGTGAGGGTGACAGAGGGTTATGGAAAAATTACTGGCAGGCCATTAGAAATTGTAATATCTTTCTGGAAAACGTATCAGATGAAACAAAGATTCCGGATTTACAATTAGATGAACGTAAACGGTGGATTGCTGAAGTTAAGTTCTTGAAAGCCTATTATAATTTTCTGCTGATGAGGATGTATGGTCCAATACCTATTGTAGATAAAAATCTTCCAATCAGTGCTTCTGAAGATGAGGTAAAGGTTAAGCGCATGCCCTTTGATGATTGCGTTAATTATGTTGTTGGCTTGTTAGATGAGGCTACCCCGGATTTACCTCAACGTATAAGAGATAAAACGCTCGAGCTGGGTCGTATTACACAACCGATTGCGTTAGCCATAAAAGCGAAATTGCTATTAACAGCAGCTAGTCCGTTGTTTAATGGTAATTCAGATTATGTAGGTTTTAAAGATAACGATGGCGTAGCATTATTTAATACTGTTTATGATGCAAACAAGTGGAAAAAAGCCGCTGATGCGGCAAAGGCTGCCATTGATGCCTCAGAAGCTGCGGGCTTCAAACTTTATACGTTCCCGGGTACAACAGCATTGAAAATTTCAGACTCTACTAAAAGACAGTTAACTATAAAAGGGGCGGTTACAGAGCGTTTTGGGCTTAACTCTGAGACGGTATGGGGTAATCCGAATAGTACAACAGGATTCTTGCAAACTGTTGCAATGCCACGTTTAAATAGCGCAAATCCTGTTCCGGTTGGCCAGGCCAGACAGCAATTGGCTCCTCCGATTAAAATAGCTGAGATGTTTTACACTAAAAATGGTGTTCCATTAAATGAAGATAAAACCCTTGATTTTACCAACCGCTATTCGTTGAGAAAGGCTGTTAAAGCTGAAAGATTTTATATCAAAGAGGGTTATACTACTGCAAGGCTGAATTTCGACAGAGAACCGCGTTTTTATGCTGATTTGGCCTTTGATGGCAGTACCTTTTTTAAATATGATAGTCCAGGTAATACCGATGAAGGCACATATACCGTAGAAGCGAAATCTAATCAAATATCAGGAGCTAATAACTTTGGTTGGTATAATGAAACGGGCTATTTTGTTAAGAAGGTTGTGGATTGGAATATGGCACATTCTGAAAATAATGTAACCTACAGATCCTATGCATGGCCTGAACTTAGATTGGCAGATCTGTATTTGATGTATGCCGAAGCCTTAAATGAAAGCTTAGGTGTTCCTTCTCAGGAAGTTTATGATTATATCAACAGAATCCGTTCCAGAGCAGGTTTACAATCTGTAGAGGTATCGTGGTCAAGCTACTCAACCAGTCCAACGAAATATACTACAAAAGATGGTATGCGTCAAATCATTCAACAAGAACGAATGATCGAAATGGCTTTTGAGGGAAGCCGCTACTGGGATATTAAACGTTGGAAGAGGGCGGCTGAACTATTTAATCAGGCCATTACAGGCTGGAGTATTTATCAACCAACTTCAGAAGAATATTATCGTGTGCGAACAATCTTTAATCAAAATTTTATATCGCCTAGAGATTATTTATGGCCTATACAAACGTATGATTTAACAGTGAATAGAAAATTGGTTCAAAATCCAGGATGGTAGTAAATGATAATTAAAATTATAAAAATGAAAGCATTAAATAAATTACTATTTGTTTTTATTAGTGGTATCTCCTTAATGTATTCTTGCAAGCAGGATGAATTAACACCACTTGAAAATAACACAACGCCTCCAGGTCAGGTAAGTAGTGTAACTGTAGAAAGTGGACCTGGTAATGCCAAGTTATCGTATAAACTGCCTTCAGACAAAGATCTGCTTTATGTAAAAGCAATATATAGTCTTAAGAATGGTCAACAAATGGAAGTAAAGTCTTCGTACTATAACAATTCTTTGCTGGTTGAGGGTTTTGGAGATACAGATTTACATGAGATCAAATTATATGCAGTAAATAGAAGTGAGATTGCTTCAGAGCCTGTAGTAGTTAAAATCAAACCTTTAGAAAATCCAATTTGGGGAGTTTTTAGAAGTTTAAAAGTTCTTCCTGATTTCGCTGGTTTGAATTTTAAAGCAACAAATCCTGCGAAAGCAGATCTTTCCATTGAAGTGTTGAGATTTAAAGACGGTAAGTACGTTGGTGATCCAAAAAACAACATTTATACCTCTGCAATTGATATCGATAAGTCGATCAGGGGTTTGGATACAACGTCCCAGAAATTTGCAGTTACGGTAAGAGATAGATGGTTGAATTATACAGATACTTTGTATACAACTTTAAAGCCATTGTACGAATCACTTTTAGCCAAGAATTTATATAGGGCAGTTAACCTACCTACTGATGTTGGTCAACAGTACTCATCAACCGGATTATCCAAAATGTGGGATGGTGATATCATCAACTGGCCAAATATTTCATTGACCAGTACCGGTACATTAACTTCCCAATGGGTAACTTTCGATTTGGGTCAGTCTGCAATAATGAGTCGTATTGTGATCTGGAATTATCCTGAATATTTGAATGCTGGAAGAACATATTATTATGGGGGAAATCTTAAGAAGTTTGAAGTTTGGGGAAGTGATAACCCACCAAGTGATGGTAGTTACAATAACTGGACCCTTTTAGGGACTTTCGATTCTACAAAACCTTCTGGAAGTGCATATGGTGTGCAAACAGCAGAAGATTATGCCTTCGCTAATGCGGGTATCAGTTATACATTCCCCGCAGGTAACACGAAGAAGGTTCGCTATATCCGTATTAAGTCCATCAGTAATTGGCAAGGTACTACATTTATGAGTATTGCAGAATTACAATGTTACGGAGATCCGAGGTAAGGTTAAATTCATCAATAAAACTATAAATATGTTTAACAAAATAAAACTGATGAGACTTACGGCCCTTTTTGCGGTTGTAAGCATTTTCGCAGCCTGTACTAAGGCTGACGATTATAAAAAATATGTCGCTGGCGGGGAAATTTCATATCCCGGGAAAATTGATTCTGTTAAAATTAGCTCTGGAAATAATCGGGTACAACTTAAGGCATTATTTCTTGCTGATCCAAAAGTAGTTTTGTGTAAAGTTTTTTGGAATAATTTCAAGGACTCGCTATCTATTCCGGTAGTTAAGAAGAATACAGTAGACAGCTTGACTATCTTTGTTCCTAATGTAGCAGAGGGCTTGCAAAGTTTTACCATTTATACTTATGATAAGGATGGAAATCGTTCGATTCCTGTAAACAAAACCGGTATGTCTTATGGAGATCGGTACAAAGCATCCCTAAGTAACAGAGGCATAAGTTTAGCACAAACTGGTTCGGACGGGGTAACAAAAATTGACTGGCTCGGAATGGATAGGTTAACAGGAGTATTTGCTACAGAAGTACAATATACGAATAACAGTAACCAAACAGTAACCATAAAGGCCCCTATTGATGCGACCAGTACTACGTTAACAAACTTTAAAACAAGTTCTAGTATTAAATATAGAACATTATTCCTACCTGATACCACTTGCGTAGATACCTTTAAAACGGACTTTGCTGACCGTTATGTCCCACGATACGTAGAACAGGATTTGACTTCAACTTATCTTAAAAATACCGGGCCATTTAATAGAGATACCTGGGATGGTTCACGATGGGGTACACTAGCTGACTGGATTAGTAGCTCTGGCGCTAAGAATATCAACAGTAATCGTTACGGTGGTTATGAGTACCGTGGAGGTGTCGGCGTATTATCATTCGAATCTGGTTGGGGAATCACTACGCCGGTTACTAACGGATTGATTTATCAGACAATCACGCTTCCGGCTGGTACTTACAGCTTCCGTTTGAGCGGAATAGATCAAAATAGTGGAGGTTCAAGATTCATTGCAGTTGCTGCAGGAAATACACTTCCAAACGTTAGTGATATTTCTTCAGCATCTATAGCTTTTGCAAATATCTCAGATGGTAAGTTAGACTTTACACTTGCACAGCAAACTACTGTATCTATAGGTTTCGCCGTTTCAATAGCAAATACCGGTCAATACATTAAGGTTGGTAGTGTTAAACTGATTAAACAAGCTTATTTGTAAAAAAAATGACTAGCAGGCTTTTTATAGGGCCTGCTAGCTATTTTAATCGTTGATTAATGTCTCTCTTAAGTATATGGAATATTTTTTCTTTTTTTGATACGCTTTCATTATTTATTAACCGATTCTTCCTTATTAACGCTATATAAAAATAACTTCCAGTCTGACCAACTAATATTAGTCAGTTTAAGCTGAACAGGATATATTTAATTCTGTTAAGGCTGTCTAAATTATTAATCTTTAATAATACCTATTAATGAACACTCAATCAAAATATCTTCTTGTGGCATGTTTTATTCTCGCCTTATGCGGCGGATGTAAAAAGACTGAAAAAGTAGCTGAAACCACAACACCTAAAACGGAGTCAAATGGTTCCATTGCTACAATTACCACTAGCAATTTTACAAATATTACCACCACTTCTGCCATGAGTGGGGGAGTGATAACCGACAAAGGCGGGTCGCCTGTTACCGACCAGGGGGTTTGCTGGAGTACATCTCCAAAACCAACAGTGGATAACAATAAATCCGGAGTAGTGAGTGTGAGTGGATCAGGTACGTTTACCAGCGAAATTAAAGGGCTTACAGCTTCAACTAAATATTATGTTAGAGCCTTTGCTGTGAATAAAGCAGGAGTTGCTTATGGCAATGAAATCGAGCTCATTACCGCTAGCATAGCCAGCGCTACCTTTGGTTTTTCTCCCATGTATATTATAGGTTCTACTGTGGCAGCAGCAGATATTGAAGTGTTAACAGATGGTGGTGATGCCATAACAGAACGGGGAATTGTTTATGCTTCCACATCAAATCCTACCATTAATAGTAGTAAAGTGAAGCATAGTAATAAAGGGCTTGGTAAATTTAGGGTGAGTTTAAAAGACCTGACGCCAAAAACCACCTATTACGCCCGGGCTTATGCCATTAATGCAAAAGGAGTAAGTTACAGTAGTGAAGTGATCTTTAAAACCATTGCAAAAGGTAACTTCACCTATACCTTTAACAAATCTCAAAATCCTGGAGCGGAAGAGCTCGCAGCGTATAGCAGGCTGCAGGTTGCTATTGATAGTGCAGCCTGGTATTTTAATAACTATACTTCTGTTACTAAACACGTATATCTCAATTATGTTGATGGTGTACCAACAGCTGACGCAAACAATCAGGGTTGGATGCGTTTTGGAACCAATTCTTCCTATCAAAATCTCCGCACAATGCTCCATGAAGGCTCGCACACTTTAGGTACAGGAACTTCTTCATGGTGGTGGAATACGTTGGTTAATGGTAAACTTCAGGCGCCTAGCGTAACGGCTATATTGAGGCTGATTACAAATGACAGTACTGCCCAGCTTAGTGGCGATAGCCAGCATTACTGGCCTTATGGTCTTAATCAGAATTCAGAGGTGACAACAAGCTGGGATTTTGCCTATACCTGCTTAATTATCGAAGCCATGCGTAAAGATGGTTTAACAGAATTCAGCGGTACTTATACACCATAATGGTTAGATTTGAATGCAATAGTATATGCCGGTTTTCAATAACGAAATGAAAACAGGCTGTTCCAAAAATAGTAAACCCCAAAGGCTTTAGTTTAGCTTTTGGGGTTTTTATTTGTATAAGATAATTTTTAAAAAGTTGCCTCGTTGACTTAACCTGTGTCGGGTGTAACCAATGATCATATGTTTTAAAAATATCCTTACAAATCTTTCGATAAGGTCATCAAAACGGTTCCATACGGTTGGAATAGCTTCAGTTTCCACATTTTGGATCGCTCGGGTAGCAGGTACATTAGGGATCTTATAAACCCTAAATTTAGTATCGCGTATGCTTTACGGTCAAGCTATTCAGGATGATGGTTTTTAATCTCTAACCTTCCCAACAACCAAAATCATCCAGATCAGGCTTTTTAGTCTTTACCTTTAATCATTTTCTGAAATAAGAAGATTTATTTTTTTAAGGTTTTTTTTTCATAATATATTCATTTTCAGTTATATGTGATTTGTTATTCCCGTTGAAAGCTAAGGATTTGATCTCTACAGGGCTCAACTTTTGAATCAGCAAAAAATTTAAAGAACTGAAAAAATACGCGAATAAAAACGATTTATTAAAATAAATTGTATTATGCTTATATTTCTGTTTGATTTTTTTCAACCCATTAGTTGATGATGATCAAGAGGTTTTTTTATTTTTTTAACAACCTTTGAGAATATCTACCCTAAGTCTTTAACATTAATGCAATGCAAACCTTTTGAAATAAATGTGATTACCATAAACGCGATCACAAAGAAAAAAAAATGTAACGGATATGGATTTTTAATGTCTCAATCGATACGTTTAATTATCAGGTGCTTTTCAGGCCTTTGTTTTATGTTTTTCCTTCTAATACAAAATTGCTATCAAAATGCACACAGTTTGGTGGCTTTAATGATTGATTATTGACCTAAGGTAATGAGATAGCCCTTTTGGGATGATATGCTTTTACTAGGAATTCCCTGTTATACCCATTTTCAAAGCGATTAAATGCTTTGGCTAGGTAATGCTTTTTTCTGTAACAGCCGGATAAGGAACAATTAACAAACTTCGATACCTAACAGGGGCAAATGGTTTTCTGTTGGAAAAATTACATGCAAATGGAAGGCTCTAAGATATTGATTATATTAAAGGACGCCAAGCTCAGGGCGAAGATTTCCGATATATTGGTCACAGGTAAATACCTGGTTGAGTTTACAGATAATGGGAAAAAGGCTATGGAGCTGATCAGAAACCTCCCCATAGATCTGATTATTTGCGGCATGGAGTTAAACGGGATTGATGGGTTTGGTGTACTGCGGATGGTAAACAAGTTTATTGATACGGTGAGCATATCTGTAGTGATGATTGTAAAGGGAGATGATCAGTATGCGATAAGAAGATTGATGGAAATTGGTGCCGATGGCTTTCTCATTGGCGACTTTGACGATGCGGAGTTATTTAACCAGGTGGAGGCAAGGTTGAGAAAAAGACGACTTCAGTATGAGTTTTTTCTCCAACAGCAGTTTCAGCAAAAAAGTCCTACGGGCATGGATAATGGTCTTTTCTGGTTGAATGCCAAGCGACAAACATTAGTACCAAGAATTTTTAAAAAAAAACAGATAATTTTTTATAAAGGCGAACCTTGTACGGGGATTTATTACTTACTCTCAGGAAAAATAAAAACTTTTATAGCAGATTCTTCAGGCCGCGTACTGATTACGGCATTATATTACGCAGGTGATTATTTTGGTTTTCAGGATTTTACTGCCGGGTCACGCATGTCAAATACTGCAATGGTTGTTGATGATGCACAGGTAGTGGTTATTCCTTTAGGGATTATTAACGAGTTGATTCAGGAGCACCCGGAAGTGACAAATTTTCTGGCTAAAAAACTAGCGAAAATGGTACACGAAAGGGATGAACAGACATTAGAACTCGCTCATGCCACGGTAAGGGAACGGGTATCCAGATCCATTGTTAAATTGGCGAAAAAGGAAAGTAATGTATCTGATAACACCCGGCTTACACTTCCCAGAACCGACCTTGCGAATGTTATTGGAATTGCATCAGAAACCCTTAGCAGAATCCTCGGCGATTTTACAAAAGAAGGCCTTATTGAAAAGGATGGAAACGATATTATTTTAAAAAAAGTTGAACGTTTAAAAAATGTATATGACTAATGCAGGCAAAAACGCCAGACAAAGCTGGAGCAGCTATTCTGCTGATTGGTTCTCTATTGTGTTTTCACCGTACCGATTCTCTTTATCTTGCTCATTTGGATACAATTAAAAGGACTGATTCTGGCAATTTCGGCGATTATCCACATAAAGCGTAAGAAAGAAGTAGTTCTTTTGGCAGGCGTTCGTACAGTCCCGGATAAAATGTTCGAAAACGCGTAATTCTGCAGCCTGCATCAGGTAAACGAAAAATTATATTTCTTTCGCTAACATCGTTCATGGCACAGGGAAGAAGGTGGGAATAGAATAATTCAGCTAACTCGGGATGTGATTTATAGCAGGTTTCAAGGTCTTCATAATCTATTAGAAAAACGATGGCATCCTCTATGGCCTCTAAATTTAGATTTTCTGGCCTGGAACTGTTCTGACCTTGACAAATATAGATGCTACCTTCCTGTCCCAGCCATACGTTTATCTTGCCAAATTCGTCATCCTGCAAAAAACTGTTAACCAGGCCACTGCATACCACAATAATCTGGCCAGCGGTGCTGAAGGTGTTTTTCGGAAAGAGCGTTTCTCCTTTACGTATGTTTAACGCTGTGGTATGCCTAAACAGGCATCTTAGTGCTGCTCGGCTTTTAGTTCTATCGATTAATGGCAGGAACATTTTCAAAAAAAGCTTAATTTCTAATATTTCCATTTCCGGTTTTTTTGATGCTTAGCACAGCACGCTTAGCTTGTTTATGCCCTAAACAGATAAAACGATCAATAACTTATTAGAAAGTTATGGAGTGGTTTAGCTATCGCATGCTGTTAACTAATAAAGTCTATGCACTAAATTCTCCTTTACAAACTGCTATTCTATTGATTTTGCTCAAGGCGATACTTGATTCATTTCAATTAAGAGGAAAATATTAAAATTAGTCCTGCCAGTTCATGTTCCGTTCAATCTCTGTTTTAATCGGATACCAAAGTATAATGGATGTGTATTGGCTATTTCTCAGTATAAAAGGCCTTAAGGGTGTTCGCTTCAGGGCGTATATATTACGTTTGAGCTGCTATTTTCAACACCTGAGTATCATTTTAAATAAGGGTTTTCCTCATGGGGCTTTATTTTGTAGCCGAACAGGTAATAGGACCTGTTTCTACTTTCAAGATTATCATGAAAATGGGCATAACAAAAAAAACCTTGAGCTGGTTCTGTATCTCTTTATTATGGGTAGGGTGTAGCCAAGGGCCACAAAATGCTTCTACAGTACAGTCGCAGGCTTGGGAGACTGATTTTATTACATTAAATCCTGGCATCGCAACAGTTAAACAAACGTACCCAGGCAATATAGAAGGGCTCGTGAATGTTGATATCAAAGCACAGGTGAGCGGTTACCTGGAAAAAATATTTGTTAAAGAAGGTGATTATGTACTGAAAGGACAGTCGCTTTTTAAAATCAAGTCAGATGTTTTTCAGGAACAGGTTAGCAACAGTCTGGCCGCCTTGCAGGCTGCAATTGCAGCACAGGTTAACGCGCGGATCGAAGTAGAAAAAATGAAATCACTTGTTGGCGGAAGCGTGGTGTCGCCAATACAATTGAAGACGGCTGAAGCTAACCTGCAGGCAGCGAATGCACAGGTAGCCCAGGCGAAAGCCAATGTTGGAACATCTAAAATAAACGCTGGTTTTGCACTGATCAAAGCACCCGTAAGTGGCTATATAGGCAGGATTCCGAATCGGGTTGGCAACCTGATCTCAGCAACTGATGCTACTCCACTAACCACCCTTTCAGATATCAGTACAGTATATGTTTATTTCTCGGTTAGTGAGGCAGAATTTATGCGCCTGCATTCCGGAAATCCCGATCGCACTGCCAAAACGAAAATTGGCCTGGTTACAGCCGACGGGCTGTATTATCCCGAAAATGGTAAGCTGCAGATTGCCAGTGGAAACGTTGACCGGATAACCGGAACAGTAAGCATGAAAGCGGTATTCAATAATCCAAAAAGAATTTTGCGTTCTGGAGGCTCGGCCAATGTGGTAATAGAAGAATCTATATCGAATGTGCTATTAGTTCCTAAAGCAGCAGTTAAAGATATACAGGATAAGTTTTTTGTTTATCGCCTGGCTGATAACAATATGGTGAGAATGATTCCTATTGAAATAAAAGCCGAAAGTGGTGATGACTATATTATCAGATCGGGTGTAAAAAATGGGGAAAAGGTTGCCATCAACCGTATGGATGTGCTTTATGATGGCGTTCAGGTAAAACCAAAGATCAAAGTAAAATCTTAAAATTTTTTCATTGAAATTTATGTTACAAAAAATAATAGATAGGCCGGTATTTGCAACCGTTATTTCCATTGTCATCGTGATTTTGGGTGTAATCGGTTTAACACGCCTGTCGCTAACCCGGTTTCCGGATATTTCTCCGCCTACGGTAATGGTTTCTGGTGCCTATCCCGGAGGAAACAGTGAATCTGTTATCCGTTCGGTAGTTACTCCGCTGGAAGAACAGATTAATGGTGTTGAAGACATGCAGTACATCAAATCAACAGCATCAAATGATGGTTCGTTTTCCATATCCATCATTTTTAAGCAGGGTGTAAATGCAGACCAGGCTGCGGTTAATGTGCAGAACCGGGTACAACAGGCCACACCAATTCTTCCGCAGGAAGTGGTCCGTAATGGGCTAACCACTTCAAAGCAGCAGAATAGTATGATCATGATTTTTAATCTGTATACTGACAACAATAAAAAATATGATGAGCTTTTTCTGCAAAACTATGCCAATATCAATTTAATTCCACAGATCAAACGTGTTCCGGGCGTAGGCCAGGCACAGGTATTTGGTACGAAAGATTATTCCATGCGTATTTGGCTCAATCCACGTAAAATGGCTTCGTTGGGACTTGTACCTGCAGATGTTTCTAATGCTATTGCAGACCAAAGCCTTGAGGCTGCCCCGGGAAAACTTGGTGAGGACTCTGATGCTGCCCTTGAATATGTAATTCGTTATAAAGGAAAGAAAAACCTGGTTCAGGATTACGAACGCATGGTGGTTAAACGAAATGGCGGAAGTGTCATCCGTCTGAAGGATGTGGCTAGAGTGGAATTTGGATCAACTAGTTATTCTGGAGCCAATAAATCGAATAACCGTAATGCGGTAACTATTGCGATTAACCAAACAACCGGATCGAATGCAAATGAAATTGAAAAGGGCGTTGATGTTGAAATTAAAAAGCTGGAAAAAACTTTTCCGCCGGGAATTCATTTTTCTAAGATTTTAAGTACAAAAGAAAAACTCGATCTCTCGATCGACCAGGTTAAAACTACCTTGATTGAAGCATTTATCCTGGTATTTATTGTTGTTTTCCTGTTTCTTCAGGACATCAGATCAACCATCATCCCTGCTATAGCAGTACCGGTGGCCATTATTGGAACTTTTTTCTTTTTGTTAGTTTTAGGATTTACTATAAATGTGCTTACACTCTTTGCTCTGGTGCTGGCCATTGGAATTGTTGTGGATGATGCCATTGTCGTGGTTGAAGCGGTTCATAGCAAGATGGAAACTTCAGATTTAAGCGGTCGTGCAGCCACAAAAGCTGCAATGAGTGAGATTACCGCGGCCGTAATATCGATAACCCTTGTAATGGCAGCGGTGTTTATTCCAATTGGATTTATGTCCGGATCAGCCGGACTTTTTTACAAACAGTTTGCCTATACCCTGGCCATCGCTATTGTCATATCAGCTGTTAATGCGCTTACGCTTACGCCTGCTTTGTGTGCAATCCTGTTAAAAAACAATCACCAGGGTGGTAAAGCTACAGCACACCGTAAGCCGACTGGACTTAAGGATCGCTTTTTTAACGCCTTTAATGCTGGCTTTAATCATTTAACGAATAGATACATCATTGGGCTGCGGTTTTTAATTTCAAAAAAATGGATTTCAGCATGGCTTATCGCATTAACGATTGGGGTGGCGGCCTGGTTGATGATCACCACCCCGAAAAGTTTTGTACCAGAGGAAGATGATGGAATGTTCATGTTTGCGCTATCCATGCCGCCGGGGACAGGGCTCAATAGCACTACCCAGGTAACCAAAGAAATTGGCGACAAACTTGCCAAAATCGAAGCTGTGGGAGAAAATACCTCCATTACCGGTTTTAATTTATTGAGTAATGCAGCAGGACCATCCTATGCAATGGGTTTTGTTACCGTAAAACCTATCAGGGAGCGGGGTAAAGTAAAAGATATCAATCAGATCATGAACCAGGTTAACCAGGCCATTACTACTGTTAAGGGTGGAACTGTAATGGCTTTTCGGATGCCGCCTGTAGAGGGTTATGGTGTTACGGGTGGTGCTGAATTTGCCTTGCAGGATCGTATGGGACGTAATCCACAACAGCTTAAACAAAAGGCCGATCAGATTATCGGGGAACTTTCAAAGAAGCCGGGAATAGCCATGGCATATACCACTTTCAGGGCCGATTATCCTCAGCTTGAACTGCAAGTGAACGAAGATAAGGCAAAACAAATGGGGGTTGGTGTCAGTAACCTGCTGGGTGTTGTACAAAATTATTTTTCCGGAGACCAGTCGCTGAACTTCTCCAGGTTTGGTAAATTTTACCGGGTAAATATCAAGGCGGAAGGAATATTCAGAATGGATGCCCATGCTTTTCAGGAAATCTATGTAAAAAGTGAAGACGGACAAATGGTTCCGGCATCTACGCTGGTAACCCTGCACAAAGTATACGGGCCAGAATCGGTAGGGCGGTACAATCTATACAACTCTTTAAATATCAACGTTACCGGGGCGCCTGGTGTAAGCAATGGGGTGGTTATGCAACGTGTTGAAGAAACGCTATCAAAACTGCCTGCTGATTATAGTTATGAGTGGACGGGCTTAAGCCTGGAAGAAAAAGCCAGCGGTAACCAAACAGTTATAATTTTAGGGCTATGTCTGCTATTCGTATTTTTTATTCTTGCTGCAAAATACGAAAGTTATCTCTTACCGCTTTCGGTGCTGCTTTCCATTCCTACAGGTGTGATAGGCGCTTTTATTGGTATCAAGGCAGTTGGATTGGACAATAACATTTACGTGCAGATCGGCCTCATCATGCTGGTGGGTTTGCTAGCCAAAAATGCGATCCTGATTGTAGAATTTGCCATTCAGAAACGCCAGGCTGGTTTAACTATTGTAGATGCAGCTATTGAAGGCGCCCGTTCAAGGCTGAGGCCAATCATCATGACCTCTCTTGCCTTTATCGTTGGAATGATTCCGCTCATGACGGCCACCGGGGGTACCGCAGTAGGTAACCGTTCCATCAGTGTAAGCTCTGCCATGGGCATGCTTTCAGGTATAGTGCTAGGCGTAATTGTTATTCCTCTGCTATTTATAATGTTTCAATATCTGCACGAAAAAATTTCTGTTCAAAAAAATTAAAGTTTAGATAAAATGATTCGGATACAAAATTTGATATTATTGGCGTTTTGCATCATGTTTTATTCAGCTTGTTTGTTGAAGAAGCCTCAGGTTAAACCCTCCATGCAAATGCCCAAAAGCTATAGGGAATCTTCATCACTTACCGGCGATTCCCTAAGCCTTCCCTGGAAATTTTTTTTCGGTGGTGAAAAACTACAGCATCTGATCTCCATGTCCTTAAAACGAAATAATGATCTGGCGGCAGCCAAACTTACTATAAAGCAGCTGGAGGCTGGATTAAGGGAGGCCAAACAGGCGCTCCTGCCAACCCTTGATCTGAATGTAACGGCGGCCAGAAACTGGATGTCTAAAAACTCATTAAACGGTTCATTGAGCGAGCAGTTTACGAAAACGAGCTATATAGATGATTACAATGCACAGTTCAGGGTATCATGGGAAGCCGATATCTGGGGGAAAGCCGCCCTGCAGCAAGACGGTGCTTATGCAGATTTAATGGCGAATAAGGAAAGTGCGAGGGCTTTGCAAACCAGAATTATTGCCCAGGTAGCCCAGGCATATTATAATTTGCTGTCTCTTGATGAACAATTCAGAATTGCGGAACGAAATCAGGTTTTAAGCGACAGTACGTTGAAGATGACGGCTTTGCAGTACAACGCCGGACAGGTAAATTCATTGGCTGTTCAACAGGCTAAAGCACAATTGAAAACGGCCGAATTACTGGTTCCGCTTGTAAAACAAAACATCGCGATACAGGAAAATGCATTGAGCATATTGTGTGGTGAATTTCCAGCTTCTATTGACAGAGAACAAGATTTTAGTCTGGCTGCACTTAACCAGGGTTTTGGTAGTGAATTGCCGGTAAGGTTGCTAAGCAGAAGGCCGGATGTTAAAGCCGCAGAATGGGTTGTAATGAATGCACAGGCCAAATTAGGGCTGGCAAAAGTGGCCATGTATCCTTCGTTCAGCCTAACACCATCTATTGGCGCCAATTCATTTAAACTGAACTCCTGGTTTAATTTGCCTGGGTCGCTGGCTAAAAACCTGGCAATTAATCTCACCCAGCCGATATTTCAGAAGAGAACACTTAAAACAGCTTATGAGCGAGCCTCTTTGGAGCAGGAAAAGGCTGTACTTCAGTTTAAGCAGAGCGTGCTGACTGCCGTGGGAGAGGTGAGCGATGCACTGGAAAAACAGAAACGTGCTGCAGAACGGCTGGTATTGGTTGACGAGAAGGTAGTGGCCCTAAAAAAAGCAACGAAAGATGCTTCGTTACTTTACCAGAACGGGATGGCAACCTACCAGGAAATCATCACAGCGCAAAATAATTTACTGCAGACCGAACTTGAAGGCGCCAATATACGTTTGGAAAAACTTCAGGCTGCTGTTGATTTGTACCGTAGCCTGGGCGGAGGATTGCAATGATATGAATAGCTTTGCTACTGATGCTGGCAAAGCTTATTTTTACACTATGGGAAAAACAAACTATATAAGGGAGAAAATCCCTGTACGCCATGTAATTATAGTAAGTTTAGCCGCGCTGGTGATTCTTACCATGCTTTCTTATCTGGTAGATCCATACGACCCCTATTGGAAAGAGCATTATATTAGCCCGGGCTGGATTGCTTTTCGCGATACCCTGTACACTTACATATATGTTTTGCTGCTCACGGTGATCAGTTTTTGGGTAGATCGTAAACTCGATCGCTGGTTAACCTGGGAAAAAAAATCGGGCATACGGCTACTTGTCCAGACACTTCTGCAGACCATTATAGCCATTATCTCTGTTCACCTTATGGACCTGGCCTATGTTGCTGTTTTTTTAGAGAAAGAACCTAATTATTCAAGAGAGGAACTCAGGCTTTTCTCGCAATTTCTAACCTCAGCAGTTATTCTTTCTTTATTGATCATGGCGGGTAATATTGGTTATTATTTCCTGACCAACTGGAAGAAAACAGCCACATTGGCGCTTGAACTCGAGGTAAATGCAGCCCAGCATAAACAGGCTGCCAGTGAGGCCGAGCTCTATGCTTTAAGGCTGCAGATCGATCCGCATTTTGTTTTCAACAACCTGAGTGTTCTGGCAGAGCAGATTTTACAGGATCAGCAAAAGGGCTTTGAATATGCAGAAAACTTCGCCAAGGTGTACCGCTATTTGCTGGTCAATTCAAAAAAGGATAAAATTTCGGTTGCTGAAGAACTTAGGTTTTTAGAATCATATTTGTTTTTGACCAGGGTAAGGATTGGATCAGGGATCTCCTTTAACATAGATCTTGCGCACATCAGTAAAGATGCCATGATACCACCAATGTCACTGCAGCTTTTGGTAGAAAATGCCATCAAGCATAACCGTACTGTGAAATCAGATCCTTTGCTGATCGAAATTAAATCGTCAAAGAGCGACGAAATTTTAGTCCGTAATGAACTAAAACCATTGTTGACCCATCTGGATGGAACCGGAATTGGCCTGGGTAATGTCAGGGATCGTTATCGCCTGCTCAATGTGCCTGAAATCATAATAACCAAGACGGACAAGCATTTTACGGTACTTTTACCCTTACTAAAATGATCAATATATTAATTATAGAAGATGAACAGCCTAATGCCGAACGACTCAAAAGGTTAGTGCTGGCCATAAAACCGCAAGCGGTGATTTTGGATGTATTGGATACCGTTGCCGGCAGTGTTGACTGGCTAAAATCAAATCCTGTTCCTGATTTGATCTTGATGGATATCAGACTTGCCGATGGAATTAGTTTTGAGATTTTTAATCAGGTAGAAGTAAAAAGCCCTATTATTTTTACAACAGCTTACGATGAGTATGCTGTACGGGCATTCAAGTTTAACAGCGTGGATTATCTGCTTAAACCAATAGAGCAGGAGGAACTTGCTGCAGCGCTTGAGAAAGTTGGTCAACGGACTGAAAATGTATCTGCAATGATAACCGACCGGTTGCAGGGCGTAATTGATTCACTAGAGAACAAAAAGATCAGAACACGCTTTCTAATCCCTCATAAAGACGGTTATAAAATTCTTGCCGCTAATGATGTCAGCTTCTTTCATTCTGAACATAAAGTTACTTACGCACATTTGCCCAATGGCAAGAACGAAGTTGTACCCCAAAATCTGGAAGAACTGGAAGAGCAGTTAGATCCATCACTTTTTTTCAGGCTCAACAGACAGTTTATCGTAAACGTCAATGCCATTGACAAGGTCTACAATCATTTCAATTCAAAACTCAAAGTTACTTTTCGTCATTATGCTCTATATGAAGCATTTGTAAGCCGGGAACGGGCACCGCTATTTAAAGCCTGGTTAGATCAATGACAATCTGCTTTAGCTTTAAATAGGACTGGATTTTAACACGCTGATTGATTTAAAAGGAATTGCAGTAGCCATCTCAAAAGATGCAAAGCATTTCATAGATCTTATACGGTGAATTCACTAACGGCCTCTTTTTTATGCGCTTGTAGAAATCACTAAGTAAGAACAATTTCCACGCATATTAGGGCTTTTATTGCCATCTTCTACTCCGGAGACCATTTTAATATTTTTTCTTCATAGAGTTTTACTTAAAATAATAAAAATATTATATTCGTAAAGCAGTTATCTGCAAGATGCAATAACTGTTCAGAATTATCTAACGGTAATTTTGAAGGAACAATCCGGATACGCAACGCTCTCAGATCACAACTCTTTCTCGTTGCAACTGTATTGCACAAGGCCAATTTTTTATTCGGCATAAAATGGGCTGATATTTTTTGTGCCTAAAAATGGATTTAACGACCAAATATAGTTGATATGCAAACAATAATAGCCTTAATGTGGGCTTTGGCAAAAAATGCCAAAGACAAATCAAATAATAAGCCAGCTTGTGTAGGCTCATATCACTGTTTTTAACGAAGTCGATTTTTGAAACCATTGCCAATCGAATCCAGATTGCTGAGCAATCTGGATTCGATTGGCTAATCATCTTATAAAAACTAAGTGGAGTCCAGAGACCACCAAGCAAACGGGGCATCATCCGAAAAGCCAGAGGAGTAGGAAAAATAAGAACTTAAAAAAATGAGTGACATGAATCTTCAGTTGGGCGTACAGTTCCAATTACTTAAAACCAAATTAGTAGCAGTTTATGAAAAAGCCGGGAACGATTCTTCTTTTCTTTTGATACCAACAAATTTGGAGGAGGTAGGTAGCGCTACCTTAGAAGAAATGATACAAGATTTAACAGCTGCCTTTGGCAGTGAGGTGAATACGGATAAAATAAAAAGCGATCTAAACGGATTAAATTCTGGCGAAAGGGCAAATGCCAACTTTGACTTGAATAAGCTTAAATTTAGCTTGAAAACCGCTTATATTTATGTGAAAGGTAGTGTCAAGGAATATGCTTTTGCCATTGAGGTAGATTGTGAAGGTGCCGTTCCTGATTTAGGATTCGTAACAATTGAGAAGTTGGCTTTTAAAATCTGGAATACGAAAAGGAATGTCGTATTGAAGCAGTTAAATTTAGATACCATTGAGAATTTAGTTAAGAAACTCGATGCACCTGAAAAAAAAGTAACTGAAGCAGGATAGCCGGATATAATAAATTCGTAGGAATAGGCATTAGGGAGGGCGAGCTATTATCTGTTAGTTACAGCCCCGGGCAGCATAAATTTTAGTTCATAATGAGTAACCAAACCAACATCGCTTTTTCGGCTACCGCGAAGATTTTTGAGTTAGATGCCTCAGTAACCATCATGGTAAATAACAATGAAAAATTGATTTTTGGAGAGCTTGATACCAGTCACGCTAAAATCAAAGATTTGTTGAATAACAATGAGTTAGGTGTTTATGGGCTGGCTGGCCAATTTACGTTATTTAATAGCTTATCCGGGACCTTTAAAGCACAGGTGCTGAAAGCTGCAGGTATCTGGTCTGTGGTGATTCATTACGATAAAGAGGTTGCGGGTGATAAAGCTTCTCTTTATGCCAACGTGGTGGTGCTAAGCGATGCTAAACAGTTGGCTTTAAGCATAGATACCGGTTTTTTTCGGAATGGCAATGCATTGGAGCAGTTCATTTATGATACAATGACTTTCTTTAGTATAAAAAAAGTAGCGCTAATCGTCAGGAACAAAACCTCCAATGCAATTAACCAGTATTTGAAGCGAACCGCATCAGGTCATTTTCCCGATATGGTCATGTCAGACCGCTTTAACCAGCAGTTGGTTGCTAACGCATTGTTTGATTTGAAAAATAGTGATAGTGCATTTGGAAAGGGACTTTATCAATTAACAGGTCTGGATCATATTGATCTGATTATAGGAACGGCGTTAAACGCTTCAGCTTTTGAAGCAATGCTGATCAGTGCCGATATCAGAAAAGAAGGTTATGAAATTGAAAATTTGTATTTCGGCATTAAACAGCATAATGGAATCTACTTAGCGGCAGGAGGGAAGCTCAATTTTCCATTGAAAGAAGATGTGTTAACCTTTGTTCTTGCCGGAAGCCTGTCCGTTTCTTCCTTTAACCTGTCTGCCTCTTCAAGCTATAAAATACCGATAAACAATAAGATTAGCCTGAGCGATTTAGGTTTGATGATTGGTGTTGGGGCAACTGGTGTTACTTTCGGCATGACTGGTAGGGTAACAACCAATAATATATCCATTTTTGCTGGGTTTATTGTGAGCCAGGCTAATATTGGATTAATTACCGCGGCAATTACCTCTACCAAGGGCAGGACTTCCCTAAAGGATATTATTGTTGATATTGCGGAAGTTGATTTTCCTGGAATAGAATTTCTAGATGTGGTAGCCTTGGCTGATTTTGAAATCAATAACGCTAAAATGTCCCAATGGACCTACCCTTCTCATCCGGATAATACCGATAAAGCGGAGATTTTAAGGAACTTCAATTCAAGCCTGCCAACCGAACTTGCCATACCTGCCGTTGAAAATCTTCAGGTTTCTGATTTAGGAGGCAACCACCAATGCATCGTTACCGATACCTCAACCATGCGCCATTACCGGGTTGATACCTCGGGAGCCATATCTCTAAACTGCCAGCTGTTTATATGTACTCAGCCTACCGTAATTGGAAATTACCAGATGAATGTGGGCTTTTTTCTCTGCGGTACAATCGAAATTTTTAATGTAAAGGCAAGAGGACTTTTCCTGATCGAGCCTGGCAACGCTATTTTGGCATTGATCGAAATTTCAAAGATTGAAATTAAAGGGATATTTGAATTGACGAGGTCCCGAAAAACAATGCCTATGGAACCTGTAAAGGGTGGGCTGGCGGGCGCGCTGATAAAAGCAGATGCTCAAGGTCCGGTATTGTATTTAAATGTTAACAGGGCAACAAAAAAACTCGAATTTTATTTGAGTGCTTATGTCAATATCTTAAATATTTTTCAGTTGGATACCCTGATTCTCCTTAAAGACAGGATGGTATTTATTGATCTGGAACTGCAATATGTTGGTTTTAAAATCCTTTTTCATTTAGAAGGAAACTATGCCAATTTTTCGAGCAGTGGATTTAATGCGCATGTGGTGTTCGATACCAGTGGATTTATCAAGCTTTTGGAAGAAGCACAGAATGCAGTGCGGGATGCAGCCCGGACCGTGCAAAATTCTATAGAAAATGCAAACCGAAAATTGACTGAAGCGCAACAGCAGATCTTAAATCTGAATAACACAATCAATGAGTATAACAATTACATCAGAGATTATGGTAATAGAAGAGCAGATGCTTCTTGGTGGCGGGTGGATGAAAAAATTTATTATTCAGCCCAGATTTTATACTATGAAACCCTAAAAGTAGGTGTAAATGTGGCTATCGGAGTAGCGTATGGCGCTTTGGAGATAGCTAAAGCAGCTTTAACGCTTGGGGGTAAAATTGCATCGGGAGCTTTGGAGGCGGTAGCTAATATTTTAGGCGCCATTACCAGGTTATTTTGGATCAGATCTTTTGTATTGGGTATGGAATTTGGCCCTGATGCCAAAAAAATAGAAGCTGAACTTGAATTGACCGTTTTTGGAAATGATATCACGTTAAAAGGCTCGTTAGATATCGATAAAGCAATGAACGATATGGGAGCTTTGATTACCGGTTTTGTGAAGGATAAACTATCTGCTAAAACGAAAGAAGTGACCTCAAATATCAATAACGGCATTTTTAGAACTTTAAGTTCAGAAACGGATTATCATATGTTAACACCTAAGCTGCAAAGCATTGCCCAAAATAAAAAGGACTATTACGACTTACTGGAATTTCATGAAATGATAGCGGATTTTCTGGTCGAATCGAATAAGAAATACCTGACCGAGTATGAAAAACAACCCGACGACTGGCAACAAAACATATGCGAAATGGAAGAAGTAAAACTCAAAAATGACGTGATTCAGCGCCAGTGCGTGGAAGCCTTTGACGATGAGTTTGTAAATTCATTGGATGAGGTGATTACATTGGTACGGGAAAACCAGGTTAGAGCCAACATTTCTAATGAAATGGACCAGCAGATGACCGATCTTCTGGATCTTGTTAGGGATATCAATAATCAGAAAACAGTTGCAAGAAGTTTGAGGAGCGAAAAGCGCTCTTTGTTTTCAAGAATGGAGAATGTAATTGAAGATAATAACGAGGTTAAAAGATCATTTAAGGCCAATAACGATTTTGATATCGATCAGGCCAATGAGAATTATGCAGATGGATTGTCAGAATTGCTGAAAAAAACCTTTCCGGATAATATGAATGAATATAGCGAGGAATTTAAAGAATCTGTTGCCGCAGCAATTTATCAATTCAGAAACCCTCCACAAGTTAACCCGAGAAGATAATGGGCTTCATTAAAACAAATGTCCGCATACTGTTCATACTGGCTGGACTGATATTTTACGGTGTTACCAGCCATGCCCAAAACCTGGAGCCTAAACGCAGTTTTGTACTGCTGATCTATATGAATGGTTCAGACCTGGAAAGCAAGCATGAATTGGCAAGTGAAGACATTAATGAGATTATCCGTTCCTATAAAAATACCGAGGATAATTTTGCAACGGTGATTTTGCATGGTGGGACTAAAAAGTGGCATTTTTCTGAACAGATCTCCGGCGATAGCCTTACTTATAGTAAGGTGACCAAAGAGGGGTTTGAAAAAGTAAAAGTAACAGCAAACAAAAGTATAGGAGATCCATCAACCCTGGTTGATTTTATTTCTTTTAGTAAAGAGAACTTCCCGGCAGAAAGATATGGGCTGATTTTTTGGAATCACGGAAGAGGCAGTGTGCATGGTTTTGGTTATGATGAATTATTTCCTGAAGATATTTCCCTTTCCCTGCATGAAATGGGAGAGGCTTTCGCAGATTTGAAACGTAGCCAAAATGATTTGGATCTGGATTTTATAGGTTTTGATGCCTGTTTAATGGCAACTATCGAAACCGCCACTGTATTTGCACCTTATGCTGATTATATGATAGCTTCTCAGGAACTTGAACCAGGCAATGGCTGGAATTATGAATATATCATCAACGCCTTATCTACTCAACCACACCTAAAAACGGTTGATCTTCTGGAGGGAATTGCAAAATCATATATTGATGCCTATTCGTCTCAACCTTATTTGCAAGCAACCTTATCAGTAATCGCGCTTGATAAAGTAGGTGCTTTAAATGCAAGTGTAGGAAACCTGATCAGTAAAATTTCTGCAAATCTAAATTCAACGTACCCGGCTAAAGAAGCTTTTAAACAGAAATCCAATTACAGGGCCAGGTCCAAATCATTCGGATTACCTTCTTTTTCGTTCGCGGCTGAAGATATGATTGATATTTCTAGCTTTTTTAAAATAGCAGCGAAAAGCACTGACACATTGTTTGGCGATTTTGAGAAAAAGTTGAAAGATGCAGTTGTATGCAATGTTTATTCAAAAAACTTAGATAAAGACGCCATTTCAGGTCTCTCGGTATATTTTCCCTACTATAACAGAAAAACCGCCAGTCAACTAAAAGATTATCTGCTAACGCCATTCAATATAGAATTTGAAAAATTTATCGAAAATTATGTAGCCGAACTGATTGGAGGAGATGTGGATAGCGTTTTTGTTAAAGATTCCGGAAGAAAGCTAAATGCAGCCATGTTGGTTAATACCAATAAAATTTATTTAAATATCAGAAGGTTAACAGGAGATAGTACGTTGGTGTCGTACGGATTGGATGCTTACGATATTAATGTAGATGACCGCGGATACATCACGCTGTATGGCGGGAATAAAAAATGGGACGCCAGGTGGATCAGTATCAACGATATCAATGTCTGTGCATTTATGGGACTCTCCAACCAATCGGGGATATCATATAATGTGCCTGTACTTTTGAATGGAAAACAAGCAGAGCTGGTAATAAAGTATTTTAATGTTGAAAGAAAGAATCTGGCTAAAGTAACCGGATATCGGGAGATTTCTGCTGAAGGGATTACAGATAAAATTAAGAACCTGCAGGCTTATGATGAAATTACTTTTCTGGGTCAGGATAGTATTGGTGGATCAATGAGTATCACATTGGGTAAACTGCTTATTGCTGATCCTTTAGCTTTAGACGTCAAACTTTCAACCATGCCAAAAGGAAATTATCAGGTAGGGTTTTGTATGGTCGATTTTTTTGGCAATAAACACTATACCAAATTTGAAGATTATATCATTAATTAAAAACCTCATTACTACAGATCTAAATAGATTGATGATCAGATCATCATACCAACTAACTTTATACTTTTAGTTTCGCATCAATTTTTCAGCACTAGATATCAGAAATAAACATGGAATTAATGACTCAAAAGCGCAATGAAAGCCTTTCGGCAGCTACGCATAGCTTACTTTTCGATAATGACTATCTGCATATTAAAAATGCAATTGAACAACTCCATTTGCTGTTTGCCGGCGTAACCGGAGTAAAGGCAGGAAACATTACAGATCAGGATATAAAATTAACCTATGGCACTGCTGTTTCAACCATTAAAGCTGCGCATTGCCTTAAAGAATTAGAACGTACCCTTAAATTTATAAGGGGCATTCATCAGGCAGTTAACCATTTATTAGATGCAATGCCCGGGCAAACCATAAACATATTATATGCCGGTTGCGGCCCTTATGCCACGTTGCTTACACCTTTAACCTCAAGATTTACCTCGGCGCAGATCAACTTCATTTTACTGGACATCAATACAGATTCGTTGGATGCTGCAAAAGTGCTTTACGAGCAATTAGGCCTGTCTGATTACGTAATCGATTATGTTTGCGCTGATGCAACTATTTACACATTTCCTGATGCCATCCATATTGATATGGTGATTTCTGAGACCATGTTAAATGCGTTGCGTAAGGAGCCACAATTGGCCATTATGAACAATTTAATCCCACAAATGCGTCCAGAAGCTATATTTATTCCGGAAAAAATTTCTGTTGAGGCCGTATTAACGCGGTGGGAAGAAGAATATCGCTATTTTACAACCCCTGTTTATCAACCTAAAAGGATAAAGGCAGGATTGGTGTATTGTGCCAGCCGTCAGTTTAAACTTCCACAGCCGGTGGTTGTACAGATACCTGCCTCTGAAACCCATAACCGACTTGATTTATTTACGGAAATAACCGTATTTGGCGAAGAGGTGCTAACTACCTACAACTGTAGCTTAACCATGCCATTAGCTGTATGTAAATTAGAAAACCAATATGAGGGTACAGCCGTGAAATTTGAATACATCATGTCTGATCATCCTGGCTTTACCTATACCATTTAAAGATTTAAATACCGGCAGATATACTTTCTGCCGGCGCTTTTAAAATTAAACTTGCTGAGAATAGGGTTTATTACGATCATTTTACGATGATGGATTTGTGTCCTCCGATGCCGCTCCCGGGTTTTGATACGATGATGTATCGTTTGCAGGAGGCGTGTTTGTTGGCTGCGGTATGGGATTAGTTACCGCCGGATTTACCTGTGAAATGGAAGGAGCAGCCTGCTGTTGTCCTGGCAAAATACCTGGTGATGAATTATTTGCTGCAGCAGAATCAATTGAGGGAGCGTTTTCCTGGGTTTTTAAAACCAAATAGGCAGCGCTGCTTATGCCGGTAAGCCATAAAAGTGTCTGGCTAAGTTCAGGTAAGGCACATCCTGTTTTAATGCTGTATACTTTATTGAGAAAAATAATAACAGCAATGCAAGTCCACACAACTTTTTGAAAACGATGTACGCTGATGCCATTATCATCAGAAAGAATATCTACAAAAAAGCCTTCAGAAGGGCTATTCTGATGGCGAAAACGGCCATCTTGTATTTCCCGTTTATCAATTATGGCGCCACCTGCAGTTACACCGGCGCTTATTCCCATTAACACCAACGCGGTTTCATTTAATCCTGTGTCGTTACAGTTGGCCATACAAAGTTGCAAATAAATATAACTGCAGGAGATTACCACTGTCCAAACCCCTAATTGAACACGAGACAGGCTAAAGGGATTGTTACTTTTAAACATCAGCAGCCGTTTCTGCTGTTTTATTTTCGCGGCACTGGCATTAAACGCATCCGGATCATTTACATCATCACGAAGCATGTTGGTGAACATGGCCAAAGCAAAAAAAGCGGTGATAATACCTATGATTATAACCAGTGCCAATGTTTTATGAAGATCATAAGTTTGTGCGTTTCCTTTGCATCCTGTTGCAATCCCTGTAAAAACTAATGCTAACATCATTATTAAATTGCTCTTTTTCATAATGGATGAGTTTATGGTAATGATGGATTAAATGGCGTTAAACGACTGAACCAGGAGTTCTGAAACTGCGCCTGCGAAGGGTTTTGTTTAATAATGTTTAAATATCGCTGTTTCCGAAGCGCAATAACCTGGTTATACAGCGCTTCCAGCGGTATACTGTTGGCAGCCGCAATGGTTTGTGGCCCAACTATGCCATCTACTACAAGTTTGCCAGGTCTAATATTATTTATGGCCTGCTGCAAAAAACGCGAAGCGATACCAGTACCCATATTTACAGCCGTATCAAACAGCTGGTTGGCTAGCTGTTGGCTGTTTAAGTTGTCCAGACTGATCACATCCCAGAAATTCTGTTTGTAAAATGATTGTACTTCCGCCTGTACTGCACTATCGGCAGCAAGTGTGGCATTTATGTTTTGAGGATGCGTTGAAACAGCCTGGTCTACCGCGGGCCAACCACCCCAGTCAGGCCAGAAATTTCTTGCGATACCGGCGTAGGTTTCACCACCGCTGTCATCTGGGTTATTGGCATAACCGCCTTCGTTACCCATTGTAATTTTAAATGCAGAATTGAAAATTGCCATATGTAGATATAATTAGTTTTTAACTTCACTATCTATATGTCAATGCATTCATGATAACCCACTGATGACCGTGGTTAAATTGAGATTGATGAGGGCATTAACGGCCTGTTTTTTAACTGCTAAATGATGTTATCACATTGTTTATAAACAGGTTATCTCAAATATAGCTTTTTCCTTTTTATTAATCAGCAAACTGAAGCATAAAATTATCTGAAAGTTTAATCAAAAATTTTTACAGCTGATAAAGTTTTACAACAGGTGATCATGACCTACATCCATTTCTTCTGAGCAGTAAAATCTGCGGGCTGATAGTTGATATATTGTACAAAGCGCGGCATTGATGAGGTATTGGGGCTGCTGCCATGCGGCAAAGCCTGATGCCAGATGATAAAATCTCCAGCCTGGGCAGCAATAGGTAAACTGCCCAGCATGTGCAAGTTCTCTGTTCGGGGATTTGTGCCATTAGGAAGGGAATGAAGCCATGCTGAAATGCGGTTATGGAATCCTGGAACCAACGTAAAGGCTCCCTGATTTGGTGCCGTATCGGCAAGGTAAAGTAAGCCTTGCAGATTAAATGGAATAGGCAGCTCAAGGCTGCAATCCCAATGTAGGTCAGGCCCCGGAAATTTCCATGTTTCCGTTTCAGGGGGATTAAAACCAACGCGGTCAGTCGTTACCCAAAGATCGGTACGTTTCCATAGTTGCTCATAAGCCATCCTGATACGCGCTGTTTGCCGGTTTTTTTGCAATAATGGGTGTTGAAAAAGCTGCACCATAATACCCTGTCTTGCCGTATGGTCAAAATACCAGGTATCAGTATCGTCGAGTTTGATGTTCAAAAATTTACACATCATATCAACAGTGGCTTTACAATCTTCTCTGGGAACAGCATTTTTAAGAATCAGGTAGCCATTTTCTTCCCAAAATGCCAGCTCCTCAGCACTTAGAACTGAAGGTATGGGTTTACCCATATCTGGCATTTCATTAAACATGCTGTTAAATTTATCAACCTGTTCGCCTGTAGGAATACCAGCGATATTCGCAATCCATTGTTCAAACTCTTCAAATGCAGGAGCAAACTGGAAAACATATTGCAGTGTTTGTTCAAGGCCAAGCCCCAATACGCTTAGCAGGGTTTTATCCAGCTGCCATTCGTTTTTCCAATGTTCTTCATCAAACTCACCCGATCTTTTGAGCATGATCTTTTTCCAAAACCGTTTTAGATGCATCAGGCCTAAAGCGCTGGTTTCTGTTGATGGTGGTAAAATAAAATCTGATGTCATTTTTTATTTTTCTGCAGTATGGTTGATGTACATATTTTGTTTACAGGTCCAACTGATCATTTGTGGAAAGGACAGGTTGTTTTCCTGTCCTGAAGGATAAGTCATCCCATTCCATTGTAACAACGGCACACCGAAATAATTACCTTTCTTAAAGTTATCAATAAGATTCTGGCCTCCGCCTTTGTATCCGTTATCATGGAAAACGATATGGGGATCGATATCCAAATGTATGCATGCTGCGTACGACCAGGCAATAGCCATCATTTCGCCACCATTGTTAAGATCATTGTTTGGTAGCGAATCATTCATCCCCATGCGTATCTCAGCCGGCATACAGGCCAGATGCCCCGCTTCGTGTAAAATATCGCCCGGATATAATAACTTTTCGGTGTCGACAATTAATGTTCCGTCTCTAAGTTTAAGCCCCGGTAAAAATGTTTCGTCAGCAATAGGTTCCAGTTGGTATTGTAACCCGATCTCAGAAATAAAACTAAGGAATTTAGCAATTAGTTGATTTTCAATTAATTCTTTTTCCATGCGTTCTGCTAATTCGTCTGAATAATTTGAGTTTGACATTTTAATGTTTCTAATAGTTTGTTGTACTGCAATGGGATCTTTCTGTAAAAAGATTGTTTTTTTCTTGCCTTCCAGAATCACTTTAGTTAACCATTCGTTCACTTTACAATCGATAACGAGGTGTATGCGATCTGTGGTGCCATTGTTGGCAACTCGGTGATTAATATTTGCATTGATGTACCAACAGTCTCCTTCGTTCATCACTACGCGATCCTCGTCCACATAAAATTCAACATCGGGATTGGTAAATATTGGAATATGCAGGCGTGCCTCTCCCTGCTCAAAGGCAAGTTCCATGTCCCGGTGTGGTTTAATAATGGATCCGGCACGCAGATTCAGCAACCTTGCGGAAAGTTTTTCGCAATTGAGCTCTTCCAAAAGCCTACTGGTTTGAGGTAACCTATTTAATAAAATTGTATTTTCAAATTGCTGGTCGCTAAAGAGGTCGGCAAAGGGATTCTCGCAGTTCCCGCCCGGGCTACGCAGAGGCAAAACATGCCAGTTGCCTATATAGTCCCTGGTATTATAATGGGGCATCCATTTATTACCGTTCAACAGCTCATTTAATTCTTTTTGTATCGAATGGATATTGAAGTTGAGGTTTAATTTAGAGAAGCAGATCATGATTGTTTACAAATTATAAAATTATTTAATACCAATACATCTATTGCACCAGATAAAAAAAGTGATAAAGCCTCTGCCGGTGTTTCTACTATGGGCATTCCTTTTCGATTGAGTGACGTGTTCAGTAAAACGCCTATTCCCGTTGCTGTTTCAAACTCACCAATAAGCTGATAAAATTCCGGATTGAAAGCACTTGTCACCGTTTGTACACGGCAGGTGCCATCTTGATGAACGATACCGCTCAACTGATCTTTCCATTCCGCTTTTATCTCATCAATCAATATCATATAGGGGCTTTCCCATCCATGAACAAAGTATTTATGGACATCATCAATTCTTACCGATGGAGCAAAGGGCCTGAAATCTTCCCTGAATTTAATGTTGCTGTTAATGTGGTTTTTGATGTCCCTGATTCGCGGATCAGCTAATATGCTCCGATGGCCCAGTGCCCTTGGCCCGAATTCGGCTCCGCCCTGAAACCAGCCCACCACTTTGCCTCGGGCAAGTTCGAGAGCTGTAAGTGTTATGAAATCTGGCGTTTCTTTGATGGAAAATGCAGCATTGTTGGTAATGCCGGCATTAGTTATGGCTTGTGTTATATCATCATCGGAATATTGACGCCCGAAGAAAATGTGATCAGGAACGCTCCCTTTCGGCTGCCCCAAGATCTTATGCCAGCCATAATAGGCACAGCCAATCGCCAGTCCGTTGTCGCCCGCTGCGGGTTGGGTATATAGATTTTTTACGATACCCGAACGGCGTAATTTATAATTTGCCACAGCATTTAATGCTACGCCCCCCGCATAAGCAAAATTAGCGTGCGGCTGCAGTTTAGCACGTTCCTGAAAGAGATAAATAATGGCTTTTTCGGTTTCATCCTGTACCCAGCGGGCCATGTCTGCATAATGTGTAAAATCGTTATTAAAGGCGTCATATCCGGATGAAGGTTTGGTGAAATAGCGGTTAATGTTTTCGTAAAGCACTTCGATGATACCATTTTCCAATTTAAATAGTGGTGGTTTTCCATTCAGGATACCATAGGGCGCCAAGCCCATTAGTTTGCCAACATCATTCAGATTACCAAAGCAATATTGACTTGCTGCATGATAAAGCCCTCCTATGGAATGATAGTTGGTTGGTAATTTTATAGCGGAATTTTGCTCAAATAACTTTACTTCCGAAAAATCTTTGTATAAAGGCGTTAAACTCGTTCCGTCGAAATAGTAAAAACTGTCTTTTTCACAATACAATCCATTGCTAAAAGAATAGGATGGGATTGTTGTATTATCTAGATCAAGGCAATGACTTTGAGGGCTACCGGCACCGTCAACAACCATTACGTTACATGATGTAAAGGGAGACATTCCGACTGCACTCCAGGCGTGGGCCAGATGATGAGACAGGGTAATTACGGGCGTCTGAACATGCTTATCAAAGTACCGGCGCCCGGCATACTGGTTAGGTAAAATGTTGTTTTCAAAATTAGAAGCCTGCACAATTAATGTTAAATCATTGGTGTCAATCCCTGCAAAATCGAGGCAGTATTGAACCGTATCAAAATCGTTACCTCCGTCATGTTTGATTCTGCTAAGCCGCTCTTTCTCGATAGCAACCAGTATTTTGCCGTTTTTTAGTAAAGCCGTCGATCCATCATGTGATAAGCCCGTTCCAAGGATATAGGTGTCCATTAGTGTTGTATATAGCTATTTGGTAGAAATTATACTATAAACATATAAAGAATTTTGAAATGATCTAAAGTATTTAATTCATTTGTATTTTAAAGTAGATAGCCTTATCATAATATTTGTTGATTTTTATCAACTTATTTTATTGTTGACTATATGTACAATCGAAAATTATTAATAGATTTACAATAATCTAACCTAATATATTCTAATGAGCTCTCAAATTCTAAACCCAGATGTAAAAAATATTTGTATTTCAAATTGTACATATCTGCATATACCTGAATTACTAACCGATAGGGAAGTTCAGGGAATTCATTCTCTTTTCAAATCTGGGAAATTCGATGATGGAAGATTAACGGCTCATAGTGCGGCAAAAGAAGTAAAAAGCAACTTACAGCTCGATCACCAAACGCAGGAACATACGGCGATCCAGCAAATCATTCTGGCAGCGCTTAACCGGAATACTGTCTTCAGAAACGCGGTGCTGCCGCAAAGCATTCATCCCTTTATCATCAGCAATTATAAGCCTGGCATGCACTACGGCTGGCATGTGGATAGTCCGGTTATGGGTAATATGATCCGTACGGATGTGGCGCTAACCATTTTTCTGAATGATCCGGAGGCTTATGAAGGGGGCGAGCTGGAACTCCAGACTGCAAATGGAAATGTGTTATATAAGTTAAATAAAGGCGATGCCATCTGCTACCCCTGCACCCAGGTTCACCGGGTAAGGGAAGTTACCGGTGGGGAAAGAAACGTTGCGGTCAGCTGGATACAATCACTGGTTAAAGAAACTGCGCACCGAAAAATGTTATTTGAAATTTTTCAGATTACTGAAAATCTTCGGAGCAAAGCAGTAATTGAGGAAGAATATCTCTTATTGCAACAGCATTACAGTAACCTGTTGCGGATGTGGGCAAACTAATTAAATTGAATGAAAACTAAGAAATTAACGATAGGCGTTTTGCTTTCAAACTCCAGTATCATTCCTATGGCTAAACACTTTAGCTCAGGGCTTAAAGATGGATTAAAGGCATTAAGCCAAGAGGTTGAATTGGAGATTGTACCCGAGTTTATCGGGCAGGGATCGCGGGAACTGGCTGAGAATGCGATCACCAAACTGGTTGGGTTTGACGATGCAGATATCATTACTGGTATTGTTTCCAACAAAGTAGGAGTCGATCTTTCAGATAAAATTGCAAATGTTAAACGGCCGTTCATCATCAATAATATTGACGAGCACTTGCCCGATCCCGGACAGTTTAACGATTACATGTTTCTTAATTCTATCCATACCTGGCAGCAATTGTGGTCTATCGGTCATTGGGGAGTGAAGAATTTTGGTAAAAAAGGAATGTATGTCTCTGGTTTGTACGACTGTGGTTATTCATTTCAGAGCATGTTAAGTGCCGGCATGGAATCGGTGTCAAGCGGTGTATCTATGCCATTTGCTATTGCACCGACACCAAACCCTAAAGAAACAGGCGATATTGCTGCTGTTTTTGAGCATATCCACCAATATCAGCCTGATTTTATTCTGGCTACATTTTGTGGGAAAGAGGCCGAGATGTTTCTGAAACAATATGTAGAGCAGGGGTTCCATAAAACCACTCCACTGCTTGGTTTGCCTTTTTTGCTTGAGCCATTTAGCGCAGCTGAGCCGGTTGAGGTTTATACCACACTTTCATTGAACCGGGAGTTAAAACAAGAGCAGCTTGATGAAGTAAGTAAGGTGATGGCAAACCCCTTTACACAGTTCGGTTTTGAAACCGGTTTGTTGATTGCGCAGGCAGTTAAAGGCCAGGGCGGAAAATCATTACAAAAAGCCATTGCCGAAGCAGCGATTGAAACAGAACGGGGCAGGATTGAAGTTGAACCCCGATTAAATGTGGTGCAAAGCAGGGTTTATTTGATTAAAAATACGTTCAACGGTGTTACAGGCGAAATAGCGCGTCAGCTGGTGGCTGAGCTAGAAACGATTGATACTGCACATGCCGATGTGACGCGGATAAACAAACAGGTGGCTTCGTGCTGGATGAACCCTTATCTCGGTATTTAATATGAAAATAACGGTTGTTTGCAATTCAGATTCGCTGGCATTCCCTACCATCCAGGCGCTGCATGCCCAGGGGATTTTGGGCACTGTGGCTATTCTTGAGCGGAGTGAAAAGTTATTACTCGGACCTTTATTGGCTATTGGAATAGCCAAAGAAAATGTGCTTCGGTTAAATAAAGGAACATGGCAGCATCAGTTACAGCAGTCGCTGGTAGCTACCGGTAGCGAGGCCGTTTGGGTATTTGGCTTCCCCTGGATGATACCTGACCATTTGTTGCAGGCCGTACCGTGGCATTTTATCAATTTTCACTTTGGCGAACTGCCAAAATACCGCGGTGCCGACCCCATATTCTGGCAACTTAAAAATAACGAAGACGTTGCAACGCTAACCATACATCAAATGACGGCAGATATTGATGCTGGCCCCGTTTTGTGTAAAAAGCAGCTGCAGATTATAAAAGGTGAAAATTATGGGCTGCTTTGCCAGCGCTTAGGGTTTATGGCTACTGAAGCAATACCTGAGCTGCTAAATAAAGCTGATTTACCATCTGCTCTGGATAAAAGTAATGCAGTTGCGGCACTTTTTGATAAGAAACCCGATCATAACGATTTGACGATCAATTGGAAGCTGCAGTCTGCAGATGAGATAGAATGGCTGGTAAATGCGGCTAACCCTAAATATGACGGTGCAACAGCTTGCATTAAAAATACCGAATTACGTATACTGGAAGTTTCACCTGCTGAAATCCAGTTACAGGACGAGTTTAGACCCGAGCCTGGCACTATCGTTTACGCGGATGCACTTTATGGATTGATTGTAGCATGCATTGAAAACCGTTTTTTAAAGATCAACACCGTACACATGCGTGAAGGCTATTTCTCTGGATCTAAGCTTTTTCACATGGGCATACAATCAGGAGAAAAATTTATAAACCTAAATTAAAACACAATGGAAGGAACACTAGCTGAAGTCCGGATTTTTGCCGGTAACTTTTCGCCCAAAACCTGGGCTTTTTGCTCGGGTCAATTGTTAAATTTAAGCACGAACCAGGCATTATTTGCGCTGTTAGGTACGACTTACGGTGGTGACGGGACATCAACATTCGGATTACCTGATCTTCGCAGCAGAATCGTAATCGGTGCGGGTAGTGGTGCTGGTTTATCAACGTACACACTGGGGCAGAAAGTGGGGGTAGAAAATGTAACACTTAATTTAAGTCAGATGCCTGCACACACGCACGCAGCAACCGTAAGTCAGAGCACAAACTCTCCTGCCACCGCGACATTTTTTGCCAGCCCTGATATTGGTGATCAGGCAAATGGTTTAAATGCATACGTTAGTGAAGATGGAACCGGGCAGGTTGCATGTTATACGAACGATGGCAGCACACTGACACCTTTAAGCCCCGCATCAGTTGAGGTAACCAATTTGAATATACCCGCTCCAACCGTGAGTCTTCAAAATGCTGGGGGTAATCTTGCCCATAATAATATTATGCCAAGTATCGCATTAAATTATATCATTTGTTTACGAGGCATTTTTCCCTCAAGAAATTAATCACGAAACCTTTAAATAAAAAAAATATGGAAGGAACAATTGGCGAAATCCGCGCTTTCGCAGGTAGTTTTGCACCACAAACCTGGATGTTTTGTCATGGGCAATCACTATCTATTGCTCAATATACCGCACTTTACTCGATAGTTGGCACCACTTATGGCGGCGATGGGGTTAGTACGTTTAATTTGCCAAATACTGGCAGCCGAATTGTGGTAGGAACCGGCCAGGGGCCGGGTCTTAGGTCCTACGTTTTAGGTCAGACCACTGGCGAGGAAGGTCATACCTTGCTTCAAGCAGAAATGCCTCTGCATACGCATGCAACTACGCCAACAAATACTTCAACTCAGGCAGCTGTTGATATTTCATTAAACGGCGTTGCTGCTGATGGTGTATTATCTAAGCCTCAAGGTAATTTTCTCGCACAGGATTCATCCGGAAATGATAGTATTTACGCTAATCCAGCTACTTCACCAAACCTGGTGAGCCTCAATAGCCAAGCTTTACAAGTTGCTAATCTGGCGCCACCCCGGCCTACGGTGACTATAGGCATAGCGGGCGCAAGTCTTCCACATATTAATGTTCAGCCCGTACTTGCTGTAAACTATGTAATTTGTGTGCAGGGTTTATTCCCATCTAGAGATTAATAATTGATTAATTCATACTAAATTTTATCAACAATGGAAGGAACTATAGGCGAAATAAGAATGTTTGCCGGAAATTTTGCACCGTATACATGGGCTTTTTGTGCCGGCCAAACATTATCCATACGAAGTTATACGGCACTTTATGCAATACTTGGGACATATTATGGCGGTGATGGAACCAACACATTTAAGCTGCCAGACTTACAAGGACGTGCTATTGTAGGTGCAGGCCAGGGCGCAGGACTTACAGCTTACAATATTGGCAATACTGCAGGGGTTGAAAATGCTTCAATTCAACTTTCTCAAATTCCAATGCATACGCATTTGGCAAACTATGTACAGGCTGGATCTGCAACCATAACCATAAAGGCATCTGCAGACCAAAGCGGTGAACCCAGCCCTTCGGGTAATCTTTTAGGCGCACCTTCGGGTGTTTCAGAGATGCTATATAATAATCTTGTTCCCCCAAAGCAACCTGTAGCTATGGGTGCGGGCACACTCAAGGTAAATAGTGTAAGTGGCCCTCAGCTAACTGGCCTTGTTGTTCAATCAACTGGTGTCGCAGCACCTTCCGCAACACACGAGAACAGGCAGCCTGGGCTGGCTCTTAATTATGTAATTTGCCTTGAGGGGATATTCCCGACGAGAGATTAAAAGTCAAAGCACAGTATAATTATTTTATGGGTATAACCGGTGTTCTTCAATCCCGGTTATACTCTTTTACTTATTGCAAGATACCGTATTGAAGATTTAGAAAAGTTGTTATATGAGGAAATTTTACACTTTAAAAAAGATATATCGTTTTTTATTAATTATCCCGCTGCTTTTAATTGGCGTATTGCATGCTAGGGCTTCTTTATCTAAAGGTGATCTTGCCGTTATTGGGATGAATGGTGATGTCGATCCATCTACTACTGTGCGTAGTTTTGCGGTTGTGGCTTTAAATACAATTGCTGCTAACGAGACGATCTATATCACGGATAGAGGCTGGATTAATGGTTCTCCCGGAAATTTTACAACAAACACAACTCTAGATGGAACTATCCAATGGACACCATCGTCAGTTATAACACCGGGTACGATAATCATATTCAAACTGAATATGGCCTCTTCAACAAGTAAAACGATTTCTGCAACTAAAGGAGATGGTTCGGCAATTCCGGGTGCGGATCTGTCGATTTCAGGCTGGATCAATTCTGTGGTTACATCACTACCCTGGAATAATGCCAGTGGCGATCAGTTATTGATTTATCAGGGAACAGACAGTAACCCATCTTTCATTTTCGCTTTTAATAATATTAGAACCACAGGAACAAATAATAGTTCCGGAGGATGGTTTGTTGACCCGAACGGAGTTACAGGTAGTTTATATACGCAAAAAACGAGTATTCTCTACAGCGAGTTGCCTTCTCAGCTTGCAAATTCTATCTATACTTTGGGTTTTGTAACGAATAGCGGCGATACTCGTTATCCAAACGTAAGCTATGTGCCAAACATATCAAGCGGAACACAAGCCAATTGGTTGGCCAATATTACTGATAGGGGTAACTGGACGAGCAGATCAGCTGGTAACCCCTTTAACTTCGCTTTAGGTTTTGGTAGTACTAACTTAACTGAATTTAGCATAACGAGTGGAGTGCAGGCGCCAACCGTAACCAGCGTATCGGTTCCTGCTAACACTACCTATGGAATAGGACAAGCCATGTCTTTTACCGTAAATTTTTCGGGCAATGTGACGGTAACAGGTACTCCTCAATTAGACATTACGTTAGGTGCTGCGAGCAAATCAGCTAATTATGTCAGTGGTTCAGGTACTTCTTCATTAACATTTAGTTATACGGTTGCAAGCGGCGATCTGGATGCTGACGGTATTTCGATTGGTACTTTAGGTTTAAACGGAGGCACAATTAAGGATGCGTCAGATAATAATGCTACCTTAACCTTAAACAATGTTGCCTCAACAGCCAATGTACTTGTAGATGGAGTTGCACCTACAGTGGTGATCAGCAGTACGGCTGGTGCATCGGGTGGCTCGACAGGCACTTCACCAATTCCTTTCACCGTTACCTTCTCAGAATCGATAACGGGTTTTATAGCGGGAGATTTAACTGTAGGGAATGCTACGATCAGTGGATTTTCGGGAAGTGGAACCACCTATACTTTTAATGCAACGCCAACAGCAAACGGCGCAGTTACGATCAGTGTGTTAGCTAACGTGGCACAGGATGCCGCGGGCAACGGCAATACAGCCGCCAGTCAGTTTTCCATTACCTATACACAGGCCGTAACCGCCGCTCCGGTAGTGGTTAGTCCTGCCAATGGTAGCTTAGTGAGTACCGCCACTCCAGGATATTCTGGTACCGCAACAGCGGGATCAACCGTTACGGTTTACGTAGACGGAACATCTGTGGGCACCACTACGGCAACTGGCGGAAACTGGTCACTTACGCAGCCTACCGCATTGGCACAAGGTTCCCATACGGTTTATGCAAATGCACAGGTTGTTGGTAATGCGGTAAGTGCAAACAGCAATACCAATATTTTCACAGTTGATAATGTGGCACCGACAGTGGTGATCAGCAGTACGGCTGGTGCATCGGGTGGCTCGACCAGCACTTCACCAATTCCATTCACCATTACCTTCTCAGAATCCGTAACGGGCTTTGTAGCTGGCGATTTAAGTGTAGGCAATGCCACGATCAGTGGATTTTCGGGAAGTGGAACCACTTATACTTTCAACGCAACGCCAACTGCAAGTGGCGCTGTTACGATCAATATTGCAGCTAACGTGGCACAGGATGCAGCAGGTAATGGTAATGCAGCCTCAGCAACTTATACACTTACAGCACTGCCTTCGAATGTTGTTCCTGTCCTTACTACAACCGGCGGTTCAACAGCATTTTCTGGTCCGGTAGTTGCCATAGATGCCGGGCTAACGGTTACAGATGCTGATAATACAACACTTACCAGTGCCACTGTAACCATTACCGGGAATTTCCAAACCGGGCAGGATGTTTTAGCTTTTACCAATACCAGCAGTGCTACTTACGGAAATATTATTGGCAGTTTTGACAGCAACAACGGCACCTTAACCTTAACCTCCGGTGGGGCTACCGCAACGGTTGCGCAATGGCAGTCAGCTTTAAGAGCGATTACTTACGCCAATTCCGCATCTACGCCAAATACCGCAACCCGAACGATAAGTTTTAGGGTAAACGATGGTATCTCAAATAGCAATACGGCGACCAAAAATGTAACGGTTAGCACTCAGCCCGCCTTAACATCGTCTGTTATCTCTCAAACTAATGTGGCTTGTAATGGTGGTTCTAATGGATCAGCTACTATTTCCGTTTCGGGAGGTACTCCAGGCTACACTTATTCCTGGTCACCTTCCGGAGGTACGGCTGCTACGGCAACGGGATTGTCTGCCGGAACTTATACCTGTACCATCACGGATGCTAATGGTTTAACAAAAACTCAAAATGTTACCATAACCCAGCCAACGGCCATTACTGCAACTACCTCGCAGACCAACGTGGCCTGCAATGGCGCAACCAATGGTTCGGCTTCGGTAACTGTTTCCGGAGGGGCAGGTGGATATACTTATTCATGGTCTCCTTCAGGGGGAACTGCTGCTACGGCAACTGGATTGTCTGCCGGAACTTATACCTGTACCATTACTGATGCCAACAATTGCCAGATCATCAAAACCTTTACCATTACCCAGCCAACGGCCATTACGGCAACTACTTCGCAGACCAACGTGGCCTGCAATGGCGCAACCAATGGTTCGGCTTCAGTAACTGCTTCCGGAGGTGCGGGCGGATATACTTATTCCTGGTCACCTTCAGGTGGAACTGCTGCTACGGCAACGGGATTGTCTGCCGGAACTTATACCTGTACCATCACGGATGCCAACAATTGCCAGATCATTAAAACCTTTACCATTGCCCAGCCAACGGCCATTACGGCAACTACTTCGCAGACCAACGTGGCCTGCAACGGCGCAAGCAATGGTTCGGCTTCGGTAACTGCTTCCGGAGGTGCAGGTGGCTATACTTATTCATGGTCTCCTTCAGGGGGAACTGCTGCTACGGCAACGGGATTGTCTGCCGGAACTTATACCTGTACCATCACGGATGCCAACAATTGCCAGATCATTAAAACCTTTACCATTACCCAGCCAACGGCCATTACGGCAACTACCTCGCAGACCAACGTGGCCTGCAACGGCGCAAGCAATGGTTCGGCTTCTGTAACTGCTTCCGGAGGT
>NZ_JBIWEB010000004.1:21997-24749 GCF_044762335.1 Pedobacter suwonensis | reverse complement strand
TCAGCCAACGGCCATTACGGCAACTACTTCGCAGACCAACGTGGCCTGCAACGGCGCAAGCAATGGTTCGGCTTCGGTAACTGCTTCCGGAGGTGCAGGTGGCTATACTTATTCGTGGTCACCTTCAGGGGGAACTGCTGCTACGGCAACGGGATTGTCTGCCGGAACTTATACCTGTACCATCACGGATGCCAACAATTGTCAGATCATCAAAACCTTTACCATTACCCAGCCAACGGCCATTACGGCAACTACTTCGCAGACCAACGTGGCCTGCAACGGCGCAAGCAATGGTTCGGCTTCAGTAACTGCTTCCGGAGGTGCCGGTAGCTATACTTATTCTTGGTCTCCTTCAGGGGGAACTGCTGCTACGGCAACGGGATTGTCTGCCGGAACTTATACCTGTACCATCACGGATGCCAACAATTGCCAGATCATCAAAACCTTTACCATTACCCAGCCAACAGCCATTAGTTTCACAACAATAGTTTTGCCTGGCTATGATTATAATATGGGATATAGTCAAACTATATTAACTTCTGGAGGAACGGGATCTAAAACGTATGCAGTTACAGCGGGCAGTTTGCCCTCTGGTTTTTCGCTATCAACAGCTGGGCAGATAACAGGTACTTCAACTCAAATTTCTGACAGTAACTTTACGGTTACCGTGACTGATAATAATAACTGTACTGCCACATATAATTATGTGTTAAAATTAAATCAAATTCCAGTTGTAGTAACAGCAACTGCATCTCAAACAAAAGTATATGGGCAAAACGAGCCGACTTTAACTTATACTGTAACGCCAAGTTTATTATCAGGAGATAGTTTTACAGGAAATTTAACCCGGACTGCCGGAGAAGATGTAGGTACTTATACGATAAGTCAAGGCACACTTTCTGCAGGTTCTAAATATTTAATAACTTTTGTTGGAGCTGACTTTACAATTACAGCCAAGCCAATAACTGTAACGGCTGCAGCGAAGAGCAAAACCTATGGTGATGCCGATCCTGCACTGACCTATACCTTTGCTCCGGCACTGGTAACCGGCGACAGTTTCAGCGGAAGCTTAACCAGAACACCGGGTGAAAACGTGGGTACTTATGCAATCAACCAGGGTACACTTGCACTAAACAGCAATTACAGCTTAACCTATGTTGGTGCTGATCTGACGATCGGAGCGAAAACCATTACGGTAACGGCTGCAGCGAAGAGCAAAACCTATGGTGATGCCGATTCTGCACTGACCTATACCTTTGCTCCGGCACTGGTAACCGGTGATAGTTTCAGCGGAAGCCTGACCAGAACACCGGGTGAAAACGTGGGTACTTATGCAATCAACCAGGGTACACTTGCACTAAGCAACAATTACAGCTTAACCTATGTTGGTGCTGATCTGACGATCGGTGCGAAAACCATCACGGTAACGGCTGCAGCGAAGAGCAAAACCTATGGTGATGCCGATCCTGCGCTGACCTATACCTTTGCTCCGGCACTGGTAACCGGCGATAGTTTCAGCGGAAGCTTAACCAGAACACCGGGTGAAAACGTGGGTACTTATGCGATCAACCAGGGTACACTTTCTTTAAGCAGCAATTACAGCTTAACCTATGTTGGTGCTGATCTGACGATCGGTGCGAAAACCATTACGGTAATGGCTGCAGCGAAGAGCAAAACCTATGGTGATGCCGATCCTGCGCTGACCTATACCTTTGCTCCGGCACTGATAACCGGTGACAGTTTTAGCGGAAGCTTAACCAGAACACCAGGCGAGAACGTGGGTACTTATGCAATCAACCAGGGAACACTTGCACTAAATAGCAATTACAGCTTAACTTATGTTGGTGCTGATCTGACGATCGGAGCGAAAACCATTACGGTAACGGCTGCAGCGAAGAGTAAAACCTACGGTGATGCCGATCCTGCGCTGACCTATACCTTTGCTCCGGCACTGGTAACCGGCGACAGTTTCAGCGGAAGCCTGACCAGAACACCAGGCGAGAACGTGGGCACTTATGCAATCAACCAGGGTACACTTTCCTTAAGCAGCAATTACAGCTTAACTTACATTGGTGCTGATCTGACGATCGGTGCGAAAACCATTACGGTAACGGCTGCAGCGAAGAGCAAAACCTTTGGCGATGCCGATCCTGCGTTGAGCTATACCTTTGCTCCGGCACTGATAACGGGCGACAGTTTCAGCGGAAGCTTAACCAGAACACCAGGCGAGAACGTGGGTACTTATGCAATCAACCAGGGTACACTTGCACTAAGCAGCAATTACAGCTTAACCTATGTTGGTGCTGATCTGACGATCGGAGCGAAAAACATTATGGTAACGGCTGCAGCGAAGAGCAAAACCTATGGTGATGCCGATCCTGCGCTGAGCTATACCTTTGCTCCGGCACTGGTAACGGGCGACAGTTTCAGCGGAAGCTTAACCAGGACACCAGGCGAGAACGTGGGTACTTATGCGATCAACCAGGGTACACTTTCTTTAAGCAGCAATTACAGCTTAACTTATGCTGGTGCTGATCTGACGATCGGTGCGAAAACCATCACGGTAACGGCTGCAGCGAAGAGCAAAACCTATGGTGATAGCGATCCTGCGCTGAGCTATACCTTTGCTCCGGCACTGGTAACGGGCGACAGTTTCAGCGGAAGCTTAACCAGAACACCAGGCGAGAACGTGGGTACTTATGCGATCAACCAGGGAACACTTGCACTAAGCAGCAATTACAGCTTAACTTAT
>NZ_JBIWEB010000004.1:0-21899 GCF_044762335.1 Pedobacter suwonensis | reverse complement strand
CAGCGGAAGCTTAACCAGAACACCAGGCGAGAACGTGGGTACTTATGCGATCAACCAGGGAACACTTGCACTAAGCAGCAATTACAGCTTAACTTATGTTGGTGCTGATCTGACGATCGGTGCGAAAACCATTACGGTAACGGCTGCAGCGAAGAGCAAAACCTATGGTGATGCCGATCCTGCGCTGACTTATACCTTTGCTCCGGCACTGATAACCGGCGACAGTTTCAGCGGAAGCCTGACCAGAACACCGGGTGAAAACGTGGGTACTTATGCGATCAACCAGGGTACACTTGCACTAAGCAGCAATTACAGCATAACCTATGTTGGTGCTGATCTGACGATCGGTGCGAAAACCATTACGGTAACGGTTGCAGCGAAGAGCAAAACCTATGGTGATAGCGATCCTGCGCTGACCTATACCTTTGCTCCGGCACTGATAACCGGTGATAGTTTCAGCGGAAGCTTAACCAGAACACCGGGTGAAAACGTGGGTACTTATGCAATCAACCAGGGTACACTTTCTTTAAGCAGCAATTACAGCTTAACTTACGTTGGTGCTGATCTGACGATCGGTGCGAAAACCATTACGGTAACGGCTGCAGCGAAGAGCAAAACCTATGGTGATGCCGATCCTGCGCTGACCTATACCTTTGCTCCGGCACTGGTAACGGGCGACAGTTTTAGCGGAAGCTTAACCAGAACACCAGGCGAGAACGTGGGTACTTATGCGATCAACCAGGGTACACTTTCTTTAAGCAGCAATTACAGCTTAACCTATGTTGGTGCTGATCTGACGATCGGTGCGAAAACCATCACGGTAACGGCTGCAGCGAAGAGCAAAACCTACGGTGATAGCGATCCTGCGCTGACCTATACCTTTGCTCCGGCACTGGTAACCGGCGACAGTTTCAGCGGAAGCCTGACCAGAACACAAGGCGAGAACGTGGGTACTTATGCGATCAACAAGGGAACGTTAGTTTTAAATGGGAACTATGTTATCTCTTACGTAAGCAATAACCTGACTATCAGTAAATCAGTACTAACTGTTACGGCTAATAATGCAGTGATGTGTCAGTCTGACGGCTTCCCAACCTTTGGTGTAACTTATAGCGGTTTTAAAACTGGCGATAATGAGAATTCGTTAAGTACAAAACCAACAGTGAGCACCACAGCAAATAGAAATGTAGCAGGAAACTATGTACTTTCAGCATCTGGTGGTGTATCTAACAATTATAGTTTTGTGTACGTAAATGGTACATTAACAATTAACGCCATCCCATCGGTAAGTATAGTAAGCAGTAAAGGGACTGAAATTAGTAAAGGCGAAACATCGGTATTAACGGCCAGTGGAGGAACAGCTTACAGCTGGTCTGCAGCAAGCGGTATCGTTAGTGGGCAAAATACGGCTTCTCTAAACGTTCGTCCGTTGCAAACCACAACCTATACGGTTCGGGTTACCAATGCCAGCGGTTGTATCAGCTCAGCATCCATCACTATTAAGATAAATGAAGATTATAAGTTGGTTGCAAATAATATCCTAACACCAAATGGTGACGGGATAAATGACACATGGTTTGTACAGAATATCGATATGTATCCAAACAATGAAGTTCGTATTTTCGACCGAAATGGAAGAGAAATGTACAGTAAAAAATCTTATGATAATAGCTGGAACGGAACGATAGGAGGAAATGACCTTGCAGAGGGAACTTATTATTACATCATTACTTATGGCCCAAATAAATTGGTTCAAAAAGGATTTATCACGATTATCAGAAATCGCTAAGAAAATGAAAAGGATGAAAAAAACAATATTGATACTGGCTGCTCTTATTGGTATTTCGAAGGTAAATGCGCAGACTAATCCATTATTAAACCAGTATTTTAACAACACATATCTTGCTAACCCGGCGATGGCCGGATTAGCAGGAGGAGCAACCGCAGACCTTACTTTCCGTTCACAATGGAATAATATTCCCGGAGCCCCTATGGTACAAAACCTGAGCGCCACTTATGGATGGGAAAGAGTAGGGGTGGGACTAAACATGAATCTGGATAAAGCCGGCTTGCAAAGACAAACGAGGATTCTGGCAAGTTATGCCTATCATCTTCCGCTCAATGGATCTGCTAAATTACATTTTGGTTTATCCGCAGGCTTTATGAACCAGCGGGTTGATATGCAGGATTTGATCGGTAATCCAAATGATCCACAGGTTGGCACTTATAATACCGATCACAGAACCTATTTTGATGGCGATTTTGGAGTTGGGTTAACTTCACAGCGATTTAATGTAGATTTTGCGATGGTGAACCTTAAAAATTATTTCAACAGGGATAAGTTAAAACTAATCAATACACCAGCTGTATATGCTTCGGCAGGTTATAAAATTGATTTGGGAGAAAGCTTGCTTCAACCTAAGGTGGCTTATCGTTCCTTTACAGGCATTGATGATATCGTGGATATTGGCGCTCAACTCGGTGTTGCTAATCAACAGTTATTGTTTACAGCCATGTATCATACCAGTAAGGCCGCAAGTTTCGGTGTGGGCTTACATTACAAGAAAAAATATATGATTAATACCGCATATACCACACAAACCGGTAATTTAAGTGGTTACACCGCAGGGAACTTTGAAATCAATCTGGGTATTAACTGGTAATGGATAATTTTCTAACCGAATAAGTGTCCAAGATTGAAATGGCCATAGCAATAGCTGTGGCCATTTTAATTTATTCATCTGGTCTTAACGTCGTACAAGGAAGCGGGCTGTCCCGGCCATGAAGAAGGACTCTCTTTTCCGGAAAATCTTTATCAGGGGATCGTTCTTACTGAAATTTCTTTTGCTATGTTCCGGACTGCTACTATCTACCTCATGGTCATGTTGCGTGAATTTCTTCATTAAAAATCAATATACAGTAACAAACTCATGAGTTAAAAAACAAAAAGGACGTAACTATAGTTAATTTCGTATAAAGATTATTTTATGAAGGTTCGATTATTGTTGATCATTATTGACAAAATAATTAAATGATGTCATGTTCTTTTTGTTTTTCTGTCAAAACTTGTAAATTGCTTAAGTAAAAAGATACATATTGTCAGTTTCTGGTGGCTCGAAAATCCTTACAATAAACCGACAATATACTGTTTGAGGCTGGATGTTTTGGGGAAATGTCTCTTTAAAACCTTTAGAATACTTATTACGTAGATAGATATAAGAAAAACAAGATTTATCATTAAAATAATCTTAAATTAATTTTTTTGGTTTTCGACATTTTAAAGCCTCTTTATCCACCCGTATGGCGCAATTGTTGATAAAATAAAGAAAACAGTACGTTCGTTTTTATAAAGTTATTTTATAGTTTAGGGACGTAGCTGTTAAGAAAGGTATTATGGAAGCAAAATTTTCACCACAGGTTAAAGATGTAATCTCTTTTAGTAGGGAGGAAGCGCTCCGCTTGGGGCACGATTACATCGGAACCGAGCATTTGTTATTAGGCCTCATACGCGAAGGCGATGGTATGGCTATAAAAATTTTACGATCGTTAGGAGTTGATACCGGTAAATTGCGCCGCTCAATTGAAGACGCTGTTCGCGGTACTTCGAGTGTGACAGTAAACCTTGGTAATATTCCATTAACTAAACAGGCAGAAAAAGTTTTAAAAATTACTTACTTAGAAGCTAAAATATTTAAAAGCGATTTAATTGGCACCGAACATTTGCTCTTGTCGGTTTTGAGAGATGATGATAACATCGCCTCACAAATCCTATTGCAATACGGCATTACTTATGATGTTTTTAAACAGGAGGTAGAAGTGAATAAAAATGGTTTCAGAGATGATATCTCCAACAGTGCATCTACAGGAGGCGATGACGATTATCGCGAAGAGGAAAGCTTTAGCACACCTAAAAAAGTTTCGGATATCAAATCTAAAACTCCTGTTCTGGATAATTTCGGCCGTGATTTAACCAAGGCCGCAGAAGAAGGAAGATTAGACCCGATTGTAGGTCGTGAGAAAGAAATCGAACGCGTATCGCAGATTTTATCCCGCAGAAAAAAGAACAATCCGATTTTAATCGGAGAACCAGGAGTTGGTAAATCGGCAATTGCAGAAGGTCTCGCCTTACGCATTGTACAACGTAAAGTTTCACGTGTGCTTTTTGGCAAACGTGTAGTTACTTTGGATTTGGCATCGCTGGTTGCCGGCACAAAATATCGTGGACAGTTCGAAGAGCGTATGAAAGCCGTGATGAACGAGCTTGAAAAATCTACTGATGTAATCTTATTTATTGATGAGATTCATACCATTGTTGGTGCTGGTGGCGCATCTGGCTCATTAGATGCATCCAATATGTTCAAACCTGCTTTGGCAAGGGGCGAAATTCAATGTATCGGTGCCACAACATTAGATGAATACCGTCAGTACATTGAGAAAGATGGTGCTTTGGACCGTCGTTTTCAAAAAGTGATGGTTGAGCCTGCTACACCTGATGAAACTGTAGAGATTTTAACACGTATTAAAGATAAATATGAAGAACACCATGGGGTTACCTATACAGAGGAAGCTATTCTGGCCTGTGTTACATTAACCTCGCGTTATATCTCTGATCGTTTCTTACCTGATAAAGCGATTGATGCCTTAGATGAAGCCGGTTCACGTGTTCATTTAACCAACATCCATGTTCCGCAGAACATTATTGATATCGAAGCCAAAATTGAGGATATCAAATTGGAGAAAAACAAGGTGGTACGTAGCCAGAAGTATGAAGAAGCTGCAAAACTGCGCGATACAGAGAAAAATTTAATTGAAGAATTAGATAAAGCTAAAGCAGAGTGGGAAGCCGAAACCAAAACCAAACGTTACGAAGTATCAGAAGATAACGTAGCTGAGGTGGTTTCAATGATGACTGGTATTCCGGTACAACGTGTTGGACAAACAGACAGTGCAAAACTGTTGAACATGTACGATAAAGTGGCTGAGAAAATTATCGGTCAGAATGATGCGATCAAGAAATTGACTAAAGCCATCCAACGTACAAGAGCTGGCTTAAAAGATCCTAAAAAACCAATCGGTTCCTTTATTTTCCTGGGGCCAACTGGTGTAGGTAAAACAGAATTGGCAAAAGAGTTGGCGCGTTTCATGTTCGATAGTGATGATTCTCTGATTCAAATCGACATGAGTGAGTACATGGAGAAATTTGCAGTTTCGCGTTTAGTAGGAGCGCCTCCGGGATACGTAGGTTATGAAGAGGGTGGCCAATTAACTGAAAAAGTTAGGAGAAAGCCTTATGCCGTAATTTTATTGGACGAGATTGAAAAAGCACACCCTGATGTATTTAATATATTATTACAGGTTTTAGATGAAGGTCAGTTAACAGATAGTTTAGGTCGTAAAGTTGATTTTAGAAATACCATCATCATCATGACTTCTAATATCGGTGCCCGTCAACTTAAAGATTTCGGTCAAGGCGTTGGTTTCTCTACAACAGCAAAAACAAGCCAGGCCGATTCTCACAGTCGCGGTGTAATAGAAAGCGCATTGAAACGTGCCTTTGCGCCTGAGTTTTTAAACCGTGTTGATGATGTTGTGGTATTCAACAGCTTAGGTAAAGAAGAAATCTTTAAGATTATTGATATCGAATTAAAAGCTTTATTCGGTCGCGTTCATACACTTGGTTATGAGATTGTATTGACTGATAATGCCAAAGAATATATTGCAGATAAAGGTTTTGATAGTAATTTTGGTGCACGTCCATTAAAACGAGCAATTCAGAAATATTTAGAAGATCCGATTGCTGAAGAGATTCTGAAAGGCGAATTGACCGAGGGTGATGTTTTAGAAATTGATTATGATAAAACAACCGAAATCGTATCAATTAATCATAAAAAAGGCGAAAGCAAAAAAGAAGAACCAAAACAAGAAGAAGATTCTTCAAGTAAATAAAAAAAACTCCCGGTGAAAATCGGGAGTTTTTTTTTATTATATCTGCCTGGAATTAACTGATTGCGGGTAACGTTTAGCCAAAGGCAATTACATTAGTTTTTTCAATGCTTCATAATAACGATCATAATTTTCAGGAGCTGTATTTAAAAATAGAAAAGGTTCTATGAGTTCCAACTCCATCAGTAAAAAATCGCCATTTACGAAAGTACCGTCAACACGGGCATAGAGGCAGTTTTTAGCAAACAAATCAACATATTGCTGTGCCATGGCAATCAGGTCATGATCGGGATTTTGCGGATGTACAGATCCACCATGTGCTGGCTGCACCCTGAAATCGCCCGGTTTAGCTCTTTTAATGAGCGAGTGGCTGTAGGTGCCATTGAAGAAAATGAACGACCATTCTCCGCTTTCCAAAATTTCCGGCAAAAATGGTTGAATAATAAAATCCTCCTCCTGCAGAAGATAGTTTAACTGATGATTCACTGCTTCAACATGATCTATTGTTACCTTGAAAGTATTTTTTGCACCACCGCTGATGCAGGGTTTCACAATTAATTTATCCGTATTAAACTCGTCGAAGAAGTGTTTAAGCGATACGCGGTTTTGCTTATTGATGAAAATACTGGGTATAATTTTTAAGCCGGCGGCTTCGATCTCTTTCAGGTAGCGTTTATCCGAATTCCACCTCACCACATTGATTGGGTTGAGCAGTTTTACTTTTTTAGTTACTAAAAGATCCAGCCAGGTATAAAAATCTTCAATCAGGTCAAAATAATCCCATGGTGATTTTAAAATCGCCACCTGGTAATCCTCCCAGTTGATATGTGGATTATTCCAGATGACCAGATCAATGGTCAATTCTTTTTCTTTTAAAAAGTAAAGGAGTTTGTCGTCTTCACGTTCAACGGTGGTTGTATCATAGGCGCCTTTGTCCAGGTAGGTAATCAATGCAATCTTCATGGCTTAAAACTAAGTTTTATGCCAGTAGTTTACAAATCAGTATTTACAAAGAAGTTGATGATTTACTTTTTCTGTGATGAATTACAAATCCACAGCTTAAAAATCTTTATTGCAATCGGAACAAACAGATTGAGATGGCCGTGATCATAAACCACGGCCCCGAGCGTTGGGGATTTCTCTCCCCGAATGTTTAAAATAGGCTCGCCTGGTTACTCGGAACCTTAAACAGCGTATGATCTAAAATAATGTCTTTTACATTTAAGCCATTTAAACGGCAATGCAATCTGAAATTATCTCTGATTATCTGCGAAATATTGCCATCGCCGCGCATGCGGTCGCCAAACCGGCTGTCATTTACATTACCGCCGTGGCAACTCTGAATGGAATGCCAGACTTTATCAAAGCGGTCCGGAAAATTTTTCAGCAGCCAATCTTCAAAGATCTGACCGATGGCACCATTGAGCCTTACTACCGTATACCCTGCTTTAATGGCGCCAGCATTGGCTACTGCTTTTAAAATTTTTGGAATTTCATGGTCACTCAAACCTGGAACAAGAGGGGCAACCATTACACCTACAGGAATTCCATCCTTACTGAGTTCTTCTACCACCTTTAACCGTTGTTTGGCCGTTGTGGTACGTGGCTCCATTACCTGCCTTAAATCTTCATTCAAACTGTTAATGGAAACATAAACCATGCACAGGTTTAATTTGGCCATCTCTTTCAGAATGTCCCTGTCGCGCAGGATGAGTGAATTTTTGGTAATCATCCCAATCGGTTGTTTGTAGGCCAATGCAATTTCGAGCAACTGCCGGGTTAGCTTAAATTTTCTTTCGGCAGGTTGGTAGCAATCGGTATTGCCAGAAAGCGAAATGGTAGTGGCATCCCAGCCTTTTTTCTCCAGAAATTTTTTAAAGAGCGTTGGTGCATCTTTTTTAACGATTATTTTCCGCTCAAATTCTATTCCGGCGCTATAACCCCAATATTGGTGCGAATTGCGGGCGTAACAATACGTACATCCGTGCTCACAACCTTGATAAGGATTTAAGGAATAGGCCATGCCAACATCCGGACTGTCGACTTTATTTACAATGGTTTTCGAATTTTCGAAAATGAAAGAAGTTTTGCGATCACTTTCCTCCCAGTCGTCTATTCCTTCATCGTGCTCTTTTACATAAACATCTTTCAAAAATTTGTTATGTGGATTAACCTGTGCACCTCTACCCTTAAAATATTGATTTTCTCTTTCCCCAATCATAATTTAAAATTACTAATATTTTTAGTAATTTTCATTATCAGCTGTGGTTACTTTTCAACAATTAATTTTAGATTTTATCATCCATCTTACCGCTCACATCTTATTGTCCATCATTCCTTCTTCGGGAGTGGAATATAATCCATTGGTACCATATCGGCCACTTTCTCATATGCCCAGTAACCTTCATAAAGCAACGAACGGGAATCGTAAATGCCACCATTCTCGTAAAAACGCACACCTTCGCCGGTTAAGTTCGCTACTGAAATTTCATTTTCCGGTACATCCAGTGGTCTGAAGATCCAGAAGCCTGTTTTAGCGTATGCAAGAGATTCTTTCTCTTTGGTATACTGAATCAAAAGGGCATCAGTATAGCTGAGGTATTTCAAATTCTGGTTGTAGTGATGTACTAAAGTATCCGTAAGTACTTCCGCCCTCGAAAATTTATCAATGGTTTTAGGCATTTCCTGTTGTTTCGTCCAAAAGGCAAGTAAGGCGGTATCTATTTTCCCTTTCATTTGCCGGATGCCTGTTTTCTCAGGTACGGCTTTAATTTTTTCTAAGTTGGCATTGATCACGTATTGCGGATATCGATTAGGATTGGGAATTTTGATCATTTTATTAATGATGAAACCTTCTTCCTTTGTTTTATTGGCGTAAAGTGAGCGGAAAAAATGTTGTGAGGAGCCATAATAAGCCACTTCTCTTGCCGCAATATACTTTCTCTTTTTGGCTGCCGAAGCTTTTAATTCTTCAAAAAACGGATGGCCAGAATAAAAAATGATGTGTGTACGGGAATTATACTCAAAATGATCAAGCATATATTTTAGGCGATAGCCTAATGCTTTATTTTCGACAATCAAAAATTCGGTAGTAGATACCGTTAACGTACTTTTGGTAATATCGAAATCTACATTCAGAACCTGCGGATTTAATATCTTGCATTGAGCTGCATTTGGTGTTTTACCAATAAAAAACTCTTTAAACTGGTTGATATATTTCTGTCTGTTTGGGTCAGCCCTGATTACCACTTCATCAAGCTGTGCAACATTCTCTTTCAAAACCAGCTCTACCTGAACTGATTTATCAGAAATGATAACACTTTTAGAATAGGGGAGGTAGCCAACAAGCTGCACAAGCAGGTCGTAACTGCCGGGCTTTAGATTTGAAAGTTTAAATTTTCCATCATTATCGGCAACTGTTGCAATCTTATATCCGCTTAGGTAGATACTCGCGCCAGGCAATCCATCTTTTTTATCCCTAACTACACCACTGATTGAGAATGTATTTTGAGCAATGGCATTAGTACCCAACATGATCAGTATACAGGCTACTAAGAGGTTTTTAATCATGGAGACGAATGTACCCAAAACGCATAATATTTATTAAAATCCCTAAAAATTTTTAACAAATTTAACATTTGATATGGATCGTCAATCTCACTTTCCCCGCGGGTATAACGAAGGATCTTTTATAAGGCAATTTATCCAAACCAGGCCTGATTTAGCCTGTTGCATTTTAATAGCATGGTCCCAAAACCCTTTAATCGTGTTACCGGCACTGCCAGCTAAACCCGACCGTAGTGAAAAACCCACAGCCCGAAGCATGAGGGCGAGGATTTGTAACAAAGGGCGGGACGGTCGGAACCGATTAACAGTGCACCTGCTTTCCAAACAATATTTTATTCAAATCCTGGCGGGCGGCTAAGCCCAGATAAATATAAATGATAAATTGCTGTCTTGTTAAGCCTAGCGAAGAATCTTTTTCAAGTTAATCATTAAGGCATTTTGATAAGCAATTATCTTTTTTTTTGAAACAAAAGTTTCGTTTTTCATAGCTGTAGTTGTCCCGCCATCGATTTTGGTCTTGCTGTGCCGCGCCACATTGCAGGTTAACTTACGCTGTCGGTTTTATTTAACCACAGCCAGTACTAATAGCATGGTCCCAAAACCCTTTAATCGTGTTACCGGCACTGCCAGCTAAACCCGACCGTAGTGAAAAACCCACAGCCCGAAGCATGAGGGCGAGGATTTGTAACAAAGGGCGGGACGATCGGAACCGATTAGCAGTGCACCTGCTTTCCAAATAATATTTTATTCAAATCCTGGCGAGCGGCTAAGCCCGGATATCGAAACACTACATTCTTATTTTTTTACATCAACCGGCGGTAAATAATCCATTGGCACACTATCTGCAATTTTTTCCCATGCCCAATAGCCGGCATAAAGCATAGCGCGTGGATTATAGATTCCACCATTCTCATAAAAATATACCGGTGCTATTTCGAGGGTAATGGTCGATACCTGATAATCGGGCATATCCAAAGGCCTGTTGATGGATAAGCCTATACGGTTGGCAAATAATGGATCTTCCTTTTCTTTGGTATAGATGATATAAAGTTTATCAGTAAAGTTTATGCTTTTAACGTTTTGGTTTTTAATATGAACCAAGGTGTCTTGTGCAACAGGACTGCGGCTTAAAATGGAAATACCATCAGGGAGGTTTTTCTGTCTGATCCAATAGCTGAGTGAGTCTCCGTGATTAAAATTTATTTTTTTTTGTAATAAGCCTCCCTGCAGCTTTGTTAAACGTTTAATATTTGCATTTATCATACTATCAGCCGGTTTGTCGCGATTTGGCTGGGTGATTAATTTGTTGATGATAAAACCTTCTTCAGTTACCCTGCCATTGTAGAGTGATGTGAAAAAATGCTGTGGAGAACCCAGGTAAGCGGTTAAGCGTTTCTTTGCCCATATTTTTTTTTTCCGGGCCGATCCTTTTAAATCTTCATAATAAGGGAAGCCTTCATAATAGATGATCTTCGTTCGGCTACTGTACTCAAAATTATTGACCAGGTATTTTATCCGGTATCCCAATGCCTGGTTCTCAATAATTAAAAATTGATTTGTTTTAACCGTGAGCTTCGCCTCTTCTCTATCGTAATCAACCAATAGCACATTCGGATTAATCATTTTACACTGTAGGGCATTTGGCGTAGTACCAATAAAAAAATCTTTGAACATGGCGATATAATGGGCCCTGTTCGGATCTGGTTTAATGGTAACTTCGCTTAACTGGGTGATACTTTCTTCTAAAACCAGATCGAGTTTTATCGCCTTATCAGCTATAATAATGTTTTTATTTACCGTCTTGTAGCCGATTAATTGTACTAAAATATCGTAGTTTCCAGGTTTTAAGGGAAGAGTATAATTGCCATTATTATCTGTTACCGTAGCCATTTTATAACCACTTACATATACACCTGCACCAGGTAAAACTTCACCGCGTTTATCTTTAACTGTCCCCGAAAGCACGTAATTTTGTTGGGCGAAACAAATTTTAACGACCAATAAGAAGAATAAAACTGAAAAAGATTTCATTGTATAAATATAAACTAATTTATTAGTTTATATTTAATTCATAATGTAAAATTATTAGTATTTTTCTTATTGGGGCCTGTCTGATAAATATGAAATTGTTAGTGGGGATCAGGACAATAAATTAAGCCAATAGTTCTTTTGCATTTTCAATAGCCGATGCACCAGGATTTTTGCCACTTAACATTTCGGCAATTACCTCAATACGCTCTTCCTGTTTAAGTTTACGGATGGCGGTAGTGGTTTTTCCGCGGTCTTCATGTTTATGAACATAGTAGTGTGATCTGCCTTTGGCCGCAATCTGTGGCAGGTGTGTAATGGAGATTACCTGCATGTTCTGGCCTAAATCGGAAATGACCTCTCCGACTTTTAGCGCAGTTTCCCCGGAAATTCCGGTATCAATTTCATCAAAAATAATGGTCGGTAGGGAAGTATGTTTAGCCAGTAAAGCTTTAATGGCTAGCATTAAGCGTGATAACTCGCCACCAGACGCTACTTTATTTACCGGTGCGGGCGCCTGACCAGCATTAGCTGTAAAGAGCAGGTTTATTTCATCTAAACCATCTTTATTTAATTCGCTAAATACTCTTTGGTCTAAAACCAGTTTTGCATTTAGCATTCCCACTCTTTTTAAGGTCAAACTGGTTTGTTCTTCAACTACTTTAATCGCTTTTTTGCGGTTGGCACTTAACTGTCCGGCCTGCTGAAGTAGTACTTTTTGAAGTTGGTCTATTTCTTTCTGTAGGTTTTCGATATGCTCATCAGAAGATAAGAGTTTGTTGAGATTTTCTTCAAGTTGCTTTTGAAACGCTAATAATTCGGTATTATTAGCAACCCGATGTTTTTGCTGCAGTGAATAAAAAAGATCCAGCCTTTGATTAACAATTTCTAAACGATCGGCACTGTGGATGGTATTTTCTTCTATTCCAGAAACCTCATCGGTAATATCTTTTATTTCGATAATGGAGGAGCGTAACCGTTCGTACAGCACATTGATTGCGGGATCAAATTTTTCGATACTTTGTAACTGTAAAGAAGCTTCTTTTAAAATCTGGAGAGCAGAAGGCTCACCTTCGCTAATTAAACCGGAAGTGGTGAGTAATGCTCGTTTTATGGTTTCTGCATGGTTTAACCGTTCTAATTCCAGTTCTAAATCTTCCTGCTCGCCATCCTGTAGTTTTGCCTGCTCCAGCTCGTTAAACAGAAACTGTTCATAATCCTGTTTATTCCTGGCCTCGTCTGCTTCGGCTACCAGTTTCTTTAACAGGCTGCTATCATGCTTAAGCTTTTTAAATCCGCGGCGGTAGTCAGTCAATAATGATTTATGGTTGGCCAGTGCATCTACAATCAACAGTTGAAAATCGGTATCGTTAATTTCCTGTGTAGCATGTTGTGAATGGATGTCGATCAGCTTTTCGCCAATCTGTTTTAGGATGGATAAATTTACAGGCGTATCGTTAATGAATGATCTTGTTTTACCATCTATTGATATTTCTCTCCTCAGGATGCTTTCGTTTGAGAAATCAAGATCATTTTCTTCAAAAAGACCTTTCAGGTTTTCATCTGCCAAAGTGAAATTGCCTTCAATAACACATTTTTTGTCATGGTTAAAAAAGTACTTGCTTTCTGCCCGCTGTCCTAAAATTAGCGATAATGCGCCAAGTATGATCGATTTACCAGCGCCGGTTTCACCTGTAATAATATTCAAGCCTTTATCAAATTCGATATCCAGACTATCAATTAATGCGTAATTACGTATAGAAAGTTTTTGTAGCATGCTAAGCAAAAATATTAAAATTTATTCAACAGGACTCTACAAAACAAAAACAGCGAAGAATAATCTTCGCCGTTCATGATCTGTTTGGTTTATATGTTGTTATTTGATAGCAATGTTGATGACATTATCATTGGCAATTTTTAAGTTAGGTACTTTCAGATAAGTTTTTAAAGCCAACTGGTCAGCATTTGTAAAGTCTGATTTTTTATAGGTTACCACAGCATTTAAGGTATTTAGGGCTTTATCGGCACCTGTGAAATCTTGATTCTGATACAAAATAACCGCTGGACTTACTTTTGAGCTTTTGTTGCCACTTTCAACTTTTTCTTTTTTCTCTTTCTGCTCTATTTTCTCTTTTAATTCTTTTACCTCGTTGTCAAATTTTTCTTTCAATTTTTTATACTCTTCCGTTTGTTTCACTTTATTATTCGAGTCATCATTGAATTTTAGAAAAATATCATTTGAAAGCTGATAATCTTTTCCTGATTTTAAGGTCTTCACGCTAAGATTTTCAATTTGAGCCTTAAATTCCGGAGTATTTATTGTAGCCGCCAGATCTTCGCCTATTTTTTTCCATTGTGCCTGTGCTTCTGGCGACGAGAATTGTTTGTTCATATCTTCAGCAAATTTTTTCAACTTGGCCTGCGCCTCTGGTGAGCTATATTGTTTGGCTACATCTTCACCAAACTTTTTCCATTTGGCCTGTGCTTCTGGCGAACTGTATTGTTTGGCCACATCTTCACCAAACTTTTTCCACTTGGCTTGTGCTTCTGGCGAACTGTATTGTTTAGCCACATCTTCGCCAAATTTTTTCCACTTGGCTTGTGCTTCAGCAGAGTTGAATTCCTTATTGATTTTGGCAAATAACAGCGAATCGTTAAATTTAAAATTGCTATCAGCACGCAGTCTATAAATATTTTTACCTGCAAACAGTTCGTCCCTGTAAAAATCTCTCTTTAGGCTATCCGGCATTTCTTTTACCGACTTATATTCGGTCTTTTTACCATTAGCATCAATGGTCACAATTTTAATTTTACGTTTTTTCGTGGTATCCGTGTAAACAACGGTTTTCAGATCATTGTGGTTGATAACACTTAAGACTTCAATTTTTGTTTTTTTGGTGTCTTTTTTATTTTCTGTTGGATTGATCCAGGCAATAGAAAACAGGCAAGCTACTCCTAAAGTCAGGGCTGCCATTTGCTGTTTAGCGTTTAAATAATTTGTTTTCATGTTGGTTATTCTTTTTATGCGTTGATACAAATTCTGTGTTTTGCCTGTTGCCGCCAATGCATAAGCCGGACTGTTTTTGTCTTTTAATAGTTCCAGTTTAAGTAGGGCATGGGCATAATTCAGTGGTTTTCCGGTAATCTTTAATACCAGGTCATCGCAGGCATGCTCGCGCTCAATGTGTATAAACCTACCTGCCATCCATACAAATGGATTGTAAAATAACAGGGTTTCAATAGCCGTTTTAATCAGGTTCAATAAGAAATCGTTTCTTCTGATATGTGATAATTCATGGATGAGTATCGCTTCCACCTGATCGTTGTCTAACTGGTTTATTAAGGCCAGTGGAAATAATACAACCGGTTTTAAGTAACCGATAACCAAAGGCACATTAACAATAGAAGAAATGTGAAACTGAATAGCTTTGTTAATTTTAAGTTGGGCAGTTACATCGTTGAAAATAACTCTCCAGCTATCAGGTATTGTACTTAAACTTTCTTTTTTTAGTCTGGAAAGCTGTCCATAACCTTTAATAATTACGAACAACTGAAGCACAATACCAATGGCATAGAATATAACTACTGTAGGGAAGTATTGCTCTGCCTTGCTGCTAAAGGTTGGTGGTAAGTTATTAAGGTATTGGTATACCTGTATATCCTGAGCTTTGATTGCTGGTACATGCGTGTGTGAGTGTGACATTAAATAGTGTATGAAATTGTAGCCAAAGCCGATAGACATTAAAAGGATGGCACCAAAAGCAAGGTTATGCTTATGTTTTGCGGCCAGTTTTGGGATGCCAAGCATGGTGATAAATAGGATACCATAAATGATGGCGCTTTGCCAAAGTGAATTTAAGATGCTCCAGCCAAATGCTTTGATGAATTGTTGTAATAAAGTTTCCATAATGGTGGTTTTAATTTTTTATACGGATATCGTCCGAAATCTTAATGTTTATTAGGGATCTAAACCCTACACCTTCCAACCTTCAGCAATAGCTTTACTTTAAGCTATCCAAATATTTTTTTATCTCGTCAATTTCTTCTGCACTGGCGCTGTGGTTACCCAGGGCCTGCATCACCAGTCTCGCTGCAGATCCGTTAAATACATTATCGATCATTTTGTTTACCAGTTGTTTTTCCGTTTTATCCTGACTAACAAGTGCTTTATATACATGTGTTTTTTGGGTAGTATCTCTGTCCACCATGCCTTTCTCATGCAAAATCTGCATTAGTTTTAAAGTAGTGGTGTAACCAGAGTCTTTTTTATTTAACGCCTCATGAACCTCTCTTACCGTTGCATTCCCCTTTTGCCAAAGCACCTGGAGGATTTCCATTTCACCTTCTGTAGGTTTGATGTTATAATTATCCATATGTTACAAGTTGTACGAATTGTTTCGTATTCAAATGTACGAAACAATTCGTAATGTCAAAATATTTTAACAAATTTTTAATCAGCTAATTGCGGAAACTGCTTAATCAGTTAACTTTTTTGTACGAAGTATCTGATAGAATGTATCTTGATTATTGGGCATTAAAAAGGAACCTGCCCTATGAAAACCAGTTTGAGTGATTAAACCTGATTGATGTGGATACCGGCCTGTGTGTAAGGCCTGCAGGCGTATAAACGAAAGCAGGACTGCCTTTAACTGAAATGCTAAAATTGCTTTTCTAACATTAATCACAAACAAATAGAGAAACTACCTAGCGGTTAACCAAATGATGTACAATTAACCGATTTAAACAATTAACCAGTTAATCCGTATCAATATAATTACTTATTAGCACCTAATAATTCAGCCATTTTATCGCGTAGTTCTTTCCCTTTAATATCTTTTGCAATGATTTTTCCGTTAGGGTCAATAAGAACATTTGAAGGTATTGAAGTAATGCCATAAAGTTTAGCAGCTTCGTTTTCTTTTTTAAGATCAGACACCTGTGTCCAAGGTAGTTGGTCTTCTTTAATGGCGTTTAACCAGTTGGCTTTGTTCGCCAATACATCGATGGATACGCTGAGAACAGTAAAGTTTTTTTCCTTATATTGATGATAAACAGCTAAAACATTAGGATTTTCTTCCCTACAGGGTAGACACCACGAAGCCCAAAAATCGACAAGGACATATTTGTTCTGATAAGATGAAAGTCGGATCGGATTACCATTTATATCATTCTGGATAAAGTCTTTTGCCGTCATTCCTACAGTGATTTTTTTACCTTCCGTAATCCTTCTGATTATTTCCTTAGCCTCTGGCATCATTTTAAGTACTGTAGATAATTTAGCAAAACTCTGTTCTACCCGTGGTAAATTTTTGCTTGTACGCGCTAGCTGACCCAATGTTAATAAACTTACATACGAACGAGGATGGCCATCGGTAAAGTTAAACTGTTGCAAAATGATTTCGTTAGCTACATCAGTAGTTTCCGTTTTATTCAGGGTTACTAATGTGTCAGCTTTTAGTCCATCTGGATTTTTTAACTTTTTCCTTTTATTGTAAAGAGGTTTTAATACGCCATTTAGTTTGGCATAATCGTTATTTAACGGAGTTCCAGAAATAATGGAGTTGTTTAAAGAATCTGGTGACTTAAGTATGATCTGGCCTTCCTCAATATAAACATCAAAAGAATCAAAAAGCTCGTCCGCGTAACGGGGATTATCATTTCTGCAAATATAACCTCTAACTTTAGTGTTAAAAGTTCCTTTAAATTCGAAAGAACCTTTGTAAACTACAGTTGAATCCTCAATTAACTGAGGACCTTGCCGAAAGGATAAAAAGATTTTATCGCCATCTTTATAAGCTTTGCCAAATCCTTTAATGCTGAATGAAGATTGTGCCAGCAAGCTTAATGGTAAAAGGCAGATCGCAACTAATAAAAATCTTTTCGTCATTTTTAGAAATTATATTTGAGCTGCCACCATACATTAATTTCTTGATCAAAAAAACTAATTCTTCTTAAGCCCTTCATATTTACCAATGTTTGCCGGATCAATTTCTGCCAACATGTTGTAGGCTTTCATACGTTCTTGTCCGTTAAGTTTAGAAAGGACATTGGTTACCTCTTCGGCTTTGGCAGCAAAGTAAACATTAGGAAAGATAGAGCCCAGTTTTTGTTTATCCATTTGCTGTAGTGCGGGCAAGGCGGCAACAATTTGTGCTAAGCCCTTATCCTGATCGGTTAGCTGATCAAGGCCGCTTAAATGATAACTGTAAATGAAATTGCGCAGTTCTGCAAAAATGGGGTTTAAAACATTTTCATTAAACCAAAAACGATTACGTAAGCCATCGGCAGCTCTCCAGCCGGTATTGCCTGAGGCTTGCGCAAGGTTGATGATGTTCTGTGCTTTTTTATAAAAAGGAGTGCCACCCATTTTGCTAAAACTATCCTTATCCATCCCGATAATGGTGTAGGCATAATAGGTGAGTAGCGCACTGATATTGGAAATATAATTCTGGTCAGAGAAGTCGATTGTAGCCCCATCGTTAAAGTTGAAATCGAAATTCTTATCACTCATATTTAACAAAGTGCTATTATAAGAACTGTTAAAAACCGGGCGGCTGCTTTGAATCTGCGCTTCGGCAGTATAACCAGAGCCACCATCCCATGAATTGATGGTGATGACGAAACTACAATCAATACGCTCCTGCGGCTTATAACTCTCGTTGCTGAATTTGTTGTTGTTTAAAAAATCGCGGATTGTTTTTTGCAGAGCGTCTAAAGTTGGTTTGCTGATGTTCGAAACCTGGGGAGCCAGTAAGGTTACCCGAGCGTTTAGTTCCTGCGCCTGTAGCTTTCCAAAACCCACCAATATCAGTATCCAAACAATCTTTTTTATCATTTCGCAATTTTTAAAATGGCAGTACAAATATCTTTTGCAACATCTGTTTTCGATTTCATTTCAAATACAGTCCGTTCTAAAGCTTTGTTAAAAATAGTAATTTTATTGGTATCTGATTTAAAACCTGCTCCTTTATCATTCAAAGAATTTAGCACCACCAGGTCTAGATTTTTCTTTTCCAGTTTGCCTTTGGCATAATTCTCTTCATCGTTGGTTTCTAAAGCAAATCCAACCAAAATCTGTTTCGGTTTTTTTGCCGTACCTAAATAAGCAAGTATATCTGTTGTTTTTTCCAGTTCCAAAAACAATCCGCTATCCTGTTTTTTAATTTTTTGCGTAGCAGCCTGTTTAGGTCGATAATCGGCCACAGCTGCGCACATCACAGTAATATCTGTTTCTTCAAAAGCAGCGGTACAGGCCTCAAACATTTCCCAAGCACTTACGACATCTATCCTTTTTAACGTTTGATAGGCTTGTTGGGCAGTTGGTCCGGCAATTAAAGTCACATCAGCACCCAGTTTGGCCAACTCATCAGCCAGGGCAAAACCCATCTTACCTGAAGAATGGTTACCTATGAAACGTACCGGATCGATAGCCTCATAAGTAGGTCCAGCGGTTACCATTACCTTTTTGCCAAACAGGGGTAACGATTTCTTCAAAGAATTATTCAGGAAAATAACAATTTCTTCCGGCTCGGCCATTCGGCCTTCTCCCCAAAGTCCGCTGGCCAGTTCGCCGTTAGCTGGAGCAATAACCGTATTACCGAAACTGGTTACGCGACTAATATTGCTTTGGGTTGTTTCGTGTTTCCACATATCCAGATCCATAGCCGGGGCTACGTAAACCGGGCATTTTGCCGAAAGATAAACAGCCGTTAATAAATTATCGCAGATACCTGTTGCCAGTTTGGCTAAAGTATTGGCGCTTATCGGAGCGATGATAATTAAATCGGCCCATAAGCCCAGTTCAACATGATTGCTCCATACGCCGGTTTCTTCTTCGAAATATTGTGTGTAAACCGGATTTTTAGAAAGCGTAGCAAGGGTAAGTGGTGTAATGAAATGAGCACCATCAGGGGTAAGGATAACCTTTACGTTTGCGCCAGCTTTTACGAGCAGCCGAACCAAAAATGCCGACTTGTAAGCCGCGATGCTACCGCAAACGCCAAGGATTATATTTTTATTTTTTAGCATAATGCGCAGAGTAGATAAGGCATGGAGCATAGAGCGTAGTGCTAAACGCTTTGCCCTAAACGCTATGCGCTATGCAGTTACTTTTGTTCTTTAGCAGGGTTTCTGTGGTAAACTTTGCCATTCAAAAACTCATCCATAGCAACTAAAACAGGCTTTGGCATTCGCTCGTAATGCTTGCTGATCTCAATCTGCTCACGGTTTTCGAAAATTTCTTCCAAATTATCGTTGCTAGAAGCAAATTCTGCCAGTTTACCGTGTAACTCTTCTTTAACGTTGTTCGAAATTTGATTTGCCCTTTTTGCAATTACCACTAACGATTCGTATAAATTATCAGTAGTTTTATCTAAATCGTGTACGTTTCTGGTTACTGTAGTATTGGGTACAGCAGGTTTGTTAGTATTCATCTGTTACTTGTTTTTAATATCCGTATTATCTGCATTCGTTGGTTTTGTAGAAACAGTATCCTTTAATTTACCTGTTCTAATCAACATCTGCTTGTATTTTTCCTGATCAGCAGCATATAATGCCAATTCTTTTTTTGTAGCCGCAATTCCTGCTTCAACATCACTTTTAAGCGCTTTTGCATCTTTAGCAAATTTACTGTCAGGGTGGTTTTCCGTAAATTCAGTATATAAAGCAAGTGCTTCATTGTAACGGTCTTCCTGACGGATGATGTAACTGTTTTTTGCGTATAAATATTGCGCCTTTATCATCAGGAAATCCATTTCCTCAGCATATTTAATGTCTGGGTAGTCTCTCTGTGCATTTTTTAAGGCAATAACAGCTGCTCTATAATTATCTACATTACTTGGGCCTGTAGTTAAATACATTTTAGCATTTTCAAAGGCTTTGTCCTCTAATTTTCCCCTTAATACCGCAATATATTTTCCGGCAGCTGCAGCACGATCGCTGGTAGGGTACAGGTTAATAAATAATTGTAACGCATCAATAGCTTTATAAGTATTTTCCTGGTCTAAAGAGAAATTTGGCGACTCCAGGTAATAGCAGTATGCTGCCATGTATCTGGCTTCTTCAGCATTCTTACTTGCCGGGTAGGTGTCTGCAAAACTTTTAAACTGATACCTTGCTGTGGTATAGTCACTTAATCTATAAAGGGTATAAGCATAATAATAGTTCAGGTCTTCGGCTTCTGCACGGCCACGATATTTTTGAGATAGGTCCTCAAAAAGTACTAATGCCTTACTGTAATCGCGTTTATTATACAAACGAAGTGCCTCTTGGTATTTTTTTGCAACGTCATTGCTCGCCCTCAATTTCTCGAAACGACTTTTACAGCCCGCAATACCCAAAGCGGTAATAAATACTAAAATAATTAAGTGTTTAACTTTAAACATTCTGCAAAGATAATTAATAATACGATAACATCAATAAAAACAATTGGCCGCTAAGCTATGCAAAGCAATTCATTACAAATATACAGTTAACAATTTTTAACATATAAACATATATATGTATCGTCGCTCGTATATGCGTATATATTGTTGTTGTTTATTAGCAAAGCAGGGGCTGGTGGTACTATATAAGCATGTTCCCGCTATTTGCTCCAAATCCTCGCTGCGCTGTGGGTTTTCCGCTGCTATCGGTTTTAGGTGGGCAGTTTCTTCCAAAGCTTCAGGTGGCCGGGCGCAGGGGAACTTCGGAAGCTTTAATGGGTTTCTCCAGCCGATCCGTCATCCTCGCTACTCGACCTTATCAGATGCTGAAACTGTTCAGGACGGTGCTAAACAGGCAAAAGGTATAATTGTTTTGGCTAGTCGAAAAATATTTCCCTTTGAAAACCATGAAGTTACGCTGAGATGAATAACATTTAATAAATATCCTTTGGCGTTGTATAGAATTTTCCTACTTTTGCATCCCGCTTCGGAGGAAGGGATTTGTTGAAAAGATGGCTTGGAGAGATGGAGGGCATGATTTATTTTAAAATAAATATTGCGGGGGAGAAAAAGATTGCTATCTTTGCAGCCCTGTTCGGAAAAGCGGAAAGCTGGTCACTACCGGCATATTGAAATAGAGGGAGAGAAGAAAAAGAGAAGCTGAAAAATAAAAATAATTTTATTTGGAAGTTCGAAAAAGATTCCTACCTTTGCACTCCCAACGGAAACGAAGGGAAAACAAAAAAAAAGATCAGGTAGCGGATGTTACAGCGATCAACAGAAAAGATTGAAACAGATGAAAACACGTCCAAGACGAACAAGACTTGAACGAACTGAAATCTGGAGATATATAAAGACGGGCCGCGAGGCAACAACAGTCGATAAGTTCTTAAAAGAGATGTCAATGTAGCGCAGTGAGGTAATGAAGTACGTATTCAA
>NZ_JBIWEB010000003.1:0-459302 GCF_044762335.1 Pedobacter suwonensis | reverse complement strand
GCCTTTTTGCACAACAACTTCTGCTTTTTTCAAGCAACAACTCTGGGGGTCAATTTGAAATTGGCGAAAGGGGGTCAAATTTATTGGTATATGCAGATTATGATTGGCGTCAAGGATCCGGAGACATACCTCTCAGCCTTCGTAAAACAATTTATGTCTGAAGGGCGCAAAGACAGTGTCTTGAAAGTGAATTACAAGGATGGGGAGAAAGGTAAATATGAAATTTATATTGACTTTAACCAGATCCTTAAAGGATTAGGAGAGGGTAAATACCAAAAATTCGCTAACAAGCTTAATGATTTTATAAGCCAATACATTCCAAGTACCACAAGAAAAATTATTACCCTTAATGATAACGGCTCTATTGCGCTGGGTGAACTAATTAGGAATAAGATAGCGTCCAGTTATAGAGACGATATGCTGCCAGAGGTAATTAGCCAAGATGGTATTGGAGATTTAAAGGAAGATCTTGAGGGAAGTATAGTTGTTGTTGGTTCTTGTATTTCGAATGGAAAGAATCTTCTCTACATAAGCCGAGCGCTCAGAAAGTTTCAGAAATTGCGGATTTTATATTTTGTTGGAATAACAAGGACTAAAAACAATAAATATTTAAATCAACTTAAAAGTAATCTAAAACAAGGTTCTTATGGTGGTGATACAAACAGTTTTCATGAGATACAAAAAATATTCTGTGAAAATGCTTCTATTGAGACTTCTTGGTTAAAAGAAATCAATTTCTTATCAAAGTTCATAAACTTTTTGAATGATAAGGCAAGTCCTCCGAAACTAGCGTTAGCGTATCTCATCGAACGCAAGGAAATGCTACAAAAAAGTGTTGGTGATGATGTTAAGGGCTTATCACTTCAGCTTTTTTATCCAAGATTGGTGGGCGGAAAAATAGAAGAATTAGAAATACGCAAGAATTTTGCTTTTTTTGACTTTGATGATTATACCAAACATGTCACTCAATCAGACATCTATTTCACGATATCAAACATTTTAAATTCTCTCAGAAACAATGATATTACTGCGCCTAATTCTGATAAGCCTGAGAAATCTCTCGCCCAGTCACCTTTTGTAAGGAATCTTTTAGATCCAGGAAATTTTGATCGTTTTAACGATGGGATTATTCAGGCTTCAATTTTACGTGCTGCCCGACCGGAGGAACTAGCCTATCATGTTGACCAGGACTTGTCTCTGGAGATGTATGGCACCTTTGAAACGCTGATTAAATACCATGTGCAGGAGCAGGGTGAGGGATTAATCGAATTTCTATATGCTTTGGCTACCGGAAAAATATCACTGGTTCTATCTCATTTAACCTCCATAATCAAATTGGTCAGGGATGTATGTAAAGAAGAGTTGCTCCTATGTTTTGCAGACATTATAGAATATAAAATAATTCTTGAACCCAAAGAAAAGCAGGATGCCTGGGAGAATAAATTGAGAGAGAATAAGAAAAAGGAAGAGATTGAGCCACACGTAGAAGTTAACTGAATTTAGTAGCTTTTTTGCATGTTTTTTGCTGATCAGCTATTTATTATATTACCTTGACTGGAATAATCCAAATAATATAAAATTTTTCGCCTCTGAGTTTTGGTAGGGTAAATTTAGTAAGGGGCATTTTCCCCTTTTTTGTTTTTTAAGCCGTTTTACTCACCTGTTTTGAATGGCGTATAATGATGGTAGTTACCTGCGTAGCTATTTATCTGCTAATTATAAACACAATTATAGCAGGAGCTATAGATTGCTCCACTGAGTAATGACATCCAAGACTGATCCACTTCTGTATATTGACATATTTAGATACTTATATATTCAGATAGCACTATATTTGTAAATATTGATTTCTATATATCTAAATATGTTAATAGGTAATCTATTTTTTTGCTGTTATGTGTCAATAATTTCTAAAATGATTGACATCTATTACGGAAAACCGTAAGGCTGGGTTTTTGCAACACTTATCTTTGAATAATTGTTCAAAACGAACTAAAGTTCAGTTATTTCCTAATTAATTTATAATCGATGTTTAAAAAAGTGCTCATAGCCGAAGATGAGGATTTTATGAATGATTCCTTGGGTGCGGCGCTTGAAGCGTTGGGTATTGTGCTGGAGAAATGTGATTACGTGTCTTATTGTGATGATGCGTTCAGCCGTGTTAAGAAAGCGGTCCGGGATGGAAACCCTTATGAATTATTGATCACTGATCTTTCTTTTAAGGAAGACTTCCGAAAGCAGGAGATTCCATCAGGATCTGAACTGATCAAGGCTGTGAGAGAAATACAACCGGATATAAAAGTCCTTGTGTTTTCAGTTACCGATCTTAAAACTACCGCGGACTCACTTTTCTCTGGTTTAGGCATCAACGGTTATGTGCCTAAAAACCGTGGCGCGAAAGTTCATTTCAGGTCTGCAATCCAAGCTATTTATCAGGGTAAGCTGTTTTATCCCCCAAATCTGAAGCGGACAAAGGGTGATGGAATTATCTACGAGCTGACCTCGACCGAGGTGATCATCATCAACTTGATTGCAGAGGGCCGGTCCCAGAAGTGGGTAGCGGATTATCTGAAGGAGCATACTATTATACCATATAGTTTAAGCAGCGTTGAAAAGGCGCTCAGCCGTCTAAAAACTGTCTTTGATGTCTCTACTCTGGCGCAGTTGATTTGCCATTTTAAAGACCGGGGGATTATATAAAAGGCGCGGTCCTGTGATAAGTGCTTTACAGTAAGTTGAATAATATCTGAATTAAGATGGAGACTCTAAAGTGGCAGACAGATCATGCTGCGTGTTCTGGCAGTGTAAAAAAGAATTGTGCACCATTGTCTTTCGCGTTTTCTGCCCAAATGCTGCCTTCATGTTTGATGAGGATTTCCCTGCACAGAAAAAGTCCTATTCCGAAACCCGATACTGTAGGGCTTCCCTTAGAGCGGTAATAGCGGCCAAAAATCTTTTCCTCCTCGCTTTTTTCTATCCCGCGTCCCTGATCTTTTACCCTGACCATCAGTCCTGCCTCATCTTTGCTGCAGAGGATTTCTATATTGCTGCCAAAGGGCGCATACTTGATGGCATTGCCGACCAGGTTGTACATCACAGCAGAGATCTTATTACGGTCTGCAAATACTTTCAGGCTGCAGGTTGACGCAAAGGTGATCTTGTGTGTGCTGTACATAAAGGAGAGCTCTTCGATGACCTCTTTAAGTAGTTCCTCCAGCTGGAAAGATTCCTGTTGGAGTTCAAGACTGCCGGATTCCAGTTTTGAGATGTCGAGAAAGCCTGCAACCATCTTTGACATTTTATTGATCTGAATCTGCGATTTGTTCAGTGCGTGCTCAAGACTATCACGGTTCATAGTATCAAGCCGTGTTTTCATAATCTGGATAAAGCCATTCAGGGAGGTCAGCGGGGTGCGGAGCTCATGGCTTATCATCCCTATAAATTCGTTTTTTCTGATCTCTTCGTTCTTTCTCATGGTAATATCCAGGCAAGAGGCGATATATCCTGCAAAGGAACCGTCGGACCGGAACCTCGGAGGGCACTGGCATAAATACCAGCGGTATTCACCTTTACTATCTGGCATGCGGAATTCCATGTTGAAGACTTCCCGCTTTTTGAAACTTTCCTTGTAGGCGTTAATGAAATGCTGCTTTTCTTCTGGATGGATAAGATCCACCCAGCCCTTACGCAGCAGTTCTTCCATCTTTCTTCCTGTTACCTTTTCCCAGCGTTTGTTGAAATATACACGGTTATTGTCTTCGTCTCCCACCGCGATAAGCAATTCGGTGCCTTCTGCCATGATCTGAAAGCGCTCTTCACTCTCAGAGAGTTCGATAACTCTGCGCTCCACGCGCTCTTCGAGTTCTGAATTAAGCTCATGAAGCTCCTTTCTAGTTTCTTCCAAAGCGCAGATCATATCCTTTTGTTCCTGAAGAGAGGTAATTGTTTTTTCTGCCTTTTCGATCGCCTGTTCTTTCAGGACCCTCTCGGTTACATCTATCGCGCTATTCAGCACAGCAATGACTTCGCATTTGCCGTTTTTTATGGGTAGGTATTCAAAATCAAAGTAATAGGTGCTGATTTTTCCGTCAATTTCGAGTTCCGCGGGAGATCCCTGTCCGGAGCAGGTCTTGCCATCCAGCCATGCCTTGTGGAACATTTCGGGATAGGGCTGACTTTTAATTTCGGGTAATGCCTCCAGCAAGGATTTGCCGATGACGCTGCTGTCCTTTCCCCATATTTTCAGCATTGCCCTGTTTGCACTCTGGATAACTGCATCTTCACCACGGTGAACCGAGGTTGCTGTTTTCGTTAAACTATATATCTCCAGTAATTCCTCACTGCTCATTAACCCATACCTGTGGTCCATTAGAATAACGCTTTAGCTGTAAATTTTCTTCCTTATAAGTCTCTTTTAATGTAGTTTTAACGTGGAAGTGCCTGTTATGTTTGCATGAATCTGAATTAGTTTTATAACTCGTGCTATTTAGCTAGCTTTTTAAAGGCTTATGATTAACATATATCCAGGCCCAAGTCTGAACGGCGGTGTTTTTATTTTTGATGTTTTGTCACTTTTGCTATACCCAATACCATTAGCGGCGGGACAAGATAGATTCTGACCTGGTTTTCAGACAACTGGATCCAGCCACAGTCATAGCACATGTTCAGTCGCAAACCATCTTCTGTTTCGTAAATGCTGGTCATAAATTTAAACTCAAATCCCTCATCTCGAAGTTTCCAGTTGCTGACCACGAAGCCTTTTTCGTTGCATAGTGATTTTAAGATCTGGTAGTTGCGCATGATGATGCGGTTGGTCTGACCGAAATGTTCGGGTTCTTCCCATTTTTCTCTTTTTTTCTTTTCCCTGCCTGCTGCGTTGCGGCACTGGTCACCACAATAGATCTTATCTGCCCTTCCCCCGAAGCTCCTTCCGCATTTGCTATAGGCGCAGTATTTTTGTTCTTCTATCTGACTTTCCATGATTATTTAAATTTATCGGTCTGTAAATCAAATGTATATCCGATTTATAAGCGGTTAAATCGGGTACCTAAAAATACAACCGACTGTATAAAATTCAAAATGCAAATTTGGAACAGTTATAGTCAAAGGGGCCTTTATAGGTCTTATCTCTTATTTTAATTGTATCTGTTATGGAAAAAAGAACAATTGCAAGTAAAGCTTTTTCTTACGGCAAGAGGAGTTTCTTTTTAGATTTTATGGTTGCCCGCACTGGCAGCAACTATATCCAGATTACCAAGCGAGACCGAGCGGACGATGGCTCGTTTACCACTAGGAGGCTGGCTATTTTTATGGATGATTTTGAGTGGCTGCTTTCGGGATTTTCTTCTCTGCTGCATTCGGCTGCGCATGCTGAAGCTAAAGAGTGTAGCGTCTATGATCTTTTTTCTCAAAGGAAGGGGGAGAAAGGGAGCAGTGGGATAAAAGGTTGGGATCCTGCCTTGCGCCCACGGGAAAGATTGGCTGAACTTGGTGCACGGGCGCTGGAGACAAAGGAACTCATCGCCTTGCTTATAGGATCTGGAAGTAGGGAAGCAAGCGCAGTGGAGCTGGCAGAAAAGATGCTCTATAGCGTAGGTGGTGATCTGCAAAAGCTTTCTCAGATGAGCTTTTCTGAACTATCTTCTTTTAAGGGTATGGGAATGGGGAAGTGCTGCGCGGTACTTTCCGCCATCGAACTCTCACGCAGAATTAATCCCACTGTGCCAAAATTTACCTTTCAAAAAGGCAAAAGGCCAATTGGGGTAATCAAATAGCGTTAAGTTTCCTCTGATTCCTTTGGTTTATGAGTTATTTAAATTTTTAGAAAAATCGCAGGCACTTTAGCCAGAGTGTCAAATCCCCACTTTTTTCCTCATGAATTTTGACCAACAAAACGATTGGTCTTTGACATTTGGGAATGAAACATTATCCGGCCGAAAGCCGGAAATTCTGCGAAGCCTTGAGATAACGTCAACTTGGTGAAAGCGCATTGGCAGGCCTTTATGGCCCGGATCGGGGGATCTGACGTGAGTAATTCCGCATTATATAAAATTTTCCGCCCCAGGGTTTTGGCGTGATAAATTTAGCAAGGGGCGTTTGCCCCTTTTTTGTTTTTAAGCCGTTTTACTTACGTGTTTGTGAAAGCGTATAATGAGGGTTGGACCTGCACAGCTATTTATCAACTAATTATAAATACGGTTATATGGGGAGCTATGGATTGTTCTACTGATTGATGGGATCCAAGACTGGTTCATTGCTGTATATGGACATATTTGGATATTTACATATTCAGATAGCAGTATATCGGTAAATATTGAGTTCTATATATCTAAATATGTTAACACATAATCTGTTTTTTTCTTAGCTGTTATAAGTTATTTACACCGCTATATTCATATATCTGTATAGTTGTGTATTTGAATATTTATATATGTAAATATATACTTCTCAGCCCGGATCATATTCTTTCTAAAGCTGCTAAGCTGCATAAGTGGATTGCTTTAAAGATTTAAGGATGTCGGTAGCGTGGAACTGCCCCAAAGACTGCTTTAGCTAAAAGCGTATAACTGGAGCTTTGCTTCTATTTTTTTGCCGGAACTGCTTTCTATCGGAAAACATATAAACTGAACTTTATTCTTGGCATTAATCCAGATGCTGATATAGGTATGTTCTGGTTTTTTAGCCTGCAAGTTGTGTTTTTGTTGCTCAAAAACCCTTTAACTTGCCCGCTTTTTTTTCGCCTTGTTGGCGAGCGGGATGAAAAAACGTCGCAACTAGTTTTTTCTTTTTAGGGAGGATACCATTTAAGCATTTGATATGACTGGGAAAAAGAATGGAAGACCTTTAAAGCTTAAGGGAAAACGAACCAGGTTCATAAAGGCCAGGGTCAGTGAAGAGGAATATGCGCTGATCCGTTCGCTTTGGATATCATTGGGATTGAAAGAGAGTGATTTTCTCCGTGTAAAGATATTGAATTCATCTTCCGTTTCCATGAAGGTAAACACATCTGAGGTTTTGAAAAGGCTTGATGATATAGGTGCTGAGATCGGAAGGTCTGGCAATAACATCAATCAGCTTGCCAGGCATGCCAACTTCCTAAATAAACGTGGGATGCTCTCTAATGAAGTGATCGAGAAATTCAATGAGCTGTTTTCCAATTATATTTCCCTGTTCAGGGAAATGGAGAAATCAACGCGCGCGCTGCTCAGACTTTTAAAGGAATAAGGTATGATCGTAAAAATCCTCTGGAAGTCCAAAACATTTAGAGCGGTTAGGTACAATACCAATAAGGTAGAGAAAAATAAGGGAGAGCTGTTAAAGGTTTCGGGATTTGGTGCACTTGAAGGACTATCGGAAGTAAAACCCCAGGATTATATCAATTACCTGTCTTCAATGGCTGGCCGAAATAAAAGTGTAGTGTACCCGCAGTTCCATGCCATGATATCTCCTAAGGGAAGATCTCTTGGCAAAGAAGAACTCGTCACTTTAGCTGAGGGTTGGCTTAAAGGAATGGGGTATGGTGATCAGCCTTATCTTCTTATTTTTCATAAGGATACGAGTAACAATCATATCCATATGGTATCTTCTAGAATTGACCGTGAGGGAAAGAAGATTTCAGACAGCTATGAAAAGATTAGGGCCTATAAGGTGCTTGGTAAGCTAATTGGCAAAGATGAAAAAATAAATACTGAAAAGGCTTTGTCCAAGGCACTCCAGTACAGCTTTTCTACACATGCGCAGTTTTTAATGATCCTAGAAAAGCAAGGGTATGCCATTGCTCCAGTAGACGGGATTTATAAGATTTCTAAGTTTGGCCAGCAGCTTGGAAGTATTGCGCTATCAAAGATAGATGAGCATATTTCAATGGGGAATTCCTCCCAGGATCGGTGGTCGCAGTTGAAACAGATATTTGAGAAATATAGACCGATCACTGATGCCAGGGTTTATCCCATTAAGGAAAAGCTTGCGGGCGGCGCAGAGGGTAGGGTGCTGGGCTATTCATCACTTCTTTGTGAGAAGCTTTCCAGCTCATTTGGTCTGCAGTTTGTATTCCATTTCAAAAATGACAAGCCGCCTTATGGCTATACCATTCTGGACCATTCAGGGAAAAATGTTTTCAAAGGCAGCGAGATTATGGCGCTTGGTAAATTTATCGAAACTGCTCCAGGTTTTCAGGCTGACATGTTGCCAGCTGAGGATTCGGAAGTCAAGACTAGTCATTCTGAAAATCGTTTCGCCCAAGATGAAAAGATGTTGCTTTCTGCGCCGGCTGATGTAAATGTGGCTGACCTGGCTAGCGAATCATCGGAAGGATTTTCTATAGCTGATTTATCTTTTGGCTTTGATATCTCTGATGATATTGATGATGAGCAGATTCTGGGTCGAAACAGAAGGCGGCAGAAAAAGGCAAGAACAAATACACGTTAAAATTTACGCTTATGGTTATACTAATCGGAAACCAGAAGGGTGGCGCCGGTAAAAGCACGCTCTGTCTGTTATTGGCCTATTATCTTTCTATGCTCAAAAAAAAGAAAGTTACAGTACTGGATATGGATTACCAGGCATCGATTTCCGGTAAATTTGAGAAGGCAAAGATCCTGGAGAACGATCCTATTTATGAAGTTATTCCTTCAGACCTTAAATATTTTCCGGCGCTTTTAGAGCTATTGAACCAAAACCGGGACGAGTTTGTGCTCATTGATCTTCCGGGCAAAATGGATGATGATCTATTGATTCCCATTATCAGCTCAGCGGAACTCATCATCTGCCCGTTCAATTATGATGAATTTTCCGTGGATAGTACAGTGCTCTTTTCCCTGGTCTGCAGAGAGATCAACAGTTTTGCTCCAGTCGTATATGTGCCAAACAGGATCAAAACGACCGTAAAGTATGAAACCCGGGAAGAGGTGGATAGGGTACTGTCCAGGTTCGGGAAAGTCTCTCCCTGCATTTCTGACCGTATTGATTTTCAGCGGGTGGGAACTGTACATATCCCGGCGCCCTTAATTCCGGTTTTTATGCCGGCAATGGACTTTGTCTACGGAAGCTTTATGAAGAAAGGTAAATCACCATGAGCGAAATCAAGTCTCTTGCAGATCAGCTCAAAACAAGGCTCGAAGAGCAAAAGGGATTATCCGAAAAATCTCCCGGCAGCCGGGTAGCGGGAAAAACTGACCGTAATGAACCGAAAGCCAAAACTGTTGCCGTGGACCCCAAGCGTCTTTCAAACTTCCTGTCCTCCCTTCAGGAATTCAATATGGAAGGGCAGGAGAAAATTCTCATCCGGATCGATAAGCGGACGATGAGCAAACTAAGGCAGCTAAAGACCGCCTCCAATATTGATATGAGCAGGGTAATTGTTTTTTCCTTAGACCGCTTTTTAAAAAGCCATCCCTGGCTGAACGAATATATTTCTCAAACCCTAAAAAATATGACCCATGAGCTGGACTGATTTTCTGACCACAATCTTCATTGTTTATCTCCTTTACTATTTACTCAACTTATTCTTTGATCTGTTTCTATCGTCCAAGGTTTCGACGGAGGAAAACTTTGAAGATGAGCATTTCTTTGCCGAGACCTTCAGCCCGGAGCTGATCACCCTGGAAGAGAAAACACAGGAAGCTGTTGCGGATTCCGCCAAAGAGGAAAAGCCGGCAGTTGTTATCTCAAGCGGTCCGGTCTCTTCCAGTGGAGGCATTGGCTTAAAGCAGCTGTTCTCGCTTGCCAAGGACAACCTCATTGAGCATACCCGGGCAATACCGTATTAAATCTATGAGGGTTTTCTCTATTCTTTTTAAAGCAGCACTAGCTGCTCATTTTTTGCTCTCTGATTTTTCTGCCAATGCCCAGCCCGGAATCTCAGAGTTCTATTCCGCATCGGCAGAGGTTAAGGGCTGGTATTTTTCACTCTCTGACCTAGTACTGGTCATCGGCGGGATTACGGGAATCCTTGGGGGCTTAAGGGTGTATGCCAACTGGCAGATGGGTAAGCACCACATCGACGCGCAGGTTATGGGCTGGTTCTTTTCCTGCCTGTTTTTATCGCTCATCAGCGTATTCCTGCGAGGTCTCTTCGGGCTCTAAACACATTTTTTATTCAAGTTAATCAATTTTATATGACAGGAAAAAGTAAAAGACTTTTGTCATTGGCCACGCTATTAGGTTTGGCGCAGGCAGTCTCCGCCCAGACAGGCGGGGGAACAACGGGAATCAATGCAGCGACTTCTTCGCTGACATCCTATGTAGATCCTGTTTCTACGCTCACCCTTGCCATTGGTGCCGTGGTAGGTATTATCGGCGGGGTACGTGTTTACATCAAATGGAACTCCGGTGATCAGGACATCAATAAAGAAATTATGGGCTGGGGCGGTTCCTGTCTTTTTCTGGTTCTGGTCTCGGTAGTAATCAAGGCATTTTTTGGCGTATAGCATGAAAATGTATCCAGTGTACAAGGGGTTGCAGAAGCCCCTTGTCTACCGCGGCTTCAAAGGAAAGTTCATTGCTTATGGCATATCTTCATTAGGCCTCGGACTGGTCTTGGGAGGACTAACCGGTGCATTGGTGAATATGTATATCGGCGGCTTTGTCACCATTGTTTCAATAGTCGGCGGCCTCTTCTATACTCATTTCAAGCAGTCCTCCGGTCTTCATGATAAGAACAGGTCCAGGGGGATATTCATTCACGGCATTTATTTAAGGCGAGGTTATGGGAAAACAGGAATTTAAACTGCCTTATGCCGGAATTGAAGAAATAAGCGGACTCTCTATTCTATATGGTGAGTCGGGCGATTTTTCGGTCATCATTTCTATCGAAAATCCCGTACTTATCTATTCTGCAGACCCCGACGCCTATCAAGGCTTTCACCATCTGCTCTTAAATGTGATTAAAATTCTGGAAGAAGGGTATATCATCCAGAAACAGGATGTATTTGCCAAAAAAATATATCAGGCTAAAGCGCAAAATGAGCCGCTGCAGCAAAAATATGATGAGCATTTCTCAGGGCGGGCATATATCGATCACACTTGCTATCTGATTATTACCCGTCAGGTTAAACGCAGGGCAATGTATGTTTATGACAAGAAAGCGCTTTTGGATTTCGTATCCAATATTTCCAAAGTCTGTGAACTATTAAAAGGCGCATCGCTATCACCAAAGTTATTTTCGCGCGCTGAGATAGAGCGCTATGTATCGCGGATGCTGGCCATGGATTTCTCCTCAGATCATTTTTCGCTAAACAACTTAAGGGCCGGGGATACTGAAATTGGTATTGGCGAGAAGGCTATCCGATGCATGAGCCTGGTTAATATTGACTCCATCGACATGCCAGAATCTATCGGGCCATATTTAACGGCCAGCGACGGCAAAGGGCTTCAGGAATTTCCAATGGACAATCTTTCTTTTTTGTCCTCGGTTCCAGGGATTCATAGCCTTATCTATAACCAGTTAATTGAAATTCCCTCGCAGGGCCTGACCTTAAGCAAGCTGCAGCTAAAGCGAAAGCGGCATTCGGGCGTTCCGGATCCGGCCAATCAGATGTGTGTTGAGGATATCGATAAGCTGCTTGTAGATGTGGCAAGGGAAAACCAGTTGTTGGTCAATGCGCATTATTCTTTATTGGTCTGCTGCGAACTTCAGTCTTTAGATACCAGCTGTAATTTTATTGAGGCCTCGTTATTTCAGCAGGGAATCATTCCCTCTAAAAATGCCTATAATCAGATGGAGCTCTTCAGAAGCGCTTTGCCGGGAAATGCGGTGGGACTGAAAAAATACGACTGGTTTTTGACCACCTCGGATGCTGCGCTATGCTTCTTTTATAAAGAGCGGTTGATGAGGGATGAGCCTTCGGATTTTCTGATGCGCTTTACCGATAGAAGAGGCATTCCGGTAGGCGTGGACCTTGCGGATCTTCCGATGGATAGCGGAAGAATCACCAACCGATCAAAATTCGTTCTGGGCAGTTCGGGCACCGGGAAATCATTTTTCATGAACAGTCTGCTCGAACAGTACATGCTCTACAACTACGATATCGTGATTGTGGATGTCGGGCATTCCTATTCCGGGCTCTGCAGTTACTTTGGCGGAAAGTATTATACCTATACTGAGGAGCATCCTATAACGATGAATCCCTTTTTTATCTCTGAAGAAGAGTATAATATAGAGAAAAAGGATTTTCTTAAAACACTCATCGGGCTGCTGTTAAAGGGGGCAGATGGCAGCGTTTCGCAGATTGAGGATACCGTTTTTTCAAATGTACTCTCTGCCTACTATTCAGACTTCTTTCTGGGAAAGGCCAGCTACGCGCTATGCTTTGATTCTTTCTATTATTATTCACTCGATAAGATTTCGCAGATCAAGGAAAACGAGAAGATCAGTTTTGATTTGGATGAATACCGCTATGTACTCAAAAAATTCGCTTTTGGGGGAGAGTATGGCAGGCTGCTCAACGAAACTGCTGATGCTTCCGACTTTACCGAGCGCTTCATTGTCTACGAAATTGATTCCATAAAGGAAAATCGTGTTCTTTTTCCAATTGTAACCCTGGTGATCATGGATCTGGTTCTGCAGAAAATGAGGCACAGAACAGGACAGCGAAAGGCAATGATTTTAGAGGAAGCATGGAAGGCAATAGCCTCTCCGTTAATGGCAAACTACATCCTCTACCTTTATAAAACGATGAGGAAATTCTGGGGCGAGCCTATTGTGGTGACCCAGGAACTGGGCGATATTATCGGAAATGCGGTCATCAAGGATTCCATTTTGGCCAGTTCCGATACCATCTGTCTGATGGACCAATCCAAGTTCAGGGGGGATTATACCCAGGTCGCCAAACTTCTTTCTTTGAGTGAAGTGGAGCAGCGCAAGATTTTTACCATCAATTCGCTGGAAAATAAAGCGGGTAGAGGGAAATTCAAGGAAGTGTATATCAAGCGCGGAAATACAGGTGAGGTATATGGCGTGGAAGTATCGATGTTTCAATATCTGACATTCACGACCGAAAGGCCCGAAAAGACTGCCGTTGAATCCTATGTCAAGCGTTTTGGCTCTTATCCTGCAGGTCTTGAGGCATTCATCGCAGATATGAGATCCAGCGGGCTTTCGCTTGCTGAATTTGTCAAAAAAGTCAATTTATCCACCATTTAAACTTTGTTATCATGCGAAAAATATTCATCTATTTTTTATTTGGTCTATTATCGCAGTCTGCCTCTGCGCAGATCTATGTCGATCCCACAACAGCATCTGCCACCGCGGCCCATGCCGGGGTCATCAGCAGCGGTCTGTCCCGAACCAGCGATAATCTAACACTGGTACAAAGAGCGCAACTCGCAGTAACCGGGCAATTGGGAATCGTAAACGATCTGCAGGCCACTATTTACAGGGGACTCTCTGAAGTTTCTGGCGTGATGAGGTCTCTGCTTTCGGTAAAAGACATTTATGAGATTTCCCAGGATATCGTCATCGATGTAAATAAGGCAGTAAATATCGCCTCAAGTGATCCTGTATTATTGCTTTTCGCCGAAGGTGGCGCAAGGGAATTTAAAGCACGGTCTATAAATCTTGCAACCGAGGTCAGCTCTTTTGTGTTAAAAGATGGGAGGGAGGTGCTGATGGATTCCGGCGAAAGGGCTAAACTGTTAAACAGGATCGTAACCGAGCTGACCATACTTCGGGGAGTGGCTTATGGAATGTACCGAACAATGTACTGGGCGAAACAGCGGGGCATCTTAAATTCCCTAAATCCGTACAGCGGGTATATCAATATCGATAAACGCATTGCGGACGATATCATAAGGAATGCGAAAATGCTCAAACAATGAAAAGGTTAATAGTTGTTGCTGTTTTGATTTTATTCTCAAGTCATAGCTATGCGCAATTGAATGTTGGACTCTTGCACCAGCTTGTTGGAGATAGCAAAACCGAACACGCAAAACAGTCGGACGCCCGGGACAGGCAGGCGGAATCTACTACCAATGAGGAGGCGAACAAGACTCTGATGATAAGACTAAAGGATAAATACAGGGATATTCAGTCGAGGTTCAGGACTCTGGGGCTGGCCATTGACGCCGCGCAGATCGGTCTTGAGGCTTATCCGTTAATCAGTGATATTGCCAGGAGCCAGGGAATAATTTATGATTTATGCATGGATGATCCCGCGCTTTCCGTTCTGGCCATAAAGGCCGAGCTGGATATGGAGGATAGGGCCTATGCGCTGCTGAATTTTTTATATGGACTCACCCTATCCATGCAAGACATCAACCAGATGAAGCAAAGTGACCGGAAATTGCTTTTTTCCCATGTGCTCACCGAGCTCCGCCTGATATCAGGAGCCTCCAGGGGCCTTGCAGTAAGCCTTCAATATTCTTCCAGAAAGAAGGTCTTGAATGGCCTGAACCCCTTTTCAGGATTTATCAATACCGATAAGAAATTGGTGGATGAAATCCTTCGGAAAAAAGATATCCTCAAAAACTGATATTATGAAATTGCTTATTTTAATTTTTCTAATGCTGATTAGTCATTATTGTACTAAGGCTCAAAGGGTAGTTTTTGACCGCGGACATTTTAATATCGTAAATGAAAACGGCGCGGTAAGGCTGGCAGCTGAAAATACCTATGGCAGTTATTTAAATACGATCAACAACCGCCTTTCGGATATTAACCTCAACTTGGGCGCTGTGGTAATGGTTCAGTCTTTAATCCTGTCTTCTTTAAGAGAAGTTGATCAGGGCCTTAAAAGCGCAATCGCGGTTAGACAGATCAGCTCGCTAGTTGCCGAGATTTCATCGGAAAGTACTGGGATGATCGATATAGCCAAATCAGATCCACATCTGCTGCTTTTTGCAGAAGATGTTTCCAGACAGGTAAAGGATCGAGGCATAAGCCTTTTTTCAGAGGTTTCTGCTTTTGTGCTTAAAGAGGGGGAGAACGTTTTGATGGATTTTGAAAAGCGGGATGCGCTGCTTAAGAAAATTGCGCTGGAATTACGGGTAATCCGCGCGCTGGTATTCAGCATGAAAAAATCCATGTACTGGGCAAAAATGAACGGGGTCTTTCGTTCCCTTAATCCTTATCAGGGCTTTATCAATCAGGATCTGCGCCTGGGCAATGATATTTTATTCAAATCAAAACTTTTAAAACCATGAAAAAATCTTTTTTGCTTCTTTTTCTCTGTTTGCTTTCAGGCGTCGTGGGCGCTCAGAAGAAGATTACCGACAAACACATTACCTACCAGCAGGAACGCATGGTCTTCAAGCAATGGGATGCGGATAAATTTACGCCCAAGCCAGGTTTTCTGGGGCTTAATCCGCAGTATTGGATTACCTGGGCACTTCACCCTAATTATCCTAAAACGGATCTAAGGCCACTGGGCCCGCTCGGGCCACAAACGCAGCGACTGATGCTGGCAGCTGCCATGCAGAACACCGATAATCTCTATAAACTGCACGCCGATACCCTTCGCAATACCGCTTTGAGCGAGGCTTCCAATTATTCTTCGGCTCTGGCATTTGCGGACCCTCTGTGGCTGATGTATTATCGCAATGAGTTTGATGGGCTGCTAAACCAGGCGGATGCTGACATGCTTTCCGGACTTTCGCCCAATGAAAAACAGTATATGATCTCTTCGGGTTTGCTGGAATGGTACACCGAAGAAAGCCGTGGACTTCTTGAAAGGCTCGAAATCGCGAGGTCAACGACCGTAGACCGGGGATCAAGGATAATCGCCTACCACAGGATGTTATCTGAATTCAGGAAGCTCTCGGCAAGTTGGGAAACTAAGAAATCCAGGGCAAAAACCTATCTCGCTATCCGCTCATCTGCCCAGAAGTTACGGGCCGGTGAAGTTCCAAGACCAGCATCACCAAAGAGCGATACCCAGATTGCCAATGATATTCTTAAAAAATCTAAACTGTAACCCATGTATATTTTAAATATGATGACCGGCATTGCCGGTTTTTTTGTGCAGTCTGTTCCTGATTCGTTTAAGGACACTTTTAATTTTCTTCAGGGTAACGGCGTGTACGAAGAGGGGATGATGCACTTTTTGCATGAGATGAAAAGTACGATCTGGACCCATTATGATGCCTTTATTGCAGATGCACAGGCACTGGCGGCAATTTTTATGCTCATCTTTTTTGCCATCAAGAGCTATGAAATGATTTCTGGTGATAAACAGCTTGAAATTATGCCGCTCCTTCGTCCGTTCGGTCTGACCATGGTGATTTTATGGTGGAGCATCTTTACCCGGGTCCTTGCCTATCCGACAGATGTGGTTGAGCAAAAGACATCGGCGATGTTTGATGGAAGCCAGGCAGAGATCAATGATCTCAGGCTCCAGCGGGCGAAGCTCATGGTAGAGGTTTCCGATCAGCTCTATAAAATTCAGGCCGAGACGCAGACAGCAAAGACAGAAGCGGATACCTGGTATGAAAATGCCTGGGAATCTGTAAAGTCTTCAGTAAAGGAAGGCTTTTCTGAGGTCTGGAACCCGATAGTGGAAATGAGAAACCGGCTGGAGGTAGGGCTGCAGTTACTAGCTACCTCTCTTTTGGAAACGCTTGCGATTTGGATACTCAGGATCTGCACCTACATTATTTTTATCATTCAGATCATCTTTTCCACCATACTGATTATCCTAGGCCCCTTTTCAGTAGCCGTCTCTATTCTGCCAGCTTTCAGGGATTCCTTTTCAACCTGGGTTGCCAGGTTCATATCGGTAAACCTTTATTCAGGTATTGCATATCTGGTCATGTATGTAGCTTCCCTCTTCCAGCATTATGCGCTCGAAGCGGAAATTACCCGGTATAAGGAACTCGTTGGGACAGGCGGGGCAAGCCTTGAAAAACTAGGCTGGTTTGCAAGTAACGGGGTTCTTTCTTTTGGGATGGTGATCGTAACCTTCATCATCGGGGCGCTTACCATGCTTACCGTGCCGAGCATTTCAACATGGATAGTGTCTACCTCAGGCGTATCTTCGGCGGCAAGTTCCATGGGAAGAGGCGCATCAAGCATGACCAGGGTTGCAGGACAGATGATGGGAGGATAGGGTGATGATGATAAAAAGTATCGAATCCAAGATCCGTCTTGCTACCTTCCTCTCCCTTGGAAGTTTTGTGCTCTGTTTTCTGGTCGTGGCTACTGTTTCGTTTTTCGCCTATAGATATGTCAGGGATTCCAGAAAGAGTATTTATATCCTTGATCCATCGGGAACGCCGATCCTGGCAAAACAGACCGATGTGCAGTTAAACAGGGCTGCAGAATACCGCGCACATATCGCAAAATTTCATTCCCTTTTCTTTTCCCTTGTACCGGATGATAAGTTTATCGAATACCAGATGAAGCAGGCCATGTACTTAGTGGATGAAAGCGGTGCTCTTCAGTACAATAACCTGAAGGAAAAAGGCTTTTTCTCTTCCATTCTTTCTTCATCTGCTGTACTCACGCTCCGTACCGATTCTATTTTTCTGGATGCAAAACGAATGTATTTCCGCTACTATGGAACCCAAAAGATAGACAGAAGAAGCTCCAGCGTAACCCGCTCGCTGGTCACTGAAGGAAGCCTTACAGATCTTCAAACCAGATCGGACAATAATCCCCATGCGGTGCTGATTACCAGATGGAAGACATTAGAGAACAGGGATATTTCAACAACAGAAAAAAATGCATTCCAATGAAAAAGATAACCGTGTTTTCAGCACTCCAAAATGAGTTCTCTGGTCTAATCGGGCGGATCTCGGCCTCCTTATCCCGATTCTTCAAAAAATACCCCAGGGCTGTTTTTTCTCTGATGGTCATACTAATGGGCATTTCTACTCTTTTATGCTTTACGCTCCTGAGAACGGAATCTAAGAAAGCCCCGCAAGAGAAAAAAGCACTGTTAAAGGTGGAAAGCGGTCTCAATGAAATAGGAACAACCGTTAGCAGGCTTCGAAGGACTCTGGAAATCCGGGAAGCGCTGAAAGTTTTATTGACCAAGGACACCCTTAGCACTCAGGATAGTTTGCTTATGGCCGGTATGATCACTGAACTTGAGCGGGCCAGCCACCAAAAAAAATAATTAAAATATGAATAAAATAGATGTCAAAAAGCCGCGGTATGTGCTTCCCGTGATCTGTCTGCCTTTTCTTTTGCTTTTCTTTTATGTTTATAAAAGCAGTTTTGGGAAAGAGGTGGGAATATTGGTTGGAAAGGATTCGCTGCAGACCAATGTGGCAAATGTTTCCCAACAGGTGAGGAGCCAGGAGCTTTCGGGAAAGCTGGATGCCTTTAGAAATAAATTCAAACAGGCGGATGGATACACCGCTGTAGGGAGTATTGGCGAGGAAAACCAGGAGCGGGCGCAGGTAAACTCATCCTACAATGAAAGGGAGAAACGGATGCTTGACTCCATTGATCTGGTCATGAAGAAAAAGTATGGTCTGGCAGTTCAACAGGGAAATGTTGTCAGCAGTTATCCTTCAGCCGGAAAGGACTATGTAAGGTCCCGAAACCCTAGCAGATCCGAGCAGGATCTTGCCCTCGCCTCAGCGCTGTCCAAGATCAAACAGCAGGAAAGCGGTGAAAAAAGGGAGAACAGAAATTCTCCTAATTCATCCGACCCCATGCAGCTCTTTCGGGCACAGATGGCCCTTGTGGACAGCATGGGAAAAGCGAACGATCCGGCGGTAGTAGAAAGGCGGGAGCAAGAGCGTTCCCTGAAAGCGGCAGAAGCCGAGGCCAAGAGCAAAAAAAGTATGCCGGTCAAAAGGGCGTCCGGTAATTCGACCAGATTTAATACTATAGTATCAGGAGACGTTCAACGTCCGATTTCTGCGATCATTGATCAGGATGTCACCGGTTTTTCGGGATCACGCCTACGCGTCAGATTAACTGATGATATCCTGGCCGGGAAGTTCCTGATCCGTAAAGGAACCTATTTGTATGCAACTATATCAGGCTTTTCTGCCCAAAGGGTATCACTGGTAATTTCTTCAGTATTTTATGGCGGGGAAATCCTGCCGGTAAATCTTCACATCTATGATAACGACGGGATGGCCGGGATCTATGTTCCATCATCCGCTTTCCGCGAATTTACCAGGGATATGAGCAGTTCAGGTACTGGTGGGATTACCATTCAGCAGATGGCAGAAAACAACAACCAGCTGGTGATGGGCGTGCTTTCCAAAATGTTCCAGTCTACCACAACAGCGGTAAATAAGCTGATCAGGTCTAATAAGGTCAAGGTAAAATACAATACCCAGGTCTATCTCATCGATCCTGAAGAGCTAAAAAGAAAACAGCAATCCTATTAAATTTTATGAAAAAAATATTGTTCCTTGCTCAAATGTTTTTGAGCGCACTTTCGCTCTATGCGCAAGTGCCAAATTCGGTTACCCTTACCGAAATTCCCCTGATCGCTATGTCCGGATCAGTTTCGCTCCACTTCATCTCGCCCGAGAAAATTTCCTACGTGGACCTTTCCAGCAGCTCGCTCATAGGCGATCTCCCGGAAAAGAACGTTCTGCGGATAAAGGCGGTCCCGGACTCTATTGCCGCTCTTTCCTCCAGCGGTGATGGTGGCCTTGTAACCATTGTTGGAGAAACCTTTATTGCGCAATACAGGATCTGCTTATTATCGCCTTCACGTTCGCAGCAGATTTCTTCTATGGTAGATATCATCCCATCGCAGATGCGGCCACTGGATATTTCCGGGATTGGATTATCACAGAACGAAATGAAGAGCAATGCACTTTCTCTGTTAAAGCGGCGGGGGGGAAGTCCGGTAAGGAAGGCTTCTGGTTTTGGGATATCGATGGTGGTAAACCAGGTTTTTACCCTTAGCGATTGTATTCTTTTGGACCTGAGTTTCAGCAACTCCACCAATCTTATATTTGAGGTAGATGAGCTCCGTTTTAAGATAGAGGACAGAAAGATAAATAAATCAACCAATGTCCAGTCTGTAGAAATAAAGCCTGTTTTTCAGCTCTATCCCTTTGAAAGGTTTACAAAATCCTATCGGAACATCTATGTAATCAAAAAGGCCACATTCCCAGGTGACAAGGTATTCAATATTGAACTTTCCGAAAAGCAGATTTCAGGAAGAAACCTTCGTCTTTCACTCCGATATTTTGATATTTTAAGGGCTGATAGCTTTTAGGGTATCGTCTCCTACTGTTAGTTATGACTCATTAATAACTTCTTATTTATAAATACTATTAAATATTTATTCTGTATTTATAATATTAGCACTATATTTGTACTGTATAATAACAACAGCATGAGTAAGTGAATCAATCGCATGATCACCTCTTTTTTCATCTGTATGTTAGGTAAGAAAGATAATTATGGCAACTCCAATAAAACCGACTCCAATTCTATACGGTTCTTCTTCACAGAAGTTCAATAGGGAACTTACGTCTGGACAGGATGTCAAGGCATCTGCTTCCGAACGTGAGCGTATTTCCAGTATTGTATCTAAGGTGTTAGATAAGGCTACCGAAAAATAAAATTTGGAACTTTCTGATTTAAACTTTTCTCCATTAGTCGAAGAATCTCTTATTCATACCTTTGACTGTGGGCTTGAGGATATCACCTCTTTCCTTCATGATGACGCCTTAGCTTATCAAGCCGAAAAAATGGCTAATACCTACCTTTTTCAAGATGACGACCGTAATGTGATGGCTTTTTTTAGCGTTTCAAATGATTGTCTGAATGATCTGGGAGAAGAAAAAGGATTTACCAATAATATCTGGAATAGACTTCACCGTTTTCTCGGACTTTCAAATCCCAAAAGGATACGGCAGTATCCTGCAATCAAAATCGGTAGGTTAGGGGTTCATCAGGATCTTCAGGGAACAGGGATCGCCTATCAACTCATGGATTTTATAAAAGGATGGACCATCTTAGATCACAAACCTGCCTGCAGACTTTTAATCCTTGATGCGGTTAATCAGCCCAAACAGCTTAAGTATTATGACAGGAATGGATTTCAGTTCTTATTGAAAAACGATGAGGATAAAAAGACTAGAATCATGTATTATGACCTTCAAAAACTCTCTGTTTAAGTAAGGGCCAAAAAATATCATCAACTTTATTAGACCTTTCTTAAGGAAAATTAACTTTTATTACCTATCAAGACCTCTGACCACCCTTTCCGGTGGTTTTTTTATGATCAAATTTTTTATTTATGGAAGAAAGCAAGGAGCAACAGAGCCTGCACCGCTTCTTACAGTTTGCCATTTATCTGGTCCTTTTGCTAGACGTTCTTATGTTTGTTTATGCACCTAAGCTGCTTACGGAAGCCGGTGCGGAGAAAATTGGACTGAGCAGGTTTCTGCTCGGAATGTCGCGTATTATTATTTATCAGCACCCGCTCTACAGCCGGTTTTTCTCCCTATTGCTGATTTCGCTGGTGTCGATCGGAACCCTGAGCAAAAAAGACAAAGATCTCGATAGCAGAAAAGCAATCTTTTATCCGCTCTTTTCGGGACTGGCCTTACTGGCCATGAGCATCTTCTTTTTTGGAGAAGAGGGGAATGCAGTTTTTTACCTGACCAGCTGGCCAGATGTCGGCTATATCTCTCTTTTGCTAATCGGGACGATTCTGGTGCACATCGCAATGGACAATGTTTCCAAAATTATCAGCTCTTCTTTAGGCAAGGATAAGTGGAATACCGAGGAAGAATCCTTTATGCAGGCAAAAAAGCCGGTTAAAGGACCATTTGCAGTTAGTATTCCCTCACTGTTTTATTATCGCAAGAGGGTGCATCAGGGTTTTATTAACATTGAAAACATCTTTCGCGGCACACTTTTGATCGGAACGCCCGGCTCTGGAAAAAGTTTTGGGGTCGTTATGCCCTTCATCAGGCAGCTGACCGCTAAGGAATTTTGTATCTGCTGTTACGATTTTAAGTTTCCCGACCTTGGGCACATTGCTTATTACCATTATCTGCTTAACAAAAAGAATGGAAAGCTCTCAGGGTTTGACTTTCATGTCATTAACTTAACCCAGGTAGAACGCAGCAGGAGAATAAATGTATTAAGGCCGGATTATATCCTAACACTGGCAGATGCAGGCGAAACGGCGGAAGCACTGGTAGAAGCGCTTAAGAAAGGTGATAAATCAGGCGGCAGCGATCAGTTTTTTACCCAGAGTGCGGTAAACTTTCTTTCTTCCTGTATCTATTTCTTTTCCCAGTACGAGGGAGGGAAGTATTCCACCTTTCCCCATGTACTCTCATTTTTAAACTGCAGCTATGAGCAGATCTTTTCGGTACTGTTTTCCAATCCCGAGCTTAAAAGCCTGCTTTCGCCATTTGCCACTGCATGGCAGGCAAAGGCATTCAATCAATTGGAAGGTCAGATTGGAACGCTAAAAGTTTTCATCTCCAGGCTAGCTACAAAGGAAACTTTTTGGGTTTTTTCAGGAGATGATTTCAACTTAAAGATTTCTTCGCACACTGAACCCTCTATGTTAATCCTCGCCAATGATCCCAATACGCAGAATATCAATTCTGCCTGCTATTCTGTAGTGCTCAACAGGCTGACCAGGCTGATCAACTCAAAAGGTAACCGGCCATCAGCATTGATCATTGATGAGCTGCCTACTCTATTTGTGCACCGCATCGAAAATCTCATCGCTACCGCCAGATCCAATAAGGTTGCGGTACTCATGGGCCTTCAGGAGCTTCCCCAGTTCCAGCAGCAGTATGGAAAGGATACAGCAAGCACGATTACCTCAGTAGTTGGGAATGTGCTTTCCGGATCGGTAAGAAATAAAGAAACGCTGGAATGGCTGGAGCGTCTTTTTGGAAAGGTTAAGCAGCAGTCCGAGAGCCTATCTATCGATAGAACCAAGACCTCGCTTTCACTTTCGGAAAAACTCGAATCACTCATACCCGCCGGTAAAATAGCATCGTTAAAAGCCGGAGAGCTTGTCGGCATGCTGGCAGCGGATGCGGTAGAAGAATACACCGGAAAGTATGAGACCTCGGCAATCAACTGCAGGGTAAATCTGGATATGGAAGCAATAGTTAAAGAGGAAAGCGCTTATCCGGATATGCCAATATACTACGATTTCGCAGGGAAGAAAGAAGAGGTACTACATAGAAACTTCATGCGCATCAATAATGAAGTACAGATGTTGGTTACAAAATTCAGAACCGAGACCACCGGCTCAAAAAGTAGCGAGACTCCCAAAGCGTCAATGACGGGCGGTATGAAGCGATAAATATTTTTTTCATTCTTAAAATCAATTCTTATGGAAGAACTAACCGGAAAGCTTGTGGTGGTACATCCACAGCTGACAACAGATCCCGTTTCCAGGCAAGGCCAAATAGGCGTGATTGCAACAGTAGATCTAAAAAAGGATACCATTAGTGTCGGCTTTGGTGGCGGTCCGCTGGGCAGGTATTCATCGGATGCCCTGCTAGTGCTCAAAGATAAAAATGAGCTTTATCAGGATGCCCTGACCGGAGTAAAGGATATGGATGCTAAGACATTTCACGACCTGCTCGATCTCAATATGAAACAGGAACGTTCTGGTTACGGCAATGTCTCTGCCGCAATGAAAATTGCCTTAGATAGTCCTGAGGTCTTGAAAAGAAGCATGATCTCCCTCGAGGATTATATTTCCCGAAATCAGATTATGGATATCAGTGAAAATGTTTCTTTTGAGCGTTAGGCTTCTGGCTAGTGCACTTTTCGTTTCTGTCTTCTCTTCTTTATCCGCTTACGCCCAGATCTCCATGCCACTAAATTCAATGAAGGTAAATAGTGTATTTGGTAAAAGGATCCATCCGGTAACACATGAAAATGACTTCCATCGTGGCATTGATCTTCGCGCGAGGAATGAGCCTGTATTTTCTTTTTTTGCCGGAAAGGTATCTGGTGTAGGCTTCAATCCAATTCTTGGAAAGTTTATCAGGATTGATCATTCCGGACTTGAAAGTATATATGGCCACCTTTCGGTAATTCTGGTTCAAAATGGCGAGAAGGTGCGTTCCGGGGAGCTGATAGCGGTTACTGGATCTACCGGTAGGGTAACTGGTGAACACCTGCACTTTAGTCTTCGCAGCAGTGGAGTCTACATCGATCCGGTAAATTTTATTCTCCGCTATTACCAAGTGGTCAAAATTAATCAAATAAATTTTATGGAAAATTCAGCCTATTTAACCCTCAGGCAAAAGCTGGAACTGCTCGCGATGGTGGAAGAGGTGGAGCTGAACCTGGATGAGGCATGGCTCTACGGAATTGGCTTTGCCGATATGGAGGAAGAGCAAGATGGATAAAAAAGAAGTTCATAAACCCCTGCATGTCCAGGTGGCCGAAAAGGTAATCGATGCACTTCGCCAAGGAACCGCTCCATGGCAGATTCCCTGGGACTCATCTGGCATGCCTTTGTTACTACCTTATAATTTTCAGAGTGGCAATAGATATAAGGGGATCAATGCATTATCGCTTTTGATGGCAGGCAGGGAAGATCCAAGGTGGATGACCTACAGACAAGCAGAGGAAAGCGGCATGCAGGTCAGAAAGGGAGAAAAATCAATGCTCATACAGTTTGTAAAGACCAAAGATGAACAGCTAAAGCGAGACAGCTCGGGGAAGGTCATCTACGATGAACTGGGGAAACCCCTTAAGGAAACCAGGGAGCTTCCCCATGCCATTATCCGCAATGCTTACGTGTTTAATGCCGCCCAGATCGAGGGCATGCCTAAGCTGGAAAAAGAAAAACCCGGCAACCAGTGGGAGCCTATCGAACGGGCAGAAAAACTGATCACCTCCTCGGGGGCGGTTGTCCATCATCAGTATTCGGCCAATGCTTTTTATGATCTAAAAAAAGATTCGATCACGCTACCCTATAAGGACTGGTTTTCTGAAAGCGGAAAATATTATGCGACACTGCTTCACGAGCTGGGCCACTGGACCGGGCATCCCGAGCGCTTAAACAGGGAGATGGGCGGCGGATTCGGTGATCCATTGTATGCAAGGGAAGAGCTCAAAGCAGAAATCGCTTCGATGCTCCTAGGTCAGGAACTTGGCATCGGTCATGATCCCGGGCAGCATTACGCCTATGTGGAAAGTTGGATATCGATCTTAAAGAACAATCCCTTTGAGATCTTTTTGGCGGCAATGGATGCCGAGCGCATACTTGGCTATATCATGGATATAGAAAGAAAACAGGAGATCACCAATGAAAAGGTTTCCTTAAATGCAATGCAGCCCGCTCCGGTAAAAACTCCCGGATATCTCACTACTGGAGATAAAATCCCCTATAACGGTTCTGTCTATGAAGTGATGGGGCACTTAAAACAAGGCAAGCTTAAAATGCAGGAAAGCCTCAATGGCAATGCATTTACCTTAAGCCGGGAAGACAAACTTTATGCGGCCCTTTTATACCTCAAAACTCAGGTTGGTGCTGAGTTTCAAAACGAGAAACAGGCTAACCAAATTACGCAGGAAGGAAACCAATCACAACTTGATTTAAACAGATAAAAGGATTTTATGAAAAATTTAATTATTGAAGAAGCGCTGCCGATCGCAGATCTATCCAGGCTGGGTCTATACGACGGAGCCAGGCACTTACTGGATGAAACGGATCTTTCCGCACTTCTTTCTGGTAGAAGGACATCCTTGATTAATCTTCAGAACCTGGTCAGCGAGTCTTTCACAATCGATAGTCTTGATGCAAAACTATCCTTAAATACCGATCCAGATAGTCTTCAGCAAATCAGATTGCACCCTATCTACAAAGAGCCAAAACGCTCTGTTGATTTATCGGATATCGAAACTAATGAGCTGATTTCTGGAGAAGTAAAGAATATTGCAAAAAGAATTGGTTTTTCGGATGGCGGCAGCAAAACCATTGTGTTTGAGTATGATAGTGAGACCAGGGAGTTTATTTCCTATGATCCGGCAGCGGTAGAGATTCCCTTTCAGATCAATGGAGAACAATTGGATACTAACAAAAGAGCAGATTTCGCCCTTGGAAAAATTGTCCAGCTCGCCGATGGGACTATGGTTCAGCACAGGGCCAGTGAACCCCAAGGGATTTTAGCCAGTCGTACAGCTTTAATCCTTACTGTTATGAAAGATGGAGCCGCAACAAGGTTTTTGATCAAGAACATTTCTCCGATCATGGATGTAAGTATTCACCAAACTCCTTTTTCTCCTGCTTTTGAGACCGCGTTTCTGGAAATGAAGAAAAGTGACGGTTCGCTTTCTGATGAAAAGTTGCAGCAGATGGAACTTATAAACTTCAAAAGTGAATATACAAGGGGCTATGGCCATGGTGTATCCAGATAAGAATGGATGTTGATTGGATTGAGCATGGTGGTTTTTCTTATTTAATTCCATCTGGACTCCCTCCGGTTAGTATCCTAAATGTCTATGCCTTTTATGACAAAAGGGAGGTATTGAAAGTTTTAGGCGAAGGCACAGCAGTTAATGTTCAACATGCCGCCTTGGTCACTGTAGGTTTTCTTCCGCTCCCAGAAAACATACGCGCTATCCGTTCAATGTTTCAGAATGCGAGGTTTAGAACAGCATTCGGTAACGATATGTCAGCGATAGTGCTCGCCTGCAAGATTTCCCTATGGCTCAAAGGTCTCGATGCAACTTTTCTAACCTTTAATGATAAAGTGATCTTCACTTTCAAGTCATGTGAATTTTCCTGTGCGGAATCACGCTTTTCACTCAATAGATTTTGCAAGCTCACCGGATTTAGGACCAATGTCAGGCCTTTGCGAATGCGGTAAAATTCAATACCATGATTCCAGAAATTTTCAGACAGGACGCAAATATCGATATCCTGGTATTCGGATTTGATGTAAATGTAAACTATGTGTATAACTGGCCCAGCAAAAGAACTGATGAGAAAGAGCCAACCGTCGTGCACCTGGAATTCCGCTCAGATTCCCAGATCATTTCTGGTACCGGATACCGGTCACATTTTCTATTTTCTGCTTTTTTAACCAAGTGCGGATATGGATCGATCCAGGAACTGGCAGTCGCCCTTGGCGAACACCTCGCCAGAGAAAATGGCTATGAGCCTCCCCAGCCTGAGCAGCAGCTCAGCCTATTTTAATTAAAAACTTATTATTATGAATGAACAAAATTTAGATTACCTAAAAAAGAGCCTGGATTACCTGGGCTTTGGATCAAAGCTTAACGACGTTCTTGAGTCAGCGGTTTCAAGAGGTCTCCCGGCTTTTACCTTGGGGGTAACGCAAAGTTACACATCTGCCCAGGCTAAAAAGAATCCGGCCCTTGGATCGGACCAGGTCAAATTCATGCTGAACTTCAACCGCTCCAAGCAGAGCGATATGTATTTTCTCAACGATTATGAGGTAACCCTGAACAAGGCGGGGAGCGCTCTCCCGGTCAGACAGGTTTTTGATCTGGAAAAGGACAACCGCATCACAGCTTTGCAGGCCTATAAACTGCTCAACGGGAATTCCCTGGAACGTGATGTTTACACTAAAACAGAAAACAGTGAAAGCCCGGAAAAGAAAAAAGTATGGTTCAAGCTTAATCTTGACGTGCAGGATGCCTATGGCAATCATCCTCTGAAAAAGTTTTACCCTGAATTCAAGTTTGAACTCTCTGATGCCATCGACAAATATCCTTTCAAAAGCATGACCGAACAGGGAAAGGATAGCATGATGAAAATGCTGAGAAGTGGTCATATGGCTCCGGCTGAAATGATGGTAGGCAAGAAAGCTGTTTCAGTGCTGGTAACTGCCAACCCCCAGTTTAAGGGACTGGATGTGTACGATAAGAATATGGCCATAATCCGTCAGGACGAAATCTTTCCCAAAAAGGAGGAGGGAAAAGAACTAACTGAGACTGCCGGGCAAAAGACTTCTCAAAAAAACGAGATTGATCCCAGCAACACTGAAGAGCGCTTCCCATGGGAAAACCAGCGGGATGACAATATCGCTCAGCAGGAAATAGGACGATAAACGCTTTTCACGGCAAAGAAAAAATGAGAAAGCTTTTAGCTAAGATAGACCACATCCGGGCGACCGGATGGGTTACCCTTGATCTTAAGGAAAATCACCCGCTTTATAAATTAAATGGTAAGCGCTTCCAAGTAGAAAGTATGGCCACGCCGGATATCAAATGCAGGGTATCGGTTATGATAGCGGGTGAAAAAGTTGATTTCAATATTGACGACTTGTATTAGAATTTATGACCAAACTAAAATTAAGAACCCCCATAAGCTATTATGGGGGTAAACAAAAACTGGCCAAACGTATTGTCTCGGTAATTCCGCCACATGTCCTTTATTGTGAGCCTTTTATTGGTGGTGCAGCGGTGTTTTTTGCTAAAGAGCCGTCACAGGTTGAGGTAATCAATGACACCAATAAAGAACTGATTAATTTTTATAGAGTGGCAAAAGAGGATTTCACTTCTCTTGAAAAGGAGATCAGGATTTCCCTCCATTCCAGGGATCTGCATAGAAAGGCCTCAGTCATCTATAACAATCCGGACATGTTCTCTGAGATCAAGAGGGCATGGGCAGTTTGGCTTACCTCTTCACAGAGCTTTTCCTCGCAGTTTGACAGCAGTTGGGGATATGATAAATCAAGCAATACAACTACCAAAAAAATTAATTCCAAGAAAGAAGGGTTTGTTGAGGAAATGGCGATCAGGCTACAAAACTGCCAGATTGAATGCGCGGATGCGCTTTATATCATCGCGAGCCGAGATACACCGGGTAGTTTTTTTTACTGTGATCCGCCATACTATAATTCTGATTGCGGCCACTATGACGGCTATTCTGAAGGGGATTTTGAAGCGCTTCTTTTTTTATTGGCCCGAATAAAGGGCAAGTTCTTACTCTCTTCCTACCCATCTCCGCTCCTTGAAAAATATGCCAAAGAACATCGCTGGCATCAATGGTCGGTAAAGCAACAGGTCTCCGTTAATGCAAAAGGGGGTAAGCAGAAAAGTAAGATTGAGGTACTCACGGCCAATTACCCAATTGATCTTAAGGTGGAGCTGGGACTTTAAACTCGGCCGCTAAATCATAATATATGGATAATGTAAGGGTGTCAAATCCAAAAGCTATGGACCTCTTTCATGGTTCTCTAGGGATTATTGGCGACAGAATCAATATACAATCCGGTAAAGGTGTCGGCTGGAACGGGCTCACCCTTGGAGACGCATTTTATACCTCTCTAAGTGAAGATGCTGCTTGCCTCTTTAGCCATCTTGTGCTTCAGAAATCAAGGTTGATGGGCGAGGAGGCTTTTGATAATCTTGGTTTTGCCAAAATCTACAAAATATCCTTAAATGAGGATTTCAGCATCTTGGATGCTGATCAAGCTCTGGACGCATCCCGCGTCCGGAGTATCTTGCTGCGTGCCGGAGTTTCGGAAGTTTATCTCAATTACCGCCACGATGACCAGCTGACTGAATTTTACAAGGCAGCAGATTTATTGTGTTATGGAATGGATTGGGAAGGGAACAGAAATGAATATTTATGTAAGGCTTTAGGTTACGATGCCTTGATGGTAAATGAACGCGCATGGATGAACTGGGACTATTATCCAAGCGATATCGGGATTGACTGGGGTAAATTAAATGATCCTAGGATATGGCCTCCAAAAACGGTAGCTATTTACAATCAGAATATGGTTTCGGGATTTGAACTATATAGGGATGGTCAGGTTTATGGAAATGAACCTGAGTGCCCGAATTACTCAAGATAAAAATTTATTGGATGAATATATTTGTTTTTTAGAATGGGTTTATGAAGCTTTACTAGACTAACCTAGAAATCACAAAAGCTAAATATTGTATTCTGTACCAGAATAGAGGGGCAAGTGATTTTAAATGTGTTTTATTTTAAAATCATTTTCTCTACACCCTAATCTGGCTTTTTGCCTGATAAAAGCATTGAAATAATGGTATTAACTTTATTATCTATTGCAATTCTTCAACTCTAAACTTTGACTCGAAGTTACCAAAATGTATTTGTGAACAGTTCTAAGAAACCATTTTGTCTTATTGGTGTATTCTATTCAAGTCGTTTTTGATAATTGACGGCACGTAAATTGCTTGATAATCATTAGTATAGCTTTAATTTTTAATTTAAATTTCACAGGTTTATTGAATTAATGCATATATTTGTATAAATGAAATCGGTAGATAACATAGCAACCATATTTCCAAAAGATCTTTTCTGGGATGTTAATCCCTCTAAGTTAGATAGACAGGAAGATAAGGATTTAATTATCCCAAGGGCGCTCTATGCAACTACAGAAAGTACTTTTCCAGAAGATATTAGTCGTTTAGAGCGTTTATACGATCGTGCTGAAATTGTTGAAGAGCTTAAAGCTACAAAAGAACGTATCAGTAATAAAGTGTGTGCGATGGTCGCTCAGAGATATCACATCAAGCAGTTTTCAAGATACTAATGGCTGCTGTTTCCGCAGAACTGTTAGAAACAATCATTGAACTTCAGAATCTTTCAAGTCTCCAGAAAGCAGTATTAGGAGGGGGAACCAATCTCGCGATTAGGTATGACCATCGGGAATCGATAGATATTGATCTTTTCTTTTCAGGGATAATTGGGAAATCAGGGTATCAAAAAATAGATGAGGAAGTGAAATCACACTTTGGTGAAAATGCTTCGCGCTTTGATTACCCCTGTGACGAGGGTGACCAATATATGTTTATGCGCTTCTGGATCAAAAAAGGTACACTCAGCATTAAGGTAGAGATACTCCAGAATGCCAGCCTTTTGGATGAACCTGATATTGTAGAAGGGGCAAGGCTCGCAACCGTTAGGGACATTGGCCTTCTTAAACTGATGACAGCGTCGAACCGTGCGAACTTTAAGGATATCTATGATTTGGATTATTTGACTGCAGATATTTCCTTGACTTCTTTAATGGCAGACTTGAAGCATAAACAGGAAACTTTTAATGGAGATGAGCACCGGACAATATTTGATCTTGATAATGAAATAAGTCCTGTAGATGATCCTTTGCGCCTGCTTTTATTTGAGGCAAAAGCCGCGGCGGCTAGAAATCGGCCTAATCATAGTGATTACAGGATTTTACCCCAGCCAGGTAAAAAGAACTGGAGGATGGCACAGTCAAGTTATAGAAGAAAGGTGCGGAAACTTTGTAGTGATATCGGTGTTGACTTTCCCGATATAAGCCCCGTTTGATAGCTCTCTTTAAATCAAGGCTAATTTTTTAAATGATAATTGGTCATTGGATGGCAATATAATTTTTTGATAAAATGATTTATTCTGTAAAATAGATTTATAGTTTATATTGCAGTACATAAATTATCACTAAATTAATATTCTACATTGGCAATCTCACTTTCAGAATTTGTAAAATTCTATCCTTTGCGCGCAAGCTCCATGGCTTGGCTATTTGGCGCGGGCAGCTCCGTGTCCGCTGGTGTCCCTTCGGCATATGACTTAACTTGGGACTTTAAAAGACGGATCTATTGTGCAGAACAGGCATATCCACTACATCTTTTTAGCAATCTGACAGATAATGGTATCCGTGAGCAGATCCAGAGCTATTTTGATAAACAGACTGGCTGTCCCAAAAGAGATAGTTCAGAAGAATATTCTTATTATTTCGAACGTGCATTCCTGAGTCCTAGGGATAGGAGTGACTATATTGCCAGGCAAACATCTGGCATGCAGCTCACTTATGGCCATAAGGTAATGGGTATACTAATGAAGCATGCCAAATTAAATCTAATTTTCACAACAAACTTTGACAAGGCATTTGAAAACATTGCCAGTGCCCAGTTTGAAAAACTGGAAAACTGGTATGCCGCAGACCTGGATAGCGGAGACAATGGATTAAAGTTCTTTCAGTCCGGCAAGCGGCCACTGATTGTAAAGCTCCATGGGGACTATTTTTCCGACAAAATAAAAAATACCAGTATGGAACTCCAGGGCCAGGATAGGCGGCTCCGCGATATACTTTCAATGTCACTGGACACAAACGGCCTTTGTGTTATGGGCTATAGTGGAAGAGACAAGTCAATTATGGACGTATTGAGAGAATCTGCTGTTAAATCCAGTGCGCTATCAAATGGTCTTTTCTGGTTCAACAGGGCAGGAGGAAGTCCTGCTCAGGAAGTAATAGATCTTATAGAACTCGCAAAATCGAATGGAAAACAGGCCGAGATAGTGGAGATAGAAACATTTGATACAGCTTGGGCAGATCTTATAAAAGGATTTGATGATATTCCTATCTCAGATATGGAAAAGCTGAACGAACACTACCATCGATCTACTAATCAGCCCATCCCCGATGCTGGAATCAAATATCCCTTGATTCGCTTAAACGCTATCCCAATCATAAATTATCCCGCTACGGCAAGACTTTATAAATGCGAGGCAGGGAATACAAAGGAGGTTAAAAAACTTATTGCCGAGAGCAAGACCCAAATCATTGGAATCAGGAAGCAATCCGGTATTGTGGGGTTTGGACCTGATATTAGTTTCGAAAAGGCGTTTGAGTCTTATGGTGAATTTGATACAGATCTTTTTCAGGTAGGCGAAAAACATTTAATGTATGACGATTCTGCAACGAAAAGCCTCTTAACAACTGCACTGCAAATGGCACTGATTGATGGAAAACCACTTAGATTGACAAAAAAGAGGGATCGGTATTTCATCTTTCCCGATCTGAAAAAGATCAGTGACCCTGCTTTCGTGGTTCTAAAGAATTCAATGTTAAGCATATCCGGAACAATTCCCCGGTCAAAATTAACTTGGGTTGCAGCGCTTGAAATTAGCATACAATATGTTCTTTCCAAACCTCTGCTGGTACTTAACCCTACTATAATCGCCTCTAAGACATCAGAGCGGACAGAGAGTAAACTCGTAGCGCCATTCGTTAAAGAAATAACCGCAAGATGGTACAATCAGAAATATGACGGAATTTTAAATAGCTGGCTGAAAATTTTATTTGGAGACGAAAAAGAAGTTACTATCTCTGCGTTCACAAGGCCCATCGAAGGCGTAAACGCATCATTCACCATTTCAAAAACTACCGCATTCACTAAAACGCTCTAAAGATGGAATTTCCAGCATATCATATTATTCCCGAACCAAAACTAACTTTCGAAGCGCTATCCAATGCGCATGACATACATCCATTAAGGGGACTTAAAACGTTCAAGCCCTATTCTAGTAAACTAAACCCCATCGGTAAGATCAGAATTGCTGCTATTTATCCTGAAGGATCTTACCATATCATATCAAATCTAATAACAGAACTTCGTTCAACCCACTTGCCAAAGGAACGGACCGCATATCTGGAAAGTTTTACCGGTATTGAGGATATTTTCGGAGTAAAAGTAGAACTGGTTCCAGAAGCTACATCTATCTCTTTATCCACGCAAGATGTATTTAAGGAGGGCGTAGCTCCATATATTTCATTGAGCGAATCCATCAGCGGATGCATAAGGGAAATGTCCAAACGAAAACTCGAATACGACGTGCTGATGATCTATCTTCCGGATTTTTGGTCTCCGGGATTTGAGGACCTCGAAAAAGGATTTGATCTGCATGATTTTATCAAGGCCACATCGGCAATGCTCAATATTGCCAGCCAGGTTATAAGAGAGGGCAGTGCAATTAAATATAAGTGCCGATGCAGTGTAATGTGGAGACTTTCTATCGCCCTATATGTTAAGACTGGCGGAATTCCTTGGAAACTCTCAAACATCGACCAAAATTCAGCGTTTATAGGCCTGAGTTATGCCACACGGCTTAACCCAAATACAAACCAATATGACTATACTACCTGTTGCAGTCAGGTCTTTGATGCAGACGGTACAGGACTGGAATTTGTAGCTTACGATGCAGCCGAGATTGAAACCAGGGTCGGGGAGAATCCCTACCTCACCAGGGCAGAAATGAGGAAATTGATGTCAAGAAGCCTCGAGCTCTACCAGCGCAAGCATGCAGGAAGAAGACCTGAACGTCTAATTGTTCATAAAACAAGCCATTTTACACAAAGTGAGATTGACGGTGCCTTTGATGCTATCCCCGGAAACATTAATTTGGAGCTTTTACAGATTGTGCAGAACACCAATTTTAGGGGGATTCATTATCTTGACAAAAACGGGGAGAAAGGTGCCGATGGCTATCCATTGAACAGAGGTACTTATTTTCAGATCGGACCTCAGGAAGTGCTTTTATGGACACAAGGTAATGTTGATCTCAATAATAAAAAATATTTTAAGGAAGGAAAAAACATTCCCTCGCCAATCCTCATCCGAAGATTCGCTGGAGACGGTGGTTGGGACAGGAACTGTCAAGCCATTCTTGGGCTTACCAAAATGAACTGGAACCACGATGCACTTTACGACAGGTTACCCGTGACGCTGGGTTACGCCCAGTCACTTGCAACTACAATAAAAAGGATGAACAAACTCATTAACAAACCTTACGAATTTAGATACTTTATGTAAGTTCCGTAAACTAAAGTTTTGGTGCCTAAACTCTTGGCCCTTAGAAACCTATTATCAAAATCTTCAATTTTAAGGTTTTGATAATAGGTTGTTTAATCTATAGGAGCCTTGACCCACCAGGTATTATCACGTCTTATGTTTATTGGATTTCCATTTATGCGTCCCTAAACTCTGAACTTTCCATAATCCATTTTCTGATAATTACTTTCCTTGCCAATCTTTTTTTTCTAATTTTCGATTTTTTTGTATTTGTTTTTGGTTCTAGATTTTGGAGTTCTCGCCTCTCTTTTATCAACTCTGCGTAGCTGTCAAATTCTGGCACAGTTACGTATAAATCTCCTATAGCTTTGAGTTTTGAAACAAATGAGCTATTGATTGTGATTGCAGGTTCCTGACAATCTTTTTTATAATTCCTTTTAATTAAAGTATTAATGTATATCAGAATCTGAACAACTTCGTTAAACTGATCTGGGCGAAACTCTTTTCCATCAGATATTAATTTAGGTTTTATGATGGTCGAAATCAACAGTCTCTTCCCGCCTATATTTGCGTCTGCGAAGAGGTTGCTTAAATCAGAAAATGACTGAAGGGCGGATTTTGATACGGACTTTAACTTTTTCCAGGAAATTTGCTCTGCCTTTATTTCATCAAGCTCCCATTCAAGGTGCCTGATCTTTTTGTCGCTGGAATTTTTTATTAGCTCATATTCTTCACTTTCTAATTGTTTTTCCAGCATTAGTTCTCTAGCCCTAACGGCTTTTCTGTTTACTGCTTTTATCTCTGACGACAGCTGTTTTCTTTTTTCGGGTATTGGGCCTACCTGACTGGTATGCGCCTGGATCATCATTTTGATGAAAAGTCTTATTACTTCCTTATCTACAAACAAATCATTGATCAGTTCAATAAATTTTTGATTAGTCAAACTAGCTCTGAATCTCATTCCGCATTTGGAGGTACAGTGGTAATAATAAATTTTTGTTTTACTTCCTCCTGGAGCGCTGCCGGTTAGCTTTTTATTGCACTTACTGCAATATAAAAATCCACGCATTAGTAGTTGCTCCGGCTCTAGGATTCCAATGCCATGAGACTTTGATTTTATTTTAAGTTTTTTTTGAATACTATCAAATTGTTCTTCTGTAATGAGTGGTTGATGCCTTCCAATTACATAATAGGCTTCTTCATTTTGGTATTTTGGGACACTAACTTTGCCACAATACATTGGGTTATTGATTATGCAGTAAAAGTTATTTTTGCTGCAAACCAAACCCTTTTTATTTGCTATATGCAATACGTTTTCTGGAGCAAAGTCGTAATTTTCAAGGCAATAAAAAATCCATTGCACTATAGATGCTTGTGGTTCTTTTATTGCCACATACTTTTTCCCTTCCTCGGTTGTTTTGTTTATATAGCCTAAGGGGGCAGGTCCGGTCCATCTACCTTCTTTTTTCGCTCTTCTCAACCCTGCCTGAGTACTTAGTCCTTTGCGATCATTTTCAATTTCCGGCATTGTAAGATAAATAGCAAGCATTAATTTGTTCTCTGGCACATTGAGGTTTAAGGGTTGTTCAACAGCCTGAGCCTCTATGCCTAACTTTTTCAATGCGGCTATCGTTTGGTATGCGTCACTTGTATTCCGACTGAATCTGTCCCACCTGGTAAATAATAAAAGGTTGGACTCGTTTCTATTTCTTTTTAAGAATGCTAATAAATTGTTCCACTCAGGACGATTGAAGGTTTTTGCGGAAAAATCTTCTATTACTATCTGTCTGATATTAATTTTATTTAGCTCGCAATACTTTTCAAGTATATGTTTTTGTAGGTTTAATGAGTAGCCTTTTTCTGCTTGTTCATCCGTACTTACTCTTATATATAAATCTGCTGTTTTCATATGCTTCTCTTTTTTAATTATTTTACTGTTTTTAAATTATGAATTTGATCCATTTTCAGGATTTTCAAGTTTTTCAAAAAGTGATGCGATTTGAGCGATTTGAGCAATATCAGAGCTCGAGAAATGTCTTGTTAGCGACCCCGAGTTTTAAAAGCAGTTCTGAAAAGAGCTGCTTTTTTTGTTTTTACCTACCGTCGTCATGGATCAATACCAAAAGTTGTGGGATAATTTTTTTAGGCATACCATTGAGTTAGGGATCAAGCGGAAAAGTTGGGGAGAATTAAATAATTTCTTTCTTTTGTAGTTTATAACAATGGATCAACACGGATAAATGCCAAAAGTTGTGGAGTAGGATAAAAACAATGCACCTTAGTCTGGGACGTTGATTTTTAGGTTCGAGTCCCGTTACTGATTTGGGGTGTTTTGATAAACTCAATCAATAACTTTTTAAGAGAAGCTGATTAGGTGAAACACCAAATTTCTTTTTGAAGATAAATGAAAAATGAGAAAGGTCTTCAAAACCGACCTCCAGATAAATCTCCGTTGGCTTTTTCTTTTTTTCAACCAGATGGTAATAAGCCAGCTCCAATCTTTTGTCGGTTAACCATTTTTGGGGAGTAGTGTGGAACAGCTTCCTGAAGTCCCTGTTAAAGGTTGATAGGCTACGGCCTGTTAGATAGCCCAATTTTTCCAGTGACATGTTGAACATAAAGTTGCGCTGCATAAAATCAATCAGATCGATCTTGCCGGGTACATCAAAATTGGCCAGGACGCTATCTACGCTAGGTTCAATCAGCCTTAGGATATTGATGGCCTCTTCGATTTTAAGGTTGGCCAAACTTTCCGGGAATTCACTTTTCACATCAAAATAGGGTATTAATGATGCCAGGCAACTTTCCAACAGCGGGTGGTTACAGAACCGGTATATTTTCTGCAGGGGAGTTGTTTTCTTTTTAGGCTCGGTTTTTTCATAGAACTTCTTCAATCTTTCTGTAGACAGATGCATGACCACGGTCTTATGTGGCAATCCGTTTTTAGGATAGTTGATGATCGTGGCAAGTTCGTTCCTTGGGATCAGAAAAATATCCCCTGTTTTGAAATTGAAGGTAGATTCTGCCTGTATGATTTTGGTTTCCCCTGAAATAAACCATACCAGCATGTGATCATGAAACATCAGGTCGGATTTGAACAGTTTGTCTTCGTAGCTGGAGAGCTTGATGTCATTTGTCAGATATTTAGAGATATGTTCCATTGTGATAAAGTTATTGGTTTTTAATTAGATTCCATTAGATACACTGGCCGCCGTCGATCAGGTACTCCGAACCTGTGATGAAAGTGGCCTCGCCACTGGCTAGAGAGGCAATCAGTTTGACCAGTTCTTCCGCTTTACCGAACCCAGACAATGGAATGGTACCGATCATTTACTCTTCAAGGGATTGGTTCAACCCGATCTTATCCATGATCTTCCACAGGAAAGGGCTAACGGCATTGACCCTAATCTTGCGTCCGTAAAGTTCCAGTTCCACGATTTTCATGACCGCATTCAAGGCCGCTTTACTTGCCGGTGATGATCAACTGTTCGCCGTTTGCTTTTAGCTGTTTGGCAGTGGCACAGCCTATACCACCATTGCCGCCAGTAATCTGGGTGGTTTATCCTTTTAAGTTTTTCACGGCTTAGTTCACGTTAAATTTTATACCGGTCATTTCCTCGGTCAAATTCCACAGTTTTTTAGCACTGTTTTCGTCCAGCGAATATTCCATTACGCCAGTTTGATGCGGTTTAGCGACTGTCTGTATGGCGGGATCTTCCGATATCAGTTCGGCGATATCGGTATCTTCGCAGTACACGCCGCCGATGTTATTGAGCAGCGGACTGGTAGCAGCCCAAACGGATGTTGCCGCACCCTGTTGAATTTTTTTCAGGCTGGCCAAGATGTCCGGACGTATGTTCCCAGTTTCATCAAAAAAGCCCATCTGTTTGAAAAGTTCCATATCAGCATCCCTGGCCAGTTCTGTTCCGGCGATTGATCCAGGGTGCAGGGAGTATGCTCTTACCTGGTGCGCTTTTGCGCGGTTATCAAGTTCCAATGCAAATAGATTGCTCGCCGTTTTTGATTGTCCGTATCCAATAAGTGTTTGGTATTCCCTGTGCTCGAAGTTGGGGTCGTCGAAATTGAAAGGAGAAATGTGATGTCCCAATGAGGAGACATTGACAACGCGTGCGCCTTTGGCGTTTTTTAGTGCTGGCCATAATCTTGCTACCAATTGGAACTGTCCAAAGTAATTGGTAGACAGTTGTGATTCGAAACTGCGGCTGTCTCTTTGTAAAGGCATCCACATGATTCCAGCATTATTGATGAGCAAGTGCAATGGCCTGCCAGATTCCAGGAATTTTTCAGCGAATGCATCGATGGTTTCGGGTCTGGCAAGGTCCATTGTTTCGGTTTCCACTTTTTGAATGCCTTTTAGGTTTTTCTTCGCTTTTTCGATGTCCCTTGCTGGTACAATTACAGTTGCGCCAGCTGCTGCCAGTACTTTTGTAGTTTCGAGACCAATGCCGGTGTTACCACCGGTTACAATAGCGATCTTTCCTGTGAGGTCTATGCCTTTGATGACTTCGGTTGCTGTTGAGTTAGCGCAAAAACCTGAACCCAATGGGTGTTGTAACGCGCCTTGATAGTTGTTCTTTTTCATTTTGTTTTGATTAAATGTGATAAGACAAATGTAGGAGGTTGATTAACGGTGGATTTTGTTTGGCGTGTCAATTTGCTTTGTTTAGAAAGTCATATCTTTTGTTATCGGTATTAGGCTAGCAAAATTATGAACATAAACTGGCTTGTTTTTTTTCTAAAATTTTCAAAAAAAAAGTGGCCTGTTTCCATCAGTTTACTAATAAATGTTTTCAAATACGTAGCGACATTGACCCGAAAGAGGCTGCCTTTTTGATACAGCCTAAGCTTTTATAATTCTTAATCAAGCGATGAAATTACCTTTCCCTGAATTGGCTAAAATGCCCCGATTTCACTACGTCAGGGAATCCATGGTTGCTGACCTTTGTACTATATCAAATTTTAAATCATTAAAAAATGAAACCAGTGTCTCGCCCCTGGATTTCAGGCGTTCTTTGAATTGACTTAGTTCAAAACACAATTACCTCATTTTGTTGCGACTTATTGTTCCTTAACTATATACAAGAAAATAATTTTGTTGGGGCAGACATGGCAAGAAAATACTTGCAGATGGGTTATACCCGCGCCAGGCGATACGCCAATTATAAAGGCGGAAAGAAATACGATAAAACCAGGATTATACGCCACTTGAGCGGGGCACTGGGTCGATAGAGAAAGCTAAATCCGCAGCAATATTCTACGCCACCTATAAATTAGCAGAGGCCCATCCGGTTTACAAGTCAATGAAGGCAGTCTGGAAAAAACGGCTGGGATAACAAATTCAAATGCCACCATAATTGAAAGCAAGATTTGTCCGGTAATATTCAGAATTGCTTTTTAGGAATATAATTGCTGTTCATCGGTATAATAACTGGTCCTTCCGCCGATCTTTTCTGACTTCACGACTGCTCCGGAAGGAGATTTTTTCAGCTTTGCCCCATGTACTTTCATAAAGTCGCGCAGCTCGCCGCGAAGCTCATCTCCGTTCTCTTTTGCAATAGCTGTAATGGCTTCTTTCAAAACAGACTTCAAACTATGGAACAATTTATTGACGATTTTTTCCGGTATGGTTGAGCTGATCGAAAACGGAGATACTCTGGCATCCCACAGGATCTCATCTGCATATGAATTACCAATGCCCTGTATCTTCTTCTGGTCCATCAGCACCTCCTTAACCATTTTCTTGCTCTTGAACAGCACCCCGGTAAAATAATCTTTATCCATTTCAAGCGCATCTGGTGCCTTAGCAGCGTCAGGATTTAAGGTAGGTGTTGCCGCACGCAAGCTATCTACTAAGGCAAAGCCCTCACCCCCTGAAAAAATGAAAAGCAAGTATGGTATATTTTGGCAGCTCCGAATCGCTATGCATCGCCTCCAGTTCGCCCCTAAGCATCAGATGAACCTGTAGAATTTCCTTACCGAAATGAAAGTGCAAAGTTTTTCCATAGCGTAAAACATTCGAAAGCTTTTTTCCTTCGAGCTTGGCCTTGAGCTGTGCAGCAGTCACGTTTAGCTTTTTTATCACTTTTACTTCCAATTCCTTTAGGGTTTTACCCTTGAACCGGCGCGAAAGGATCTGCGCAAACACTTCTAAGTCTGGTAGTTCAGCCATAACATATTTTAAGATTAAACACGCCAATTTTTATATTCTTACGGATCTTACTGATCGATGTGCAGGATTGAAACACTGTTCATGCCCGAAAGTTTTAGACCTACCCTTCAGCAGATACTAATAGGTATCCCTAACGATCTGGCGCAGCATATTCAGGTTGGCATGTGCCTCCCCCATCGTGTTATTGAAATACACGAATACCTTTTTACCTTCTGAAAGCCACTCGGTCACATAACTTGCATACTCGTACATTACGTCGTCAGCGTAACTTCCCCTGTAGTTTCCTCCCGGACCATGAAACCTGAGGTAGATAAAACCGGGATGGCTTTCCCTTACCGGAGAACTGGCAGGCGACTTATCATGTATCACCATACCAAGCTCAAACTCGTCCAAAAGTTCATACACCTCATCTATATATAAGGAGGGATGTCGAAATTCCAAAGCGATCTTCCACTCAAAAAAAGGATCATGAGTTCTAAGCACCGACATGAGAAAGCGCAACTGCGCAAAATGAGCAATCCTTATGCTCGGGGGGAACTGCACCAAAAGACAGGCCTTTTTATCCTCCACATGCGAAATAACTGAAAAGAATCTGGATACAATCTCGGGATCAAAGGACAGGTCCTTATTGTGGGTCACCTCCTTAAAAAGCTTAAAAGTGAACCGAAATTTCTCAGGCACATCAGCTGCCCATTTTTTCATCGTGGAAGCCTGCGGTATTTTATAAAAGGAAGAATTGATCTCGATAGAATCCATCAGCGAGGCATAATAGCACAGCCTGCTCTTCTCTTGAAATTCTTTGGGGTAGTGCAATTTATTGGGAACGGGCAACAACAGCCCGCTGGTACCCGAGTAATAGTTTTCAAAAGCGATGTCCATATGAACTAAACAAGTAGAATAGAAAAATTGTTGAACGGCCAGATCAGAAGAAAGGCTGCGCTAGGCATTAATTTAAAAATCCCTAAAACAAAAAAACAGCTTTTTTTCAGAACTGCTTTGAAACTCTGGCTAAGTAGTGGTGCGTCATTCGAACTATTTTTGTGGTGGGATTAATTGAAACATTGATGTTCGAAAATTTTAGAAGAGTAACGATTTAATTAGCGTATTCAAATATGGGTAAACTGCATAAAAAATTCTTAAACATTAGAAAAAAAAGGAACATTTTAAATATCTTTTCACTGCTATCTTTTGCGAGTTCTGGCGTCCGAAACCTCCAAAACTGGCCAATCTCAGATTTATAAGGCTCGCAGATCAGAACACCTTGTTCGCCTTTGCCAACCCTGTATTTTTCGGGATTACTTCTATAATTGATATCTTTTTTCCAAGGATATTTTTGGTTGTCAAAATCAAGGTAAGTTGGCTTTCCTGTTACTGGCATAGCTAAGCAACATATCCGCTTATGGTTATGTTTTTATTCCTGTGAAATTACGATAGAGACAGCTATTGGATAATCAATTATAACAAGGAGAATTAGGAGATCATTCCAACTTAAGGGGCTATTATCCACCAGCGATGGCAGAAAAAAATAATTTAGGCTACGAAAGAAGCATTTTGAACAAATCCGGACATTTGAGCTATTAAAAAATCAGATTTAAATAATCGTTGGTTAGGGCTATTGAGTCCTATTCATATCGGACTGATCTTATTGCTTTTTGTTAAGCCTGGGTTTGGTAGCGGCGTTTTGCTTAGACTTTATCGTTGCAGCAGTTGTGCTTTTTGATGATTTGCTTACAGGCTTTCTTGACGAAGTTTTCTTCTTTGGGGCATTTTTGACCCGGTATTCAAGCAAGTAGAGTCTGGTCTGCCATTTTTCGATGGTGGTATCTATGTTTTTTGGAAAGCCTGTTGATTCTAACAGACCAAGTACATGCGCCAGCTCACGTGTGCTGTCTGCTTTGGCCTTGTTTTCTTTCATCCAGTCTTGTTGTTTCGTTTCGTAGGCTTTCCGGTATTCGGCTATGGCCTTTTGAATGAGCTCGATTTCATCCTCTTTTGATTTAGCTTTGCGCAACAGTACCATCTGCCTGTTCCATGCATGAGAATTTGTGGGGTCTGTCCGCGAAGCTTGCTGGTAGCGTTTTAATGCGGCAGCGCTATCGCCCGCTCTTTCCAGTTCGAGCGCAGCATCAAACTGCTCCTTTGACTGTATCTGTTTTCGTCTAAACATAACTGATTTCGGAACAATTAGCCAGGGCTATTGTTTGATAAAAGACAGTAGTGGTTATGACTACACGATGACCCTCGGGCAATGAGCGTAATGCTAACTTTGAATTTAGCAATTAATGAAATGAAGAAAATCGGATTTTTATCTTTCGGGCATTGGTCCGAACATCCCTCATATCAGGCTCGTACCGCCAGTGATACTTTGCTGCAGTCTATAGATTTGGCCGTTGCGGCTGAAGAGATCGGGCTCGACGGCGCGTATTTTAGGGTACACCATTTTGCGAGACAACTGGCATCGCCCTTTCCGCTGCTTTCGGCAATTGGTGCAAAAACTTCAAAGATCGAAATCGGAACGGGGGTTATCGATATGCGCTATGAAAACCCTTTGTATATGGTTGAGGATGCGGGTGCCGCCGACCTGATCTCTGGTGGCAGGTTACAACTGGGCATCAGCAGGGGTTCGCCCGAGCAGGTGGTTGAAGGCTGGCGGCATTTCGGTTTTTCGCCAAAGGACGGCGAGAACGATGCGGATATGGGCAGGCAAAAGGCTTTGGAGTTTTTGGAAAGACTGAATGGCGAAGGTTTTGCAAGGCCGAATCCAAATCCAATGTTTCCCAATCCTCCGGGATTGTTAAGGTTAGAGCCCTATTCTGAGGGGCTGCGCAAACGCATCTGGTGGGGAGCTGCTTCTAATGCCACTGCGGTGTGGGCGGCAGAGCACGGCATGTACCTGCAGAGTTCTACATTGAAGTTTGATGAAAATGGCAAGCCCTTCAGCGTTCAGCAGGCTGAGCAGATCAGGTTGTATAAGGAAGCCTGGAAAAAGGCTGGACATGATCGCGAGCCAAGGGTGTCTGTCAGCCGTTCTATATTTGCGCTGATGAACGATCAGGACAGGTATTATTTCGGACAGCAGGGGAAGGCTGCAGATAGTTTTGGTTATATTGAACCCACTCAACGGGCAGTTTTCGGCAGGGGGTATGCCGCTGAACCCGATCAGCTGATAAAGCAACTGGCAGCAGACGAGGCCATACAGGAAGCAGATACGGTATTGTTGACCATTCCAAACACGCTGGGTGTAGATTACAACATTCATATTTTATCTGCCATTCTGGAGCATGTTGCGCCAGGACTTGGTTGGAGATAGCCGAATTCGATTTTTTTTTAAAATCGCAGCAAACATATTGGCGATAATGATGTTTATATACTGAGAGCGTTAATTTAGATAAGCGGGAAGAGCCTTTGGTTTTTTCCGCTTTCTTGTTTCTGTATGATATACAAACGATTAAAAGAAATTAAAATTTTGGGGATAATGGTGGCATCAAAGGCGGAGTGATTAATTTAAATTAAATGACAGGCTTCCCTACGGAATGCATATATAGCCGGCCTTCCTTATGCAGTTACATCGAAAAGCAGCAATATCTTTATGTCTCTGAGTAACCGGAATCTTTGGCAAAATCAGGCTGATCTCTGCCATGCATCTGCCTTTGCTTATTTTTAAAAAGGTAATGCGCATTAAAAACGATAACCGACAGGAAGATAATACTGTAGGCCGCCATTTGCAAGGGACTGATCGGCTCAAGATATACCAGAGCTGCTATAGCAAATGCAATAATGGGATTGATATTAAGCAACATGCCCACTGTTGATGAATTTAAACCCTTTAAGGCATACAAATTCAGAAATAATGGAATTACTGTAAAGCCAAGTGCTATCAATTCTATCAGTACCCAAAACGTCGTCTTGCTAGGTATACGCCCACTGTAGGCAGGGTAAAATGGAAGCAGCAGCAGGGCAGAAAGTACAATATGGAAGGTGAGGGTGATGAACTGATCAAACCCAACATTTTTACGCTGGCTTACCAGGTACGCGGCATAACTTGATCCAATAATGATACCATAAACCATATCCATAATATTGGCATAAGATAGGAGTAAACATCCAAGTATGCTCAATGCAACAGCTATCCATTGTATTTTATTGAGCTTTTCGTGCAAAAGCCAGTAAGCAAGCAATGTCGTAATAATCGGGCACACGAGATAGGCAAGTGAGGTGGCCTTAATGCTTACGTGGTTGAGCACGTAAATAAATGAGAACCAGTTAATATTTAAAAGAATACTTCCACTTACATTCAGTAAAAGCATATTTCGTTTTTGTTTAGCAGGTAAAGCTTTAATATCTGAGAAAGCTTTAAGCAAATCGGCACGCTTAAATAAGGCGGTAATGAAAACCATTAATATGGCGCAGCTAAAAATGCGGTAAAATAAAATATCTACCGAAGCATATCCGCTCAGCGGTTTTAAAACTAAGCTAAAAAAGCCCCAGGTCGCATATGCGAATATAGCAGCAAGGTAATATTTTGCGGTTTTCAATTTGCCTGAATGTTGATCTTATAATATCCATAAACATGTAAAGCACATTTATGACATGAAATACAAATTAACATATATTTATTGATCTTTTAACTCCTTATTGTATCATAGCCGACGTTCGGCTTTACGGGACTTGCCATCCCAGCAGATGCCGGTGATGCTCCGGCAAGCATTTTACAAAAATATATTAAGTTGGTTTGGTACTAACTGATCATTTTTTTTAGATCTACCGTTCGCTCAACATGCTCAACAAGGAATTGATACGTTGGAAGCAATGAAAGAAATGAGCTAGCAGTTTGTTGTTGACAGTTGGATAAGCTTGCTGGAAAACTTAACAGACCGGTCGCACAATTCATCAGATACCCGGCAGATTTGAAGTGATGTCAATGATGAGCAACATGGAGCGGGAAGGAGGCAGCTCTATTAAAAACATACACCGAAAAGATTCTCAACAGATTGGTAGAAAATCAAAACTTTCAACGCTGTTATACGTTAACAAACGCAGATACTACTATCGCCATCGAAAATCGATCGCTGTGACCGTATTGGAATCACTTAAAATCGATACCGATGGAAAAACACATACTCATCATTGAAGATGATCAAGAAATCAGTGAATTATTTCAAATGATCTTTGAAACGGTAGGTTATCATACTACTGTATTGAACATTGCACCTAATCCTGAATTTATCGATAAGGGAGGCTTCCATTTGATTGTAATGGATATCAGACTCATCGGATCACGATATAATGGTAATGAATTATGCAGATTGTTCAAATCGAGCTATCCTAACAATAAAACACCTGTTTTATTGATGTCGGCTGAGTCTGACGGAGATATTTTAGCACGGGAATGCGGAGCAGACGGCTTTATGGGTAAACCTTTTGATGTTGATAATCTGCTGACACGTGCTTTCGAAATGATGGTTTGGCATTCATACTAAGCTTAGCATGAGTTAATATGACATTTACTTTGCTTTTTCTTTCTGATTGTTTTTGAACATGATTGATATGCTAATCATTAAAGGGTAAGCAGGTCAGTTCTCGACTTATTACTGATCAAACTCAAAATCCATTTCTTTTCCGGATATAAGGTTATACACTACTTTCCCATTTTTAATAATATAAAAAATATCCATCTGCCCTCGTTTATACCGGATATACGCAACCAGGTTTTTGTTTTGTCCATCGAAAGTATTACTACTACCTTCATCTTTTTTATTTGGCAGATCTAAATCGCGGTAAACATAAACGGAATAGAAATCATAGTCTGGTAAAATCGCAGAATTGATTTTCCTGCTGATTTTATCCCCAAGCAGTGCATAGGTTGATTTTTTATAGAAAAAGTTTCCCCTGATATAAAAATAGTCAATGCGATTGTTATTTGTTCCTGATTTAAATTGTTTAACATCTTGACTTAAGGGCTTGAGTTCAAAATGTTGTTGTTTGCGGTTGTTGCAGGCGGTGAGTGCTAAAAGTAAAATAATCAAATGTTTCATGGTCCGTTTAATTCGTATTGGTCTTTACAATCCTGCCCTGGTCTCAGGTTATATTACTGAACAATATCTTTCTCTTTTAAACCTTTATTTCCGGTTTTAACAATGAGGATTGATGTATTATTGATCATAGAGCAAGCTTTACAGCTTATCGAAATTTTAAATCATATTCACTTTTGTCCAAAAAGACAAGCGGATTATCGGTCTCAATCATCTCTTTAATGGCCATCTTTTTATCGTCAGACTTGTTATAAAAAGATTCCGCTATTTTATATCCGATTCTATAGCCCAGATCGCCAGGCCTGTTTTTGCTGCTTGCCGCATTGAATAACCAATTCTGGAGATTTTTGGCGCAGAGTTCGCTCTTCATTTCCTGCCAAAGTTCCTTTTCGTGTGCAGTTGCATACAGCGAAGCGCGGCTACCGGTTTCCTGATTTCTCCTCATAATCAACACCTCAGAAATAAAACTGGCAATACCCTCTTTAATCACATTTTCAAGTAAAACACACTCACAGGCTGTCGGATTCATTTTTCGCTGTTGGGTATGAATATATTCGTGGGCAATGGTCTCCCTTACAAAATTTAAAACGTCTGCCTGATCTGATCGCGCTAATATATCTGATCTTAAATTTTCATTAGTGATTTCTGAAACATCACAATTCTTATCCCCGGCGATCATCTCCAGCCCTATTAAAACATAATTGTTGGAAATGGTACCTCCAGAAGACATTGGTCCGATAGTGATGGCTATCTTGGCCTCCTTTCCATTGGGATATAACGAACGGGTCTGCCTGATGATATCCGATAAGCGTTCCGAATCTGAAAATAACAGGGTGTTTTGACGTACGCTTTCATAAAATTTTTTATATTTTCTAATCCTGTCAGTATAAAATTCGGGCGAAAAATACCTGACTTTCGCAAATTCCTTCAAACCGTTTGTAGCCCTGTCAAGATATTTACTTTGAATAATATTAACGCTGTCGCCATAGGTTTTAGCAGCTTTTAAGGCATCGAATGCTTCCCAGAAATGCTTGATGTCAATAGTTGAAACATCTTTGGCGTTTTCGGGTTCAAGGGCTTTGGCAATCTTTCTTCTCCGCTCCAGCACACTTTTACTTAGCCGGGCAAAATTCATACTGATTACCCCATCTGGTGAAGGTTTTGGAGAGACTGATTTGATGTTGATTTTATAAAGTCCGCCTTTTGCGGGTTCATACTCCAACTTGTCGGTTCCTTTATTTCCGTCGGCAAGATCTGTTGATAGGATTTTTTCACCAGCTTCATTATAGAGATTAATTTCAATATCAATATTTTCCTGATAAACCTTAATCAGATAAACTTCACCCTTTTTAAGCCGTACATTATAGTTTAATTCGTTTTCGCCACTAAATGCAGTCTTTTTATCATTCTGCTTAAAATCAACAAAATTCTGAGCATAGGAAACAGCGTGCAGTAAAATAAATAGAACGGTAAATAATTTAAACATGTTTTTATTTTAACAGACACTTTAAAATGTATATCGTTGCAATATTTTAAAAATTATCCGTAGAAATTACTTCGGTAATATGTTTCATCGTTCAAGTTAAAATTTATTTATTTTAATATTAATTAGATAATTTGCTCTGCTGAGTTCAGCTATAAATTAGTTTTTCAATATTATAAATAAAATGATTTATTTATATAAATTAAGCAAGACTGGTCTTGTACAATTCACTTAAACTCCCTTAAAATGCTGTCGAAATTTAATACAGCCCTTATTTTTTTTCTCCTGTTCAATTTATTGCATTCAGTAACTTTTTCACAGATTATACTTCCTTTTGAATTATATGATAATAAAAGTATTCTGATCAAACTGCCTGCATTGAACGGCAAGGATTCGTTAACTTTCTTTTTTGATACAGGTGCCTCGACCATTTTACTCGATAGCCATGTAGCCGAAAAATTCAAGATTAAGGCAGATCTTCACCAGGAGATCCGCGGGGCAGGGGGCATTAAAATGTACAGCTATACTACGGGACAAAAAATTTTTCTAAATGAATCGGTAAGTATTGATCATTTAAATTTTGTTCTTGATGATCTTTCCAGACTTAATGCAACGGTTGGTAGAAAGTTTGACGGTATTATTGGGAATGATATCCTGAGCAATTATTTAACTGTGGTAAATATTACAAAAAGACAGATATTGTTGTATCCTTTTAAAACACAATTAAACACGGCTGATTATAAGACCATCGATTTGTTCTGGATGACGGAATACCTATCCCACGTTTTGGCGTTGATGTGCATTTATTGAATGGGGAAAAGTTTTCCGGAGATATATTGTTTGATAGCGGCGCGGGCCTGGGACTGCTTTTTAATACCCCTTTCCAGCAACAACATGATTTATTAACAAAAATAGGCAAAACTGTTTCGAGTACGCAGAACAGTTTAACCACCAAAAGTGCCACTACACTTGCAGTCATTGCTTCTCTTTCTATTGGTCCATATATTTTCAAAGGGAAACTGCCTGTAAGTATATCGTCAGACGGGGAGGGGGTGAGTGCTTCTGAAAAGTACCTGGGTATATTGGGCAGCCAGATTATACATCGTTATGATTTTATTTTGGACTTTAGTGCCAGGAAACTCTACCTGAAACCAAATTTTTTATATCAACAGGATTTTACTACCGCTGTTGCGCCTTTTAAAATTATCCTGCAGGGAGGGAAGGTGATGATAGACGAAATCATGGAGCAATCTGCAGCCTACCGTTGCGTCCTTCGGAAGGGCCAGGTAATTACTGCAATCAATAAATTGGAATCCAAAGATTTAAAGGACTATCGGAAAATGCTTTTGAATGAAAATAAAGAGGTTGAAGTAAGCTATATTGACAACGACGGGCAAGCCAAAAAATGCGTGTTTAAGATAGAGAAATTATTATAAAGATTCTTATCCGAAGGAGTTCCAGACGAAGATATCGGATTGAGCGCAAATTTTTGCTGCTATCCGTTATGCAAAGGTTATCCGCTCTGTCCGGCGTGGCCCCCAATAAGCCAGCTACCGGAAACTTCACCGCTGGTTTGGATAAGATTCCAGGTCATTGCCGAAATAAGAGGTGAGGTTATACTGAAAATGCTTCCGCGATAAAGGTTTTAGAAAAGGCAGGCTTGTCTTAAAACTTTCAGTCAGTTTCGTTGGTTGTAACACCATGCAGATTTTATCCCCTACGGCTGCGCAGGAGTCAGCGAAAAAATTATATCCCTATCAGCAGTATGCGATAGAAACCCTGTTCGAAAAAATGCAGGCCGGCAGTGAGCAGCTGCGTTTGCTCTTCCAGTTGCCTACGGGCGGGGGTAAAACGGTTATCTTTTCTGAAATTGCCAATCGTTTTATAAAGCAATTTGGAGAAAAGGTCATCGTGCTCACACACAGGCAAGAGTTATGCAAACAAACTTCGCTTGCCATGAAAAATGCCGGCGTTTTTAATAAGGTGGTAGACAGGAAAGTTAAACGGATACCTAAAAAAGATTATTATCACTGCTATGTAGCCATGGTGGAAACCCTGAAACACAGAATAGATGATGGTCTGATCGATACTAACGGGGTAGGCCTCGTCATTGTAGATGAGGCCCATCACAATTCCTTCCATAAACTGCTTAAAAAATTTCCGTTTGCCAGGATAATAGGGGTTACAGCCACACCCTTTTCGGCAGATGCAGCGCTGCCGATGAAGAGTTTTTATACTGAGCTGGTGCTTGGAGAGCAGATCAACTCACTGATCGAAAAGGGTTTTCTGGCAAAACCAAAGAGTTTTGCCTATGATGTAGAACTCAATACGCTGAACAGGGGCATACATGGCGATTATACGGTGAGCAGCTCAGATGAGCTATATTCGTCGAAAGTAATGCTCGATCTTTTGGTTCATGCCTACAGGGAACATGCCATTGGGAAAAAGACGTTGATTTTCAATAACGGCATATTTACCTCCCGAAAGGTATTGGAAGTTTTTGAGCAGGCAGGTTATCCCATCCGACATCTCGATAACCATACCGAAAATGCAGAAAGGATTGAAATATTAAAATGGTTTAAAAAGACAAAAGGTGCGATATTAACATCAGTATCGATATTAACTACCGGTTTTGATGAACCGTCTGTGCAGTCGGTTATCCTCAACCGTGCCACTACCTCACTTACACTTTATCACCAGATGATCGGCAGGGGAGCAAGGCGTTTGTCGGGTAAAAAGACTTTTAATATTATCGACCTGGGTAATAATGCAGAAAGGTTTGGAGAATGGGATGCTCCGGTGGATTGGCAGCATGTATTCGAAAACCCCGAAATCTACCACCAGATCCTGGCAAAGGCCAGCGAGGATATCCATCAGATGCCTGCCGAAATGAGAAACAGCTTTCCCAATAGCACGGAGATCGCATTCGATGTGCTTGCCGCTTACCAAACAGCTATGGATAAAGGGGAAAAATCAAAAACAGTGCTCCGCGATTCTATCAGGCAACATGCCATGATGTGCATTGACAATGCTGACACGGTGAGCAATGCATTAGCATTGGTAACTGAACTTGATAAGGAAATCGACTGGAGGATAAAACAATACGCGAAATGCCTGGGTTCTGTAACCAAAAACTATATTAAGTGGTTGGGAAGCGACTACAGGAGCCGTTTGCATGGCCTGATCGAAAAAATAATGTCGAGACGGGCGGCAATGCGCACAGCGGTTTAGTCTGTACATGATAAAATGTTTTAAACGATGAAAATCATCATTACTTTTTTAATTTTGAGTCTACCTGGCCTAACATTTTGCCAAACAGGCAAATTATTTAAAGGCACTATCAATCATAAAATAAAAATCGCCTTTTATCTCGAAGGATTAAATGAAGGAACAAACGCCGATCCCATTATCGGAAGTTATCAGTATGACAAGGGAAAGGGATACATTTTGTTGAACGGACATAAAAATAATGATGGTGATATCAGTTTGATTGAATGGTCATCCGTAAATTTCACGGGAACTTTTTTAGGTACAATTAGAAAAAATAAAATCACTGGAAGATGGATCAGTGCAAATCAAAAAGAAGATTACCCTTTTGACTTAACTGAAGTTGTTGCAGATCACGCACAGTTAAGTGATTTTAAAAGAGCAATATCAAATAAAGCCTCAGAATTTAGAAATTATTAATGCTTTCATTTTTTGTTATTCAATTTTGAGTTGCATTGCCCTTGCTCACGGAGGGAAACTTTTGTCATTGTAAACATTTGAAAAGCTTTCAGCGCCGCTTATGGGGCAAGTGGCACGGCTAGATTTGGTTACCTATTCTTTACCTGTTGTTTACCTTTTCTTGGTACCAGGCTTACCCCAGGGATACCCTATGGTTACCTATTCTTTACCTATCCTTTACCTATTCATTACCTAAAAGGTAAACAATGTGTTTTATTATGGTAAATATTTACTGTATGCCCTGTCATGTTCACCTGGGGCAGGCTGCTTCAATATAGCTGCTTGTTGGTCTCGGCACCGCTATCTGACAGGCAGCACTTTGGCTCATTAACTTTTATAATTGGCTCCGCATGGGCAAATTCGTTCATTCAGATTTTAAAAATGGAAGCCCCGGCTTTTTACGTCCGGGGCCTTCCATTTTTATATTTTCACAAGTAATTTTTCCGCTGGTTCCGGACGGATAGCGTTGGGCTGCTTCGCCAAAACTTTACCCGGTTTCTTTTTCTTAAATTTTCTTCCATACCATACCAGAAATCCGGTAATCGGTAAGCTGGCACCAATAAGTGAAGCCAAAAAGGCGAGTACCTTACCAGGAAAGCCTAAAATACTACCTACGTGAATATCGTAATTCATCTTCCGCAATTTCTCCCCAAAAGAAGCTTGCGCATACGCTACTGAATAGGCATCTTGCCGCTTTAGTTCCTTTAAGCTATGCTGGTCAAACGTGTAGCCCTGGCTATTGTAAAACTGCCCTTTATTTGGATATACCGTAATGTTAATGGCGGCCTTTTCATCTGCCGTATCCGCAAAACTATAATAAAAGCCCATTGATTTAGGGTGGCGCGTGATGACCTGGTTCCAGGCCATATCCATCGCTTTTTCCGGTGCGTAACCTTTTCCTTTTAGTGTGGAATCTGAATCCAGGCGTTTGTATTCTGCCAGCTTATCGCCACCCGATGTAACCCAATATACGCCCTCACTATACCATTTAATACCATATACCATTCCGGTAAGCGCTATTGCCAGCAGGAACAATAAAGCATAAAAGCCCAGTACGTTGTGCAGGTCGAGATTTACCCGTTTAAAAGAGGCACCCCATTTAATCTTAAAACTCTTATCACGCGTGGATTGATTCCATTTCTTCGGGTACCACCAGATCAGCCCGGTAATCAGTAAAACAACAAAAATAAGCGTACCATAATTGACAATGGCTCGTCCTATTTTAGCCGGCATCCAGAGAAAGCGGTGTCCGTTTAAAATAAATCTGAAGAAATCCGATTCACCGGGTTTGTGCACTTCGGTACTAATCACTTCGCCCGTATAAGGGTTTACTTTCAGGATGGTATTGCCCGTACGGCGATCTTTCGGACCAGCATTGGCGGCCCTCAAATTTAAGTTAATGGCCCTGCCTTGCTGGTAATTGGCGTACGACGGTACTTTTTCCGGGTAGAGTTTTGATGCAATCTGCATCAGTTCAGAGGGTTTAACCACGGGCTTATCCTGCCAGGTTACTTTTGTTTCCGGTTCCAGCAGCCCGGTAATTTCTTCATTAAATACCCAGATACAACCGGTGAGGCACACGATGAGTACAATGGCGCCGGATATCAAACCCAGCCACAAGTGTAGCCAATTGTTGATGCGCTTTAAAAGCGTGTCTTTTTGCTTTTTCTTTCCTTGATTTCGGGTCTTGGTCATGGTGCCTGTTTTATTGATCGGAAATAGATTATTTAAACCGGTAGGTAATGCTCAATCTTGCATTGCGTGGAACCTCATAAATATAGGTGTAGTACGAAACAGATGTTGCCGTTTCGGTAGCCAGTTTGGTATATGATCCCTGCGTCAGCAGCCTGCGGTCCAACAGGTTATTTACTAACGCGGCAATCGTTATTTTACCTTTTTCGTATGAAACGCCTGCATCAAAACGATAATAGGCTGGTAACATTAACGGAACCGAAGTAGATCCGGCATAACGATCCAATTGGATCTGGTAGCCTGCACTCAATCCAAAACCGTTCAGTAAGGCGCCTTGCTTCTGGTAGCGGTAAGACAACCAGCCATTGGTAATGTGTTTCGCCGAGTTAGGCGTATGCCTGCCTACCAGTTCCGGTTTAGCATCTTCACTTACCATGGCATCCGTTAGCGCATAGTTTAACACAACGTTTAATCCAGGGGTAATTTCGCCATTGATATCCAGTTCAATACCTTTGGAGATGATACCACCCAATTGGATCTGGGCATTTGGATTCAGCGCAAGGTGTGCCGGATCCAGGTCGGCAGTTAATACATTCTTCTTTTTGATGCGGAAGGCAGCAGCAGTGACGTTCCATTTGCCATCGAAGAAATCTTTTTTAAGACCCAGTTCGATATTATTGCCACGGATCGGCTTGAAAGGGTTTCCGGCATAATCCTGGCCGGCAACAGGCAAGAAGCTCTGGTCGTAAAGGGTATAGGCACTAAAATCTTTTGCCAGGGTTACGCTCAAGCCGGCCCTTGGGCTAAACACATTATCAGATAGTTGCGTCAGGTTTGTTTTTCCCACGGTTACGGCATGTGTAAATCGGCCGGCCAGGGTTAAACGAACACGTCCATCCAGCATGCGAAGCTCATCCTGCAGGTAGGCGCCGGTATAGGTCAGGTTAGTGGCATATACATTTGATCCCGAACGGTTCTGAATGCTGCGCGAACGATCGAAGACAGGAATCTTGTCAAAAGGAATACCATAAACCGGGTTATAAATATTAAAGGTAGCATTGTTTGCCAACTGCAGATCAGGCTCCTGTTTGCTGGAAAAATCGCCCCAGGTTTTCAGGTTGCCCATATCAAGTCCAGCCAAAATACGGTGTACAATGGGGCCGGTAGTCAGGTCGCCCATCAGGCTTACCTGGATATTTTTATTAATGGCCAGTTCTTCACTGATGTTCAGGTAGCGGCGCATATCGCCATTGGCTGCTATTTTAGATGGCCACGGTGTACCGCCATCTAAACCATAACGCAGATAGGCTGCCTGGCCGTTAATTTTCCAATTATTATTTAAACGGTGGGTTATATAAACAGTGGCATTGTGGTCATAAAGTTTTGCAGGATCAAGCGCCGGATCGCCCAGAAAGAAACTAGGGTCTGTATCACCAAATCCTTTTGGCGAAAAACCGTAAGAACCTAATGCCTGCGCTTCCACATGCTGCGTAGTATATTCAGCAGTGATCAAGGTATTGCTATCTACCTGGTAGCTAACCACGGGAGCAATAATGTATTTATCCGTGTAGTTGTATTTGTTGTAACTATCTTTGGTTTGTGCGGCCACATTCAGGCGGAACAGTAAACGGCCATCGCGGCTTAACTTACCGTCCAAATCGGCAGCTACACGGCCGAGGTTGTAACCTCCGCCAGCCACGCTTACCGAACTGCGGTTTTGACCGGTAGGCTTCTTGGTTACCACATTATAAATACCACCGGGTTCGCCGTTAGCCATCATAAAGCCGGAGGGACCTTTTACAAATTCGATGCGATCGATTGTTGCAGCGTCATCAGCTAATGGGCCCCATGGCATTTTTTGGTTCATGCCGTTCCGGAAAGCCGGAATGCTGGTGCCGCGCATAAAAATATTGGCGTATTGTGCATCCCAATGGCCTACCCGTAAGGTACCGCTCACATTTCTGGTTACACCATCAACAATATCAAATACCTGTTGGTCTGCCAGTATTTTGCTGGTGACTACCTGGATATTCTGTGGTACCTCGATCAAGGGGGATTGTAAGCGCAGTGAAGGGGATACTTTATCGACTTTATATCTTTTTTTGTTTGTACTGATTTGTACCTCGTCTAATTCAGAACGGTTTTCTTTCAAAGAGAAATCAGCAATCACGGTACCACGTGATGAAATCTGTATTTGCTTTTCTTTTGGATAAAGGCCAACTGCCGAAACCACTAGTGTATAATTACCAACCGGCACACGCCTGATCTGGTAAAATCCATCTTCGTCAGTAACCGAGCCATAACGGGTGCCTTTCAACACCACGCTTACACCCGCCGCTACACTACCATCGGCAGTAGTAATTCTTCCTCTCACTGCACCGGTTTGCTCATCATTGGGGTTTTTAACAAGGCTATCTGTAGGAATTACGCAATATCCTGTCAGTAGATTCCCAGAACTGGCATGAGCTGCAAATATTCCGGTGCAGCACATACCTAAGAATAAAATTTTCTTAAATTGCATTTACTTTTAATTAGACGTTAAAGGTATCCGGGTTAAATCCGGTAATGCCACACGGAGTTCAGGTCCGCTGTGGCATTTTTTTGCAAAGGTATATTTATTTAGAATAAATCCAAATAGATTTAACGTTTAGGACTAAATCGTTTAAGTTGCTTTATGGTTTCCGCATGCCTGCCAATAGCGGTATGGATTGATGGTACCAGCCCATAATAACAACCCCCAGTTTCGTCTGGTCTCTTTAATGGATTATTCTAAAACTTAATTTTACTTAAACAGATTTAAAAGACATAGGTGTACCCATAAGTGCCAGCGTTAAAAAAGGCGCATATTGGTTACTTTGTACAAAACTGAACCATTTCCGTACAAAACTGAACCCCACCTTAAGCACAAGTCGCTAGTTTTGGAATCTCCAAATATGACAGTTATAAATTATGAGATCTTCAGGCGGGGTTTTCCGCAGCGTTTCGTTAATCTTCGATCGCAGGTGATACTGATGCCAGTTTTTGCAAAGATTAAAAGCAATTTAACAGTAGGAATTTGTATTTTTTTACTGTTGCTTTCGCTTTTGGTGGGTTGTTTTCCTTGCGCTGCCCAGGATGCTTGCTACAGTCGCCTGGATCAAGATACCCTGACGATAGGCAATCAATTTATCGAGCGCAAGTTTATATGGAACAAGGGAAATGTAATTACCTATAGCCTAAGTGATAAGAAAGGCGGGAAAGTTTGGTTTAACAAGCTGGGGAACCCTGATTTTTACATTCAAGCTGGCAATGCACCTCAAAACGGTCATTATGAAGTTTTGACAAGGAACGAAGATGCCATTCACATCGCCGAACAGCAAACCGTTATTTCTTTTTCTATAGGTAAGCTTGATATCAGGCGGGTTTACCGGATTAACCCTCAAAGCGCTTCAATTGCCTGCGAAACCTATCTAAGAGGGCGGCTAGCCGGTATAGCAGGGGTACAAGCCATCAATGCCGCTGATCAAAAAAATATTGAATTTGCAGAGGACATGAAGGTTAATGGTTCTACCGCCATTTTAGATCAGTTAAAGCTAGACGGTTTCCATTGGCAGGTTAAGGCGGTCGAATTTTTTGACGTAACCGATTGGAACAACAATCTTGTACAGGAGAATAAGTTTATTCCGTACAGAAAAAAAAGTTACCGGGGTAACTTGCTTTTTGCACACAACCAGGAAAAAGATGCCGGTTTTTTCTTCTTAAAGGAAGCCCCGGGAACTGCTACGCAGCTTGCTTACGGCGGTCAGGATTTTACGACTGAATTTGGACATTTTGCCATAAACGGATTGGGGCTTAATGCAAGCGATGTTCGTCAGGATGAGTGGCGAAAAGCTTATACGGTGGTGTTAGGCATTTACAGCGGCCAGGAGATTAACCAACTACAGGCCTTACGTGGCTATCAGAAAACCATCCGTAAAAATGAGCTACAGCGCGATGAGATGGTGATGATGAATACCTGGGGTGATCGGAGCCAGGATGCTAAAGTGAATGAAAAGTTTAGCCTGCTGGAACTGGACGCTGCAGCCAAATTGGGTATCACCCATTTTCAGATCGATGACGGATGGCAGCAGGGAAAAAGCCCGAATTCTGCCCTGACCAAAGGATCGTTTACAGATATTTGGAATAATCCCAGATATTGGAAACCCGATACGGTAAAATATCCTAACGGATTCGGTCCGATTGTAAAAAGAGGTAAAGCGTTGGGTATTGAAATTTGCCTGTGGTTTAATCCCAGTATTCAGCATGACTATGCAGACTGGGAGAAAGATGCTTCAGCAATGGCCGAACTGTACCGAATGTACGGAATCAGGACATTTAAAATTGATGGACTCTCCATTCCCAACAAACAATCAGAAATTAATCTAACCAAAATGTTTAATAAGCTCTTGAGCGAAACAGAAAACCAGGCTGTTTTCAATCTCGATGCTACTGCGGGTCGCAGGGGCGGTTATCATCTTTTTACCGAATACGGCAATATTTTTTTGGAGAACCGTTATACCGACTGGCAAAACTACTATCCTTACTGGACACTCCGCAACTTATGGCAACTTTCTAAATATGTACCACCAGAGAAGTTGCAGATCGAATTTTTGAACAAATGGAGAAATGCAGACAAGTATGGCAGCGATCCATTCGCGCCATCCAGCTATACTTTCGAATATCTTTTTGCCATTACCATGGCGGCCCAGCCACTGGCCTGGTTTGAAGGCACGGGTTTACCTAAAGAAGCCCTGCAACTGGGCGCATCAATTGCGAAGTATAAAAAGGTGCAGCACGATTTTCATCAGGGAACCATTTTACCGATTGGTGAGGAACCTTCGGGCAAATCATGGACAGGTTTTCAATCGATTCACAAAGACAGGGGATATTTTATCGTGTTCAGGGAAAATACACTTGATGGAACGGGCATACTGGAAACCTGGTTACCCGAAAAAGTTAAAATACAATTAAAGCCACTGCTGGGCAACGGGAAGCCGATGATTCAAACTACTGGTAGAAAAGGTGCTTTGAAAGTAACCTTGCCTGCTATAAATGATTTCGTGATGTACAGCTATACCATTTTAAAATAAACCAATGAAAAACATATTAAATCTTTTCCTTTTAACGTTCCTCAGCATTCCCGCAATCGCCCAGAAGAGGCTTAGTCTGAATTCTCCAGACGGGCGATTGCAGGTGGATGTAAGCATTGCTGATAGTATCCGTTTTCAGCTGGCGCATGATGAAGAAATTGTTCTGAATTCTGGTGCCATAGCCATGAAACTTAGCAATGGAAAAACCTTCGGCATCAAATCTCATTTGAAACAAAGCAAAACCATTACCGTTAAACAGGAAATCCCTGCCTATTTTTATAAAAGAAACCGTATCAATGATGAATACGCAGAATTGACGCTGGAATTTGAGGAAGATTACAAACTGATTTTTCGACTATACAATGAAGGAATGGCTTACCGTTTTGTATCTACGGCTAAGCAGGATTTTATTGTGAATGAAGAGCTGGCCGCTTTCCAATTCCAAAAAGATTATAAGGCCTACATTCCATATGTAAAAACTAAAGAGAAGACCATTGAGGGCCAATATTTCAATTCGTTTGAAAATACCTACACCTACAGCCCATTGAGCAAAATGGATAACCTGAAGCTTGCTTTTTCTCCTTTGGTGGTAGAAATGGATCAAGGTAAAAAAGTGTGTCTGGCCGAAGCTGATCTGCAAAGCTACCCGGGTATGTTTCTTTTTAATCCTACCGGAAGAACTGTTCTCGAAGCCAACTTTGCCCCTTACCCAAAATCTATCGTGCAGGGCGGACATAACCAGCTGCAGCAAATTGTCACCGCGCGCCAGCCTTATCTTGCTAAAAGTAAGGCAAAAACAAAATTTCCATGGCGTATAGCCATTGTCTCCACCAGCGATAAAGATTTAGCTGACAATGATATGGTTTACAAACTGGCAGAGCCCAGCCGGTTAAAGGATATTTCATGGATAAAACCTGGCAAAGTAGCCTGGGAATGGTGGAATAACTTGGGACTGAGCAAGGTAGACTTTGTTTCAGGTGTGAATACAGAAACCTATAAGGCTTACATAGATTTTGCTGCCAAAAATAAAATAGAATATGTGATCCTGGACGAAGGCTGGGCAGTAAATCTGAAGGCGAGTTTGTTTGAGGTTGTACCGGAAATTAATCTGAAAGAACTGGTTGCCTATGGGAAAACCAAAAATGTAGATATTATTCTCTGGGCAGGATATTATGCCTTTGCGCGCGATCTGGAGGAGGCTTGTAAGCGTTATTCCCGGCTGGGCATAAAAGGTTTTAAGATCGATTTCATGGACCGCGATGATCAGGAAATGGTTGATTTTCATTACCGGGCGGCAGAAACGGCAGCAAAATATAACTTGATGGTCGATTTTCACGGTACCTATAAACCTACCGGGCTAAACCGTACTTTTCCGAATGTAATTAATTATGAAGCTGTGAACGGTCTGGAACAGATGAAATGGACCGGGCCAGAGATGGATATGGTTACCTACGATGTAACGATGCCTTTTATCAGGATGATTGCTGGACCAGTAGATTATACCCAAGGTGCCATGCGTAATGCCACCAAGCGTAGTCACAGAGGAATAAATGATGAACCCATGAGTCAGGGAACGCGCTGCAGGCAACTGGCTGAATATGTGGTTTTCGAATCGCCCTTAAATATGCTTTGCGATAGCCCCGACAATTATGCGAGGGAGCAGGAATGTACCGATTTCATAAGCGCTATCCCTACGGTTTGGGACCGTACCGTTGTACTTAATGGTGAGATTGGGCAATACATTGCCACTGCCCGCCAAAAGGGCAACACCTGGTACCTGGGCGCTTTAACCAATTGGGAGGCACGCAAACTTGATCTTGACCTCAGCTTTCTCGGTAGCGGGGATTATGCTGCAGAGATTTACCAGGATGGAATTAACGCCAGTAAAATCGCTTCCGACTACAAAAAACAGCGGATAGAGATCCCTACCGATCGAAAATTATCCATTAACATGGCCCAGGGTGGTGGTTTCGCGATGAAGATTTTTAAAAAATAAACACGGTACTTTTATGAAACCAAGAAGAACCATTTTTAATTTGCTCCTACCGTTGTGTTGCTTTTTGTCTAAGCTTTCTGCCCAGGAGACCCTTGTTAATGTATACGGCAGAACAACACAATCCCTTAACGGGAAATGGGAAGCGATTATAGACCAGTACGATCAGGGAAGGAAAAACAAAATTTACCTCAATAAAAAACCAGCCGGAAAGACAGATTTTTATGAATATGCCTTTGATGGTGGTTTAAAACTGAATGTGCCTTCAGACTGGAACAGCCAATTGCCCGAACTCAAATACTATGAAGGCACGGTTTGGTATGCCAGGCATTTTGATGCACCCAAAACAGATCACGAACGTCTGTTTATTTACTTTGCTGCGGTAAGTTATCGTTGTAAGGTTTATCTGAACGGAAAGGAAATTGCCCAACATGAAGGTGGTTTCACGCCTTTTCAGGTAGAGGTAACAGATCTGGTGAAACAATCAGACAACTTTTTAGCACTGGAGGTAAACAATACCCGCACTGCTGATGCGATTCCTGCGAAATCATTCGATTGGTGGAACTATGGCGGTATTACACGCGATGTGATGCTGGTATCAACGCCAAAAATATTTATTCAGGATTATTTTATTCAATTGGATAAAAATCATCCGGGTCAGATTAATGCCAAGGTTAAAGTTGTTGATAAACAAAAAAATGTAGCGGTAACAGTTGAGATTCCTGAACTGAATATCAAACAAAAGCTGGTTACCGATCAATACGGGACTGCTAACGTGTCAATCACTGATGTAAAAAAAATACAGCGCTGGTCGCCGGCATCACCCAAACTGTACCAGGTGTTGGTATCTACCAAAGAAGATCAGGTAGCAGAATGGATTGGTTTTAGAAACCTGGCGGTAAAAGGAACACAGATATACCTGAATGAGAAGCCGGTCTTTCTAAAATCGATCAGTTTTCATGAGGAAATTCCACAACGTAAAGGTAGAGCTTTCTCTGAGGCAGATGCCATGATGCTTTTGTCTGAAGCGAAAGCTTTGGGCTGCAATATGATCCGTTTGGCACATTATCCTCAAAATGAATATACGGTACGTGCAGCTGAAAAAATGGGTTTTTTGTTGTGGGAGGAGACACCAATCTGGCAAGGGATTGATTTTGAAAACCAGGAAACCAAAAAGAAAGCCGGAAAGATGATTAGCGAAATGGTGATGCGGGATAAAAACCGATGCGCCATCTCTTTCTGGGGTATGGCCAATGAAACCCAGCCGTCTGCTGCGCGGAATGAATTCCTGAAATACCTGATTAAATGCACGAAAGATATCGATAGCACCCGTTTAATTACGGCTGCATTTGATCTGGTTCGGTTTAATCCGGATAAACAACGCTTTGTAATGGACGACCCTTTTATAAATGAAATAGATGTGGTAGCCATTAATAAATATATGGGCTGGTATCATCCCTGGCCGGTTGCGCCAAAAAAGGCTATTTGGGATGTGGCCAGCAACAAACCTTTGATCATTTCAGAATTTGGTGCTGAGGCGTTATACGGTAAAACCGGTGATGCTGATGTAGCAAGTTCATGGAGCGAAGACTACCAGGCCCGGCTATATCAGGATAATCTGGAAATGTTTAAAAATATTCCGAATCTCAATGGCATTTCGCCCTGGGTATTGTTCGATTTCCGGTCGCCGTTTCGCTTTCACCCCACTTATCAGGATGGCTGGAACAGAAAAGGACTGGTTTCTGATCAGGGGTTTCGTAAAAAAGCCTGGTATGTTATTGCAGATTATTATAAAAACATCAAATAAATTTATGAGGAGATATTTTTTAGCGCTGTTGTTAACGGGGTTATTATGTAACAACCTTACACATGCGCAAAATTTGAAAACCGTTGTTGATCAAGCCTTGGATTTTGCCGAACAGCAAAGCCTGTTAATGGCCAGGAAATATGAGCATCAGGCAGATGTATTACCACGGTCGTTCGAAGCGGGCAAAAACACCATATCTGATTCACGTTGGTGGTGTAGCGGATTTTTTCCGGGTTCGCTATGGTATGTTTATGAGCATAGTAAAAATCCAGCGCTGTTAGCGTTTGCTAAATTGTATACGGCCAGGGTAGAACGTGAAAAATTCACCACCGATAACCACGATGTAGGTTTTATGCTGTATTGTAGTTTTGGCAATGGCTTACGTTTAACCGGCGATACATCTTACAAGGCAGTTTTGCTGAAGGGCGCACAATCGCTGGCTACCCGCTATGATCCTGGAGTTGGCCTCATCAGGTCATGGGACCATAATAATGCCATCTGGCAATATCCGGTCATTATTGATAATATCATGAATCTGGAATTGCTGTTATGGGCCAGCAGACAATCCACAAATGAACAACTGAAAAAAATGGCAATTTCGCACGCTGATAAAACCATAACGCATCATTTCAGACCAGATTACAGCTCTTACCATGTCGTTTCATATAACCGGCAGACTGGTCTTCCGCATAAAAAGCAAACCCATCAAGGCTATGCTGATGATTCTGCGTGGAGCCGTGGACAGGCATGGGGCCTTTACGGCTATACTTATCTCTATCGCGAAACCAGAGAAAAGCGTTATCTGGAGCAGGCCATGCATATCGCTGATTTTCTGATCAACCATCCTAAAATGCCCAAAGATTTTATTCCTTACTGGGATTACGATGTTCCGGTGCGGGCTGATACGCCAAGAGATGCTTCAGCTGCCTGTATTATGGCTTCTGCATTAACCGAATTGAGTGATTTTGTAGATGCCGATACTAAAAAGAAATATATGGAAGTGGTAGAAAAGCAAATCCGGACACTCGCTTCTGATGAATACACGGCAAAGTTGGGCGAAAACGGGAATTTTATCCTGATGCACAGCACCGGAGCATTTCCCTTTAAATCAGAAGTAGATGTGCCCTTAACCTATGCAGATTATTATTATGTGGAGGCGCTGAGTCGTTTGAAGAAAAGATTGTAGTATATTATAAATTATCGAATGGGAATATTGAGGGATAAATTATGGTATAAATTTAATATGAAGGGCAGATGTATAATAAGTTTGAATAGTCTCGAAGCATCGTCATTTCGACCGCAGTGGAGAAATCCTTGAACTATGTAAGATTTCTCCATTTCGCTGCGCTTCAGTCGAAATGACGGTGATTCTTTAAATGTCATTGATAGCGACAAGCGAAACTAAACGTAACAAATCCGAAAGGAATTACAATTTATGATATCCAGGCTTAACCGTGGCGATGATAACACTTATTTTAGCTGTATCCCTTCGCTATTGATATCTTTCAGCTGAAACTGGAAAGAAATTGATAGATGGGAAATTTAAACGATCATTATAACCAAAAAGAATACCTGCGTATGCATTTCAACCTTAAGGATATCCGGAAAATCTTCTGTTTGCTGCTTTTTTTTTCAGCCTTTTTGCTGAAAAGTGCCGCTGCACTTGATATTTCCAGGTATCGGTTCCATGTAATGCCCGAAACATCTTATTACAGTGGTATTCAGAGCATCACTAAAGATAGTTTAGGGCGCATGTGGTATACTGGTCCGGATGCTGTTTTTATGTACGACGGGAACAGTTTTTATCAGCTAAATGACCTGGCCTCGAAGAGCAATCCAAAGGTAAAATGGGCTTACGGTTCTTTGGTGACCGATAAAAAGGGCGGATTATTTTTGGGCACTAATCATGGTTTATTGAAGTTTAACTATGGGCAATTTAATTTTGAACTGGTTCTCCCTGGAAAAATCCGCTCTATATGTCTCCATAATGATGGCAATCTATACATGCTTTCTGGCGACAGTTTATATATATCTGGCCTGGAGAAAAAGGTTTTTAAGAAAATCAAACTTCCTACCAACAGGTATTTCGACAGTGTGATCAGCCTGAAAGGAAATATTTATCTCTCTCAGGAAAATTTACTTTACAGATTTGATACCAGAACGGCGCACTTTTCAGTTTTTACCAATTTGGGTCAAACCTCCTTTGTGGTGAATGATGCTGTAGCCTATGGGGGCGACTATTATTTTCTTACCCATCGGGGTGGTATATTCGTGACCGACGCCAAAGGGGTAATCAAAAAAAACATTCCGGTTACAGGACCGGGTTTCCAGACGACGATTGCCAAAAAAATCTTTATCGATCAGCTGGGCATCATGTGGGTAGCGACACAAGCCGGACTGCTGCTTTATGATCCGCAAACGCAGATCAGCAAGCTGCTCAAAATGAACCCGAACGATGCTTTTTCATTGCCCAATAATTCCATATGGACCATTTATGGTGATCCTGATCAGGGAGCATGGATTGGCACTTATGGTGGTAAAATTGCTTATTGTTCACTTTATGATGCTTATGTCCGCTATTTTACAACGAGCCCGGGCGGGCTCAACCATCCCATCGTAAGTGGTTTTCAGGAAGACGATATGGGTAATGTCTGGATTGCCACAGAGGGCGGTGGACTCAACTATTGGAACCGGAAGGATGACAGCTTCCGCCATTTTACCAAGGCCGAAGCCAATTCCATCAACTCCAACATGGTCAAGCGCTTAAAATTTGATTCCGATCGGAAAAAACTGTTTATTTCTTCCTTTAACGGAGGCATTTCTGCCTATGAAATAGCAACAAAGCGTTTTACCAACCTCAACATCCTGTCGCCCGGCAGCCGGCAGCCTCTAACCGTGTATGATTTTGTACGGGATGCAGGGGGAACCTGGTGGATGACCGATCCGGATAAAAACTTCTTCCACCGTAAACGGAACGAGGTAGCAGAAACCGAAATGGTTAAACTGATTGCTGCAAACGGTCAGGTGTTAGATGTAGAAATTGAAGCCATTTCGCTTGATCAGCAGCAGCATCTTCGTCTGGTTACTCATCAGGGGCTGTATATTGCAGACCTGAAAACACTTAAAGTTCTGCGTCATTATGTGATCAAAGATGGTCCTTACGCGGTAAATCACCTGGGTTGCTACTATGAGGCATCAAATGGAGACCTCTGGCTCGGTACTTCGGGAAGAGGTGTAAATCTTTTAAAGAAAGACGGACGCTATCTTAACTTTAACAGTACCAATGGCTTTTCTCCTAAAATTGTTTTTGGTATTCTGGAAGACGATATTTCCGGAAATATCTGGTTTAGCACCAACGATGGGCTGTACTTTTTCGATCAGAAAACTCAGAAGTTTGAAAAAGCCAGATTTTATAAAGCAAACAGTTGCGGTTCTTTCTATTTAAGGTCGGCCTATAAGACCAAAAAAGGAGAGCTATTGTTTGGGGGGACCAACGGATTTGTACTTTTTGATCCGCAATACCTCAATAAAAACATACAGAAACCGAGGGTGTTTTTTACTAGCTTATTAATTAACAACCAACTGGTAAGCAATGTAACGCAAGATTCACCTTTAAGCAAAGATATTTCCACATTAAGCAATCACGATGAGGGAAAAATCAAACTTTCCAGTCACCAGTCTAATATAGAAATCCGTTTTTCGTCAAACAGCTATTTATCGGCAGATAAAAATCAGTTTTCTTATCGCATGCTTGGCTTAAACGATAAATGGATGAAGCTGAACACTAATCAACAAGCTGTTCAGTTCTTTAATTTACCAGGCGGAGATTATGTTTTTGAGATCAAGGCCTCCAACAATGACGGGCTCTGGGGCGACGAAATTTCAAGGCTTTATTTCCATGTCAACCCACCGTTTTTCCTCTCCTGGTGGGCTTACTCCATTTACACTTTAATTGTGCTGGGCCTTTTATTCTTCATCATGCGGTATTATACCAATAAAAAGGTTTTTAAGGAACGACTGGCTTTAGAAGCACTTAAAGAACAGAACATGCGGGATCTGAACCAGGCGAGGACTGATTTTTTCACCAATATTTCCCACGATCTTAAAACTCCGCTTACCCTGGTGCTTGAACCACTGAAGCAGTTAAAAGAAACCGTTCAGAAAAATGACCATGCAGCGGGCTATATGCAATTAATTGAGAAAAATGTGGCGCGCATACAGCGTTCAATTAGTCAGTTACTTCGTTTCCGGGAGATAGAAAGCCAGAAAATAACCCTAAATCCACAGCTTGGCGATTTCATCAGTTTTGTACACGATGTTTTTGGACTTTTTGAACTCTATGCAAACAAAAAAGAAATAGAAACCAATTTTACTGCTCATGCAGACCATTTGTTTGTGGCTTTCGATTATGATATTATTGAAAAAATCCTGACCAATCTTTTCTCCAATGCCTTAAAGTACACCTCTGGTAAAGGCTATGTAGGCGTAAGGATTTATCAATCTACAGCCGAAGAGCAGTCGAGGTTAGCTATTGAGCCGGATCTCCTTGAAAGGGAATACATATCTATTGAAGTGTTAAATACGAGTATAGGCTTTTCGGAAGAGCAAATTGCAAAACTATTTACCTCCTTTAACCGCTTGTCATCTTATCGCCCTACTTTTGAAGAAAGTTCGGGTCTTGGCCTGGCCATTGTGAAGGAACTGGTTGATGCCATTGGGGGAAAAATCTGGATGGTAAATAAAACCAATAAAGTTTCGTTTACGATGATGCTCCCGCTAAAAAAAGAAGCAGGATCTGGCGATATGCAGTCGAACGTGTACGATTATACCATCTCCGAAATTGATGAAATTCTTTTAGAAGCCGAAGAACCTGAGCTATCACCAAAAAATGCCAGGAAATCGACCAGCATTTTACTAATAGACGATGATTCAAACCTGCGCAACTATCTGGAACGCCGTTTGTCTGAAAAGTACAATGTGTATCTGGCCAGCGATGGTCATGAGGGCATTATTAAAGCTGAAAAAATATACCCTCAACTCATTATTACCGACCTGATGATGCCAAACACCAATGGGTTTGAGGTATGTAACCATTTGCGGCAGAACTTTAAAACCAGCCACATTCCTGTCATCATGATTTCGGGAATGGGTGATGTAAACCAGAATAAAACCAAAGCGCTTGAACATGGCGCAACCGTTTTTATCGATAAACCTTTTGAAATAGAATACCTGATTCAGCAGATGGATACCATTTTGAAAAACCAGCAGGAAATGAGGGAAATGTACAGCAAGCGATTGGTCGTAGATCCGGCTAAGGTAACCATTACTTCAATGGATGAGGAATTGCTGATTAAGGCCATGAAGTTTATTGAGCAGCATATGGCTAATCCCAATTACTCGGTAGACGATTTTGTGTCGGATATGAATACCGGAAGAACAATCCTGTACCAAAAGATCAATGACATTGTGGGCATGTCGATCAAAGAATTTATTTTGAACATCCGGCTTAAAAGAAGCGCATACTTATTGGAACATGCAGATTTGACCGTGGCAGAAGTGGCTTATCAAACCGGATTCAACAACGCCAAATATTTTAGTGTATGCTTTAAAAAACAATTTGAAACCAGTCCGTCTGAATATAAAAAACGCTTTAGTACAGAGCATAACCACATTTAAGAAATTATTGGAGAGCATGCAAATCATTACAACATTGAAGCTTTCATTATCAACCAAATAGCGCCTATGAACCACTTGAAATTTTTTCTCATCCTTTTATTTACAGGTATCCTATTTTGCGTAATGCCGCGGCAGGAAGCTTTTGCACAACATCAGCTGCAGGGGATGCATCCGCAACAGCAGATCGATTTTGTTAAAAAACAGCTTAAAGCCAAAAAAGAACCTTATTTATCAGCCTATAAAGCTTTGTTGGTCAAGGCAGATTCAGCTTTACTGGTCACACAACATGCAGTAGAAGATTTCAGTATTCCGGGTTTTTACGTTGATAAGGAAACCCATCGCCGAACTTCACGGGCGCTTCAGGTAGATGGTTTTTCGGCATACAGCTGTGCCTTGGCTTATCGTCTGAGTGGAAAAACAAAATATGCAGACAAAGCCATTTATTTTCTGAATGCCTGGGCAGCGGTCAATAAAAAATATTCTCAACTGGATGGTTCACTGGTAATGTCGTATTCTGGTACTACCTTGATGATCAGTGCCGATTTGCTCAAAGATTATAAAAGATGGCAGCCTAAAGAGGTAATACAATTTAAATGGTGGACTAAAAATGTATTTCGTGCTGCGGCAAACAGCATCCGGTACCGGAACAACAATTCTGGCGATTGGTCTCGTTTGGCTTCTATCCTGGCAGACACCTACCTGGAAGACCGGGAAGATATGCAGCAAAACATAACCTTGATCAAAAAAGATCTTTTCGATAAAATTGCCCCGGATGGACACCTGGTGGAGGAAGTAAAACGACAGGGGAAAGGCATTTGGTATACCTATTTTTCTTTGGCACCGCTTACCGCATCCGGCTGGATCATTTATAACCAAACTGGAGAAAACCTTTTTCAAGCATCGCGCGATGGGGCATCATTCAAAAAAGCACTTGATTATCTTTTTTACTACAATCAGCACCCCGAAGAATGGAAATTTTTCAAAAATCCGGATACGGGTAGTGTGCATACCGTAACAGGTTTCTGGCCGGCCAACTTACTGGAAGCGATGAATGGCATTTATCCTTCGCCGCAATTTGATGATTATCTTGCACCATATCGCCCCATTATGTATACTACACATGATTATGCCTGGACATTTCCAACCCTTATGCCCTTACGATTAAATGGATACCAATAAATTATTCCCCATGAAAAAATATCTAATTAAATTATTATTGCCGGCCTGTGCCTTATGCATCAGCTTATCGGGAGTAGCCCAACAAACAAAAAATCCTAAGCCTCCAGCACTCCATTCAGGGGGGTACAAACTGGTATGGGCCGAAGAATTTAATAACAACGGCGCACCTGATCCGGCTAACTGGACTTACGAACTCGGATTTGAACGCAATGAAGAATACCAATGGTACCAAAAGGAAAATGCAAGGTGTGAAAACGGCAAACTAATTCTGGAGGCCAAAAGAGAGAAAAAGGCAAACCCCGATTTTAAGGAAGGAAGCAGCGACTGGAGAAAGCGTAGTCGGGAAGCGGATTACACTTCTGCCAGCATCAAAACACAAGGATTACACAGCTGGCTTTACGGAAGGTTTGTGATGCGAGGCAAGATTGATATCAGGGATGGCATCTGGCCAGCCTGGTGGACGCTGGGAACCAAAGGATCCTGGCCTGCAACCGGTGAAATCGATATGATGGAATATTACCGGAAAAAATTGCTCGCCAATATCGCCTTTATGGATGCAAACCGAAAAGACGCCTGGTTTAGCACAGAGAAAAATATTGATTCCCTTGGCGGTCAGGCATGGGCAGATCGCTTTCATATCTGGCGAATGGACTGGGATGAAAACAACATTGCACTTTATGTAGATAACCAGCTTTTAAATAAAGTGTCATTAGACCGGTTGGTGAACCAGGATGGTACCAATATTAATCCTTTTAAACAACCTCATTATATGCTGCTCGATTTGGCAATAGGGGGTAAACAGGGTGGCGATCCTTCTCAAACCACCTTCCCGGCCAGGTTTGAAGTGGATTATATAAGGGTTTATCAAAAATAATCAATTAATAAATGAAAAATATGAATTTAAAACGATTGCTGCTGATCCTGGTATTTAGCTGTTACGGCGGGCTTAGTGCTTTTTCAGGTGAAACACCTTTAAAAACTGATTCTATTCTGGAAACCGCAAACATTTTTAAAAAGATGCAGCGGGTGGCAGACTGGCAATTAAATATCTGGAAGAACAAAGGCTTTAATCATAGAAAAGCAGATTGGACCAATGGTGCCTGCTATACCGGTATTTTTTCTTTCGGCAACCTGCGGGGCAACGAACGTTACTTGCAGACGCTGGTCGATATTGGAAATGATTTGGGCTGGAATACCGGACATTTGCGCTTTTATGCAGATGATTATTGTATAGGACAAACTTATGCGCAGCTTTACAGCAAATTTAAGCATAAAAAGATGATTGCTCCTTTTATTTTACAGGCCGATAGTATCATCAGCCAGCCACACGACGAACCTTTGAACTGGAAAAATAATATTCAGAAAAGGGAGTGGGCCTGGTGCGATGCCCTCTTTATGGGGCCGCCTTCGCTTGCTTATCTCAGTACGGCTACCCGAGATGAAAAGTATCTTAATACAGCTGTTAAATTATGGTGGAAGACAACCGGATTTTTATATGACCCTTCGGAGAAGCTGTTTTTCAGAGATGAAAGTTTTTTCAAAAAAAGAGAGAAAAACGGGCAAAAAATATTCTGGTCAAGAGGTAATGGATGGGTATTGGCCGGCCTGGTAAGGGTGTTGGAGAATACGCCAAAAAACCACCCGGATAGAAATAAAATGATTCAGCTTTATAAGGATATGGTATCCAGAGTAGCGGGATTACAGCAGCCGGACGGCAGCTGGCATGCTTCATTATTGGATCCTGCAAGTTTTCCGGTTAAGGAGATGAGCGGGACCGGCTTTTTTTGCTATGCCATTGCCTGGGGTTTAAATCACGGTGTTTTGAAAAAACAACAATATTTTCCTGTGGTAGAAAAATCATGGAAAGCTATGGTTTCTGCCGTGAATGAAGATGGCATGCTGGGTTATGTACAGCCCATCGGCGCAAGTCCGGATGCCGTAAATGCCGGTAGTACTGAGGTGTATGGCGTTGGCGCCTTTTTGCTCGCAGGCACTCAATTGTATGAATATATGAAGAAACCAAAGCAGGCACACTAAGATCATTGATATGAAGATGAATATGAAACTATCACTCCCAGCTTCAGTTAAGTTGAGCATGTATTCCCTTTTGCTGGTTTGCCTGGCCGCAAATGGTTTTGCGCAAAGCCGGCAAGATACCTTACGTTTATTTATTATAGGGAACAGTTTTTCTCAAAATGCATCTGCCTTTTTGCCGCAACTGGCAAAAGAAAGTGGAAAAATGCTCATTATAGGGCGCGCAGAACTTGGTGGACATTCACTTGAGCAGCATTGGGGGTATGTAGAAAAAGCAGAAGCCAATGCTGATGACCCAAAGGGAAAACCTTACGGCGGGAAATCATTAAAAATGTTGTTGGGTGAAGGAAAATGGGACATGGTTACGATTCAGCAGTATTCTTATCTTTCGGCAGACTCCTCAACCTACTATCCCTATGCCAGCAAACTTATTGCTTATGTGAAAGCATTGCAACCCCAGGCGCGTATTGTTATCCATCAAACCTGGGCTTACCGTACCGATGCAAAGAAATTTGGGCGGATAGCCGGGGGTAAAACTGCGATTAACCAGCAGGAAATGTGGCAGAATTCACGTGCGGCTTATCATCTTCTGGCTAAGCGGATCAATGCTCCGATTTTACCAGTAGGTGATGCTTTCCAAATTGTAGCCAATGACAGGAAATATGGCTTTAAACCTGATCTTTCATTTAATTATGAGCATCCGACAGCCCCAAGTCTGCCTGATCAGACCCATTCGATCAATGTGGGTTACTATTGGAATAAAAACGAGCTCGTATTCGATCCGAACCATGCCAATGATGCGGGGAAATACCTTGGCGGATTAATTTGGTATGGGATGTTGTTTAATGATTCGGTTAAGCATATCAAATTTAAGCCTGAAAATGTTTCTGAAGAATTCGCGAAATATCTTCGTATAGTGGCGGGTAAAATCATCTCAAAAACGAATCGATAAAATAATTGCAGGTACTAAACTTTAGTCCGCTTGGGTTATTTTTTTTGTAAAACACAAACTTTCTAAAAATAAACTGCAAATATTACTCCTGCGTACAAAAACAAACCATTTCCGTACAAAAGTGAACCCTCCAAAGCAGATAAGCATATAGATTTGTGTTAACCAAATAATAAACCTAAATATTATGACAACCTATTTCTTAACCATTCCCCTTGTTGAAATTGAGGAAAACACAAAATCTGAATTACGGGCGATACTATTAAAAAAGCCTTTCAACCTGACTGGCATTGCCTGACCCGAGTTTTAGCATAAAAGCTGGAATCAACCCTTTTAATGCTTTTCCATCTCCATTTTTAATTCGGCGATAAACCTGCACCCTTTTGGGGAATTGATGAGGACGCATCAGCGCGTCCTGGAGATTTGTATTGCGCAAAAAAAAGCAGAAATATTAAAAAAAGATAATTCTAACCATATCCAAGATAGATGATAAAAAACATAAACCTAAGGTCCAAAGGCTGGCTTCTTTTGGTTGCTGCATTTTGGTGTAAGGCCCAGGCATTGCCGGCCAGGCCCATAAAAATTTCCGTCAGCTTCGTTGCCAAACGCCCTGCAATGCGGTTTCAGGAAATAACCGGAACCGTAAAAGATGAGAAAAACCAGCCTATTCCTGGTGCAACCATCAGAATAAAAGGTACCACTACGGGTGTCCAGACCGATCTGGATGGAAAATATAAAATCAATGTTAATCCTGGGCAGGTACTTGTATTTTCAACCATTGGGTTCGAAAGCAAAGAAGTTACCATAGGGGCTGCTGGTGTAATCAACATCACGCTGGTTTCCGCAAGCAGTTCGCTCAGTGAAGTAGTGGTAAATGGTTATTCTACACAAAGAAGATCAGCCGTTACTGCTGCAATCAGTACCGTTTCGGGCCAGGATTTATTGAAAGCGCCGGTAACGAATGTGAACAATGCCTTGGCAGGTCGCGTGCCTGGTCTGGTGGTGCAGCAAACTTCCGGACGTCCGGGAATTAACGGTGCTGCTTTGTATATCCGCGGACAGGTTTCGCCCTCGGCTACAGCGCTTATCATTGTGGATGGTGTGGAAAGGACCTCTTTCGGTGATATTGATCCCAATGAAATTGAAAGCATAAACATACTGAAGGATGCCTCATCTACCGCTCTATATGGTTTGAAAGGTGCTAACGGCGTGTTTGTGGTGACTACCAAGAAGGGAGTTGAGGGACCGGCAAGGGTCACATTTTCCGGTAATCTGGGCATCATCAGTGCAACCTCCCGTCCTGAAATTCTTGGCGCTTATGAAAGTGCTATGCTGTTAAGCGAGGGGCAGCGCAACGTGGGTGAATCCAGAACCTTCACCGATGAGGATTTAGCGATTTTTAAGGCCGGAAACGGTAATCCATTACTTTATCCGGATGTGCAATGGTACGATGAACTGGTTAAAGACCATTGGATGCAGAACCAGCAGAACCTGACCATATCAGGCGGGAGTGAAAAGGTAAAATATTTTACTTCATTTAGCCATATGCGCGAGGAAGGGAATTTTAAGGAATTTAAAACACCATTAGATTATTCTACTTCCCCAAGCTACAGCCGTTACAATTTCAGGGCCAGGGTAGGCATCGATCTGACCAAAACCACCAATTTCGAAGTTAACCTTGCCGGCAGGAACGAGCACCGTTACAGCCCGGCAGGCATGAGTGAATATAACGACCCGGCGGGGGTGGTCAGCAACGGTATTGAAGGGCTGGTGGGCAGGGCTTTGAAAATGCCTTCATGGGCAGCTCCGTTCTTTAAAGAATACATCAACTCCGATGATCCTAGGATTATTGCCCTGGATGGAAACTATAACCATATCGTAAATTATGGATTGGGCGGGGTAAACGCTTTCAATCCTTACGCTTTACTCACTTATGGTGGATATGCCTTTACCGATAACAATATTGCCGAATCGATTTTCACCGTAAAGCAAAAACTTGATTTCTTAACCCAGGGTCTGAGTTTTAAGGCCCAGTTTGGCTACGATGCCACACAATTATCAGGAAAGTTGCAGCGTGGAAGTATCGGCTATCTGGAACTCAACAGGGCCACTTTGGCACTAACACCTGTGGGTGGTACCTATAACGATTTTTTTGGGGCGCCTGCCTATTCAAGAAGTGGTTTTACCAAAACGAATCTGCAGTTGTTTTTAACCTATGGGAGATCGTTTGGCAAGCATAACATCAGTGCCAATCTAATCGGTCAGCGCGAACTGCAGGGCTCGGCTGCGGCTGCCGCGCCTTATGCCAACCAGGGAATCATTTCGGAGGCTACTTATAACTATGGAAATAAATACTTTCTAACAGCCAGTGCAACCTACAATGGTTCAGAGAATTATGCCAAGGGTTATCGCTACGGCTTTTTTCCGGCAGCAACCTTAGGTTATAATCTGGCCAATGAGGAATGGATGAAAAAATTTACCTGGATCAGCATGTTTAAAATCAGAGGTTCGATTGGAAGGGTAGGGATTCCAAGTCCCGGTACAAGCCGTTTCTATTATCAGAACAGGTTTGGCGCCGGATCAAACGTGGTATTCGGAAATCCGAACAGTAACTTTAGCGCGCCTACCTATACCCAGTTACAATATGGCAATCCGTTTATCACCTTTGAGGTGTCTTTAAAACGAAATATCGGACTTGATCTTTCTTTATTTAAAGATAAACTGAACATCACTGCTGACCTTTTTGATGATGAGCGTTCGGATATTTTAACCACCCGTTCGGCAACCAGTTTTGCAACTTACGGCGCCACCGTGCCAAGTACCAATTATGGTGTCAATTACAACCACGGATATGAACTATCGGCAACTTACCGGGATAAGGTTAATGACTTTACCTATTCCTTTACAGCCAACCTGAGTTATGCCAGAAATGAGCGCAGGGTACTGGATGAAGCACCTGGTCTTGCCGAAAATCTACGCGTGTCGGGCAAGCCGATCGGTACCTATTTTGGATACCATGTGCTCGGTTTTTATGCAGATCAACAGGATATTGATAGCAGTCCGTTGAATAAAATTACAGCTTATCCTTCTATACCCGGCGATTTTAAATATCAGGATGTTAACGGCGACGGAATTATTAATAATCAGGATGTAATCGCCATCGGGCATCCTAATATTCCGGAATACAATGCAAGTCTGAATATGCAATTTGGGTACAAAGGATTTCAATTATCGGCACTTTTTAATGGGGTAACGAATGTGAGTTCAAACGTGGTGTTTCAAAGTGGCGGCCTTAACCAGTATTATGCACCAATGTTAAACAGATGGACACCAGGCAATACCAATGCCAGCTGGCCGGTAATCCGTCCGGGCCTGAATGCAAATCCTAACGAAAGCCTAAACGACTTCACATTGCAAGATGCTTCTTACATCAAATTACGAAACGTGCAGTTTAGTTATAGTCTGCCAAAAAAATTGGTCAATAGAATTCGCCTAAATGGCCTTACCGTATTCGTTAGCGGTCAGAATTTAATCACCTGGACAAATTTTTATGGCATCGATCCTGAAAACAGCTTATCGGGGAACGCTTATGCTTCTTCAATAGCTACTATTCCGACTACTAAAGTTTTCAATTTTGGCCTCAATTTATCACTCTAATTAAAGGTTACCATCATGAAAAAAATCATATATCTTTTGTTTTTATTTATTGTCTGTATTGGTTATTCCTGCAAAAAGGATTTTTTACAGCGTGATGTGGGTATTCAGAGCGACCTTGAAGAGGTTTTTAAAGACCCCTTAACGGCTTCCCGCTTTGGCGATTTTACGTATACTTTTTCCATTTCGGATTATGGCCGCCTGAGCGGATATAAAGGAATGACCTCACAGTTTACAGATGAGTCTATTGCTAATAATGGTCAGATAGAGGTGGCGGCGATGAACAGTGGCCAGTTTCTGGATCCGGGAGCTTCTGATGTGACAGGCATTTACGCTCAAATGTACCGTGGAATCAGAAATGCAAACCTGATGCTGGCTAATATGGATAAAGTTCCCTGGACCGATCTTTACAATCCCAATTATATTAAAGGTGAGCAACTTTATCTCCGTGCTTACTTCTATTTCGAGTTGTTAAGGCGTTTTGGAGGGGTTGTGATATTAACCCAGCCACAAGACTTTACAGAAGCCTCTACAGACCTTCCACGCAGCAGTTATGCAGAAACCTTTGCTTTAATTTTAAGTGATTTGGAACAAGCCCTTACGCTATTACCACTAACCAATGCCGACTGGCCCAATCCGGCAGCACAATCTAACCGGGCTACGGGGGCTGCGGTTATGGCGCTTAAAGCAAGAGCCATGCTCTTCGATGCCAGTCCGTTAAATAATCCGGAAAATGATTTGGCGAAATGGAAAAAAGCGGCAGAGGCATCAAAGGCAATTATCGACCTGAACAAATTTTCACTGGAGCCCAATTACGCCAATGTGCTTACGGTAGCAAACTCTAACGAATACATCCGGATCTGGCCCCGTGGTGGCCGTGGATTTATTGGTACCTACCTAAGCGATTTTTTGATTCCTACAAGTTATGGAGGGGCACAATCTAACCTTTCACCTGTTCAGAATCATGTTGATTTGTACGAAATGGCCAGTGGCAAACCCATTACCGATGCTACCTCAGGATATAATCCGCAAAATCCTTACCTCAACAGAGATCCGCGGTTTTATGTGAACATCCTTTATAATAATGCCACCTGGCAGGGACGTGCGGTACAAACCTGGCAATCTGAACCTAATGCCCAGGGTATTATCACTTACGGAACCGATATCAGTACGGCCACTTCCATAACCAAAACCAGTTACTACCTGAAAAGGCTTTGGCCGGAGGCTTCACGTTCGGGCTCAACCGCATCAGCATTATTGAATTATGTTTTTTACCGATATGCCGAAGTGCTGATCAATTATGCAGAAGCTTTAAATGAAGAATCAGGGCCAAGCGCAGAAGTATACAGTGCGGTAAATGCCATTCGCCTGCGCGCTAAAATGCCGGTTTTACCAGCTGGTCTCAGCCAGGCTGAAATGCGCGAACGCATCAGAAACGAAAGGGCCATCGAGTTCGCTTTCGAAGACATGCGCTGGTGGGATATCCTTCGCTGGAAAAAAGGTGCTGAAATTGTGGCCCAGCCAATGAAGGCCATGAAAGTGGTTAAAAATGCCAACGGTTCTTTCAGCTATAATGTGATCGAATTGCCTGCATTTAAAAAGGTATTTAATAATAATATGTATTTGTATCCTATTCCCCGTGCAGAAATGAATAAGACCAGTGGCGCATTGAAACAGAATCCGGGATGGTAGTGATTGGGTTGTACATCAATTTTAAAAGATAAGAAATGACAAGATATATTAAATGTTCGGGCGTTATGCTATGCATCATTAGCTATTTGCTTACCTGCAAAGCCTTTGCACAGACTAACGGTAAGCAGGATACCGTCAGGGTTAGGAAAGCTAACTACACAGACTCGACAGATAAATTAATAGAAATTCCGTTTGCTACACGCAGCAGAGAAGAATTGAATTATGCCCAGAGCTCGCTTCGCTATAATCAGCTTACGCAAGTACCGATCAGTAACCTTTCTGGTTTACTGGCGGGGAGGTTAAGTGGCTTTTTATTCAGGTGGACAGGTAATCAGCCGGGCGGTGGAAACGTGTCCTATCAAATCCGGGGAAAATCATCGTATGCGCAAGGCGCTACGCCAGCTTTTCTGGTTGATGGAATTGAACGTGATTTCGAAGATATGGATATCAGTGAAATTGAAAGTGTAACCGTATTAAAAGATGCTGCTGGTTTAAACTGGTATGGCCTGAATGGAGGTAATGGCGCAATTTTGGTCACCACAAAAAGAGGTAAAATAGGAGAGAACCTGATTTCTTTTGATGCCCAGGGCGGTTTCCAATCTGCCAGCAACCTCATCAAACCCTTAAATTCATTTGATTTTGCTACTTTATATAATCAGGGCTTAACCAATGTGGGCCAGGCACCTGCTTACAATGATGCAGCACTTGAAGGTTATAAAAACCAAACCAACCCTTACCTTTATCCGGATAATAACTATTTAGACCGCTTTTTGAGCAAAAGGGCAGCTACGCAAAGATATGCACTCACGTTTAGCGGAGGGAGCAACAGGGTTCGTTATTTCAGCTCCGTGAGCTACTTTAATCAGCAAGGTCTTTTTAGGGAAACAGAAACACCCAACTACGATTCTAACTATGGCTACAAACGTTATAACTTTCGCATCAATTTAGATTATGATGTGACCAAAACACTTACGCTGACCTTGTTGGCAGGCGTGAGGAGCGAAGTACGCAATGATGTTGGTGATGGCACCAGCACGGTTTTGAGTAACCTGTACAACTTACCGCCAAATGCCTTTCCGATTTTAAATGCAGATGGATCTTACGGCGGAACTTCACTCTTTCAAAGTAATCCCCTGGGCCAGTTACAGTCTACAGGATTTTCCAGAACCACCACCAATATATTGCTGGCCAGTATCATGGCCGATCAGAAAATGGATTTTATTACCAGAGGCCTTTCGGCTAACTTATTCTTTTCTTATGATGGTTATGGTAATTATGGTGATGGATTGTCTCAGAACTATGCAGTTTTTAATCAAACCGTAACACCTGTACAAACTTATCGCACGCCGGCAGTTATTGCCTACCGTACTGCAGCTTTCCAAACCAATACCAAAAATAATGAGTTCTGGTTTGGCTTGGATTACAACAGAACTTTTGCTACAGATCACCAGGTAAAGGCAAACGTAAGGGCGCAGCAATATGTAAGTGCGGCGGTAGACCGTTTGGATTACCGCTCACGGATGATTGTAGGGCGGGCAGATTACAGTTTTAAGCAACGTTACCAGTTGGGATTTACGGGGAGTTACTCCGGATCTGAAAACTATGCGCCTGGAAGACGTTTTGGTTTTTTTCCGGCGGTATCGGCAGGGTGGTTAATATCTAAAGAAGATTTTCTGAAAGATGCTTCAGTGATCAGTTATATGAAACTGCGCGGATCTTATGGTCGCTCAGGTAATATTGGCCCAACTTACGATGCCAATGGTAATGTGGTCAGACTGCCATACCGCACGCTGTTTACCAGAGACGCGGGACCATTCTTAGGGTCAACTTTTTCTACGTCAACCACAGCCAGGCTGGTAAGCCCTGCAGGTAACCCCTTAACCACCTGGGAAAAAATTGACCGGTTGAACCTGGGTACAGATGTAGATTTTTTTAAAGGCGCACTTTCCTTCTCTGTTGATTATTTTGATGAAAAAAGAACGGATATCCTTGGGCCCGCGAACTTACCTGGGATCCTTGGGATAGCGATTGCGCAGGTAAATTCTGGCAAGGTAAGCAGCAAAGGATTCGATGCCAGCGGAACTTTCCATAAAAAAATTGGTGAAGTGCTGATCAGTACCAACGCGAACTTTACCTATGCTAAAAATATTATTTTGGAAAGAACGGAGAATGTATTGCCTAACCAGTCTACTATAGGCCGGTATGTGAATGGCGGAAATTATTACATCGCTGAAGGTATTTTTCAGAGCCAGGCAGAGATTAATTCCAGTCCGAAGCAAACCCTTTCGAGCCTTGTGGTGCCGGGCGATCTGAAATACAGGGATGTGAACAATGATAACGTCATCGATGCCAACGATGCCATTTCGAGCGACTATACCGATATTCCGAAAATATATTATGGCTTCGGTTTTAATATCCGATATAAACAGTTTGATTTAGGCGCACAGTTCCAGGGCGTTGCTGGCAGAACTGTAGATGTCTCTGACATTGTATATGCAGGTCCGAATGGCTTAAATCAGCTCAGTTTAGATACCTGGACCCCGGCAACAGCGGCCACGGCAAAATATCCCCGTATCGCAATATCAGACAATGGGAACAACACGGCCAACTCCACCTTTTGGTTGTATTCAGGAGATTTTTTAAAACTCAGGTCTGCTGAAATTGGATACAGTACGCCACAAAGCTTTAACCAACGCTTACGTTTTAAAGGCGCAAGGATCTTTGTAAGTGGTAATAATATTTTCTCAATTTCCAAACTCGGTGAACTGGGTATTGATCCCGAAACACCCAATGCAGGTCGTTTTTCGTCTTACCCTTACGTAAAAACCTTTGCGGTAGGCTTAACTGTTAAATTTTAACTCAAAATGAGTATGAAAAATAAAATATATGTAATGCAAATGGTACTGGCGGTTTTGCTAATGAGCTTTACTGCCTGCAAGGACGAATTTTTTGAACCCTCGTATAGTGAAGGTCCTGTTAACGAAGAAGCGATCTGGAATACCGACAGGCGTGTACGCGAGTATTTAAACAACGGTTATAATTATATGCTGGCCAGGTACAATGTTGATGGCTCGGGTGCATTAATGGCCAGCGGAAGTGACGAAGCCGTAAATTCAAACTTAAACAGCAATGTGAACATCTTTAATAATGGTAACTGGAGCAGTTTAAGGACTTTTGATGAACAGTATACCAATCTTTATAACGGTTTATGGGTAATCAATACTTTTCTGGAGCGATCGCCCACGGCGGTAATTTTTCCCGCAAGTGATCTCCGCGGATTAAGAGGAGAAGCATTTTTTCTACGGGCTTTGTTACACTATGAGTTGTTCAAAAGATATGGTGGGATTGTTCTTGCCACCCGCTCGTTTTCGCCGGTAGAAGACCTGAATATTCCCCGCAATTCTGCTGATGAGGTTGTAAAACAAATTGTCAAGGATTGCGACTCGGCCATCAGTCAGATTCCGGCAGCCTCCACAAAAGATTGGGATGCCGCCAATTACGGACGTGCCACAAAGGCTGCGGGAATGGCGCTTAAAGCAAAAACGCTGCTGGTTTACGCAAGTCCTTTATACAATACGGGCAACGATCTGCAACGCTGGCAAAATGCGGCCAATGCAGCAAAAGATTTAATCGACTTAAATAAACACAGCTTATTAAGTACCGCCTTATTTCCAAACTTATGGGATTACACTACCACTGCAACCTCTTATAACAACGAGGTAATTTTTGCTACGCCGGCAAGCAACACCAATGCTATCGAAGCCAATAATGCGCCCATTAGTTTCACCGGTGGGTTGGGCAGAACAAACCCGACGCAGAATTTGGTTGACGCATTTGAAATGACCAATGGCAAAGCCATAACCGACCCTACATCAGGCTATGACCCACAAAATCCTTATGCGAACAGAGATCCGCGTTTAAACCAGTTTATTGTAGTTAACGGCGCAAATTTTAAAACAGGAAGCTTAACACGAGCTGTAGAGACCTATGAAGGTGGACGTGATAATGTGCCTTCCAATGTAAACAGTACAAAATCTGGTTATTACCTGCGGAAATTTTTAAGCGGTAACGCTACTTACAACATTACCGGTACCACGAGCGTAAGAAGGCCTTGGGTATTGTTTCGTTATGCAGAAATTTTACTGATCTATGCAGAGGCCCTGAACGAATCTGGAGGTCCGAATGCGGAGGTTTACAATGCGATAAATGCGGTACGTAACCGCGCCGGAATGCCTGCACTTGCCGGGTTAACACAATCGCAAATGCGCGACAGGATTAAAAATGAACGCCGGGTAGAATTGTGTTTCGAAGAACAACGGTTTTTTGATGTCCGCCGCTGGAAGGACGGGGAAAGTAATTTTAACGGAGCAGTTAGGGGGATGAAAATCACGAAGGTGGGTACTGCGCTAACTTATAGCCCATTTGTAATTGAAAACCGAACCTTTACCAGTAAAAATTATTGGTATCCGTTTCAACAATCAGAAATCAATAAGGCGAGTAAACTTATTCAAAACCCAGGGTATTGAGTATGATGAACAGACTAAAATCCTTTGCCGGTCAAGGCAGTTGGCACGTCAACATTTGGAAGAAAAAAGCATTGGCCTGCGTGATTGGTCCGGTGTTTTTATCGGCTGGAGCATATGCGCAGAAAACAGACCGCTTTATGGGAGAAATCGTTAACTATGATGAAAGTGCCGTGCCTGCCTATACTTTACCCGATATACTGGTTACTGCAAGGGGCAAAAAGATTAAAAATGTCTCCATGTGGGAAAAGCAGCGCAGACCCGAACTTTTAGCCCTGTTTGAAGAACACATTTACGGAAAAACACCAGAAGGTTTTGATAATTTAAAATTTGTGGTGACCAACGAAAATGCAACTGCCATGGCTGGAAAAGCCCATTTGAAAGAGATAATAATTACGGCATGGAAAGATGGTCATTCAGTATCTTTTCCCGTTGTGCTCTTCACCCCCAATAAGCGGACAAAACCTGCTCCGGTGTTTTTACTAATTAACAACCGCAGTAGAAGAAATACAGATCCGGCAAGAATAGAAAAGAGTACTTTCTGGCCAGCCGAAATGGTCATAGACAGCGGTTACGCCATGGCGGCCTTTCATCATTCGGATGTAGCGCCTGATCGGAAGGATAGTTATCAGAACGGTGTATTAAATCAGTTGTTTCCTGCAGAGCTGGAAAAAGATAATGGCATGAAAGCCATTGGCGTGTGGGCCTGGGCGGCAAGCAGGGTAATGGATTATTTTAAAACGGATAAAGAAATCGACTTTAACAGGGTTGCGCTGGTAGGGCATTCGAGGGGTGGCAAAACTGCTTTATGGTCTGCAGCCCAGGATCAACGCTTCGCCATGGTGTTTAGCAGTTGCTCAGGAAGTACGGGTGCAGCACTGGCCAGGCGTAAATATGGAGAAACCATCAGCCTGATTAATAAACAGTTTGGTTACTGGTTCAACAACAATTACAAAAAATATAGCAATGATGTAAACAACCTGCCTGTTGATCAGCATATGCTCATAGGTTTGATTGCGCCAAGGCCGGTTTATACCACCAACACTACTGAAGATCGCTGGGCAGACCCTTACGGCTCATTTCTTTCATTGGTACATGCGGAGCCTGTTTATGATCTCTATGGTAAGAAGGTTAGTCTGCCGAAGGAGATGCCTAAGGTGAACAGTCCAATTATTAATTCGGCTATAGGTTACCATTTCAGGGAAGGAAAACACGACCTCAATGTTTATGACTGGGCAAATTTTATCCGCTTCGCCAATTACCATTTTAATCGATAAGGTTTACGCTTAACTTCCTTTTAAAAAGGATTGGCATTTTTCCTCAATTCCTATAGAGAAAAAAAGTTTAGTGTAAAGAAAATTTAGTCTCAGGTTCAAAATAGGTACCGAATTAATAGCAAAACCTCTAATCTAAAATTTAATATTTATTACTATGAAAAAACTCATTTTTGGGTGGACCGGAAAGGTAACGCTGCTTGCTCTTATGGGGCTGCATTCGCTTTCCTGTTCCAAAATGGTGGAAGAAAACCTTTCACAAACTTTTGATAAGGGACCACAAAAATTGGCTGTTATTGCCAATAACGTGCTGATTAACCCTGTTTATAATAGTACTTCGGTGTTACGGAATCCATTAAATGGGTGGGTAATGTATGGCAAACGAGATGCCACCGAAACGTATTGGGACAGTCAGTTTTTCGTACCCGAACTGGGTGCCAATGTAAAGGCGATAGATTACGCCTCAGCCTGTTATATCCGCACCAGCTGGCGATCGCTTAATCCAAGCCCAGGTGTTTATGCGTGGAGAGACCCCAACTCACAGATCGGTAAACTTATCAACGGTGTTAAAACCAGAGGCTTGCCTATCGCATTCCGGATCGTGGTCGATGGGCGCGACCAGGGGGAAAATACTCCTGCCTTTGTATTCACCGCGGGTGCTCAATATTGGTTATCAAACCCTGCAGTACCAGCGCAGAAAACCCCTTTTCCCCAGGATCCGGTTTTCAGGCAATATTATACCACATTCATCGAAGAACTTGCCAAAGATTTTAATGATCCTGTTCGCACCTCTTTTATTGATGCCTATGGTTTAGGTAAATGGGGCGAAGCACATAATACCGTGTATGCCGCTCCGGGCGTATTAACAGCTGCACAAACAGAAACTGTAAAGGAAGAGGTACTGGATTGGATCATGGCACTCTATAACAGGACTTTCACCAAAGTGCCGCTGGTAATTAACTATCACCGGTTAATAGGTCATCCAACAAGCTGGGGCGCAGCAAACCCAAACAGCAACCAGTTACTGGTGAAAGCGATCAATCAAGGGTATAGCCTGCGGCATGATGCTTTTGCAATGACCGATTATTACCAAAGCTGGGAGAAAAACTTTGCAGCCACCTGGAAACATAAACGCCCGATTATTATGGAAGGGGGATGGATTGTGACCGGCACACACCGCTATTGGATCGATTCAAGCGGACAATATCGCGAAGGGCATCCTGAAGACGTCAGAAAAGCTGAATTTGAAAGATCGGCAGAAGCGGCTGTAAATATGATGGATTTTAGGGTTGGAGAAGTAGCTTCCTGGTTTCAAACCAGTTTTCCATTGGTACAGCGCTTCAATGCAGAAGGAGGCTACCGGCTGTATCCTGATCAGGTATCGTTACCAAATGAGATTGCCAACGGGGCTACCGCTACAATAGGCCATCGCTGGAGAAACATGGGTTGGGGTTACTGCCCTAACAACATTCCACAGTGGAATTATAAGTACAAAGTGGCTTTTGCCATTCTGGATACCGCTGGTGTGGTTAAAAAACTTTTTATAGATGAAAATGGTGAACCTTCTATGTGGGTGAAAGATAACCCTATGATTTACAATTTTACCACAACGGCAATTAACCTGCCTGCTGGCAATTATAAATGGGGGGTAGCCATCATCGATAAAACGAATGACAACAAGCCAGGTATTGCGCTTGCCGTAACCGGAACTTTTACAAACGGATGGCTGGAATTGGGCAATCTGCAAATACAGGCCGAACCTCCAATTGGTCAGACGGTTAAATTAAAAGGTTCTAATAACCTGTTTGTTTCTGGTGAAAACGGTGAAGTAGCCATGAGGTGCAACCGGGCGACTGCCTCTGACTGGGAAAGCTTCACCATTGTTGATGCTGGTGGAGGAAAAATTGCCCTGAAAAGCATGAACAAATATGTATCTTCAGAAAATGGCGCCACAATCGGGATTACCTGCAACCGCACAAGCATGAGTGATTGGGAAAAATTTGACTGGGTGGTAAATACAAATGGAAAAATCTCCCTCAAAGGGAATAATGGTAAAAACATTTCTTCAGAAAACGGCCAGTCGGCAATGAAATGCAACAGGACTACTATTTCTGGCTGGGAAATGTTTTCTCTGGAATAATTGATGAGGGAAAGTTTTTAAGCATATTGAAGTTTTAAAAAAATGGGTTGCTCTTGTGAGGGCAACCCTAATGTTTTTTTGGGAGTTTGGAAAATTGACTGTTTAAATTAATTCATCGGAAAAAATGGTTCTAATTACGCACTGCCATTAACCCGTAATTGGGTAGGAGATTTTGTAGTTTTTTTACTTATATTTTATTGATTTTCAAATATATAAGTTGGAATGTTTCGGTCGCTAACGCGATTCGATTTTGTCGGTTTTCAAAATCGAATTTTTGGGAATGCCGAACCAATTTGTCCCCGCTTATCATTAATGGCCGATTTGGTGAAAATTGGAAATAATCGGGTTAATGTTAAAATCGAATCATTTAGGACTGGCTATACCGTGCTATCTTATGTTTCTTTTTCGTGATTTCCGCTAATTTTGCCTCTGCTCTTAAGATATTTCTCTTCACATGCCGGTTTTAGGGTTTATAATCGTTTCCATCAATATCACCCAACAATAATAGTTAACCAACTATGTAAGCTTATTATTATCAGCTAGCTGTTTGACCAGACAAATCAGAACCCTTTAAAAAAATTGTATTTCTATCATCATCAGGACCCAGACCTTATCCGTTCGATAACAGACAAAACGTTCGATATCGGGCATTTTTATATTTGTTTAAAATCATAAATACCTGATTATCAATGTCTTGTTATTGGCATTCCGCTTGTAAAAGCTTGTCCAAAAAATGTTTAAATGGACAAACTCATTGAAGAAGAAGTTTTAGCTAAAAACAAGAAAAAAAATTACTTGCTGGTTTTTATCATCCTTATTTTGCTGATAGCCAGTATCTGGTTTGTACGGTTTTATTTTAAAGCTGCACTTACGGAAGCCAATATCACGACGGCAAAAGTTGAGACCGGAATAATCGAAAATACGATTAATGCCACCGGTGAAGTGCTGCCCGAATTCGAAGAAGTGTTAACCAGCCCGATAAGTGCATCGATAAAAAATGTTTTGATGGATGCCGGAAAAAAAGTGAATAAGGGGCAATCCATTCTATTGCTGGATAAATCAGTAAGCCAAACCGATTATGGAAAGCTGCAATTTCAGATGGAGTCCAAACAAAATGAAATTAGTAAGCTAAAGCTTGATTTAGAAAAAAGTTTTTTCGATGTTAAATCGAGCAACGCCATAAAACAGTTGCGGATCAGTAACCTTAAAGATGCTGTTTCATCGGCAAAACGATTACTTAAAGCCGGTGGGGGCACCAAAGAGGATGTGGAGCGGGCTGAGCTTGATTTAAAGGTTGCCGAACTGGAGAAGTTACAGCTCGAAAATGAAATTAAAAGTAAGCAGCAAACCATGAAAATCGAAATCAGGGAGGCTGAGATTGCACTGGCCATTCAAAAAAATGATTTGGATGCATTGAAACGGAAACTTGATCTGGCCGATGTAACGGCAACCAGGCCCGGGGTAATTACCTGGGTAAATAAAAATATTGGCTCCAGTGTACACGAAGGCGACGCCTTGGTACGTATAGCCGATTTAAGCGGCTTTAAAGTTGCAGGTAGCATGTCTGATAATCTAATGGATAAAATCCACAATAACATGGCTGCTATCATCAGAATTGGCGATACGCAACTTAGAGGTTCAGTTGTAAATATCTCACCGGCAGTAACCAATGCCACCGTATCGTTTGATATCCAGTTGAATCAAAAAGACAGTAAAGTATTAAGGCCCAATCAAAAAGTAGATGTTTTTTTAGTTACTGATACCCGAAATGGTGTTTTAAGGGTGGCGAACGGGCCAGCTTTTAACGGTTCAAATTTACAGGAGATCTTTGTATTGAAAAACGGTATAGCCGAAAAGCGCACCGTGAAAACAGGTTTAAGCAACTTTGATTATGTTGAAATTTTAAGTGGGTTAAAAGCTGGAGACGAAATCATTACTTCGGATATGGCTGATTTCAAAAACTCGGAAAAAGTAACAATAAGCCGTTAAGATGATGAAGAAAATTGTACTTATTGGATTAGCTGTTTTACTAAGTTCATTAAATGTAGTATTTGCAGGTACCGATACGCTTAAGCTTAACCTGCTACAGGTAGTTGAAATGGCCAGGGCCAATTCTATTGCGGCAAAACAGGCTGCAACGGTTAAAGAAACAAAATACTGGGAGTGGCGTACTTTCAAATCAAATTACCAGCCACAGTTGGCTTTAGAGGGTATTTTACCCGGCTATACCGAAACTTATACCCAGGTACAGCAACCCAACGGAAGTATTCTTTTCCAGCCCGTACATTATGATAATTCCTCACTGACACTAAATTTTAGTCAAAGTATTGCAGCAACGGGCGGCACCATTTATGGAACTACCCAACTGCAGCGTTTTGATGATTTTGACAGAAACAGTGTACTTTATAATGGTATTCCTTACGGAGTTGGTTACACACAACCGCTATTACAGTTTAACAGCTTAAAATGGGACAAGAAAATTGAACCATTAAAATACAGTGAGAGTAAGCAGGTTTTTATCGAAACACAGGAGAAAATATCAATTACCGTTACCGAATATTTTTTCGATTTACTGTTAGCGCAGGTTAACCTTGATATTGCTGAATTAAATTATGCGAACACCAAAAGGATCCTGAGCATTGCCAATACTAAATTTGAATTGGGCAAGATTTCAAAAAATGAGATCCTCCAGCTTCAGCTGGAGGTGCTTAATGCCCAGAAAGCCGTTGGGACGGCTAAAAGAGATGTAGAGGTGGCCACACTGAACCTCCGCAGTTACACGGGTATTGAGGGCGACGATAGGATAAAATTGGATATGCCGCAGGCCGTTGCTCAAATGACTGTGGCTACTGAAAAAGTTTTGGCTGAAGCCTTTGCAAACCGTTCTGATGCGATTGGTTTTGCCCGCCGGTTGGCAGAAGCCAGAAGAGATGTGGCCAAAGCAAAGGGCGAAAATGGACTTAAGGCTACATTGAGGGCAAATCTGGGTTTTTCCAATGCCGGCTTGAGTGCTTTTGATGTTTACAGGAATCCGAAAAACCAGCAAACCGTTGAACTACAGTTGTCTATTCCGGTTATGGATTGGGGCAGGTCTAAATCAAGAACAAAAACAGCACAAGCAAATGAGCAACTGGTAACTTATGCTGTTGAGCAGGATAAGCAAACTTTTAAACAGCAGATCGTAACGCAGGTAACGCTTTTTAATATGATGAAAGAACAGACCAAGCTTACAGATACGGCTGCAAAAATTGCCGCAGAAAAATATAAGATAGCCAGCGAACGCTATGTTTTAGGCAACCTGAGCATTACCGATTTAAGTATTGCTTTCCAGGAAAATGATGCAGCAAAACGCGATTACGTTTCTTCGCTCCGCGATTTTTGGGGTGCTTATTATCAGCTTCGCTATCTTTCTCTTTACGATTTTGAAAAAAACATTAAAATAACTTATTAATAAATCTTAATTACTAATTATACATGATGATACGCTTAAAAAATATTGAAAAAGTTTACCGGACGGCTACTGTGGAAACCCTGGCTATAAACGGTATTAACCTCGACATTGCAAAGGGAGAATTTCTTTCCATTATGGGGCCATCGGGCTGCGGAAAAAGTACTTTGCTGAACATTATGGGCTTGCTCGATGAACCATCGAAGGGAGATATCAAAATAGATGACCAGGACATTCGCAGTTTTTCTGATAAAAAACTGGCCCATTTCAGAAATGAGAAGCTTGGATTTATTTTTCAGAGTTACCACCTGATTAATGATCTGCAGGTGTTGGATAATGTAGAACTACCTTTATTGTACCGCGATTCATCTGCTAAGGAAAGAAAGTCGCTAGCTACTGAAGCATTGGAAAAAGTTGGCCTGAGCAACCGTTTAAAACATTTCCCTACGCAGCTTTCGGGTGGGCAACGCCAGCGTGTTGCCATTGCCAGGGCTATTGTTGGCCGCCCTCAGATTATCCTTGCGGATGAGCCAACAGGAAACCTTGATAGCGCTATGGGAAATGAGATCATGAATATCCTCATCAATCTGAACAAAAATGAAGGTACAACAATCGTGATGGTTACACATGACGAAAGCATGGCGCAAAAAACACACAGATTGGTTCGTCTTTTTGATGGTTCACAGGTTCAATAATTTCAGCTATGTTAAAAAATTATTTCAAAATTGCGATAGCTGTTTTAAAAAGAAGGAAATTTTTCACTTTCATCAGCTTGTTTGGCATCAGCCTTACACTAACCATCTTAATGGTAGCCACTGCACTTGCAGATAAAATGTTTAATCCGGGATATCCTGATTACAATCAACATCGTTCGCTTTATGTTGAGCGTATAGAAGTAAAAAATACCAAGGAAGGTTGGATGAATATGAGCAACCTGTCGTTTTATTTCTTTGAACATTATGTTTCGAAGTTGAAAACGGTTTATAAAATGGCCATTTCGTCTGATCAGAGATCATCTAATGCTTATCTCAACAATAAAAAGCTGGTAATAGGTTATAAATACACCAATGCAGATTACTGGAATGTTTTATCGTACCGGTTTCTGGAAGGCAAACCTTATGGTGAAAGGGAAATTAAAAGTGCAGAACGTGTTGCCGTGATTTCTAAAAAAACAAAAGAAGCTTATTTCGGTGATCAAAAATCGGTAATTGGCCAATACATTTCTGCAGATAACATTAACTACCGGGTAATTGGAGTGGTTGATAATGTTTCAGGTGCTGTACGCAATTTTGCCGGCGATATGTATTTGCCCTATACGCTTTCAAAAGATAGTAAAGATACAAGACTAATGGGTTCATATAATGCCGTGCTTTTAGGCCGTACGGAAAATGATGTACCCAGGATGAAAAAAGAGTTTGCCCAAATGGTTGATAAACTGCCAGTCCCGTCAGATTTTAATAAGATTTATTGCAATGCAGATGGATTTAAAACCAGTGTTGCCCGTAGAATAGCAGGAGATTCGACCAGTAACGGGATCACAAAAGTAATCACCGTAGGCGGAATTTTTATACTCCTGTTTTTATTGCTGCCAACCATAAATTTAGTCAATATCAATATTACCCGCATCATGGAGCGCTCATCAGAAATTGGCGTACGCAAGGCTTTTGGTGCTTCATCAAAAACATTGGTTTACCAGTTTATTGTAGAAAACCTCATTCTCACTTTTATTGGAGGCATTATAGGGATCTTTTTATCCCTGCTGGTTATTTACCTCATCAACAAATCAGATTACATATCAAGCTTTAATCTCACCATGAATTTAACGGTATTGTTTTTTAGTCTGATTACCTGTTTTTGCTTTGGATTGATCTCAGGCGTATACCCGGCATGGAGAATGTCGAAATTAAATATTGTTAGAGCATTAAAGGCTTAGAGCCTCAAAACAAAATATATGTATAAACATCTGTTTAAATTAATTTGGAACAAAAGGAGACAAAACTTCCTTTTTCTGTCTGAAATTCTGATTTCCTTTCTGGTTGTGTTTGCTGTTTTTTCTTATTTAACCTATTACTATAAGAATTACATCAAGCCACTTGGCTTTGATTATAATAGGGTTTGGTCAGTTAGCTATAATGGCGACCGATTATCGAAAAATGCTGATTCGCTTGGTATTTTTTATACCAATCTGAACAAAGCACTACAAGCAATGCCTGAAATTGAAGCGGTAAGTTTTTCGAGCTCGAATTATCCCTATTCATCCAGTTTTATAAGCACCGGATTAACGCAAGGAGGAAAGAAATTCAATAACATTAGCGATTTTAATGTGGGAGATGATTACCAAAAAGTTTGGAGTGTTAAACTCGTTGACGGGAGATGGTTTACTCCGGAAGACCTGATCAGCAAAAATAAAGGAATTGTCATTAACGAGACCTTTAGCAAAGAGTTGTTCGGAACCGCAAAGGCTGCTGGAAAGCTGATTGGCGATTTTGATGATAAAAATAAATTCAAAATCATAGGTGTTGTTAACGATTTTAAGGCAAATGGTGATTTCTTGCCGGCGAACAATGTTATGTTTACTCAGTTGGATACAACAAATTTGAAGTGGGCGAGTACACTTTTAATAAAGGTACGGGAAACTGCCGGTGCCAGGTTTGAAAGCAAGCTATATAAGTTTATGGCCACAACGATGCGCAGTGCAGTCGAAATTCAGCATGTTGATGAAATGCGCGATGCCAAAAATAAGGAAACCATTATCCCGATGTTATTGTTCATCATCGTTGCGGGTTTCCTGATTATTAATGTTGCCCTTGGTCTTTTCGGTGTGTTATGGTATAACATTAATAAACGGAAAGGCGAAATTGGCCTGAGGCGGGCAATTGGTGCAAGCGGCGTTTCCGTGTCAACTCAAATGGTACTCGAATCGTTAATCTTAGCTACAATATCTGTTCTGATCGGCTGTTTCTTTGCTGTTCAGTTTCCGCTGTTAAACGTATTTGATATAGCTTCAAGCGTTTACCTTATTGCCATTTTACTCTCTGTTTTATTTATTTATACATTGGTTATCGCATGCTCCTTATATCCGGGCAGGCAAGCTGCGGCAATTCATCCGGCCGTTGCACTGCATGAAGACTAAATGGTTAACTTCGTATATGATTTTAGTAGTTGATGATGATATTGCCGTTAGAACTTCCATTTCACTTCTCTTAAAAGGGGCGGGCTACGAGGTTATTCCTGTTGATAACGCTGTGCAGGCTTTTGAGGTAGTAAAAACCCAAAAGCCTGCACTTGTGGTTCTGGATTTAAATTTTTCTATTGATACCTCGGGAGAAGAAGGCATGAGTTTGCTGAAAAAAATCAGAACTGTTGATGCCAGTGTTCCGATTATATTAATTACCGGATGGGCGAGTATAGAACTTGCTGTGCAGGGGATGAAATTTGGCGCAAACGATTTTATTAATAAACCATGGAATAACGAACACCTGCTGCAATCGGTAGCAACCTTATTAGAAATAAATGGTAAAAAACCGCGCTCCCAAAGCAGAAAGGAACTGGATAAGAAATATAATTTTAAACAGATCATAGGTGAAGACCCAACCTTGCTGAATATTCTGGAAACCATTGGTCGCGTAGCTTCAACCAATGCATCAATATTGATTACAGGCGAAAGCGGAACGGGTAAGGAGCTAATAGCAGAGGCCATTCACGAAAACAGCAACCGCTCGGGCAAGCCTTTTGTAAAAGTTAATCTGGGCGGAATTTCATCTTCGTTATTTGAGAGCGAAATGTTTGGCCATGTTCGCGGAGCTTTTACTGATGCCCGTTTCGATAGGACGGGCAGGTTTGAAATGGCGAATAAAGGAACCATTTTCCTGGATGAGATAGGCGATCTGGATGCAGCAGGTCAGGTGAAGTTATTAAGGGTTTTACAAGACCGTACGTATGAAGTTTTAGGCAGCAGCCGAACCAAAACAGTTGATACCAGGGTAGTTTGTGCGACAAACAAAAATTTAAACGAAAGGGTAGCGTCAGGCTTGTTCAGGGAGGATTTGTTGTACCGTATTAACCTGATCACTATTCATCTGCCCGCGTTAAGGGAAAGACCATCTGATATTCCTTTACTGGTTAACTTCTTTATTAATAATCTGAAAGAAATTTACGGTAGGGAAGCGTTATCAATAGCACCTGGTGCCTTACGCTGGTTACAGCAACTGCCTTTGCCCGGTAACATCCGCCAGCTTAAAAACCTGGTTGAACGAACGGTACTGATCAGCAGTACAAATGAATTAACGATTGATGATTTTCAATCACAGTTAAATTTGTCACCATTAAATAGCGATAAAGTCAGATTGCCCGGAGTAGGTACCATGACTTTAGACCAGATGGAGGCAGAAATGGTTAAGCAGGCCATGAATTTCCATAAAAACAGAATTACAAAAGCCGCGGCATCATTGGGGATTACCAGGAATGCCCTTTATCGCCGTTTGGAAAAATATCAAATTCCATTTAATGAAACTGAAGACTAAGTATATCCTGTTTATCGTCATTCTTCACCTCATCTGCCTGGTGATGAGCTATTTCATTTTTGATAAAAACAAACTCATATTTATGCTGTCAGAGGCATTTGTACTGGTTTCTGTTGTTATATCAATTAGCCTTTATAAGCAGCTAGTCAGTCCGCTTACCTATTTAAAACAAGGCATTTCAGCCATAAAAGACCGGGATTTTAACGTTAAATTTTTATTGACCGGAAAAAAAGAAGTAGATGAGCTTGTGGATGTTTATAACCGCATGATTGACGAATTGAGAACTGAGCGAACAAAGCAGGAAGAACAGCATTTTTTTCTCGAAAAGCTTATTCAGACTTCCCCAACGGGAATTATTATTCTTGACTATGATGGGCAGTTAAAGCAGATTAATCCAAAAGCGCTGGAAATTACAAAAGCGAATCCTGATATGCTCGAAAATCAGATCCTGGGTATGAAAACCGGAACATCAAAAATGCTCCGTACAGATGGATTGCATACATACAAAATTCAAAAGTCGAGATTTATGGACAGGGGTTTTGAGCGGATTTTTATCATGATGGAGGAAGTAACGGCAGAAATTTTTGCAGCCGAAAAAAGTGTTTACAGTAAGGTGATCAGGATGATGGCGCATGAGGTGAACAATACAGTTGGTCCCGTAAATTCAATTATTAATACGGCATTGGCGCAAGATAATTTATGGCTGGAAGAGGACGAGCAGCTATTAAAAAATGCCATGAAAATTGCTGTTGAGCGTAATCAGAACCTAAATGTATTTATGCGGAATTTTGCCAATCTGGTTAAACTTCCGGCAGCGAACAGAAAGAGAACAGATCTGGTTGAACTCCTCAAATCGGTGTCAGCATTAATGCATTTCGCTGCAAACGAAAAAGAAATCCGGTTTGAACTGGATTTACCAACATCATCATATTTTATTACCGCCGATGTTGAACAAATGGAACAGGCCCTGATAAACATTCTTAAAAATTCAATTCAAGCGATAAAAAGCAACGGCGTTATCCAGATAGAATTAGATTCTGCTAAACACCAGCTCAATATTTACGACAATGGAAAAGGTATATCTGAGGAAAATGCTGCGCAACTTTTTAGCCCGTTTTTCAGCACAAAAAAAGATGGACAGGGGATTGGGCTAACCCTGGTTAGAGAAATACTGCTCAACCACGGTTTCGATTTTTCTTTGAAAACGGTCAGGCCGCTTACCGTATTTACCATTCAACTGGCTGGATAATGATATCCAAAATAATTACATTCCCCCCCCGAATAGGTTTTGCTGATTCCTAAATGGAAAACTAGCTAGGCTACATAAATATGTAAAAAAAAATAAATAAGGTCATTTCAGCCATTAATAAATCGCATGCTGTGAGCAGGCCAATATAAACCTTAACTGGTCCTGGCGTCTGGCTAATACCGAAATATAACGCCCAATCTGTCCAAAGTCTTGTATGTTGGGAGCGATCATGAGGTGACTATGGGTTACAATAAGTCAGTGAGGCTACCACGCTCCTGAATAATTCTGTACAATTCCGTCCAGATATTTTCCGCCGCGATCTCGTATCCTTCTTTAAGCGGGTGAACACCATCGTGCATATTGAGTGCGCGTATGCCTGCTACATTTTTTAAAAATGACGGTACCAGCGAAAGGCCGTTTTTTTCAGCCAGTGCCGGAAATATACCAGAATAATCACTTTGATGCCAGCCGGTTGCCCAGTATGGTAATTCGATGCCCAACAAAAGTATGGATGCCGACGGACAGGTAGATTTAACTTTGTTGATGATGAGCTGCAGGTTGGATAGGATCAGCACCGGACTCATGCCACGAAGGAAGTCATTGGCACCAAGTTCAAGGACAAAAATCGCTGGGTTTTCATTCAGGACATGGCCAAGTCTGGATAGGGCAGAAGCCGTAGTATCTCCGCTTAGGCCTGCGTTAATTACAGTGTGTTTTAGTCCGAGCTTTTTTAGTTTTGCATTGATGAGGGCTGGGATGGATTCAGATAAAGGGTCTTTGAGACCGTATCCGGCCACCAGGCTATCGCCGAAAAAAACAATTTTGTTCTCCATTTACCATTTCTTTTTGATGAGTAATGCACTGAGCAGTAGCCCTGCACCCAGTGCCACATATTTACGGTGCGCTTTTGGCCTTCCGGGAATTCCCCATCCGCCATGTACCGAATTGCCATAGGCTACCGGACTGAAAATATTGCCGTTGGTGGGTTCGATAGCTTTGGCATGTTTGAGGTAGGTACGGATCACACTTCCTGCGAAGGTGGTGGTCAGGGTTGGGAACAATGCACGGGAAAGGCGCATGATTGTTGAAAAACTGCCCACCATTTTTTCAGATCTGGGGTTGAGCGAGAGTTTGAAGATTTCATGGGCCAGGCGGTTAGGGTCGTAGACTACAGGGCCCGGTTTGAGTACTTTGCCGGTATAATTGGCAGCATGTTGCATGCCCGGTGTATCCAGAAAGCCGGGAAATGCATCGCAGACATGGATGTTACGGTATTGTCGGAGTTCAGACTTCAACGAGGCAGAGAAGCCACGAAGTCCGAACTTGGCAGCAGAATAACCAGCACCGAAAGGAACGGGCAGAAATCCTCCGATTGAAATATTGTTGATCAGGATTCCCTGACCCTGTTTTTTAAAATAGGGCATTACGGCGTGGGCACCATACATATAACCCAAAAGGTTGGTTTTGATCACCTGCTCACTTACTTCCATGGGTGTCTGGTCGAAACTGCCAATAGCAAGTACTCCCGCATTATTGACCCAAACATCAATACCGGTACCGATACTTGCAGCTGTTGCCGCCAGGTTGAGCACCTGGTGATAATCAGAGGTGTCGCAGGCAACGCACTCTGCCGCGCCTCCAACACTTTCGCATTCGGCAGCTAGGTCTTTCAGTGCATCGATATTCCTCGCAGCAATCACTACCCGATCGCCATTTTCCGCAAAGGCCAGTGCAATGGCCCGTCCGGCACCACTTGATGCACCGGTGATAACGACAGTTCTTGAGGTTGTTTTTATGTTTTGATCTTGTTCCATATCTACCTAACCGTCTTTAAAAGATGAATGTTTGGGTCAGGGCTCATTTTGGTATGAAGTTTTTGTTTATGATCCTCTTTGGTTTAAAGGTCGATCAGCAGAAGGGGGATAATTGGGATCATTGTAATTCCTCCGTTTCTTTCCCTATACCTTGATCTGCTATGGCAAAGGCCCGGTTAATTTTTTTGCATATCGCATGCTAAACTTTTAGCGCAATATTACCTGCCCAATGTAAGACCTTGCCATATCTGCTTATTAAACTAATTTCAGTCTGACCAGCCTTTGTATTTAATTTTTTTGAAGGCCAGGGTATAAGATCCTGACCTCCTTTACAAATCCCGTCTGCAGGTATTTTATCCCTATTTGATAAAGCCCGCTATTTTTTTATTTACATCTTCGCCCCTTAAATCTTTTGCAATTACTTTTCCGGCCGGATCAATCAGTACGTTTTGGGGAATGGCCGTAATACCGAAGCGCACAGCTACTTCTGTCTTAAAACCTTTTACATCGCTCACTTGTGTCCAGGGCAATTTGTCCTGCTCAACAGCTCTCATCCAGGCCGCCTTTGTATCATCCAGCGAGACGCCCACAATTTCAAAATTTTTATCTTTTAATTCATGATACGCTTTTAACAAAAATGGATTTTCCGCACGGCAGGGTACGCACCAGCTGGCCCAGAAATCAACAAGTACATACTTTCCTTTGAGTGAAGATAACTTGAATTCTTTTCCATCTTTGTCTGGCAAGGTAAAATCAATCAATCTGCCTACTGCAAATTGTTTTGCCTTTTCATACTTATCAGTAATTTTTTTTCCAGTAAAGCTGGCGAGTACCCGGGGCGTTAAGATTTGATAATAAGGATCAAATTTAACCACATCAATTACCGCCATTTTATTTTGGTGAATCAGATCTGCAGTCACATAAGAATCCGGATGATTAAAAATAAATGAATCCAGGGCAGCTTCAATTTTGGCATGTACAGGCTTTGCTTCTGCCTGTATCTTTTTAATTTCTACCGAATCTTTCACTTTTGCGTAATAAACCTTTGCAAATCGCTCGCTAATTTCTTTAAATTGAGCAATTAACCTGGCTGTTTTTGCATTGTATTGATTATATTCTTCCTGTGCCTTTGTGCCGGTAATGCGGGCATTGGCCATGCTATCAATACCCTTTACTGTTGTTGTTCCTTTTTCAAGATAGAAATCGCTAAAATCAGGATTTGTTCTTTTTAAAGAATTTTGCTTAATCGCTTTTAATTCGAGATAGGCTTTGTTTCCGAAAGCGGTGGTGCCCTTAAACGTGAATTTTCCGTTAGTTAACACTGTGCTGTCTACAACGCTTTTGCCGTTATCGTTGATAAAGGTTAACAATACCATTTTCTCCGTTCCGACTTTAGGCAATGTACCGTTAATGGTAAATTTATCTTGTGCCATTGTTTTGCCGGTAGCAAGGCAGGTGAACAGGACAAAAATGTTTATCAGATTAGTTTTCATAGTTTTTTTAATCTATTTTTTCGGTTAATTGATGATTTTTTTGAGCTGATCCAGTAAGTTTTCGCCGCGAAGATTTTTCGCTACAATTACGCCTTGAGGATCAACCAAAACATTTTGTGGTACAGAATTAATTCCGTACATCATGGCAACTTCGTTTTTCCAGCCTTTTAGATCACTGACGTGGATCCATGGCATGCCATCGTTTTTAACCGCCTCTTCCCATACCTTTTGTCCTCCAGGGTAATCGAGTGAAACGCTAACGATCTCGAAGTTCTTATCCCTGAGGGCGCTATAGGCTTTTACTACATTTGGATTTTCTGCACGGCAGGGAAGGCACCAGCTTGCCCAAAAATCGATCAATACATATTTCCCTTTTAACGAGGAAAGTTTAAATGGTTTTCCATTGATATCATTTTGGGTAAAGTCAGTCACTTTTGAGCCAGTTTGACGTCTTTTTCCAATTTCAATTTTTTCGACCGTTTTTTTACCTAGTGGCGATGATTTTAACTCAGGAGAGAATCTATGGAACAAAGGCTCTACTTTTGCTGCTTCAAACTTGTTATCAAGTACATACATATTATAAGCATATAAGCCAGCGAATGAATTCAGGTGGTCTTCAGCGAATTTCATATTTATTGCTCTGTTTTGAGCGACCAGTTTTTGGATGCTATCGGCTGCCATTTTGCGCTCTGCAACCGTTTTCAGGTAAGTTCCATCAGTAGCTTTCTTGCCATATTCCCTTTGCAGCATCATTATTTTTGCCGTTACCTCACTGATCATCGCCTCTCGCTCGCTATTTTCGCGATCAACTACAGAACCGCTCACGTTTGCATTTTTAATGGAATCTGTCGCATCTAGCCTAATCGCAGCATTTTCCAGGAAAAAACCTTTAGTATCGCCATGTGTTGCGCTTTGTTTCAAGCGGAGTGGCTTAATGGCGATCAGTGCCTGTTGCGGTTCGTTAACACGCCCGTAAAACTCAAATTTTCCATTTTTAATTTCAGTAGAATCGGTTTCTTTCCATTTATCTGCCTGAAGCGTCACCAGGTAAGCCTTTGCCGGTTCTTTTAAGGCAGGAATATTTCCGGTGATGGTATAGTTTTTTTGGGCTGCTACCACGATAGGTAATACCATTAAGATTGAAATCAGTAATTTTTTCATGTTTATTATTTTTAAATAAAAGGATTCTTCTATCAGTTCCTCAAAACAATTCCGCCCACAAAACCTACGCTGTAGCTGGTACCTGATTGAACAAATGGTGTGGCCGTTAAAATGGTGAAACGCAAATATCTTGCAGTGGTTAATGCAGGTAAGTTAATGGTCTGTCTTCTGGTCGCGTTGGTTACATCCACGGCATAGATACCTTTATCTGTCCAGATAGTGCCATTGCTGCTCGTTTCTACCTTAGCAGAGGTGGTATAGCCTCCGGTTGTTGGTGTTACAACCGTCGGAATAAAGTAATCTAAGCCAGAAAATGTAATTTCCCTGGCAAAGTCTGCGGTTACAAATTGTGGTAGGGAAGCTGTTGTAGCACTTAGCCAATAGGTCCCGGTTGTATTGGCATCTACCGCTCGTCCTGCACTGTTTGCACCGCCTGTTGAAGAGGCTGTAGCAGTAAGGGTAAAACCGGTATGGTCTACATAAAGTGCATCACCAGTATTAAATACATAATAAACAACTTTTCGTGTCTTCGGATCCTGATTTTGCCCGTCTATTGATGTAATGGTAACGGGTAGCACATAGGCACTAAACTTTTTGAGGGTAGTTTGGAAACCAAGATTTAATACTGCAGCCTCTGAAACATTTGTTCCAGCAGGGATAGCCACAGTTGGTTTGTAAAAGAGATAACTTGTTGTAGGGAGCAATAGCGCACCACTGCCATACTTTGCTCTATAATCGTTGATTTTACTGGTATCAGGTGCGAAGGTAACATAGTGTATACCAGAGGAGCTGCTGCCTTCTAAAGTAGCTTTTATCTCTACGCTAACTACAGCAGTATTTTTAATGTCCAGCGGTCTTGACACAACGTCTGACGTTGCTGGCAGATCAAAGGCAACAAGCCCGCCAGGGAGTGGCTCGCGGTTTACCTGATCTTTTTTACATGACAGATAAAGCATGATGACCGTGCAGATTGCCAGTATATTAAAGTTTGATATCTTCATTTTCTGAGTTTTAGTGGTTATGGATTCTGTACCATGTCTGGGTTATACGCCAATACTTGCACTGGTATTTGAAGTGTATATTTGTTGCTGTGTGGTTCAAGCGTGGCAATGACAACGTTTTGCGCATTAATTCTGGTTACGGAAGGCATTTTGTTTTCCATGTCTAATCTTCGCATATCAAACCAGCGAAGGCCGTGAAAAGGTAATTCCCTTCTGCGTTCTGCCAGTACCTCATCCAATATCACCTTTTGGCTTTCTGAGTTGAAATCTCTGCTGGAGATCGGTGTACCCGTAAGTCGATTTCTACGAACTTCATTCAGGTGGCCGAGCGCAACCGTCAAATTGTTGGCTCTTGCTGCACCTTCAGCAGCAATTAAATGCATTTCCTGCACTGTGGTACCCGTATTGGTGAGTTGAAAGGCCGGGGTAACTGCGGCAGCATAAAATTGAGTTGATCCCCTAACGTTGCTTGCCCAATTCAGGTATAGCACAGTCTTTCTTGCATCGTTCGCAGCGAACGTACTCTTTAATTCCTGAGCCAGGGGCAATCCAGCGGCATTTGTGCCTTTACCGTAGATCACATCAGGATGTGATACAACATTTAAGGTAGTTGGAAAACCTGATGGTGTCGTTAAATCGATCATGGTTGCGCGGGTGTTTGTCAAAGCCAGCTCTGCATAACGCAGCGCTTCAGTATATTCTCTCCTATAAAGGTAAACCCTGGCCAGCACACTGTATGCCGCGGCCTTTGAACCTCTAAACCTGGCGTTGCTGTTATCAGCCGGCAGATTGGGAATTGCCTCATTAATGTCGTTGATGATATGTTGATAAATTTCAGCGGATGTACTTCTTGGCGGCGCTTTTTGACTCACATTATCAGAGGTTACATAAGGTACTGCCAAGTCAGTGGCCGCCGTTGCAGGATCATAAGGTTTTGCATACTCGTTTACGAGGTAAAAGTAAGAATGTGCACGGCCGAGTAATGCTTCCGCTTTCAGGCTGTTCTTTTGTGATTCGGTACCACCTTGGGCAGCTTCTATACCTATCAAAACCGTATTGTATAGGCTAATTCTACGGTAGTGGTCGCCCCAGAGATAGGTTACTGAAGTGATATCTGTGGTGAATTGGGGTGCCCAGGTATAAATCAAATCTGCCAGAGAAGTGGGTGGATTACCGACATTTGGCAAATCGATATTGTCTGTCATGTAATTCAGGATATTGGTTTCCGTTTCAGTGGTGAAAACCGTGCTATTTAACCAAAGGTCATAGTCGTTTGTTGTTTTCAGCAATTGCTTTCCCTTCGGTTCAACATCCAGGTATTTGTCGCAACCGCTTAAAAGCAAGCCTGAAATAAGCGACAACAGGCCTATATATGTAAAGATCTTCATTAGTATAATTTTAGAAGTTAGTGAATAAACCCAGTGTATAGGTCGGGGTTACGTATGATTTAGCGTAACTTCCGGTACCCGGACTATAGTTGTAACGGTTAAATCCAACCGTGTAGAGGTTTGAAGCCTGAGCTTTTATCTCGAAATTTTTGAAGCCGGCCTTTTTTATAAAATTGAGGTCGTTCAAACGATAGGAAACCGTAATATCTCCGATGGTCAGATAATCGCCATGTACCACGTAATTGCTATTGTATCGATAAGCCCAAGATGGGTTTGCACTATTCAGGTCAACCAGATTGGGGATATCTGTTTTGAATTCATCGCCCGCAACCCGCCAGAAATTATTTGAGCCTTCTAAAGGCCTCAGGTCGGCCGGACTAGGTCTGGGTACACGTACTTTAAATCCCCCATAGTAATTAACCATGGCGAAGAAATAAAAATTGCCCACGTCTACACGGTTACTCAACCCGGCATTGATACTTGGAACCGTAGTTCCAGAATATTGTACCAATCCGGAATCTTTATTTGACATGGCAATCACCAACGGATTGGTTGTGCTGCTGGTATTGACCACATATTCAGCGCCTTTCGGATCTAAAATAATAGGATGTCCTTCGTTATTTAGGCCTTTGGTGTTATAAGAGAACATTGCACCTACAGGATAACCACTTACAAAGCCCAGTACATCTATTATTTGGGGGTCGTAGCGGCCGGTTCGATAAACATCAAGTACTTTGCTGCTATTCTTGCCAATCACCACACCCGTGTTCCAGTTAAAGTTTTTGTTAGCTATCCAATCAGCCTTAAGACTGAATTCCAATCCATTATTTCTGATGCTGGCATAATTGACCAAAGCTGATGGAGCACCCAAAGTTGGATCAATGGATGAGTTTCCCATTACATCAGTTGTTTTCTTGGTATAATAGTCTATGCTGCCGCTTATATTTTTAAAAACGTTAAAATCAAGCCCAAGGTTAAAGTTTGCAGTTTGTTCCCAGCGTAGCCCGGTGTTGGCGTTCGATACCAATATCAGGGAGCTCAGTGTTGGGGTATTTTGTGTATTATTTTGAGCCTGCGCAATAACCTGTGGAAGCGAAAGCTTCGCTACGTTTCCATTAAAGCCAAAAGCACTCCGCAACTTTAATTGGTGAAGCCAGTTAAGCTTGCTCAAGAGGCTCTCCTGGTGGATATTCCAGGCTGCACCCACCGACCATAAGGGCTTGTATTTATATTTAGGGTCGCTACCAAAGAGGTTGGATTGATCGATACGAATACTGCCCGATAATGAATATTTATTTTTAAAGGAATAAACCACGTTGGAGAAAGCAGATAAAAACCGATCCTCGTTATAGGATTGGTTAAAGAAGTCAGTCAGTTGTCCGAGTGTATTGTTCGTAACCAGTGTGCCGCGTACTGCAGCTAAGCCGCCAAAAATGGAAGCATAATCTACCGGTTGTTGCAACAAGCTTTGGTCGTTGTAACCAAAGTAAGAAGCTAAATTACCTTTGCTTATGATATTTCGTAATTCGCCCCCGGCTATGGCATTAAATGAATGATTCCCGATTATTTTATTGAAATTCAACTGGGTACGGGCAGTATATCCGGTATTGGTGGCATTTTGCTGCCGAAGGAAATCTCCATCAGGCAGATTTCTTTTGAAGGCCAGCGAGGCATTGGCGGTTGTAGGCGTAACCGTATAGTTATTCACCCAGGCATTCACTTCTGAAGAACCGCGCCCGGCTAAATGCCTGATTTCTGACCTGGAGGTTTCATATACTCCTCCAAACAGAAGATTAAAGCCCTTTCCAAGGTTGTAGTTAAAGTTAGCAATGGTTTTACTGTTCAATGTTTGCGTTTTATCATTCACTAACTGGGCATCAATCAGCGGATAATAGTTCTGGTCTAACAAACCCTGGGATAAAAGTACGGTATTGAATACAGGGGCATAACTTTTCGAAATGATAGGAGCGGGATTGCCGTTCACATCTTCATAACGTTCGTAACCTGCAAAATCGGCTGGACCAGGTACAGGTGCGCCATTCGAACGTTGTTCCTGGTATTCGGTGGTGAGCTCAAGGCTCAGTTTTCTGCCCAACTTCAGTGTGGTACGGCCCGTTAGTAAAAATCTGTTATTGTCGTTTAAAATTTTATTGTCCCGGTTGTTGGTATAATTGGCCGTAATGTAATACAATGCACTGGGCGTACCACCAGAAACGTTTAAGGTATTGGTCTGCGTTGCCGCAGTTCTTAGGAATAATCGGCTATAATCATTCAGGTTGTCATAATTTGCCAGTTCTGCAAATGAGCTTTCGGCCTGTTCAGGGGTAATAATACCAGCAGCAAGCTGTGCCTGGATGTAGTAAGGAGTAGAGCGCCTAACATTTCCACCTACACCCGATGCCGTTCCATATAAGGAAGACCAGCTTGTTGGTGTGATAATTAGCGCTTGTCTTTCCCTGAGGTAGCTGGCATTAATGGCTGATGCCTGTGGATCCCATCGGTAACGGCCATAATTTTCCTCGGGTCTTAAACCTAGTGTCGTTCTGAAATTGAACTGTGCTGCTCCGGGATTGGCCTGTTTTCTTTCGATAATGATTACACCGTTGGATGCCCTTACACCGTATATGGTTGCTGAAGCCGCATCTTTAAGGATGGTAACAGATTTGATCTCATTGGGATCGATCATTTCCAGTGTTAATTCCGTCGGATAACCATCAACAACGATTAAAGGACTTTGGTTAGCCGACATGGTGGAAATACCACGGATATTAAACAGCGGCCGTGTTGATTGTCCGCTGCCTGGTACCGTGCTCGTAAACTGTACGTCGTTATTGATTAGCAATCCAGGCAATCTGTTTACCAATCCGTCCAGGAAATTAGAACTTACCCTCGATTCGTATTCTTTTGTGCCGAGTTGAGCAACCGAACCGGTACTCTGTTCTGGTTTTATCCTCTGGTAACCGGTGTTTACGGTAACCGCTACGTCCTCTAATTTGCCAACATCAACGCCTAGTCTGATCACACCAAGATCTTTTGCGGCTTTAATATCTTTAGTCGTGTACCCAATATAACTAATAAGCAGAATGGCATCTTCATTAACATTCTGAAGCAAAAAAGTACCATCAGCTCCGGTACGCGTAAATTGTTTTTGACCCTTCACCATGATGTTGGCACCAGCCAGCGGACTTCCTGTGAGTTCGTCTATTACTTTTCCTGTTACGGTGATGGACAGTAATCGCTCGAAGATATTTTCAAAAATAGTTTTTGGCTTGGACTTCAATGTTACCGTGTTGTTGTTGATTTCGTATGCAATGGGTTGACTTTCGAAAATCTGTTCCAATACCTTTTTGAAGTCTGCATTTTGCACCTTTATGGTAACCGCTTTTGCATCGTCCAGTAAATCGCCAGGCACTACAAAATTGTACCCGCTCTGTATACGAAGGCTTTTAATTATCTCTTCCAGCGAGGCCTTTGACTTGTCTAAGCTGATTTTCTGAGCAAAGCCGGCGGCACTTACCTGCACCATCACGGCTATTAAAATTACGGTGGTTAATCGCATCATCAGCCAAATTTTATGGATATACCTGGGCATATCCGGTTTAATTTTTAGTTTTTTTAACACATTATTTAGGTTGCGACAGGGACTTAACGGTACAATGAAATACCATCAATATTGCTTTAGTGCGCATTATTGTCTAAGTTTGGTTGTCTGGTTAATGCATGATGCAATTGTCAGTTTAACTTTAGCATCTGCAAATCGTTGATAATTTTTTCGAGGCCAGTATCTACCATATCCTGACTGCAATCAGGGTATGGTTACCTCCAAGTTAAATGTTGTTTAGTATGGCTTTAGTATCATTCCTTTCGTTAGTTTAAGTTTGTTTGGTGGTTAATTGATTATTAGTAATTAATTTTCTGTTATATGCAGCGGCTGATTTACCCGATTGCGATTATTGATAGACATACACCTTTCTTCCTTCGATTTTAAAATGCACATTTCCTGTGGCTTCGAGTGGAATCAATACTTGAGAAATATGGTCGAACCGTGATACGGATCCCCAAAACTTGCCGGAAGGAATTTCTTCTTTGTAGATGACCTCAACATCGTACCACCGGGCTATCATTCGCATAATTTCCATAATATCGAGGCGATCGAATGTAAAATTATTGCTTTTCCAGGCTACGGCAAAGTCCGTATCCACCTGGCTTAATCTGATCTCCCCGTTTAAAGTAGCAGCCTGGTATCCAGGAAGCAATATTCTGCTTTGAGCATGATCTGTAATTTTGACGCGACCTTCCAGCAAAGTTGTTCTATACGTTTTTTCATCAGCATAGGCATTAACGTTGAAATGCGTACCTAATACTTCAATCGTCTGCGTTCCACTTTCCACTAAAAAAGGGCGGGTTTTATCTTTTGCTACTTCAAAATAGGCTTCCCCTTTAAGCTGAACCCTACGTACACCCTTCTCTTTTAGCGTGCTATGATAGGTTAAACTCGAGGCGGCATTTAACCACACTTTTGTTTGATCCGGAAGGGTAAGGGTATAGGTTTGCCCCAAGGCTGTAGATAAGGTATGTAGATCTTGCTCATCATTTTTGTTTGGATGGCTTTGATATTGCAATTGTCCATCAGCAGTTTTTGAAATAACAATACCATTTTCCCTGATCGATTCGCCACGAACTATATTCGCTAAATTTATGGTTTTGCCGTTGGCTAATGTTAACGTTGCACCCACTTTACCCGGGGCGATATCATTTTGTGTTAAATGTTCGTAACTATGGGCGGTTTGCCTTGACATGAAATAATTGATTCCAAGGGTAAGGATTAAGATTGCTGCACCAGCCGTTAAAATCCGGGGCCACAGCCTGATGTGCTTTCTTTTTAATACACTTCGGTTAGGCTGGAAAGCTTGCTCTTTAATACGAATTAACGACTTTTCCCAGTTAGTTTCATATTTACCGGCAGGAGCGGTATGGTCTAACTCGGAGGCTAAAAGCTCACTAATTTCAACATCATGCCTGTCTGAACCAATGAGTTTGAAAAGCCGAAGGGTTTCTTCGGTTGTAGCCTCGCCACGGGTATATTTTGTAAAGAGTATTTCAATAGCGGATGGTTCTTTTTGCATTTGATGTCAATGTAGCCAGTGATTTATTTCTCGCTGTTTAATTGATGAGTACGATAACGGCTTAGATAGGACTATGCTTAACTATAAAAATTTTATAGTTTCCTGTTAATCAGGAAAATAATTATTAAACCTGGTAATGAAATATCCCGTTTGCTGAGAAATTCACGTACATACCTAAGGGAATGGACCATTTGATTTTTGACCGTGTTTTTAGAGATGTTTAGCCTGGTTGCAATCTGCTCATGACTAAGCCCCTCATTTCTGCTCAGCTCCCATATCAAACGGCGTTGATCAGGAAGTTGTGCAACGGCCTCTTTAATGACCTCGACGCTTTCGCGCAATACTATTTGTTCTTCGGTTTCGTTTCTGGGGGGGTCAATATAGCTGGTTATGCGCTGTAAAATCCGCTCGTCATTTGCAACCTTTTTGAGGTATTTCAAGGCCTGTCTGTTTGCGATACTGAAAAGATAAGCCGTGGGATGCTGTACGTTGGCAAATGCTTGTCTGTTGATCCATATCTGAACAAAAATCTCTTGAACCAATTCTTCGGCCAGTTCCGGAACTTTTACCAGTTTTTCAACATATGGAAATAACCGTTTTACATAATGGCGATAAATAATTTCGAAAGATTGCTCATCGCCAATAGCAAGTTTTGCAAAAAGCTCGGTCTCATTATGTAATTTCTGAATTATTTTACCCATTATTGGCCACTTCCCAAAATCAACTAGTAACTTGTTGCTAAGTTATCCAAAAAATCGAAAAACTTTGTGAAATGAGCAATAATTAGCTCAGCACTCTAAATAAATAATCAACTTTGTTTAATTTAGTGCCACTAATTAGTAGCTTATTGTACTTTTATTTCAGCCTGGGCGATCTGTTTAGGGTTATACAAAACACTAAATAAACGTTGTGGCCATTTCGGTATTCCACTATTCTATTTCCACGCTTGAACGGCATGGGTGTTAGTCATCTGTATCTCAAAACTGCCTATTACTAAACAAATTAATCAAGTCTTGGTGAATTTCAAAACAATAACACCATTTGCAAGGTATATGCTCTACTAAATTTGTTTAAAGATGGAAAATCATACGATGTTGCAGTACTTTGAATGGTACTATCCCAACGACGGCAGCCTTTGGAAAAAGGTACAACAAGATGCTGCTAAATTAAAAGAAATGGGGATAGACTCCATTTGGCTGCCTCCAGCGCATAAAGGTATGGATGGCAAAGATTCAACTGGTTATGATTCTTATGACTTATATGATCTTGGCGAGTTTGACCAAAAAGGAAGCATTGCCACTAAATATGGCACAAAAGCGGAATATCTGGGGGCGATTAAATCAGCGCAGCAGGCCGGTATAAATGTTTATGTAGATATTGTGCTGAACCATCTTGGTGGGGCAGATGACCATGAGCCGGTGATGGTACGCAAGGTAAACCCTGAAAACAGAAATGAATTCATCTCCGAACCATTTGAGATCGATGCTTATACCAAATTTACCTATCCGGGACGCGGAGGGAAATATTCTGAATTTCAATGGGATTTTCAATGTTTTACCGGTGTAGATTACGATGCCAGGACCCAGGAATCGGCGGTGTTCAGTATTCAAAATCAATATGGATCGGGATGGGAAGATGTTCTGGATACAGAAAATGGAAATTATGATTACCTGATGCTTACTGATATCGATTTTCGGAATCCTGCTGTAAGAGAAGAACTTAAACGTTGGGGGCTGTGGTTTTATCGAACTACCGGTTTTGATGGACTGCGTTTGGATGCGATTAAACACATGCCTGCTGATTTTTACAATGAATGGCTGGACTATCTTCGGGCTGAAACAGGAAAAGAACTATTTACAGTGGGAGAGTATTGGTCACCTTACGATCCGCAGGCTATGCTTGATTATATCGATGCTACCCAGGGCCGTATGTCGTTATTTGATGCGAGTCTTCAGGCAAATTTCTCTCATGCCAGTAAGGAAGGCGAACAATATGACCTGAGCACCATATTAAATGGATCACTGGTTTCAATGAGGCCAGAACTTGCCGTAACGTTGGTTGAAAACCACGATACCCAACCACTCCAATCACTGGAACAAACGGTAGAGCCATGGTTCAGGGCACATGCTTATGCCATCATTTTACTTCGTGAAGCAGGTTACCCTTGCGTTTTTTATGCAGATGTATATGGATCGGCTTATACCGACAAAGGAGACGATGGAAAAGACCATGAGGTAACCATGGCTGCACTACCTCAGCTGGAGGCGTTGCTACAGTTGAGAAAAACATTTGCTTATGGTTTTCAGCGAGATTATTTTGACCACCCGAGTTGCATTGGCTGGACACGTTCGGGAGATGAGGAACACCAGGGTTCGGGCCTTGCGGTGGTTTTATCAAACGGTGAAGCTGGGAATAAGCGTATGGAAATGGGCGCTGGGTTTGCAGGAAAGGTTTTTAGCGATTACCTGGGCCATTGCGACAGAGAAATTACCATCGGTGAGGATGGATGGGCAGAATTTTATTGTGAAGCAGGCTCGGTGTCTGTTTATACCCTGAAAGCAAATTTATAAATGTTAAGATCTGAAATCTCTTATTGATTTAAGATGTAATAATAGGTTACAGCATGCAGTGGTTTACTCCCCTCCTCATTAAGGAGGGGGGGAGTAACACGTTCTGGTTAATTAGTTTTACATGCTGTTTTATAGCAGCATCGATAGGGATTTTTAGCGTCTTAATTGCGACATTATTAAGTGAATTATAAAGATCCATCCTTAACTTTTTCTTCAAGCATTTGGCCTCCCGCGCGCCATTGCTCAAATGCTTTTATGGCTTCTCCGGGCATAATCCTTTCAAAGGCTATTGGTTGTTTTTCTATCGGTTCCTGTAAGGCATCCAAAATAAATTGATCACCAAAGCCTGCCCATTCTGCATCAGTTCTTGTATTTCCATAGTATACCTGCTTAATATTGGACCAGTATATGGCACTCAGGCACATTGGACAGGGCTCTGCGCTGGTATAGATCGTACAGCCTGACAGGTCGGCTTTTCCGATTTTTTTGGCTGCTTGCCTGATTGCGTTTATTTCTGCATGGGCAGTTGGATCACAGTCCCGTGTAACTGAATTGGCTTCAGCACTCAGGATCTTACCATCACGCACAATTAAAGCACCAAATGGACCTCCTTTTAACGATTGAAGGTTCTGTTCCGATAATGCAATGGCTTTTGCCATAAACTTTTTATGTATTTCCATCCTTAAACAACATTGATTTTTGTTATTGGTTTAGTAAAGCACTTATCGCTATTAACGAGGATTGGTATATGATGGGGATAATAGGAGAATAAAAATGATAGTTTTGCAATATATACCTGTTCCAGTTTAAGCGTGTATGTCGAAACATCAAATTTCATACCTTTCAAAGCGCCCCCCTGTAAGTTTAAACCACCTTATTGAAAGCATATGGATGGTGACAAATGATGTCGAGGAAAGTATAGATGGGATTATCTTTCCGGATGGAAAATAGACCTGTTCCTTTTTTTAGATCAGCAAGATCATTTTGAAATTTTTATTAGCGGCATTTGCGATGAGCCGATCATGAAACCTGCTTTTCCCAAATCACGTATGTTTGCCGTCAGTTTTTATCCGACAGCTGCAGAATACCTGTTTAAGCCGTCTTTCGCAGATCTCCGTAATAAAAAATATGTATTTGAAACCGATTTTATAGGCTTTTGCAAAGCGGATATGCACGACTTCTCAGCTTTCTATGATAAAACTTGCATAACGATTACTCGCCTGATGAACAAAAACATCGATCAACGCCGCTTAAGCCTATTTGAACTGATTAACCAAAATAACGGCGAAATTAAGGTAGAAGCAATGGCAACCGCTATCGGATGGACGGCCAGATCAATTAATCGTTATTTCAGCAAATGGCTTGGGATAACGCTAAAAACCTATATTGATATCATCAAATTTTCAAATGCGCTTAAACAATTAAAATCCGGAACTTTTTATCCCGAATTAGACTATGCAGACCAATCTCATTTTATCAAGACAGTGAAAAAATTTTCAGGATCGAAACCAACTGTATTGGTTTGGAATAAAAATGACCGATTTATACAATTGACCTTTATGGACCTTAGTTAATTTTGTATTGTAAATTAAAACGCAAAAAAATATGGAATTAAATCACATTAACCTGGTCGTAAAAGATGTAAATCGTGCTATTGAACTATTTCATAAACATTTAGACTTCGAATTGGTCACCAACCGCAATGGTAAAATGGCCGTGATGCAGAACAACAGAAATTTTGCGCTGGTTATCTGGGGACAGGTGCTGAACAACGAAGATAAACTACCAGATTATCCCGCTAATTTTCATATCGGATTTTATCAGGAAGATGAAGCCGCGGTGCACCAGGTATTTAACAACATTAAAAATGAAGCTTATGTTGTGATGGATGGTGAGCCCAGAAAGATTAGAAACACCTTCGGCTTTTATTTTTATTATGAAAATCTGATGATCGAGATAAGTATAAACCCTTTTAGTACTAACGCCAGCAAGCCGGTTGATTTTAATGAGCCATTAGCGTGACGAGATGACCCGTCTCCAAAATATGGAAAATGAACCAGTACAATTATTGTGCGTTTTTTGATTCCCAGTGTTAGTGTTAAGCCTTTGCTAAACAATTACTTAATTTCTAATTTTACTCGCCTCATCTGTCTCACGTTTTCCTCCAGACGTCATATCAATTTGAGCTGAATGATATCGTGCTGAATGTTAAAAAGCTATTTAAAAGAACTGGTTGTTTTAAGATAAACTGCTTTCAGATTTTTGCGGACCAATTACATTTGCAGCGAAATTGAAAAATAATGATAATTAAATAAGGCTACTTTGCTAAAAGTTGATACAAATCGACAAAATATTGAACAGATAATAAAATCACGATTCCTTTACTTTGATTTCAATTAACCAAATAGCAAACCTTACTGCAAGTTTTCAATAGGCAACACGATGCTTTTTGCAGTTTCAACATGTATTATGAGAAAACAAATATTTATTTCAGATAGCTGACCATCAATGGTTTAACTTAATATATTACTAACCAGGGAAACGAAAACTAAATTGATATGATGCTCAACAACTACCTATCTATTCTAAATACGTTTATAGTCCAGTAAAACTCAGCCAAATAGCTTCTTACGATAATTGCAAGGCCTAACCATCAACCATGCGTTTTACGGACTAAACGAATCATGCTAAAATTACTACCTGGCGCAAATTGACGTTAATCATTATCAAACGGTAATTTGTGTTTGGTAAACACAAATAGTTTGTTTTCGTAAAAACGTTTTAGTGTTTTTTTGATGTTCGCGGCTGCGACACCGCAGTCGCATTTTGGCAATCAGCAATCATATTTAGGCAAGATATATTGGGGCATTTAAACCTATTATCGGCACTTTATTTAAAGCCGGAAGGAATTTCTATGCCCGCAATTTTAGGCATGCAGTGTTTACTGCTTCGTAACCGCGACTACAATAATATCAAACAACATTTCCTTGAAATTGCCTGGTAAAGAATATATCATTAGCATACCTCGATGTAGGTAATCAACCTAACCACAAGTGGTTAACGATCTAAATTTATGCAAGCCGGTTTGAGCCGGAAAAGCGATAGGTATATATGAAAACAAAAAAAAATGTTAAAACTATGCGCTGGCAGATCCAATGGATGTTGCTCGGGCTGATTCTACTTTCTTTAGCGCGGTGTAAGCAAGAAAAATTGCAGCAGGAAGATGCTTATGATCCAGCTAAAGAAGTGCTGATTACTGATTTTTATCCAAAGCAAGGCGGAGTAGGGAATAACCTGGTTATTTATGGCAATAATTTCGGTAATGACATTTCGAAAATAAAGGTAACCATTGGTGGAAAAGTGGCTAAAGTTATCGGGGTAAAAAACAATAGTATTTATTGTGTCATTCCAGAAGAGGCCTATGATGGCGATATCAAAGTAACCATACTTGATGGCAATGACCAGGCACTTGCCCAGGCAATATCTAAAGAGGTGTTTGCTTATGCCCGCAAGTTACTGGTTTCTACCTTTCTAGGTAAATATTATCAGGTGGCTTCTAATTTTGAAGAAAAAGAAGGGCCATTTAATGATTGTGGTGCATTTAAAGGGATCACCTGGCTCACAATAGATCCGAAAAATCCTAATCGCCTATACTTTTCAGCAGATGTGAACAGTTGCCGCCTTATCGATTTTGAGAAGAAATATGTAAGTTATTTTAGGACAGACCTCGATAGGGTATCCATTATTAATTGGCGAATTGACGGCAACCAGGACATGATTGTTTCGCACAACCACTCCAGCGATACGAAAAATGGCAATTACATCTTTAGCCGCGAATCCAATTTTCTGCAAAAAAAAGCAATCGAGGTTTACGCCCGCGGGGTAAATGGAACCATGGTACACCCTCAGAATCGTGAACTTTATTATTCTAGGTTTAGGGCTGGCGATATCCGCAGATATGATTTTAATTCCAAAGAGGATAAGTTGGTATTTTCCAATCCTTATAGTGCCGTAGCCGTTTACATGGTGATGCACCCCTCGGGAGACTACGCCTATCTGGTTGAATACGACAAACATTTCATTATGCGTACCGATTATGATCGCGCCACTAAGACTTTTAAGACCCCCTATACCATTTGTGGGGCTGCAGGTACCGCCGGTTATGCCGATGGAATAGGCACAAATGCCAGATTGAATAACCCGGTGCAAGGGGTATTTGTGAAAAATCCTGATTATGAAGCTACGGGAGGAGACCAGTATGATTTCTATTTCTGCGACAAAGCCAACCATGCCATCCGCACCTTAACCCCACAGGGAAGGGTAAGCACCTTTGCCGGGCGTGGCAACAATGGAACAAGTGGTTACGCTGATGGCGATTTACGTACGGAAGCCCGTTTCAATAATCCCCAGGCCATTACCTATGATGAAACCAGGAAATGCTTTTATATCGGCGATACCGGGAACTGGCTTATCCGCAAAATAGCTAAAGAAGAATAATTTTAAAATACACCAGATATAATGATGAGATTTATTTTATTAACCTGCCTTTTGATGCTTGGAATTTCCATTAATATTCTGGCACAGGAGGTAATTGTAAAGGGTACGGTAACCGACGAGAAAAAACTGCCTATTCCGGGGGTAAGTATCTCGGTAAGCAACCTGCCTGGACTTGGGGCCATTACCGATGGTGAGGGAAGATTCAGTATCAAAATGCCCGCCTATCAAACCCTTGTATTTTCCTACGTGGGCTACGAAAAGAAAGAAGTGTTGGTAAAAGAACAACGAGTGGTAAACGTGACCTTGAAGGAATCAGATGCGAGTGTACTCAACGAAGTGGTGGTAACGGCTACCGGTGCTGAAAAAAAGATTGCCATTACCGGCGCTATTACCACGGTTAATGTCGATCAGCTAAAATCCAATCCGTCCACCTCAATGGCTGATGCACTCGCTGGGGTGGTACCAGGGATACAAGCCATGCAAACTTCAGGGCGGCCGGGCAGTATTTCCGAGTTCTGGGTGAGGAGCATCTCTACCTTTGGTGCCAGTAATGCGGCTTTGGTATTGATTGATGGTTTTGAACGGGATATGAACGAGATCAATGTGGAGGATGTGGAGTCCTTTTCCGTGTTAAAAGATGCTTCAGCAACCGCTATGTATGGCAGTAGAGGTGCAAATGGGGTAATCCTGATTAAAACCAAAAGGGGAAAGGAGGGTAAGGTAAATATCAATGCAAAAGTAGAAGGCTTTTACAACACACTCACTAAGCTTCCGGAGTTTGTTGATGGCTATACGTATGCATCTATGGCCAATGAAGCAAAAATTGTACGTAACCAGGAACCCCTATTCTCAAAGTCGGAACTCGAAATCCTGCGCCTGGGTCTCGATCCCGACCTCTTTCCGAATGTAAACTGGATGGATGTGGTGCTGCGAGATGCCGCCAAGAGTCAACGCAGTATGCTTAACCTGAGCGGGGGCGGAAAAACGGCACGCTACTATTTATCGGGAAGCTATCAGAACCAGCAAGGGATGTACAAGGTGGATGATGCCCTGAAAGATTACAATACCAATGCCAGTTTCAATAAATATACCTACCGTTTGAGCGTTGACATGGACATTACTAAATCTACCCTGTTAACCGTAGGGGTATCGGGTTCGCTGCGAAAACAAAACGACCCTGGAGTAGGTAGTGACGCCATCTGGACGGCGCTGATGGGTTATAATGCCATCACCTCACCACTGCGTTACTCGGATGGGAAAATCCCCGCCAGTGATGATGGCGACACTAATCCGGATAACGATATGGATCGTTTTAACCCTTGGGTACAGGGTACCATGACCGGTTATAACGAAAGCTGGAGCAACAACATTCAAACCACGTTAAACCTAAACCAGGGGCTCGATTTTATTACCAGGGGGCTCCGTTTTGTGGGCCGCTTTGGCTATGATACCTACAACAACAATTACATCAAACGCTATAAATTTCCGGAGCTTTGGAGTGCCAACCGTTACCGGAATACGGCAGGTGAGCTGGTGTTTAAACGGATTAAGGAAGAACAGAAAATGACACAAACGGCAGGTTCTGACGGCAACAAAAATGAGTTTTTTGAATGGGAAACACATTATAACCGAAGCATTGCCTCGCATAATTTTGGTGCTGTGATCAAATACACGCAGGCTTCCAGGGTATTTACCCAAAATATTGGTACCGATCTTAAAAACGGGATTGCCCGCCGAAACCAAGGTATGGCTGGGCGCGCAAATTACAACTGGAATTCGCGATACTATGTGGACTTTAATTTTGGATATACCGGTTCCGAAAATTTTCACAAAGATTATCGGTTCGGATTTTTTCCGGCCATTTCTGGCGCATGGAACGTAGGTGAGGAACCAGTGGTGAAAAAATTGGGCTGGGTGGATATGTTTAAAATACGCTATTCGTATGGCAAAACCGGGAATGATAATTTAGGCAATATTCGCTTTCCTTATCTCTACAGCTTAGAACAGATGACGGCAGGTGGTTATAATTTTGGGGACTACGATTCTTCAAATCCCTGGACAGGCATCCGTTATTCGTCGGTTGCCTCGCCAAATGTAACCTGGGAAGTAGCGACGAAACAGGATCTTGGAATTGATTATGCTTTATTCCACGATAAAATTAGCGGGACGGTAGATTATTTTAGGGAAAGTCGTGACGGGATTTACATGAGCCGGAATTTCTTACCGGGATTTGTAGGCCTGGAGAATAATCCATCGGCCAATGTAGGTAAGGTTAAAGCCCACGGATTTGATGGAAGTTTTACCTTCAAACAGAAGCTCAATAACGTTGATTTTACACTGCGCGGCAACGCTACTTATAGTAAAAATGAAATTATTGAAAGGGATGAAGAAAACACCATTTACAGCTATAAGCTTCAGGAAGGGCACCGGGTAGACCAGGCGAGGGGACTGATAGATTTAGGCTTGTTCACCGATTATAATGATATCCGTAACAGTCCGCGGCAAAGTTTTGGCGAAGTAATGCCAGGCGATATCAAATACAAGGATATTAATGGCGATGGCATTATTGATGATAACGATATTGTGGCTATTGGAGCAACTACCCGCCCTAATTTTACCTATGGCTTTGGCCTTTCAACAAGCTGGAAAGGGCTGGACATCAATGTGCATTTTCAGGGCGTAGGCAAATCAACTTATTTTATCAATGGCTCTTCGGTTTATATGTTCAGCTTAGGCCAGAACTGGGGAAATATTTTAAGCGAGATTGCCGATAGTAACCGTTGGACTTTAGGCGTCAATGAAGATCCCAATGCCGATTATCCGCGTTTAACGTATGGCCCAAATGCCAATAATTACAGGGCATCAACATTTTGGCTCAGGGATGGTTCCTATCTGCGTTTAAAAACATTGGATATCGGCTATTCATTACCTAAAACCCTGGTAAACAAGGCGCATCTAAACAATGTCCGTTTCTTTTTAATCGGCACCAACCTGCTTACCTTCAGTAAGTTTAAACTTTGGGATCCGGAGTTAGGAAGCTCAACCGGCAAAGTGTACCCACTGAGCAAAACACTATCATTAGGCGTATCAGTTAATTTATAAGCGATGAAGAATTTAAAAAAAACAATGGTGGCATTAAGCTTATTGATCGCTATTGTCACTATGAACGGGTGTAAGAAATTTCTCGACTCCGATTATCTTTTTGATGAAAGGCTAACCACGGAAGAGGTTTTTACCAACCCCGATTATGCAAACCGATGGCTTGCCCAAGCCTACTCTTTTTTAGGTAGCAACTACATGCAGGATGTAAGCAGCAAAAAAACGGTACCCTTTAATTTTGCTGATGACATGTATTATGGTGATGAAAGTGATGGCTATAAAAGATGGAAAAATGGGCAGTATACCGAAAACGGACTGAACGGTGAAAGCAAAGAAATATGGAATACAGCTTATAAAGGAATCAGGCAGGCATCTATTTTCATTAAAAACATCGATATCAATACCAAATTTACAGCAAAAGAAATTGCGGATTTAAAAGGGCAGGCCCGCTTTTTAAGGGCTTATTTTTATTGGATATTGCTGCGTACTTATGGTCCTGTACCGATTATAGCCAGCGAAGGTATCGATTATACCAAAGAGTATGATGATATCGCCCAACCACGAAATTCTTACGAAGAATGTGCGGTTTACCTGGCTGACGAGCTGGCGGAAGCCGCCAAAGGGCTATCTGCCCAGCAGGGTATACAACAGGTGGCCAGGCCAACACGCGGCGCGGCGCTCGCACTCAGGGCCAGGATATTATTATATGCCGCAAGTCCGTTAGCCAATGGAAAAGCCCCTGCAGAAGTAGCGGCAGCCATGGTAACCAAAGATGGCAAACCCTTACTTGCGCGCACTTACGATGAATCGAAATGGGCAAGAGCCGCTGCTGCGGCAAAAGATGTGATGGATTTAGGGCAGTACCGCTTGTATGTGGCCTATAAAAGAGCAACTGGAGATGCTGCTTACCCGGCAACGGTAACGCCACCTTTTGACAGTAATTTTTCTAACAGTAACTGGCCTTCTGGCTGGAGCGATATTGATCCTTTCGAATCTTACCGCTCTTTATTTAACGGAACTGTTCCGGCTTATCAAAATCCAGAACTGATTTTTACCCATGGCCAAAATCAGGGTGGTGAAGGCATTAATGTATTGGTATTACACCAGCTGCCGCGCCTGGAAGGAAAAGGCTATAACTCGCATGGCATGACCCAGAAGCAAGTAGATGCCTATTACATGAACAATGGTAGCGATATACCCGGTATGAACAGCATGTATGCAGGCAGGCCGGGTTACGAAGGTCGGTACAATTCGGCACCGAGGGCCTCTGGTTACGTAAAACAAGAAGAGTTGGCCAGCTATCCAGAATTGGGTCCGCTGGGCGTGGGCGTAAACAAACAGTTCGCCAGGCGCGAGCCCCGGTTTTATGCTTCGGTTTCGTATAATGGCTCAACCTGGAATTTATTGAACGCCGAGAGCGTAAAGGATGAAAAGAGTAATATGCAGATATTTTATTACAGGGGCGATCCCAATGGCTACAAAAATACTTCTTACTGGCCCCGAACAGGTGTGGGAATCAAAAAATATATCCATCCTGATGACATCAGTAACGTAGCAGTAACGGCTTACGATCAAAGCAGGATGAAGCAAAAGGTTGATCCCGCCATCCGTTATGCAGAGGTATTGTTGATCTATGCAGAAGCCTTAAATGAGCTGAATGGTTCTTACAGTATTCTTTCGTGGGATGGTAGCAGGACACATGCGATATCACGTAACGTTTCAGAAATGAAAAAGGGAATCCAGCCCATCCGTATCCGCGCCGGACTGGCTGACTATACCAGCCAGGTCTATGCTGATCCGAACCAGTTCCGCATAAAATTAAAAAGAGAACGGCAGATCGAATTTTTTGCGGAAGGGCAACGTTATTTTGATCTTCGCCGTTGGACGGATGCCCCCTCAGAAGAATCTGCGCCGGTTTATGGATACAACGCCTATGCCACCAAAGCACAGGCAGACCTTTTTCATACCGTGGTAGAAACGCCTTCTTTACCTTCCATTTTTACGCTTAAAATGTGGTTCTGGCCTATTCATTATGATGAATTAAAACGTAATAAATACCTCACCCAAAACCCGGGTTGGACAAATCCTGAATAACCCATTATCCTTAATAAACAATGAAACGTATATATCAACTAGTTTACATGATCATCACATTGATATGTTGTGTATCATGCCGTGATGAGTGGAAAGAAGAACAATTCGTCCAGATGGCATCATTTAAATCCAATCCAACTGCCCAGGGTGTAACCTGGTGTTACATCCGTTACAATGCCCAGGGTAAATTAAGATTTAACTTACCGGTTATTATCAGCGGCTCTACCCCAAACGTTAAAGACCGTACGATCCATATCGGTTTGGATCCTGATACCCTTTCCAAACTGAATCAGGAACAGTATGGCCATCGCCAGGAATTGTATTTCAGGCAACTGGATAAAAATTATTACACGATGCCGCAACGTATAACGGCGCCTGCAGGGGTAAGCACGGTTACCATACCGATTGATTTTACCTTAGGTAACCTTGATCAGGCTGATAAATGGGTATTGCCCCTGCAGATCTTAAGCGATCCTGCTTACGATTATCAGGCGAATCCAAATAAATATTATCGGAGAACAATGTTGCGCATTACTCCTTTTAACGATTACTCTGGCGAATATGGCGGTACCTTGTACAAAATATTTTTAGAGGGAGATACTGAGCCTTTAACCTTGAATACCCATAGGACGTTTGTAGTAGATGATAAAACCATTTTTCTCTATGCGGGGATCAGGGATATAGATTACCTCGACCGCAAAAATTACAAGGTCTTCATCAAGTTTACCGATGAAAAGATAGATCTTCAAAAGAAGAAACTGGAAATCTGGAGCGATAACACGGCGAACAATAAATTCAAGGTGGGGGCTACAGTTTCTTACTATACCAGAGATGAGGCTATGGATCCGAAGCTACCTTATTTAAAGCATGTTTACACCACGCTTTACCTGTCTTATGAGTTCGAAGATTATACCACTGTACCCGGTCAAAGGCTGAAATATAAAGTAGAGGGCACATTATCGATGCAGCGTGATCTGAATACCCTCATACCAGACGAAGATCAGCAGATTCAATGGTAGGGGTCTTAATTAGATCCCGCTAAAATGGAGTTATATGTATGGATGGTCGGTGTCTCACCGACCATCTATACTTCTATAGCTAATTATTTATCAGCCTAAAACTACTAAAACTCCCGGTTTGTGATGGATTACCCTTTACCACAATGCCAGCTCGGTAGCCCATTCCCCAAGGCACATATTTATCGGCTAAAAAATCCGTACGATAAAAACTAAGCCATTCTGCTGCCTGTTTTTTATAGAAAAATTCGATTTGTCTGCCATCATTACTAATCTGCATTTTCAACTGCACTGGCTTGTTTAAATTTTCAGCCGATGCTTTGAGCATGGTGTAATTCCCCTCAAAATTATCGAAAACGATCAGGCTATCTTTCGATACTTTAATGCCTATTCCACCAAGTTCTCCCGGCCATTTACTTTTAAAAATGGCTCCTCCCAGGCAAATGCCGGTTTTCGCGTCACCAGGATTTATTGCCGCACTAATGCTGAAATTTACGGTTTTGATGTATTGTCCCAAAAAGGTACCAAGCGCATGGTTTTGGTTAGATGCCGCCAATTTCAGGCCCTTGTCAAAAAACATCGTTGGTCTTTGCGATCTGGAAGGCCACTGCCAGGCGAGATCCAGTTTTTGATCCGTTGTAAAATTGTCAATAAAATTAAGATCAGCTTTTGGTCGGTTGGGAAAGCTGGCATTATGCAATACAGGCCAGCCATCAGCGCCAACAATTAATTCTTCGATAACACCCTCACGGCCTACAAAAACATCATATTTTTTATTAAAAGCGTGGTATAGCATAAATAGCCTGTCATCCGCAGTTTTAACCACCGTGCCGTGGCCTGGACAATTCCACCGATCATTGCTCACCATAATCGGATTGTTAATGTATTTCTCCCATACGCCGCTATTCAGGTCTTTTGTTCTGGCAATGCCGGTTTTGTAATTGCATTTTGCGTCGCAGCAGCCACCAACCGAATATAGGCTATACACATATTCTCCCAGGGTAAAAAAGCAGGCGCCTTCTACAAGTCCTGTTTCCCAAGGCTGGCTACTGGTAAAAACCTTGCTTTTCTGCCCCAGCAGTTTGGTACGGCTATCGTTAATTTCCTGTTTCCAGATCCAGCTTTCTTTGCCACAACCATTGCCATCATTTTTCCAGAAGGCATAAATTTTTCCATTTTGCTGCAATTCAAATGCATCTATTGCGCCGCATTCATCTTCAATAATCACGGGGCCATTGTCGGTAAATTTACCGGTTTCAATTTTGTCTGCATCAATCCAGGCGGTTCCGCATTGTAAGCCCGGATTTCCTTTTGTTTCGCGGTTATGCGCCGTGTAATAGGCATAAATCCGATTCTGTTTTTGGTCATAAACCAGTTCCGACGCCCAAAAGTTATTCTCGCCCCATTGGTTTTTCATGTCTCTGAATCCATCCGGGAAAACGTGATTAACCAGTTTCCAGTTTTTAAGATCGGTTGATTTATAAATGGTAAAATAAGGTGCCCATTCATTTGTGGTAGAGGTTGCATAATACACTCCACCAATCCTGATAATAGAGGGATCAGGATTATCGCCGGGCAGGGCCGGATTAACCAGTAAAGGGGCTGTATGCTCGGTGCTGTATTGAACAGATTGCGTTTTTTTTAATTTACAGGAAAAAAAGCACAAACTGATCATCAGAATAGCAAAATAAGTGGCAAAAGTTTGAATCCTGAAAATAGGAGCTTCTTGTTTAACCGAATCTTCTTGATTGTGTAGGCACTTCATGCCATTTAAGAATGGTTCAAAAAATGTAGATGATCGAAAATTGAGCATGTATATAAAGGGATAAATTGTCTTTTTGTTATCTGGTTATTTGTCCGAAAATAAACAATTATAAATAGCTGGAAAGGCAGCTGTGATGGAACGCGTATGCTTTAATGCATCATTTATTAATAGTGAAAGCCACATTATCTATTCTTTTTTAGTGTCTGTTTTAGTGGTTTTTTTTACTATAAATTATTGATTTTAAAGTTGTTGTTTTTGTTTTTCTGCCTTTGGTTATACGTTGATTAAACCGTTTTTAAACTGGATATTTTGGTCCATTTCTATTTTTTGATCGTGTAAAATGAGACAAATCAACAATAAATTGAACATATTTTGCGAAGCCCATTGGCTTACTTTGGCAGTATAACCAATTATGAACCCGTTAAGCGTATTCGTGCAGATATTATGGCCATTATCTTGGATATTTATAAATCTTACTATCCTTTTTGGTTTCAGACGGGCTGAATACCTGACGTAGCCTCAAAACTAAATTTTCTAAACACATCAATAATTACAGTAACAAAAATTCAATGAAAAACTACAGGTTAATTTACATGTTCATATTGGGCATTTTCACCGTAAACCTAACTTATGCTCAAAATACGCTGAGTAAGAGCGAAAAGAAAGAAGGTTTTAAACTGCTGTGGAATGGCAGGGATGCAACGGGTTGGCGTGCTATATTCAAAGAGCAATTTCCATCCAAAGGCTGGGAAATGAAAAACGGGATCTTAACGGTATTGGCATCAAACGGACAAGAGCAGGGCTCTGGCGGCGATATTGTTACCCGTGATGAATTTTCGGCCTTTATTTTAAAATTTGATTTTAAACTTAGCCCAGGGGCAAATAGCGGCATAAAATATTTTGTAACCGAAGAAGAAAAAACCAATCTTTCAGGCATCGGACTCGAATTTCAGGTATTGGATGATGAAAGACATCCCGATGCGAAACTCGGCAAAAACGGTAACCGTACACTCGCTTCGCTGTACGATCTGATGCCATCCAACAAACCTGCTTCGGTAATTAAGCCAATTGGAGAGTGGAACAGTGGCGAAGTGCGGGTTTATCCGAACAACCATGTAGAACATTGGTTAAACGGGGTAAAAGTGGTGGAGTATGAACGTGGATCAGAAGATTTCAGAAAACTGGTGGCCGGAAGTAAATACAAAACATGGAAAAACTTTGGAGAGGCAAAAAAAGGCCATATCCTGATACAGGATCATGGCAACACCGTTTCTTACCGGAACATCAAAATCAAAACCCTTTAATGACCTGAAATGATGGAAGAATCAAGGAGAGACTTTATAAAAAAGGCCGCAATTGCTGCGGCGGGTACTTATGCAGGTACTTTTGGAATGTCGGCCAAGAGTTATGCGAATATCATTGGTGCAAACGACCGGGTTAGGGTTGGCGTAGTAGGGTTTTCCGACCGTTTTAAGGATACGCTTTTTCCCTGCTTTTTAAATCATCATAAAGAACTGAACTTTGATATCGTTGCGCTTTCCGATCTTTGGAGTTACCGTCGTGCTTTAGGTGCCGAACATATCAAAAACAAAATTGGCCATAGCATTACCTCCTGTAGAAACAATGATGAGCTTTATGGCTTAAAAGATCTTGATGCGGTGATAATCAGTACACCTGATTTTGCACATGCCTTGCATGCCATTGAAGCAGTTAAAAATAAAAAGGACGTGTATTGCGAAAAACCTTTTGCCGAAACCACGGAAGATGCCCGTGCTGCATTAAAAGCAGTAAGGTCTTCTAAACAGATTCTGCAGATCGGCTCACAGCGGCGCAGTGGACAAAATTACAAAGCCGCTGCCGATTTTATTAAGGAGGGTAAGTTTGGTGATATTACGATGGTAGAGCTCAGCTGGAATGTAAATCAACCAGGCCGCTGGCGCCGTCCAGACCTGGTAGCCAGGCTAAAAGAAGAGGATACGGATTGGAAACGCTTTTTATTGAACCGCCCATACGAAGCCTTTGATCCGAGGATTTACCTGGAGTATCGTCTTTTCTGGCCTTATTCATCTGGTATGCCCGGCCAATGGATGAGCCATCAGATTGATACTGTACATTGGTTTACAGGTTTATCACGTCCGCGTAGCGTAACCGCTAATGGAGGCATTTATCAATGGAAAGATGGTCGACGCAATTGGGACACTACCACAGCTGTTTTTGATTATGGACCATTTGATGACCTTACAAAAGGTTTCCAGGTGGTATTTAGCTCCAGGATGCACAACGGTGATGAAAAACCGGCAGAGATTTATTACGCGAATGGCGGGGAGCTGAACCTGATTACCAATACCATATCGCCGCGCGGGGGCTTAACCGAAAGGGCTGCGGCGGCTATGAAAATGAAAGCTAACCTGTTGCCTGAAATTAAACTTGCTGCCCCATCTGCTGCTGCAGCGTCAGCCAATACGGGTGCCGATGTGTTGAGCTCCAATCACATGCGCAACTGGCTGGAATGTATTCGCAGCAGGAAAGAGCCTAATGCGCCGGTAGAAGCAGGCTATCAGCATTCCATTGCAAATATTATGACAAACGCTGCCGTACGCACGGGCGGGAAGGCCACCTTTGATGCCACTCGCCAGGAAGTAATGGTTGAAGGAAAAGTTTTTAAATATTAACATCTCAAAAAACAAAGTGTCAAGGTCTGTGTCCTCACAGGCCTTAATTAAACTATTTGTCTTTAGTTTTTACCATATCAAACATTTAAGGGACTCATAAGCTGATATGTTCTTATTTTTCTTACATGGCGCAGTCGTGCACAAGAGATCTGTCCTTAACGTTTTTTCTTAGAAGCATTTTTGTTTATGGCCACCTAAGCCACCTCAGCTGAATTATTTGACAAAGCCTGTATCCTCACAGACCTTTCGCATAAAACGATATATTTTTATAGCCACCCAGTTACCTTTTTTTAGCCGTCGATATCCTTACGGAGTGAATTCATATACTCTTGTGGTGTTACTTTAAAATACTTCAGGAAATTTTTATTAAACAAACTTTGTGAACTATAACCGACCATTTTTGCAATCTCAAAAAAAGTAAATTCGTTTTGGGCGATCAGTTTAGTTGCTTTTTTGAGCCGGGTCACATCAATAAGCTCTTTTGGCGAAAGGGCCGAAATGGCTTTTATCTTGCGGTAGAGGGTTGGTCGGCTCATGTGCATGTGTTCTGCCAACTGGTCGATATCGAGATAAGAATTCTGAATATTCTTGCGGACATACTCATCCAGCCTTTTTAAAAAAGCCTCTTCAATTTTCGAGTTGGCCATCACACGCACATCCTCAAAAGGTGAACTCGCGAAATGGGCCTTTATTTTTAAACGGTTCTGGAGTAGGTTGGTCACCTGCACCCGCAACAATTGAGGTGAAAATGGTTTTTTGATATACAGATCCGCACCTACTTCCAGCCCTTCAATATGTGCCTTATAGGTATTTTTGGAGGTTAACAGGATAATAGGGATGTGGCAATATTCTACATTAGATTTGATAAGCCTGCAAAGTTCAAATCCGTCAATACCTGGCATCATAATATCCGAAATAATCAGGTCAACAATTTCATTATCCAGAATTTCCTGCGCAACCTCTCCATTAAGCGCCAGATGCAGTTTATAGCTGCTCCCGAACACCTGTGTGAGAAATTCAAGAATATCCTCGTTGTCGTCAATAATTAAAATACTTTCCGTCATATCTATTTGATCTTTCTCCAGCTGCTCAGTTTAAATTCAAATTTTTGGTGTATAGGTAAAATTAATTCAAAAACCACTTTATCCGTATCGCTCTCCAAGAGTCGTAAAGAGCCGTTATGCAGTTCTGCCAATGATTTTGCAAGTGAGAGGCCGATACCCGTACCTGGTTTATCTTTACCGTATAACCTGAAGAACGGTTCAAAAATCTGAGAACGATATTGTAGCGGGATTCCTTTACCATCATTGGCAAAAGTAATGTTAAAGTTATCATCAGTTTTGCCGGATATACCGAGGCTTACCTTCACCTGGCTTGTTCCATATTTGATGGCATTGGAAATTAAATTGTTGCAGATTTTGATCAATGCTTCGCGATCAGCAAAGGCAACCACAGGGGTTTTAGGCAGCTCAAGATCAAGTAAAATATTACTTTTCAGTGCTTCCTGTTTAAACGCATTCACCTGTTCTGCTAAGAGCTGGTTGATATCGGTATTCACAAAGTTTAAGCCGAACTGGTGCATCTCCGTCTTACGGAAATCGAGCAGTTGATTGGTTAATTTGGCCAGGCGGTTTGCATTTTTTTCAACCATCAGCAAACTGTTTTTTAGGGGTTGTTCCGGTGCTTCTTCCAGCATCATTTCCACCGGACCTAGAATCAGTGTCAGTGGCGTTTGTATTTCATGGGCGATATTGGTGAAAAACTCAATTTTGGCCTGGTAAATCTCTTTTTCCTTTTCGTGTTCGAACAGTTGCAGTTCATTGAGATTTTTCCGTTCGATGTAGCGGTGATAATAGCGAATGGCCAGAAACAGACCTGTTGCAATCATTAGCAGATAACAAATATAAGCCGTAGTGCTTTTCCAAAATGGTGGGAGGATTTGGATAAAAAGCCTACGCTCTTTGCCCGTCCAGCTGTCTACATTGCTTTTAGCCCTAACCAAGAAAGTGTATTTTCCTGGCGATAAATCCGTAAAATAAGCCTTTCGGTTATTATTGAGGTAAGTGGTGCCCTGGTCTACACCTTTCATTACGTATTCGTATCTGGTTACTTCCGGGGAAGAATAGTTAAGCGCAGCAAATTCAATACTGAAATTGTTCTGATTGTGCGCCAGCACAATGGTATCGGTATAAGATACAGACCTGCTCAGCGGACTATTTTCAACATTGGGAAAAACTTCCTTATTGTTGATCTGGAAACCGGTGATAAAAGTAGGAGGGGCAGTGTCTTTCTGCTCAAAATCTTTAGGGTCAAAAGAAATCATTCCCCTTACCGATCCAAAATACATTCTGCCATCTGGGGCTTTATAGGCTGAACTGAAATTAAATTGATCCGTAATCAGCCCATTTGATTTGGTGTAGATTTTAAATCTTTCGGTCAGCAGGTCAAAACAGATCAAGCCTTTGAGCGAGCTGATCCATAAATGCTTGGAGTTGTCTTCTAATGCCCGGAACAGGATATTGGTGGGCAGTCCGTTCTCGGTTGTAAATTTTGTCATTATTTTCCGGTCTGCACTCAACCTGATCAGTCCACCGCCTTCGGTAGTAAACCACATCGCATTATTGCTGTCTTCCATGATGCCGCATACCGGAAAATCATGGATCGTCTTATTGTTAACCTTTTCACCAAAAGAGATGTTGCCATGTTTACCTGTTTTGGGGTGAAAATAAAATGCCCCACGCGATACGCTACCGGTCCAGATATTACCAAACCGATCTTCCCAGATATCGTAAACATATGAATTTATGGGAATCTCATTAATCCGTTTAAATGTTCTCTTACTTTGGTTAAAAATAAATAGACCCGAACCCATATTATAGCCAGTACCCACATAAATGGTGCTATCTTTAGCGCGGTGGATCGAAAGTACAAAGTCGCTCGTTTCTTCGTTTTCGTCGCCAATGGTCTTAAAACGCTCCATCACTTTTCCTTTATCCATATCCATAATTTCCAGGCCGTGTAAAAACGGCCCCACCAGCAATTGATGATCTAAAGCGAGCAGGCCATGGATATTGGGGTACGATAAATTTCCTGCTTTACCGTTGGCTTTGTAATTGGTGAAAAGCCCGGTTTTTGGATTAAATTTGTTCACACCGGCATCTTCCGTCCCGATCCACAAATTGCCTTTACTATCGGGACAGATTTCCCTCACTGCATTTCCAGAAATAGAATTGGTGCCCAACAGCGGATAATATTTTTCGAACCTTGCATTGTTCCTGGAAAAATAACCCAATCCTCCGAAATAAGTACCTGCCCACATGCCACCTTCATGATCCTTACAAACCGTGTATACCGCATTGTCGGGCACGGAATAAGGATCGCCAGGTTGTTTGCGTAAATTGATATTGGTGTTCGTGGCCAGGTTATAGATGTAAATACCAGATTCTGTGGCAATCCAATACTCGTTTTTTTTACCTGGGGTGATATCGCGTACATAAATATCCGTATTGTCGCTGTTTTTAAGAATCAGAGATCTGATCAGCCCGGTTTTGGTATCATAACTTTTCAATCCACGCTTAAAACATCCTACCAGTATATTATGGTTGCCCGTTGGATATATTTTGCTGATCGACCGGAGGTTTGCAGGTATGGATTCACTAATAATTCTTACAGTTTTTTTTGATCCATTCTTTGGGTTATAAGTAACCAGTTCGCCATTATCATTGCCAACCAAAATGTTCCGGTGTTCATCAATGGCGAGGCAGGCTGCACTTAGTTTTAAGTCTATGATCTTGTGATCTTGCTGTACATATTTAAAAAGTACCCTGTTCGCTAAAAAATAAAGGTTGTTTTCATGATCCACCAGAATAGTATTGATGTACTTTTTAAAGTCGGTTTTCAGTGGTGTAAATAGCTCTTTGACAGGGTCGTATTTAAAAATGCCACGACCTGTACCTATCCATAATATGCCGTTTTTATCTTCAGCAAGGCTTACAATAATGTTGTTGCCAATATTTCCGAAGCGGCTTTTTTCATTTTTAAAGGTCTTGAAAGTATAGCCATCAAAGCGGTTTAAACCGCCTCGGGTTCCTACCCAAATCATGCCCTTTTTATCCTGTATAACCGTATTAACCGAATTATGTGCCAAACCATCGTCGGCCTGGTATTGCCTGAAATAATAGGATTGCCCCTCGCAGGTAGAAGCTGCAAAAAACAAATTCAACAACAGATAAAATAATACAAAACGCATATTCAAGTTAATCTCAAATATATATAAATCGTGGTGTTGTATAATCCAACTTGAGGTGCCTTTTTACCGGGTTTTAAATGGTTGATTTTTTGGGTGCTGATTTTCAGTTGTTTATATGGTTTTTTAAAGATTGTTTGAGACATTTCGACAAAAAGATGAACAAATTTTAAAGGCATCATTTCCTTACTTTGATCTGATTTAACCAAATTAATAACCTAGCTGCAAAATCCTTCTACGAGCTTAACAAGCCTTTGCAGTTTCAACCTTGTACTATGGGAAACAATTTATGGATTCATCTCGCAACCGCCCTGGTTGTTTTAACTGGTTCCTGCCAGAAAGGGCCATTTACTGAGGATGCTGATGTAAGCAAAGTCGGAAAACTGTCTGCCTCAACTGTAATTGCCGCGGCACCGCCATTGGGTACCTTGATTGATGGGGCAATATACCGCATCCGTGGAACTTCATCATTGCCTGACGGCCCGGTGGTAGAAGTTACCGGTAACTCAACGGCAGAAAATGCGCCTATCCAGCAATGGTCGTGGTTTCCTAACAATGGCCAGAAATGGAAGCTGGTGAAAACTGATGCCACTTATTACAAACTTGTTAATGTGACCAGTAATAAATGCCTTAAATCACCATCAACTACATCAGGAGATATTTTGCAACAGGGTACCGATGATGGCAGCGACGCACAACAATGGGCTATCGACTATACAGGTGGTAATAATGTATACACCCTTACCAACAGGGCCACTGGTATGAAAATGGCGGTCGATCCTGAAAGCAATACACCTGGTACCAAAATCAGGCAGAAAACCGCCCTAACCGGTACACAGGGAATGTTTAATTTTCATGATACCAATTTCCAGAATCCGCTGATTAATGCGAGCAGGGCCGACCCTTATGTTGCTCAAAAGGATGGTTATTACTACTTTATGTATACCCGTGGGAGCAATATTGGGTTGAGAAAAACCAGAACCATGTCTTTACTTGCTACGGCAGCTGAAACAGTAGTATGGACACCTCCGACAGGTGCAGCTTATTCATCTAATATCTGGGCACCGGAATTACATTTTCTTTCCGGAAAATGGTACCTCTATTTTGCCGCAAATGATGGAGGCGATGTTACCCATCGCATGTATGTGCTTGAAAATTCCAATGCCGATCCTACTACAGGTAGCTGGACATTTAAAGGCAAAATCAGCGATCCAAGCGATCAATGGGCAATTGACGGATCGGTTTTAACTGTTGGAACTGCGAACTATTTCATCTGGTCAGGATGGGAGAATGTGGCCACCAAATACAAACAATATATCTACATCGCTCAGATGTCTAACCCCTGGACAATAAGCAGCGATAGGGTAAAAATATCATCGCCCACTAATAATTGGGAAAAATATGAACCAAGTGGTTCTTTAGGAGCAGGTGTTAACGAGGGCCCTATTATGCTTAGAAAAGATGCCAATAGCCCGCTGTTTATTATTTATTCTGCCAGCCGCTACAGTAGCGATAATTATTGTTTGGCGCAGATCCAGCTAAGAAATGGGGGCGATCCGATGATAGCAGCCGATTGGATCAATAAAAAGCAGGTATTTGTTAAAAGCGATGCCAATGGGGTTTATGGCCCTGGGCACAACGGCTTTTTTACCAGCAGTTATACCGATCCTAATGGGGTATTGCAAAGCGAAAACTGGTTTATTTACCATGCGCGTAGCGTAGCCAATACCAGCAATGGATCGAGAACACCAAGGATGCAAAAACTGACCTGGAATACAGATGGCTCGCCAAATTTTGGGACAGCCACAGCCACAGGAGTGAATATTCCGGTACCAGTGGGTGAATAGGAGTGGTTGAAGATACACGTCATGTTCAACCACTCATCTCATTTTGAGATAAAACGACAAAGGAATGAACATTTTTTATAAAGAGCATTTTTTTACTTTGATACCAGGAAACCAGATATAAAAACCCTGCATCACCGCTTTGCATATTTCGCTAACCTAATAATGCCCATTTACAAGGTTTAGCGGATCAAAAATTTTAACCAAATATGAGATATAGAATTCTACCCAAAAGAATTATAGCCATCACTTTTTTGCCGGTCATGGTATTGGCCTTTACCGCTACAGCAAACGCTAGCATTGCAGCTGTGTTGCTATATAAGAAAACTGAATCTGCTTTCTTCAGCCGGGACGATATCAGTATTACTGGTAAAGTTACAGACGAAAAAACAAAATCACCGATACCGGGAGTTTCAGTTAAGGTGAAAAATGGTTCGGCCACTGCTGTGACTGATGAAAATGGTATGTATAAAATCAGTGTAACCGATGCCCAAACGGTGCTTTTATTTTCTTATATCGGTTATGATGTACAGGAGGTAACCGTTGGTAACCTGAAAAATATTAATGTGGTGTTAAAATCTTCACAGGCCAATCTGGATGAAGTGGTAGTGGTAGGTTATGGAACACAGAAAAAAGCAGATGTAACTGGATCGGTGGTGCGGGCAAATCTCGATGATTTTAGAAATTCACCTGCCACCAATGTGGCCAACCTTTTACAGGGAACTGTACCAGGGTTGAACGTGGGGCAGGTAAATCGCGCAGGTGCTACACCAGGCATCAGCATCAGGGGGCAAAATACATTGGGGGGTAACCAGAATGTATTGATTATTTTGGATGGAGTACAATATAACGGGTCTTTAACTTCTATTAATCCGGATGATATTGCCTCAATTGACATCTTAAAAGATGCGAGTGCTACGGCAGTTTATGGCGCACAGGCCGCAAACGGAGTAATCCTCATCACCAGTAGAAAAGGTGCCATCGGCCGGACCAGGATTTCTTTTTCTTCCCAGTATGCAATTCAAAAGCCCAATATAGACCTCAGGCCAATGGCGAGGGATGAATATTTAGAACATGTGAAATATTTGTACTATGATGAGGCTTTTCTTGCACCTGATTTTACAAGACCTAATCCTGCATTTAATCTGGTAAGTAAGGTAGATGCTTCTATGAAGGATGCACAAGGCAATCTGTTACCAAATGATTTTAGCTGGTATGACGAAGCCACTAAAACGGGTTCAATAGTGGATAACCAACTGAGTGTATCAGGCGGAACGGATAAAATCAACTACCTGTTGTCAGGGAGTTTAACCCGAAATTCAGGTTTTATTAATAATGATATTTTTAAACGGAAAACCATCAGGGCAAACATCGAAACAAAGGCCACAGACTGGCTTACCATTGGCCTGCAATCGTTCGGTACTTTTATAAATGAAGATGGTGTAGAACCCAGTTTTGTAGATATCAATTTAATGTCGCCATTAATTCTGCCCTGGGATAATAACGGTAACCTGAAAATCAATCCCTTTAATACCAATGTGACTAATCCTTTGTTGAACTATCAGGCGAAAGATTACGACCGCCACAATTATTTCTTTGCCAATGTTTACGGTAATGTGCAGCTACCTGTTAAAGGACTGAGCTATAAAATCAGTTTTGGTAACAATTACCGCCTCGATTTTAAAAATATATCCAACATGTACGATGCCAACCTTACCGGGCAGGCCTCGAAAGAAAATACCACTTATTATGATTATACCTTTGATAATTTGTTAACCTATAATAAAGCGATTGGTAAACACAGTTTTACCGGAACGTTACTTTATGGTGCAATTGCACGCGATAACAGCTATACCAGGGCATATTCAACAGGTTTTTCGAGGTTAACCCTCGGTTACGATAACCTGCAGCAGGGTACCAACCGCTTCGCCATATCCAATGCATGGAGAGAAACCTTAAATTATCAGATGTTCCGTCTAAATTATAATTATGAGAGCAAATATCTGTTTACCGGTACCATTAGGAGGGATGGATTCTCAGGTTTTGCAGAAAACAATAAATATGGTATTTTTCCATCAGTATCAGCAGGTTGGGATATTTCGAAGGAGCCATTTTTTAAAGTTAACTGGGTAGATAACCTGAAACTTAGGGTAGGATATGGCGTTGCCGGAAATCAGACCACAAGGTATTCATCGCTCGCCAACGTAGGCGTAAGTGCGTCGTATGTTTTTGGCGATGGTGGTTCCACGCAATTTGGCCAGCAGGTTAATTCCCTGTCTAATCCGGATTTAAAATGGGAACGCACCACAGGCGCCAACCTGGGGTTGGAGTTTACTTTGCTTAAAAGCAGGTTATCAGGCGTAATCGAATATTATGATACCAAAACAACCGACCTTCTTTATTCGGTAAACATTCCGGTAGTTACCGGTTTTAGCAATATTCTCACCAACATCGGGCAATTGAACAATAAAGGCCTGGAAGTTTCCTTGAATTCAAAAAACATCAACGGCAGTGGATTTAAATGGACATCTTCTTTAAACTTTGCCAGGAATGTAAATAAAGTGGTGAAGTTATTGGGCGATCGTAACGGCGATGGGGTTGAAGATGACCTTCCCCAGAGTGGCCTTTTTATCGGTCAGCCTACTGCTGTAATCTATGATTATCAGGTGAATGGGATCTGGCAAATAGGTGAAAAAATTCCTACAGGTTATTCTCCGGGAACTTACCGGATTGTTGATCAAAACGGTGATGGCGTAATCAATGCGAATGATAGAGCGGTATTGGGATCATCAGCGCCAGCTTACCGAATCAGTTTGCTGAACAATTTTCAATACAGAAACTTTACCTTAAGCATATTTTTAAATTCCGTTCAGGGTGGAAATAAATCATATCTTGCCGGCAATACCGCGCGGCTGATCAGAGATGATAATTCCATCAGAAACAATTACCTCAGTGGTATAGATTTCTGGTCGCCAGATAACCCCGATGGCAAATATCCCCGCTCTATTGTTTCTGCAACCTTGAACCCGCCACTTTTTCAGCGCCGCAGTTTTGTGCGGCTACAGGATGTTTCTCTTTCTTATAAATTCAGTGGGAAACTGATTGAGCGCATGAAATTGCAGAACCTGAATGTATTTGTAAGTGGCAGAAACCTGGCTACCTGGACCAAATGGGATGGTTGGGACCCGGAAACCAACCAGGGATTGACCAATGATGGGAGGCCTGTATTCAAAGGCTATTCTTTAGGTCTCAATGTTACATTTTAAATAAAAAACAATGAAAAAGATAACCTTTACAATTATAGCTGCTGCCCTGATCATGACGTTTTTCTCCTGTAAAAAATCTTTTCTGGATGAAGAACCACTGGATTTTTTGAGCACCACAAATGCCTACAATAATATTAAAGACTTTGATGCTACCGTGAACAATTTATATAGCCGGGTAAGAAGCGAGTTTTATAACAGTGGTGAGCAGCGGCCTTTCGATTATGTGTTTGGTTGTGACCTTGTTTTTGACGGTCAGCCTTCCACCACCAGGCACACCAATATGATCGCGGCCTACTCGCCGCTGAGTACCGAAATTCCTTTAATTCACTGGACATCTCTTTATAAAATTATTGCGGAGTCGAACACCATTATCGATCGCATTCCAGCTTCAGCACTTTCTCCCGCAGATAAAACGCTAATGGAAGCCAAAGCGAAATTTTTCAGGGGTATGGCTTTCCGTACACTTGCCTATCTGTACGGTGGCGTACCTTTAAACACAACCGAGGTAGTATCGCCCAAAACAGATTATGTACGGGAACCTAAAACCGCGGTACTGGAGCAGGCCATCAGCGATCTTAAATTTGCATCATCAAACCTGCCTGCTATCAATGTGGTGCAGGATGGGGAAATTAATAACCTTGCGGCTTACCATCTCCTGTCGGAAGTTTACCTGGCGGCCGGGCAGTTTCAAAATGCGGTAGATGCAGCTTCTACCGTAATCAGTAACCCCAATGTTGGCCTGATGACGACCAGGTTCGGGGTGAAAGCTTCAGACGCTACAAAAAATGTGTATTGGGATCTTTTTCAGCGTGGCAACCAAAACCGGAAAAATGGAACCAACCGGGAAAGCCTTTGGGTGGTTCAATTTGAAACTGATGTACCTGGCGGTGGAGCTGTTTCTACAGGAATTGGTGGCTCTTATCAGATGGAACGGCATTTTGCCCCACAATTTCTTACATTCAGGCTTGCCGGAAGCAGTATTCAGCCATTTTTATATCCCATCAGCGATTATAGCGGCGGTAGGGGAATTGGTTGGGCAATACCCACCAAATATTTTTCGGATGTGATTTGGCAGAGCGATTTTAATAACGACCTCAGGAATGCACCATTCAACTTTGTGCGTGAGTTTAAGGTAACTAATCCGGCACATCCACGATTTGGGCAAACCATATCCACCATAAATCCGCCTGCAGGTATCACCGTGCCTCGAAGGGATTTTTATGCTTTCCAATCGAAGGTAACTACTCCCGGCGACCATCCTGATGGCATGTTTCAGGATAAATCGGAGCTGCTGCTTAAAGCAAGTGCAGGTGGAACCTATGCTGATCAGTATATGTTCAGGTTGGCAGAAACCTACTTACTCAGGGCCGAAGCTTATTTAGGTTTAAACCAGCTTGATAAAGCTGCAGCTGATATTAATGTGGTGCGCGCCAGATCAAATGCATCTCCTGTATTGCCAGCGAACGTGAACATTGATTATATTTTAGATGAGCGGATGCGTGAGCTGGGTTCGGAAGAAAAAAGAAGGATCACCCTGATGAGGCTTGGTCTGGTTTACGATCGTGTAAAGAAATGTAATCCTTATTATAACGATGTACTTACCACTTATAACCTATGGCCTATTCCTGCTTCAGAAATTGAGCGCAACAATGGCGCAAGACTAGAACAGAACCCTGGCTACTAATACCAGGTTTACCTGCAAAACGTGAAGCTAAAAATGGAAAAAGCGGTTGAAAAAACACAAGTCCTGGTTGACCTATTCAGTTATGGCATTATAGAATTAAAAATAGCCTATTGCCTTGAATTTTTCAGTTTACCAACAAGGGCATGTAACATTGAATGCCACATTTTTCATTTCGATGCTGCATTGCATTCATGGCTTTATTCACCTGATTTTAAATTCGTTTTTGCTGAAGTTGAAAGGGGTACAGGCCATGCGGTCTGTTTTGCCAGTGCAGGACCTAAAAAGAATATGTATTATCAGATCATGCTGAACGTGGTAGCCGACTATATTTTTTTAAAAGAAAAAATTTTTCACTAAAAGAACGATGACCAAAATATAAATGTATATGTGTAGAAAATCAATCTCCTTATTTTTACTCTTGATTACCAGTAATATCCTGTTTGCCCAGCAAAATCTGTTAATAGATTTTCCGGAGGGTTTTGGACCAAAGGAAGTGGGAAAACGCTTGGCATACCGCTTTCCAGACAGAAAACATATGCTCCATGGGGGCAAATGGATCAGCTATCCTGAAACTTTTAATTGGACAGGGGCGCTGCGTTACGCCAAGTTAACAAAAGATAAAAAGCTCCTATCACTTTTGGAAGAAAGGTTTGAGAAACTTACTTCACAGGAAAAACAACTGTTACCGGTTATGAACCATGTTGACCTGAATATGTTTGGCAGTTTACCGTTGGAACTCTACCAGATTACCAAAGACAAACGTTATTTCGATCTGGGTATACCTTATGCGGATACGCAGTGGACGCTTCCGCCTAATGCTGATCAAAAGCAGAAAGAATGGGCAGATAAAGGGTTTTCGTGGCAAACCCGCCTATGGATTGATGATATGTACATGATTACCATTGTACAGGCACAGGCTTATAAAGCCACCGGAGACCGGAAATATATTGATCGGGCTGCTCGCGAAATGGTGCTTTACCTGGATGAACTGCAGCGCCCTAACGGCCTTTTCTATCATGCGCCTGATGTGCCGTTTTATTGGGGGCGTGGCAATGGATGGATGGCCGCAGGCATGACAGAACTGTTGCGTTTGCTGCCTAAAGACAGTAAGGACCGCCCTAGGATCATGAAAGGTTATGAAACGATGATGAAAAGTTTGAAAGATTACCAAAGGCCCAGTGGCATGTGGAACCAATTAATTGATGAGCCTGATTGTTGGGCAGAAACTTCAGGATCAGCGATGTTTACCTATGCCCTGATCAGCGGAGTGAAACAGGGATGGCTAAATAAGCAGGAATATGCACCAGTGGCCCGAAAAGCGTGGTTGGCATTGGTTCCTTACATCAATGAGAAGGGTGATGTTGCAGAAGTATGTGTAGGTACAAACAAGAAAAATGATAAACAATATTATTACGACCGCCCGAGAAACGTGGGCGATTCGCACGGGCAGTCTCCATACTTATGGTGTACTTTTGCCCTTTTAGAAAAGTAAAGTTTTGTGTGCTGTATTTGGTACTACGTAGGCCCCTCTCATAGGGCTGGTGGCGCACATGGCGATAATCCTGGAGCATGGTCTCCAGGTTATCTTGATTATTTGGTAAACTTTAAACTGTGGCTGTTAAATAATGCCGTTTCCATTATCGGGTTTACGTTGGCAAATACCAGACTACTTATTGCGATGATATTGCCACGCAACTTAATATGGTACTGATTATTGTGAGTTAAAACCAACTGATTTTTTTATTAAGGCCTTCAACCCGAAACTATTTAAAGTTCCTGGCTGGAGGGAACACTGTTCCATCTGCCTGCTCTCTTTTTTGTGTACGTTTGTTTTCCGTTGGGTAAGGCACGCGTTCATCTGACCTTGAAAGCGTTAACAAAGGGAGTTCTTCATGCCCTGTATCGGAGAGTCCTTTCAACAGACTGGTCAGATCAAAACAGCGTTTTACAATAACGTGCACCACCTCACCCTCACGCTGTAGTTTTCCTTCTACCATCAGAAGCCTTGCACCCAGGATCTCCTTTCGGTACTTCTCAAAAAGATGTTGGAAAACAACCAGATTCGCTACACCTGTTTCATCTTCAACAGTGATAAAACAGACTCCGCCTGCAGTTCCGGGTCGCTGGCGTACCAGTACCAGCCCTGCAACTTTTACCAATCTGCCATCCCAGGATGCTGCGGCTTCTTTGGTAGAAAGGATTTTAAGCAAACTCAGTTTTTCGCGAACAAAACTTACGGGATGCGCTTTGAGCGACAGCGCCGTAGTGGTATAATCGTGTACAACATGTTCAGAATCATGCATTAGTGGCAGTGATAACTGTGGTTCTTTTTCACTTTCAGAGGCTTGTTTTTCGAATATGCCAACCGGACGGTCTGCCAGTGCCGAAACCTCCCAAAGTGCCTGCCGCCTGTCCATTCCCAATGAGCGGAAAGCATCCGCATCAGCCAAAATTTCCAGCGTGCGCTGTGATACGCCGGCATCCATCAGCTCATGTATCATTTTATAGGAAGCTGCTCTTCCTTTAACAAGTAATTCCATTTCTTCCAGGGCAATCCCCTTGATCTGGCGAAAGCCCAGGCGAATGGCATGATATTTTCCGGTTTTTTCCTCCAGTATATTGTCCCAGGCCGAATAGTTAACATCTATCGCACGGACCTCCACGCCATGGTTCCTGGCATCAATTACAATCTGTGCCGGTTGATAAAAGCCCATGGGCATACTGTTGAGCAATGCTGCTGCAAAAACATCGGGATAGTAACATTTCAGCCAGCATGACACATATACCAGGAGCGCAAAGCTCGCGGCATGGCTTTCGGGGAAACCGTAACTTCCAAAACCCTCCAGCTGTTTGAAGATACGTTTGGCAAAATCTTCACTATAGCCGCGTTCCAACATCCCATCAATGAGTTTTTTTTCAAACTGGTTGACCAGCCCCTTAAATTTGAAAGTGGCCATGCTGCGCCTTAAAGCATCTGCCTCAGCCGGAGAGAAACCCGCCGCTACTATGGCAATTTTCATCGCCTGTTCCTGGAACAAAGGCACACCTTTCGTTCTGTATAATATTTCTTCCAGTTCGGGCGAAGGGTATTCAACAGCTTCTTCATTATTCCTTCTCCTTAGATAGGGGTGCACCATATCTCCCTGAATAGGCCCCGGGCGCACAATGGCTACTTCGATAACCAGATCATAAAAACACTCGGGGCGTAAACGGGGCAGCATCGATTGCTGTGCCCGGCTTTCGATCTGAAAAACGCCAATGGTATCTGCATTGCTGATCATCTCATATACCTTTGGATCTTCCTCTTCATTGATATTGGCCAGGGTTAAATCAAGGTCGTAATGTTTTTTAGCCAGCTCAAACCCTTTCCGTATACAGGTGAGCATACCCAATCCCAGCACATCAATTTTTAGAAAACCCAATGCGTCGATATCATCTTTGTTCCATTCTATATTGGTGCGGTCTGCCATTCGGGCATTTATAATGGGGCAGAGGTCAGTCAGTTTTCCCTGGGTAATCACAAATCCACCCGTATGCTGGCCCAGCTGGCGGGGAAAACCCATCATTTGCCCGGTAAGTTGCAATACCTTTTTTAATAGCGGATCCTTAGGGTTGAGTCCGGCTTCCAGTATCCGCGCCTCTTCAAACCATTCGTCGGTAAATTCCCAGATTGCCCCTGATAACTTGGCCACGGTGTCTACCGAAAGTCCCATGGCCTTACCCACATCCCGTATTGCACCTTTTTGATGCTGCTGGGTTACAGTAGCAACAATGGCCGCCCGGTCGCGGCCGTATTTCTGATAAATATACTGGATCACCTCTTCTCTGCGTTCATGTTCAAAATCCACATCAATATCCGGCGGCTCATTTCTGGCTGAAGAGATAAAACGCTCAAAAAGAAGGTCGAATTTGGTGGGGTTGACCGAAGTAATGCCCAGGCAATAGCATACGGTTGAATTGGCTGCAGAGCCACGTCCCTGGCATAAAATTCCTTTTGAACGCGCAAACCTGACAATATCATATACAGTGAGAAAATAGGAAGCATAGTTCATTTCTTCCATAAATTTAAGTTCATACCGAATGTTAGCAGTAATTTTTTCCGGAATTTCTTCACCAAACATCTCTCTGGCACCTTTCCAGGAAAGATAGCTGAGTTCCTCCTGTGGCGATCTTCCATCGGTAGTAATTTCTTCCGGATACACATATTCTAAACTGTCCAGTGAAAACTGGCAGGACTCAGCCAATAAGATACTGTTTTTTATGGCTTGCGGATACTGCCTAAAGAGCCTGATCATTTCTGCCTGATCCTTTAAATGCCGCTCTGCATTCTGGTGGAGCAAAAATCCGGCGTTCTGAACCGTGCATTTTTCGCGCGTACAGGTGAGTATATCCTGCAGTTCCCGCCGGTCTGGATGATGGTAATGTACATCGTTTGTGGCAATAAGCGGAATATCCAGCACTTGCGATAACTGGTTTAGCCTGAACAGTTTTTTATGGTCAGCTCCGGTATAACCCATTGTTGCAGCTAAAAACAGATTATTGCCGAATTTTTTTCTGAAATCTGACAGTTGAGCTTTAAAGTTCTCCTGGTAATCAAAAATGGAGTTCATTTCATCTGGGGGGATTACAATAAACTTTATACCCTCGCTATGTTCAAATACATCAGCCTGATGAAGGTGGCAACTGCCTTTTTCTGCCCGGCTATTACCCAGGCTAAGCAAAGCAGAAAGTCGGCAATAGGCTTTTCTGTCTGTTGGATAAGCCAATATCGATGGTCCATCCAGTAAATCTAGCCTGCAGGCAGGTATCAGTTCGATAGCGTGGTTTCTCGCCGCTACATGTGCACGCACAATTCCTGCCAGCGTATTGCGATCGGTAATGGCCAGTTTGCGGTAGCCCATAACTGCCGCCTGATCGATCAATTCTTCTGGGTGTGAAGCCCCCCTGAGGAAACTAAAATTACTCGTTACCTGAAGTTCTATATATTCCATTTCACTAAGCAAAAAAACCGTGTATAAACCATTGAGAGGGTTTCTCCGGACTATAATGACCAGATCTGAAAAGCCAGTAGCGTTTTCCCTCTGCATCTTCCAATTGATAGTAATCCCGATGCTCACCCTTTTCCAGCCACCATTCACGTTCAATGCGTTCCGGCCCGTCTGCTTTTTTTACCTGATGGGTAACGCCCTGATAGCGAAACAGCATGGGTGGATAATCGGGGATAGGGACAGTAACCTGTACAGGCTCTGGTACTTTAAGTAGCTGTACCGGGCGCAAGCGGTCAGTGCGCCAGGGTAAAGAAAGCGGCTCGGTAATGGAATCCGTATTTTTAATGGATCGCTCCGGCCAGTGATGAGGCTGTGGCAGATAGCGATGAATGGACTGGGCACCCAGTTTTCCGGCCAGCCTATCCAAAAGTTCAATGACCTTTTGGTTGCTCATATTTTTTTCTGTCATCCATAAAGATTCCTGACCTGGATCCAGCCGGTCAAACCTAACCGCATCCATAGTGAAAAGTTCAATACCCATTTTGGGCTCAATCTTATCGATCTGGAGTGAAAACAGCTTGAAAAGATGGCTCGTATTGATACTTGGGCTATTGGTACCAATTTGGGTTTTAATTACCTGGCCATCTATCCGGTAGCTTTGCAACAGGGCCGAACGGAGGCCCATTCCATCACTTTGCAGTTTGGTGCAAAGTTGAAGCAGCAGTTTTTCGATGGCGATTTCAATCCCTTTCCGCGTTCTGATCGGCTCCATACTAGCCAATCTTTCGCTATAAACTTCAGGAACAGTAATCGGTAAAAAAACATCTTCTTTTTCTCCCAATACCTGCTCAATTCTTTCCATACTGTCTTCTCCGATCCTTCTGCGCAATACTGATCGGGGCATAGCAATAAAACTGCCGATGGTCTTTAGCCCAAGCTTGATCAATTTTTGACTGGCTATGCGCGAAATGCGGAGCGCCATTGGCGGCAGGGGCAGAAGCGCATTCAGCTCTTCACCACTTTTAATGATGGGGGAAACCCTTCCATAACGCGATACGGCCCAGGCAGTACCCATAGTATCTGAAATCGCAGCCCTGACCTGATAGCCTATCCCACGTAAGCGGTTAACGATTTCGCGGAGATATGCTTTTTCACCTCCCCACAGATGAGCACAGCCGCTGATATCTAAAATCAGGCCCTGATCTTCCTCTAAAGCCACCAACGGGGTGTAACGGATGCACCACCTGCCAAGTGCGGTTAATAACTTTTTGGATTTATGGCATTGGTTTTCGATGACTTCCAAATCGGGTACAATCGCCCTGGCATCCGCCAGCGGCATTCCCAGGTGGATACCGAGCAAAGCCGCTTCTTTACTGGCGGCGGTAATCACCATTCGGTTACCGGCCTTATCTGAAAAAACAAGCGGCAAATCCTTCAAAGCTGGCCGCTTGATGCGGATCCAGTCGGTAAGCAGGGTAGAAAACCATATAGACATATATCTTTTTTGCATCATACCGCTTTCCTGATTTTCAGATCGTTAAAAGGTACCTGTTTTACTGGTTTAAAAGTTCCGGCTGCATATTCGATCGTCCAGTTGCCAGGTATTCCGTTTTTAACCTTCAGCAGTTCAACATGCCACCTGGCGAAGCCTAGTCCGGGTAATCCATCAATGGCCCCGCTTGGCATAGCAGATATGCGCCACCTGGCCGTCGCCATGGTAGAACTGAGTTTTTCCGCATTTTTTCGGATTACAAAAGCGGTAACCCTGCTTTTTTCGATCACCAGTTGGAGCCTTCTGCTCTGCGCAAAACTGATCTCATCCAGTTCAGTTACTACTGCAGTGAGGCTTTCGCACTTTAATGCTTCCTCACTTGCCCATAATACATCCCTTTCGTTTTGCAGGTCAATAAAAATGATGCGTTCTGGCGACAGGCCAAAAGTGATGAGTGAAGGAGGGAAGATTTTGCGTTGCGTACTGATCCACAGGCAAAGACCACCTTTTTTCATCAGGGTAGAAAGCAGGGCAGAAATAAAGCCGCCACTTGCCGCTGCATCTTCCAGATTTGTCGCTAAAAATTCGTGCAGGGCAGCCAATGGAAATGCATTACCCGGGAAAGCAGTGGAAATTATACCCAGTCCAAAGTCTATCCCATGAGCATTCCTTTCAGGTTTAAAGCCCTGAAGATTCAGGATCTGTTCCTGAAGTTTGCCTATAATATCCTTTTTAACAGCCGCCATATCCTTTTGCTAGAGCAGGGAAAATAATTTCTATATCACCCTTGCAAAAATAATACTAAAAATATTAGTATTATTAAATTGTGAACAAAAATATTTTATTATGGTTTTAAGTCGTATTATTGAACTTTTGTAATATAAAAATGTTAATAAATGCTAATTTATTTAGTAAAAGTATTTATATTTGATCTTTAAAAAATATAAAAAGGATCTTTTTTATGACGGAGTTGGAATATTTTTTTGAGGATGAAAGTGGAATATCAGTGGTTTATCAATTGATCCGTTTTGGGGTTGGAGAGCCTTGGAAGATCGTGCTGGATGGTGAACTGATTGGCAGTATGCAAAAATGGCAAGGTACCTGGAAGCTTCAAAATTGTGATGAACTTAGCAAGGATCTTCTGATTGGTCTTACCGGTCATATTGATGCACAGTATTTTAACTACCTTCCCCATGAAATCTGTTCGCGTTGGCCGAATCTGGTCGAAAAAGTGGTGTTAAGGTCGGATGCTGCCTATATGATCATCTGCAAAGAAGGGATTAACTTTAAAAGCTTTCAAGGCATATTTTCAAAGTTTGTGCCAGGTTTGCTCAAAGATGAGTGGTCGGTAAACTTCCAGGTATTCAACCATAATTTTTCGGATGATTTTTCGTTGCTCGCAAAGCCACTGGTTTATAAAAAAGAATCATTTGGGTGGGAAGAGGTGAACAGGTAATGGAACAATTGAGTTTTTTTGCTCCTAGCGGGCAATCGGCAGGACTACCGAGAGATGTGCTCGAATATCACGCAGGTTTTATCGATCAGGATCAAAGCGATCTGTTGCTCAAAACCTTTGTTCAGAACACGCCCTGGCAGCAAAGGCTTGTAAAAATGTACGACCGGGAAGTACTTACACCCAGGCTTACCGCATGGTATGGAGATATTGAGGACATTGACTATGGAGTCCTTGGCAAGTCTGCACCAATGGAATGGACAACCCCACTTTTGGAACTTAAAAAATGGGTGGAACCCATTGCCGGAATTACATTTAATAGTGTATTGCTCAATTATTATCGTAACGGCAATGATTCGGTGGCCTGGCATAGTGATAAGGAAACGGTAATGGGATCGCATCCGGTTATCGCCTCTGTTTCCTTTGGTGCTGTACGCAGTTTTGATATCCGGAAAAAAGAAAAACACCGGGAAAAATATGCCGTCAGGTTGGAACACGGATCTCTTTTAATTATGAAAGGTGATTTGCAGACAAGATGGGAACACCGGATTGCCAAGACCGCTCAACCTATTGGGCCTAGGGTAAACCTGACTTTTAGGCGAATCATTAATCCATCTGTGTGATATGATGATATGGTTGGTGAACTTTTAAATTAAACAACCAAATTTGTAGGTGAGGTGTTATTGCCTATATATTTACAGGCACTTAATATTGTGACTGGGTAAGATAATTCAAAAATACCGAACGTTATATCATTCAAAACAGACCAATTTAGCCATGCCGCAACATTTACCATCAAAAAATATAGAGGCTACAAAACGTGTGCTGCCAATGATATTGGCTACCGCTATTTTTATGCAAATGCTCGATTCGACGATACTCAATACATCGCTTCCGGCTATCGCGAAAGATCTTCATCAATCTCCCTTGAATATGCAAAATGCCATTATCGGTTATGTATTAACACTTGCAGTGTTTATGCCGGTAAGTGGTTTTTTATCTGATAAGTTTGGAACCAAGAGGGTTTTTATTCTGTCGTTGGTACTTTTCAGCGCAGGATCTCTGTTCTGCTCGCTCTCCGGAAACCTCACTCAACTGGTCATGTCAAGAATCATTCAGGGGGTGGGAGGGAGTTTGATGACACCTGTTGGTAAACTAGCGCTGGTAAAGAGTTTTCCAAAAAAAGATTTATTGAAAGCGATGAATTTTGCAATTATACCAGCGCTCATTGGCCCCGTTTTAGGCCCGCTAGTTGGAGGGTATATGGTAGACTACCTGTCATGGCACTGGATATTTTTGATTAATATACCGATGGGTGTTTTGGGTATTGTGCTTAGCCTGAGGTACATGCCTGATTATCGATCTGATGAGATTGATTTTGATTTGCGTGGTTTTCTGATATTTGCTACAGCATCATTATTGCTCTCTATTGCGCTTGAACTCCTGGGAGACGAGGTTTACACTACGCCCGCCCTGGCTATTTTATCACTCGGTGTATTGATGCTTTATTTTTATTACCGGCATGCCGTAACAGACAATAATCCTATTTTTCCACTGAACCTGTTTCAGGTGAGAACATTTAGGGTGGGTATACTCGGTAACCTTGCCACACGTTTGGGTATCAGTGCTATACCTTTATTATTGCCCATGATGATTCAGATTGCTTACGGCCAATCTGCAGTAGTTTCTGGCTGGATCATCGCCCCTATGGCACTAACCGCTATTCTTGCAAAATCGCAGGTCATTGAAATCCTGAACAGGTTTGGTTACCGAACCACATTAATGGCCAATACTTTTATCATTGGCTGTCTGATCTGTACAATGGCGATACCCGCCATCAGTTCGTCTATTTACTACTATGTACCCATTATCGTGATGATGGGCTTTTTTAACTCCATTCAATTTACAGCCATGAACACCATTTCTATTGCGGATCTGCGTGAGTATCATACCAGTAGTGGCAATTCTTTAATCTCCGTTAATCAGCAGCTGGCAATCGGCTTTGGTGTTGCCTTCGGGCTGATTATTTTAAAAATATTTCAGGGAGATGTAAAACTCATCCATGATGATATCCATAATGCATTCAGGTATACCTTTCTTGTAGTAGGTGCCCTGACTATATTATCAGGCCTTGTATTTAGGCGTTTACATTTTAAGGATGGTGAAAATTTAAAATGATTGCAATAAGCGAATTTGCTGCGGTTTTAATGCTTTCTGGTTTAGCTAAAAGGTAAATGTTAACCCTGATAGTGAATTCTAGTAATCAACCATAGAGTTGGTCTATGATCTGTACTTAAAAAATATAATCCAGACTGACTTCGTGCAAGCGCTTTCATTAACTGTACTTTAATGCTCTTAATAAAAGGCTGCTGAAATGACCAGTCGCTAAATACCCAGTATTGAGTATTTTATTGGAGCGTTTATCTGTTTAAATTTAAGTATTAGTAAATATCTGCTCAAAAGCCAATAATCAAACAAACAAAAAATATAAATATGATGCTCTCAAACACAGGAACTGTTTCACTAACATTATATGCCGCCTTAATTGGTATTGCGATAATCGGCCTGATCATCGCCATTAAAAACCTTAAAGATAAAACAATCGAATTGGAACGGCTTGATAGGATGATCGATCTTTTTAAATATACTATTGTTTCGATTGCCATAGCCACCGTTACGCTAATTATCACCGATCTTTTTAAGGAAAGGGAGCAGGATGTAAAAGAACTCGAGTATTTTGACAAATATGCCCAAGATGTGAAAAAAGTTGATGGGCTGGAGGAAAGATTCCAGTTATCCAGATATTTAATGATTGTTGCACCAAATGGTGAACTCAAAAAATCATGGAAAGAGTATTATGATACGCTAAAAATTGAGCATGCCAACTATCTTATTTTAAAAGAAAAGAGCAAAGCGCTGGATACCATTATAAATCCGACGCCTGCACAGAAGATAGAGAAAGCAAAAGTCAATGAGCTTATAGAACAAAAGGAGTCACCTTTAGTGTCTGTTTCTACATCGCTTATACTACCAAGGGCCTATTTGCACATTAGCAGTGAAGATCAGCGTGGACAGGCAAATGTACTTCAGACAGTATTGCAAAATGAGAATTTTCAGGTTCCAGGTATCGAAAATATTGGAAAAAGGGGTGACCGATACATACCTGCGAAAACCGAAATTAGGTATTATCGTGCAGAAGAATTCTCTGAAGCATTGCGTCTGTTCAATATTGTTCGCAGTCAATTTCCGAACCTGACCATGAGCCCCGCACCAGTGAAAATTCCGGGGAATGGCAGAGGAACCAGACCTGGTCATTTTGAGGTCTGGCTATCAAAGTAAAAAAACAAAAAAGCTGAATTAATTAACAATAGCAGCATTTTTTAAATAATTAACCGTCAATTAAACATAAAATACTTTATGGTCTATACCGTTTCAGCTGGTTGCACACTCAGTAAAATTGCTTTAAAGTTTAATGTTCCATTAAGCACCATACTTAATCTGAACCAGATTCAGCATCCCGATCAGCTATTTATCAATCAGATTATTCAGATTCCGAATATGCATGACATTCCGGAAGATGCCAGGTTTAGCCTTCCAACCCCGGCTTCAATGCTGATTAATCGAGCAAAATCTGTTATCAATTCATCAATTGCGTATAAATTAGCGAGCGGTGGTATGCTCCAAAAGATACCCTTCCTTCCAGGGATGGCTTATGTGATTGCAGTGGCTTCATCAGTTGGGTGATCGGTCTATCCCGAAAAACCCAGATTCCCGCTTATAAAACCTTGGGTGGAGGTTGGATTTCAGATTCAATAATTCAATCAACATTATTAAAGAATTATAAATTTATAATTGAAATGAAAACACTAAAAAATGAAGTTACTTCGGTCGATAAGCTTAAAGAAGACAATAATGAATTGGTTTTCTCCTACCTTACATTGCGTAATTTAATTGGCTTCGGTGGCGTGTCACTACCAATTGCCCTGGCCATTTTTCCCAGCCGTGATTCAGAATATTATGGCTTTGAACCCTCTATCAGTGATTATTTTTACACAGATAGAGGCGATATTCTGGTGGTTATCCTTTGTGTACTCGGCGCATTTTTAATTACTTATTCCGGTTATAACTGGAAAGAACGCCTGCTTACTTTTATTGCAGGGATTGGCAGCATAGGTGTTGCATTTGTACCTACCATGCAGCGGTGCAAAGACTGTCTTAACAGTGTTCATACCAATAGCGGAGGCGTTTTCCCCAAACTTGCCGGCACTGCCATTCACTTTATATTTGCGGCAACTTTTCTATTTGTACTGGCTATTCTTTCACTGGTATTTTTTACCAAAGGCAGAAAAGAAAATTGTTTTAATACCGACGGGACACTAAGCCAGAAAGGTAAACGGAATATTGTTTTCAAGGTTTGCGGCTGGATCATTATAGCTTGCCTGGTTATTTTAGGCCTGTACTTTATATTCAAACCCGACCTGAAAGGCTTTCCGGTAATCTACGTATTTGAATCCATTGCCGTAGAAGCGTTTGGGCTGTCCTGGCTAACAAAAGGTCAGACACTTTGGTCCGACGGTGAACATTATTTAGTTAAAGGGCTTAAAAGTTTAACTGCTAAGAGATAAACCGACAGATCTATGCGCATCACCAATTGAGCAGAAACAGGATAATTATTCAGCAAATGATCTCATCAAACAGATGACCTGAATACTTACTAAGCGTTGGTTTTTAACTGCTTAACCATAATTTTCAAATATATAATGCTTTTAAACTTGTATTTATGCTGTTTTTTTTGATCTGATTGTAAAGGTAAAGGCACTGCCAATGTGTGGGGTTGATTGGACACTGATCTCACCGCCTAACTTTTCTACTAAAAGTTTTACTGTAGCGAGGCCAATCCCCGTTCCACTCTGGGCAAAACGGTCTGAAGTATTTAGGGTAACATTTCTTTGGAAGATACGCTCCAGCTCTTCTTTTCTAATGCCTATCCCATTATCGCGAACGGTAATGTTGGCCAGGTCGTCAATAATAACACAGTCTATCTGAATCAGGCAGGTCTGTTTATCATTGTACCGCACAGAGTTGGTTAATAGGTTAATCATAATCTGCTGCAGTGCGATGGCCGAGGTGCTGATCTCAATTTTGGCTTCCGGGTAACTGATCTGTACATTTTCCGGAATGCTGAGCATCGATACTGTTTTGCGTAAGAAGCTACCAAGTTCAATGGTTTCATGCTGTCCTGTCAGAATTTCTGGCCTAATGGAGTAGTCTAACATGTCGTTAATAAGTTTCCTAAGGGCTTTTATACCATTCAGGCATACCAATGCTAAGTTATGGCCTTTTTTATCGCCGCTATTTTCAAGGTGTCTGGTTAATAATTCGGCACTCATTGAAATGGTAGTCAATGGGTTTTTGATATCGTGGGCGGCAGTTGTGGCGAACTGCTGCATAAACTGATTGGTCTCAGCAAGGCGTCTGTTCGTTTCACAAAGCAGCAGCAGTTTTTTTCTTAGTTCCATCCGGGCAATTACCTGTTTTCCCAGTACCTTGAGCGACCAGATTTGCTGCTCATCGAGCTTTCTTGGAACAGTATCTATTACACAAAGCGAACCTAGCGCCATTCCTTCGGGTGTCAGTAGTGAAATTCCGGCATAGAATGCGATGTTCGGATCCCCGGTAACCAAAGGGTTTTCAGCAAACCGCTGGTCTTCCCTGGCGTCGCTAACTACCATCACCCCAGTTGGATCAACAATAGTATGTGCGCAAAAAGCATGCGCTCTTGGAGTCTGTTGGACATCAATTCCTAATTTGCTCTTAAACCACTGTCGAGAGCTATCTAACAGGGTAATCAGCGCAATGGGCGTTCCACAGATTTGTGAAGCCATTTTTGTCAGCTCATCGAAATCTTCTTCAGGCAGGCTATCCATAATCTGATAAGAATCAAGTGCCTGTAGCCGCTGCTTTTCGTTCTGGGGAAGTATTGCTATATTATTCAAATTATATTAATTGTAGCGTTAATTTTATCTAGGTTTAGCTTCTTGTTGCTTTGAGCTTTCCGCTCTTTTGATATTGCTGTGTTTTGATGTTCTCCCACATAATTAGCTTATCTTCGATTCTTGAAAACACACGGATATCTCCATCTTGTGAAACCACAATACCTAAGCTGCCAGGATGCTCCCAGCAGTAGGCGATCATAGAGCGGTGTCTTGTACCAAAGTGTTTCGGGTCTGTGGGTAGCAGTGATTTAGCAGTTGCAGTGGCCGTAGCAGAAATGTAGATTTTTCTTGGCATTTTTTTAGAACGGATTACACCTCCAAATCCCCTTGCCACCATATCCTGGCCAAATAACACGACGCCGTCAACACAGCTTTGAGAGGCGATGAAACTTACCGAACCCTTAATTTCATTGGCCACCTCTGTTTTGGCATGCAGGGCAATAGTTTCCTGCTCGTAAAGTAATTTAGTGACCGTTTGCTTGCCCGACGCCAACCGTTGGTCAATCCTGTTTTCTGTAATATAGCTATTGATGGCCTGCTTTAGGTAGCCGCTGATGGCCAGCAGCAATCTTTTATAATTTACTGCGTATTTGATGTCAACATCGGTGCTATCTTCTGAGATCAGTACTGCCCCGCCATGATGGTAGTTTTGGATTTTTAGCAATAACCTCGATAGGGTTTGGGTCCATATACTGTCTACAAATTCTTCCCAATCTGTGAAATCTTCCCCGGGGTGCGATGCGGCAAGGAAATTTTTGATTTCAGCCCTGATGGCACCGGCATTTTTTCTGATAATTTTAGATACTGGTCCGATGGTAAATACGTCCAGATAGCGGGTAACCAGTACATTTTGTTTTAAGGTGGCCAGCAGTTCATAGTCGAACATGACCTTAAGCGTGGCAATATCGTCTATAAATACCTGAAACAGCCCAGGCTGTTCAGATCCTGATTCAGATTCATAGTTCAGAAAACTCTGGTAGTGCATCGCCTGATCGATCATTCCCCAGATAAAGAGTTTTCCATCCTGATCATAATAAACGGCAAGAGAGGTGCCAGATGGGTCGGCTGCCTTTGAAAGCTTTACCAGCGACCTGATATCAAGTGGAATGCGTTGAGCAAATTCTACGCAGCTCCATCGTTCGGAAACGATTTTTCTCGGTGGAGCCGGATCTGGGTTGGCAGGATCAATGAGCGTTACGGCTACTTTGGTCAGCTCACCTTCTTCTGTTCTCATCGAGGTGTAAAAAAGGCACTCGAAAAGGTCTTCGAGAACAGTCAAGGGAGGAGTAGCCAGTGCCAGTCTGCTGTGATTCAGCTTGGTATGGATATGCGCCGCAAGGTCCGTTGTTTTTGATTTTTCCTCAATCATTGCCTGATAGCGCTCGTTATGTGGTTGAATTTAGGGTATATAACAGCAAATGGACGTAATGTGTTTTTTTTCTGACACTTTTTTTTAATGTTGTTGATTTTGCTGTGTGCTTCTTGGTTCAGCCTTATGGAGGCAATAAAATTCGATGATTAACCTTTCAAACCAATCGTTCAGGCTTTGAGCTGGAAATCTGTCATCATGCGGGGATAATTTTCTGTTTTTGATGTAAAATCTAAACAGGTGCAGATGTAATTGCTATTCTGTTTGAGTAAAATAGTGGCATCCAAAGAAGTGCTTTTTATGTGGTTTATTCTGACAAGAATTTAACTGCTTTCCTTTATCTTTGCCGCTAATTTAATATTCCCGATTTGTGATCAATGTAAATAATATCTCCGTATCATTTGGCGGAAACAACCTTTTTAGCGATGTAACCTTTTCCATAAACGAGAACGACAAAATCGCTCTTATGGGTAAAAATGGCGCAGGCAAGTCTACCATACTAAAAATAATTGCTGATGTAGCCAAGCCTACTTCCGGTAGCGTAACCGGTCCGAAAGAAGCTGTAATTGCCTATTTGCCACAGCATTTACTCACTCAGGATCATGTTACTGTTTTTGAGGAAACTATGAAAGCCTTTGCGGAGGTAAACCAGATGCAGAAAGAGCTTGATGAACTGAATGAACAGCTTACGATCCGTACTGATTACGAAAGTGATGATTACATGAAGCTGATCGAGCGCGTATCAGAATTAAGTGAGAAATTTTATTCAATTGAAGAAACCAATTACGATGCTGAAGTAGAAAAAGTATTAAAAGGTTTGGGTTTTGAACGTAAAGACTTTAGCCGCCAAACCGCCGAGTTTTCAGGCGGATGGCGTATGCGCATTGAGTTAGCCAAGATTTTATTGAAAAAACCTGATTTGATTCTATTGGATGAGCCTACCAACCACATGGATATTGAAAGTATTCAATGGCTGGAAGATTTCCTGATCAATTCGGCAAAGGCCGTAATGGTGATTTCACATGATCGTACTTTTATAGATAACATCACCAACCGTACTATTGAAGTGACGATGGGAAGGATTTACGATTATAAAGCAAAATACAGCCATTATCTCCAGCTGCGTGCTGATCGTCGTATCCATCAATTGAAGGCTTACGAAGAGCAACAGCGTTTTATTGCTGATAACCAGGAATTTATTGACCGTTTTAGGGGAACTTATTCTAAAACATTACAAGTGCAATCTCGCGTGAAAATGCTTGAGAAACTGGAAATAATCGAAATTGATGAAGTAGATACATCGGCGTTAAGGCTAAAGTTTCCACCGTCTCCACGTTCGGGTCAGTATCCGGTAATGGTAGAGGAGCTTACCAAAACTTATGGAGATCATGTGGTTTTCGAAAAAGCATCAATGGTAATTGAGCGCGGAGAAAAAGTGGCATTTGTAGGTAAAAACGGTGAAGGTAAATCGACTATGATCAAAGCCATTATGGGGGAAATTGATTTTGAAGGCAGCTTAAAAGTGGGACACAATGCTAAAATTGGTTATTTTGCGCAAAATCAGGCCGCTTTACTTGATGAAAACCTCACCGTGTTTGAAATCATTGATCAAATTCCGTTGAGCGATGGTTCCATTAAAATCAAGGACCTGTTAGGTGCCTTTATGTTCAGTGGCGATGATACCACCAAAAAAGTTAAAGTACTTTCTGGCGGTGAGAAAACGCGTTTAGCAATGATTAAACTGTTGTTAGAGCCTGTTAATGTATTGATACTGGATGAGCCTACCAACCATTTGGATATGAAAACCAAAGATATTATTAAGGACGCACTGAAGGATTTTGATGGTACTTTGATTTTGGTTTCGCACGATCGTGATTTCCTTGACGGATTGGTGCAAAAAGTATTTGAATTTGGCAATAAACGTGTTCGTGAACATTTCGAAGATATTAAAGGATTCTTAGCCTATAAAAAAATGAATAGCCTTAAGGAAATTGAACAGAGTTAAATAATCCTAACTACTTTGAATTCGTCACATTGAGCTTAGCCTTTGTTTGGCTTATCGGGGTAGCAAAATTTTACTAATGCATTCAGATAAAATTCTTTTACTATTTGGTCCGATACTTCGGGAAACCGGCATTGTAGCATACTCTTCAAAAAAAAACGTCATTCCCGAATGTGCGAGAATTTTTAAAGCGCTTAGCTTAAGATTCCTAATCAAGTTGGGAATGACGATTTCTCCAAAGATATTATCTACTTAAATTTATCTGTCAATCAGATTAATCTCTACACCATAAATTATTCCCCAGTATGATAAAATATACTTATGATACATTTTTTTTATTTTTTAAAGTAAATTAAAATAAAAAAAATGATTTCAATTTATTCAATATCAGTATGTTGGATATTTTGTAAAAGGTGTTTAACTTAAAGAGCTAGCGCAGCAATTTTTTCGTCAGCTGTTTCTACGCGCCTGACATCTGTTTGAACTGACACAAAACCATTTATGGTTAAATTAGGCGTTTTACCCATAACCAAAGCGTGGTGGTTAGTATTGCCTTTTAGTTTTAACGTACTGTTATCCAGAATTTCAGTATATAATCCCTCACTACTGGTATTAATATCTGCAATGGCATTGTCTTTAAGGATAACCTGGAGAAATTTGGTGCTGAGCTTCGCATCTGTTCTCAGTACTGCATTTTGGCTTGCCTCAATGCGGTAGATATCATTTACATAAATAATAAGTTTACACTTTTGTGTATCGGAGTTGGTAACGCGTAATACCTCACCTTGTTGAATAACTTTTACAGTTCCATTGTTATCATCTGCATAAGATACGCCAACTCTTGGTTGCTGAACCAGCATCACTTCTATATTTCCATTTATCACAATCTTTCTAAAGTTTTGGATCTTAATAAAAGTAGTTTTGCTTTTTTCTGCTGCACATAAATTATTTGGGTAGGTAGCTGTTAAAGTCATTGTTGTACATACCATAGCGATGAGCGATTTAATTGAAGTTTTCATTGTCTGTTTATTAAATTATATGTTAAACTTTTCGGTTAAGGTGGTCAATTCATGGAATTAATCTGCACCAGTATTATTCTGCGGCATACTTAACTAAGCTTATGCCAGAATATAAATAGCGCTTTAATAGCCATTTGAGGTGGTTTTTTCCTTATTTCTAGTTTATGTCTGTTCATTTCCGGACAGTAAATGTGCGGCAGCGAACAGTATATTTATGAAATAAACCGGCAAGAAAATACAATGAAAATTAGCAGCTAGCTTAGCAGATTAGCGAAAAATATAATTTGCGCTAGTATAGACCAGTCGTTTGTCCCTGCTGGTTTTGTGCTTTATTTATTTTTGATGGCTTTAAACAAAGGCGGGTAGGAGAGGGAAGCATATTTGTACTTACTGATAAGGATGTTTAGCACGAGGCTGGATGATCGAAATCAGGTCAATGCTATTAATTAATGCTCAATTGCAGTATTCAGGGTTGGCGGTTCAATGTGATCAAACAGAAGTGATCTGAGAATTCTGCAAAGGTTTTCGTTGAAAATCATCGCAATGATGGAATTTAATATGTTCTACAGCTTTTGTATCTTTTTTGAGCAAAATTAAGGACAACGCCGTAAAAAATCATTGATTAACCTCTTCAGGCAATTGTGAATAGACGAATTTATGCTCTATCAGAATGGATTAACGAAAAAAGCATAAAAAAGGTCGCGATTCTCATCGCGACCTTTTCACTATATATACTATGAAAAATGCACCATTTTAAAGCGCTTCAGAAACCACCTCGGTAACTTCCGGCACCATTCTCTGCAATAAGTTCTGAATGCCTGATTTAAGTGTAATGGTAGAGGATGGACAGCCACTGCAAGAGCCGCGTAATTCTACAGTTACTACACCTTCATCAAAAGATTTGTATGTAATAGCACCACCATCCTGTTCAACAGCAGGGCGTACATAATCGTGTAAAATCTGTTGAATTTTAATTTCAGTTTCTGTACCTTCAAACGTCGGCGTTTCTTCTGCAGCTGCTTCTTTAATTTTTAATTCAGATTCTACAGCGCCTTTCACAAATTCTTTTAAGATCGCCTCAATATCTGCCCATTCTGCATCATCTGTTTTGGTGATGGTAACAAAATTACTGGCGAAAAAAACGCCAGAAACAAAGTTGAACTTAAACAACTCTTTAGCAAAAGGCGAATGTTCAGCACTCTCTTTAGTCGCAAAATCCTCGCTGCCGTTTATTAACAGTTTGTTTACCATAAATTTCATGGTAGCCGGATTCGGAGTCTGTTCTGTATATACGTTAATCGTCATGTCTTATCTATTTGAATAAACAAAATTAACAATTACTCCTAAATAAAACCTTTATCGGCTGTCTGCTTAACGTCAATTTAATTTAACTAAAAAACGCCGGTATAATTAAAAGGAGATATGGTTCTTAATTGTTCTTTTATATCTTCTGCAATCTTTAAACCTTCAATAAATTCGGCAATACTTGCTGCATTGATTTTAGCATTTGTTCTGGTTAATTCTTTCAGGGCTTCGTAAGGGTTAGGATAGTTTTCTCTTCTTAAAACAGTTTGTATAGCCTCTGCCACAACTGCCCAGTTTTCATCTAAATCTGCATGTAAAGCCGTTTCGTTTAACAAAATCTTATTTAATCCACGCAAAGTAGCTTGAATGGCAATTAATGTATGTCCGAAAGGAACGCCAATATTCCTTAAAACGGTAGAGTCTGTTAAATCTCTTTGCAAGCGTGAAATCGGCAGTTTGGCAGCAAAGAATTCGAAAAGTGCGTTTGCAATCCCAGCGTTTCCTTCTGCGTTTTCAAAATCAATCGGGTTAACCTTATGTGGCATTGCTGATGAACCGATCTCTCCGGCTTTGATCTTCTGTTTGAAATAGTTTTTTGAAATATAAGTCCAGATATCTCTGTCCAAATCGATAATAATGTTATTGATTCGTTTCAAGGCATCACATTGTGCGGCAAACTGATCATAGTGCTCAATCTGCGTAGTGTGTTGTGCACGCGATAAACCTAATGTCTCATTCACGAATTGGTTTGAAAAATCAACCCAGTTTACCTGAGGGTAAGCAATGTGGTGTGCATTGAAATTGCCGGTTGCCCCACCGAATTTGGCACTATTAGGGATACTTTTTAAACTTTCTACCTGGATGGCCAAACGCTCCGCAAAAACCAAAAACTCTTTTCCTAATTTGGTAGGTGAGGCTGGCTGACCGTGTGTATGCGCCAACATCGGAATATCTTTCCATTCCATTGCCAGCGCAGTTATTTTTTCGATTAAAGCATCAATAGCCGGATAATAACACTCATTTAAAGCCAGTTTGATGGAATAGGGAATAGCAGTATTATTGATGTCCTGAGAGGTTAAACCAAAATGGATAAACTCTTTATAGTTTTGAAGAGATAAAGCATCAAATTTATTTTTGATAAAATATTCTACTGCTTTAACGTCATGATTGGTTACTTTTTCGGTTTCCTTAATTTCTAAAGCGTCAGCTTCTGAAAAATTTTCATGGATTTTGCGTAGTTCAACATAAAGATTTCGATCAAAATTCTCCAAGCCAGGCAAGTTGATTTCGCAAAGCGCGATAAAATATTCGATTTCTACAAAAACCCGGTATTTAATTAAAGCCTCTTCAGAAAAGTAAGCGGCTAAACCTTCTGTAGTTCTTCTGTAACGGCCATCAACAGGTGAAATAGCTTGTAGTGATGTTAAATTCATTATGCGGATTATATTTTTGCCGCAAATTTACTACAATTGATGGATTTTAAGGCCTTGATCGCTAAAATAAAAAGAGGTTGTGTCGTAAGCTGTAGCTTCAACGCTAACATATATCATATTTAGCTTTGTTCATACTGAGCTTGACGAAGTATCAAAACTTTAAAACATTCTGAAAGGCTTCGACAAGCTCAGGGTGAAAATTTAATGCAGGTAACTACTTTTTAGTCGTGTCAGCTTTTACGGTATCTTTTACGGTTGTATCTCTCACAGTTGTATCTTTAACTGTAGTATCTACAACTGTTGAGTCAACTTTAGATGAATCTGTTCCGCCATCTTTTTTTTCTGATTTACAAGCTGCAACAGATAACGATAAAGCTAACGCTAAAAAGCTCATTTTGAATACATTTTTCATTTTTTTTGTCTGGTTTGGTTTTAAAAATTAATTAATTTCAAGTTAATGCCGGAATATTCAAAAAGTAACCCGGTTTATTAATATAAAAAGGTCTCAATTATTAAAACCGAGACCTTTTTATATTAATTAATTGATGGAAATTAGTGTTTTACTTCGGTTTTTTCGGTTGTGGCCTTAACAGAAGTGTCTTTTACGGTAGAATCTTTTACTACTGTATCAACCTTGGTTGTATCTGTAATAATCGTCGACGAATCTGTAACTGTTGTATCGGCGCCATCCGCTTTTTTACCTGATTCGCCACAAGCAGCTACAGTTAGTGATAAAGCCATGGCTAAAAAGCCTAATTTGAATGCATTTTTCATCTTGGTATATGTTTTAGGGTTAATATATACCATTAATACTAAAAATTTTAAAAGGTAACCTGTATTTGACGTGGAAAAATAAAAAAGCCCTTGAAAAATGAATTTCAAAGGCTTTTTTTATGAGTAAGTTAGACTAGTGTTTAACTTCAGTTTTTTCTGTAGTAGTTTTTACAGTTGTATCTTTTACTGTAGAATCTTTAACTGTAGTATCTTTAGCTGTAGTATCAGTGATTACAGTTGAAGAATCAGTAGCTGTAGTATCAGCACCTTCTGCTTTTTTCTCTGAGTTACAAGCAACAACTGATAAAGATAAAGCTAAAGCTAAGAAGCCTAATTTGAATGCATTTTTCATTTTGAATATTTTTTAAGTAATTAATTAATTTACCTGTTAATACCGAAGATTTAAAAAGGTAACCCAAAAAAAATAAAAAAAGTGAATAAAAATAAAAAAGCGCTTTGAAGATGACTTTAAGGCGCTTTTTTTATGAGTAAGTTAGACTAGTGTTTAACTTCAGTTTTTTCTGTAGTAGTTTTTACAGTTGTATCTTTTACTGTAGAATCTTTAACTGAAGTATCTTTTGCAGTAGTATCAGTTACGATAGTAGAAGAATCAGTTAAAGTAGTATCAGCACCTTCAGCTTTTTTCTCTGAGTTACAAGCAACAACTGATAAAGATAAAGCTAAAGCTAAAAAGCCTAATTTGAATGCATTTTTCATTTTTGAATTTTTTTAGTAATTAATTTCTTATTAATGCGGCAAAGGTAAAAAGGTAACCCGAAAATTTACAGAAAAGTTAAAATATTTTTTTAGCCTGAATTTGGGTTACCGTTTGCCTGATGTTTGTATTAAGCAATTATAGTGGCTATAAATATTTTTTTGTCTAATATTGGGTTACTATTTACAGAAAAATGTATTAACTAGTGAATAACAGTTTAAAGGGTTCAGTTCCAACAGATAGAGAGGTTATTTTAGGTATCCTAAATAACTCAGAAGATATACTTAATAAGTTATACAAAGCATATTATGCAATGGTTTTGCAGTTTATTCTGAATAACAACGGCGATGAAGATGATGCAAAAGATGTATACCAGGAAGGCATAATAATCTTATATAACAAAATTAAGGCTGGTAATTTTGAGCTGAGCAGCAAATTGAAAACATACATTTATTCAGTTTGCAGGCGTATCTGGTTAAAAAAACTTAGTCTGAACAGTAAAAAAACCGGAAGTATTACTGATTATGAGGATGTTTTTGCTATAGAGGAAGATGTAGAACACCATGAAGAGAAAGACGCGTCATTTGTAAAAATGCAATCAGCACTTGATCATCTGGGCGAACCTTGTAAAACCATTATTCAGGATTTTTATATCCATAATTTATCCATGCAGGATATCTGCGAAAAGTTCGGTTATACCAATACCGATAACGCAAAAACGCAAAAGTATAAATGCCTGCAGCGGTTAAAGAAATTATTTTTTCAACCATAATTTGAAATGAGAAACGATTTGGAGTTAGATGCAATTATTGAAGATTATCTGTTAGGTAAACTTAATGCACAGGAAATGGAAGCTTTTGAAAAGTTACGTCTTAACGACGCTACAGTAGATCACAAAGTAGTTTCGCATAAGTTCTTTTTAGCTTCTATGGATACATTTGCAGAGCAGTTGCGTTTAAAAGAACAGTTAAACCATATCCATTCAGAAATTGATGTGGAAGGTTTGGCTGCTACACTGAGGCCACATCCTTCACGCGTGGTTCAGCTATGGCGGAAACATAAATCTGCCATTGCAGTTGCCGCATCTTTTGTTGTACTTTCTCTGGTTTCCATTTATTCTATTCAGCATAGTACTCAACAGGCCGAGCGCTACAGGCAGTTAAGTAACCGGGTAAATAATGCCATTAAAACTCAAAATAGCTTAATCAGAAACATCAAGCACAGTAGCGCAACTGCTGATAAACCAAATAGTCAAAATAGTTTTGGCGGTACTGGTTTTGCCATTTCTACAAATGGTTACATTTTAACCAACCTGCATATTATTAATGGTGCCGATTCTTTATATGTACAAAACAGTAAAGGAGAATCATTTAAAGTAAAATCTGTTTACACAGATCCTCAAAATGATATTGCCATTCTTAAAATAAGCGACAAACATTTCAGTAACTTATCTTCTATTCCATATACCATCAAAAGAAATACCAGTAACATTGGTGAAATTGTATACACCTTAGGTTATCCGAAAGATGATGCCGTACTTGGCGAAGGTTACGTAAGTTCTAAAAATGGTTTTGTGGGGGACACCACCCAATATCAGGTAGCTATTTCAGTTAATCCGGGTAATAGTGGGGGGCCGGTTTTGGATAATAACGGAAATTTGGTCGGTATCATAAGTGGCAAGCCAGATCAGACAGAAGGTGCAGCCTTTGCCATAAAATCAAAATATATCCTGGAGGCCATGAGGGCTATCCCTCAGGATTCGCTAGGCACAAATAAACTTTCAGCCAATAAAAAAAGCTTGCTTTCTGGTTTAAAACGTACCAAGCAGATTGAAAAAATACAAGATTATGTATTTATGATCAAAGCATATTAAGACAATACCCCAAACAAATTAATACTTTTAGGCCCTGTAGATTATTTCTTCAGGGCTTTTTGTTGGATTTGTAATTTGGAAGTCTAAAATTAATATAAAATCTATGTATTTACTATGGTATTGTTTAGATTTGTGTTAGTCAAAAATTAAATTAATAAGATCATGAGTATAAGATTAGGCGATACCGCACCAAATTTTAAAGCCGATACCTCTATTGGCGAAATAGATTTTTACGAGTATTTAGGCGATAGCTGGGGCGTACTGTTTTCACACCCTGCTGATTATACACCGGTTTGCACTACTGAATTAGGTAGAACAGCTGCATTGAAAGATGAGTTTGAAAAAAGAAATGTCAAAGTTTTAGCCCTGAGTGTAGATTCTGCCGATTCGCATAAAGGATGGATAAATGATATCAACGAAACTCAAAATACTTCGGTGGAGTTTCCAATTATCGCCGATCCGGATAAAACTGTAGCCAATCTATATGACATGATCCACCCGAATGCTTCTGAAACATTAACGGTAAGGTCATTGTTCGTCATCAGTCCCGATAAGAAAGTAAAATTGATCATTACTTATCCGGCATCAACCGGACGTAATTTTAATGAAGTATTGCGTGTAATTGATTCTTTGCAGCTTACCGCAAATTACAGCGTGGCTACCCCCGCAGATTGGAAAGATGGGGAAGACGTAATTGTGGTAAACAGCATTAAGACAGAAGATATTCCGGCTAAATTTCCGAAAGGACACCAGGTTATTAAACCTTATTTACGTACAACACCTCAGCCAAATAAATAATTTATTTTTTAAACGCAACATTCTTGTTGAACAGGCCAAAATGACTTGTGTTATATGAGTAAGTTATTATATTTGATAGTTTTGTTTCAATATTAATGCTTTAAACTGGTTGTTTTATTTGAATTAATACGCAATTGTTTAAATTAAATGCTGATCAAGGCGTAAAAGGTTTATTTATTTATACAATTTTTATTTTTTTATGGCAACCGGAAAAGTTAAATGGTTTAATACGGAAAAAGGCTTTGGATTTATTGTACAAGAAGACAATAAAGACTTATTTGTGCATTTTAAAGATGTTTTAGGCGGAATTGAAAGTTTGAAAGAAAACGACAAAGTAGAATTTGAAGTAGCCGAAGGCAGAAAAGGTTTACAGGCTGTAAATGTTAAAAAAGTTTAAACAAGAAATAACAGGTTTATCCGGACTGCAAAAAGCTTTTCAGGAGAAAGGCTTTTTGTGTTCATAACCTGTTGTCAAGTCTAACTCACTTAAAATATAGCATAAAATAGAAAACCATAAGTTGTAATGATTACACGCAGGTGGCCTTGGTGAATAGATAATTTAACGTGAGTCATACGGCTTAATTTAGGTCGGAAGCCGCTGCAGGGTTAACTATAAGTTGGCAAGTTGATGATGCTGAATTTAATCCATTAAGTGATCCCGGTTCAGGTTGACATCTGCTGTAAATCGGAGGAGAGTCAGGAATGCCTCATTGATACCGAATATACTGAATCACACAGGCAAACTATTTTGTGGTGGTAAATTCGATCAGATATGGTTTAAGTGGTATTCCGTTCTCATTGCGGAAACCGCTCCCTACCATTAGCTGGTATTTGTGATTGGGTTTTAAAACGACATCGAACGAAGCAGAATATCCGTCAGCAGAAAAGCCTTTAAATTCTTTTATCTTTAATATATGTGTTTCTCCCAGCGGTCCAAGTTCAAAATTCCGGTACCGTTTATCCATTTTATCAGCAAATTTAATCGTAATCTGGGATAAACCAGAATCAACTTTTTTGCTTCCGTTTTTAAACTCTTTAATGCCCGTAACAGTCGGCCTGCTTTTATCGTATTGCCGGTAAAATTTTGATGCCGGTTTTTCAAAATAACCGGATCGATCAACAAAATGATGTAAAGCCGATGGATTATTGTAATCGAACGTAATCATTTCACTTATGGCCAGATTTTTATCTTTAGCATTTTGATAATATTTTTTGCAGATTTCATATCCTACATAATAGCCCAGATCGCGCATTTTGAATTCATTATCGGCATTGCTGTATAACCAGAATCCACTATCTTCAAAAAACATTTGTTTGGCAAATACGCTTCTTATTTTTTCAAAATTCTGTGATCCAAACTGAATAGCCGGCGTTTGTGAGGGTTTACCGGTAACCGTAACTGCTAAAAATTCTGCTACGCCTTCAATAACGCATTGAGAAAGGAGATTATAGCCAATACTGCTCTTCTGCTGGGTATGTACATATTCATGCACATTTAAGAATACGGTTGAGCGGATCGGGTTGCTGCTAAAAAACGCTTTCAGGTGTGATAGCGCTTTCGGGAATTCAGAAGATACAGTATGTGCATCAGCGAGCGCAAGTTCACTTCCTATTAAAACGTTCCCATCCAATGTTGTCCCGTTGGTACGTAGGGCCCCAATAGTAAAATAAATACGGGCAGGTTTAAGCTTTTTGTAAATCCCGGCCAATTTATCAATTTCTTTGGCGATACTGTCTGCAAATTCATCTGCGCGTTGGGTATTAGCTCGTACTGAATGCCAGAATAGTGGATAATTGTGGATCGCATCAACATAAGATTTAGCAGTATATCCTCTTGCTTTCATAATAGACTTCAGGCCATCAGTACCGCGTTTAATAAACAGATCATTAATGTAGCCTACCTGTAAAGTGCTATCGCTGGTCGCCTTAATCTTATCGTAAGCTGTCCAAAAATTCTTAATGTCAGAGGTGATGATCCGTTGATGTATGTCCTGGCTATTTGCTTTTAAAAACAATAATGATAGCAGTAATAATAATATAGATGGTCTCAAATGATCTAACATTTTAATAATACAATAAAAGTTTGAAATAAACATAAGCAATTATAAGTAAAGCGGTGGCAACCGGTATTAAGTTAAAAACTATGGCAGATCATTTATAACATTTAATAAAGATGAATAGTTAATGATAAAAGTCTTTGCTGGTTACCTTTCCCGTGCGTTTCCAAAATCTACAATTTGTTTTTCTTTAGGTAATTCATTATGGTGTACATCATCGAAACCATTTTGGTAGCCCAGCCGGTAATGGTCAATGATGTAAGGAATACCATCGCCATAAAGGAGCTTTGAGGAAGTAGTCACCTCAAAATGCAGATGTGGCTCGCGCGCATCTCCGGAATTACCGATGTTGCCCAATAATTGCCCTTTGCGTACATGATCGCCCTTTTTAACATGCAAGCTACCTGGCTGCATGTGCATATAGTGGGCATAGTGTCCGTCGCCAAGATCAATTACGATATTGTTACCGGGCAGTTTTTCAAAGGTGAGTGGCACTGCCGGGTGGAAGGCTTTTCCATGCCCCGGAATGTTATCAGGTAATCCATCTGTAGCAGAGATGATTGTGCCATCGGCTACTGCAAAGATTTTTTCTCCGTAACAGAAATACGAACGCACATTTGCCGCATCACCGGAAAAAGATACACTGTCTTTGACCTTTTTCCAGTCAATGGCGAAACGCCTTGAATTTACGGTGTGTCCGCCAAGAATGATGTTCCCCCGTCGGTGATGATTATCAATACTGTTGCCAGGGCCATCGGCTGCAATCCAATCCGAACCCGATACAGGAGGTTTAAGCGTTTGGATTTTAGTAGTATGTGTGTTTATTGCCGCTCCATCTAAAGAATCAGCCGAGGCAATGACCCGGTGTATGATATTATTCGGAAATCCTGTCTTGTTACTCGTTTTTGCTTCTACGACCGCACTCTGCCCGGCTTCAATATTTAAGGCGTCTTTTAGATTGTTGTTACCCAAAATTTTCACCATGGTTTTGAGTTCAAGCGAGTCAAAAGATAGGACTGGGGCGTTGCCGCTCCGGTCTCCGTTAAGCAGTTCCATCCTTTTTAAATGAATGGGTGAAGCACCGAAGTTCGTGAGATAAAGCTCATAGATCAGATAAAAATTTGATCCGTTTGGAAAAGCAGTAGGGCCAAATGGTACACGCATTTCCAATTGAGGCGGAAATGAAAAAGGTTTCGACCTGTTTTTCGCTGGTACATCCTGTGCAGTTGAACGACTCAAAAAAACAGAGCAGAATAGCAAAATTAAATAGGATAAACGCAGGCCTGTACTTTTCATTCGATAAATAATTTTCCTGTTAGATGTAACTAAATGTGTCGCGGTTACATTTTTAAGATAAATAATTTCAATATTAAGTGATTTCTTATTAAATCCCTGATGTTTTAATTATTGGTTTTCCTGAAGGCCGTTCCTATCACTTTGCCATACTCCAGCATTTCTAGTTTTATCTCCTGATTAGGCAATTGCGTAAATCTAAGTACGCCATCTGCGCCACCTTGCCTGATGCCCTGAAATTCGTTCTCAGCAATGGGGAAAAAACGCATATCCCATTTAATCCGGTTGGTGTTATGCACCAGGTGGCCATCTAAGTAAGTAATCAGCTGTTCTTCCCCATCATCCCTGCTGATGTAAGTCCCCTCATATTGTGCGATCTGCGGAGCTGGTAAGGTGATTTTTTTAGGGTATTCTATCTCGGTTTTGCGTTTATCCAAAATCTGGTTAATGGTCTCAAAGGGATAAGCGCCCATTTTAAAATTCTGGAGGGTAATAATGGTTCTGTCTTTACCTGCCTTATGATAAATAAAAGAAGCATAACCATCCCAGCTGCCTGTATGGCCAAATGAAAGGTTGTTTTTTCCTCCGGAAAGTTCAAGTCCGAAACCATAAGGGATGTTTTTTCCTTTTGAGGTTTTCGTCACTTCAGTCATCAGTTCAAATTCGTTGGGAGTAAGAAAGGTATTTGATTTGAGCGCATTTTCCCATTTATACAGATCCATGATGGTGGAGTTAACCTTGGCACTTCCGACGATGCCATCCAGATAGTATACTACACTGTCACCGTAATTTGGGTTTTCGGATGTAATTTTATCAAAAGATTGGCGCTTCCAAACATAACCAGTAGCATAATTTTTTATCTTTTTAGGGTTTTGTCTTCGGTTATAAACGAATGTTGACTTCATCTTTAGTGGCCTGAAAATGTTATCTTTCAAATAATCTGCATAAGTTTTTCCAGAGATGCGCTCAATGATACTGGCCAGCAGCGCATAATTGGTATTGTTATACCGGTGCATGCTGCCTGGTTTAAAACTCAAAGTATCTTTCCGGGCTGCATAAAATGTGATCAGATCTTTATTGGTGGCAATTTTTCTGTGGTCCCATCCTTTGGCCATGTCTCCAATGTATTCAGGAAGGCCACTGGTATGCCTAAGCAGATCATATATTGTAACATTTTGCCATCTGCCCAGTTCGGGAATGTATTTGGTTATCGGATCATCATATTGCAGCAGGCCTTTCCGGTGCAGCAGTACAATGGCTGTAGCTGTAAACTGTTTTGAGCAAGATCCCAGTTCATAGATGGTATTTTCATTTGTTTGATACCTGGATAAAGTATCGCGGAAGCCATAACCTTTTGCCAGCAATATTTTACCTTTTTCGGCTACTAATACAGAACCGTTAAACTGATTTTGATTGTACATAACGGTAAACACGCTATCGAGCTTGTCACGAAAAGTCTTCTGGGCAAAAATGTTGGTGTAGGTAAGCAATAGCAGAGCAATAATTCCGGTTTTATTCATAGATGGTAAGGTATTTAGGAATAAGACACCAGATTTATAGGCGCGTTGCATCTCAGCATGAATTTTTACATTCCTGTATCAGCCAATCAATCAGGTATTCCAAACCGGTTTATTTTTTCAAATGCCTGCCTAAGGGTGTTAATGTATTCAATTTTAAACGCTTAATGTGTATTTTTGGCAAAATGTTAACCGGCCATCCCAACGATCATGAAGAACTACGGCAACTCGATAGCCTGATAAAAGGCAATCGCGAGGGCTTTGATTTTATTTATTCGAAATACAGCAGGTTGCTTCTGCCTAAAATGCAGCGGATGGTTAAGGTTAACGAGGTGGTTGATGAGCTGATGCAGGATGTTTTCTTAAAAGTTTGGTTAAACCGCGCAGAGATTGATCTAAACCGTTCTTTTGCGGGATGGATTTTTACCATTGCGCAACATACTATTTATGGTTATTACAGGCGCGTTGCCCTTGATGTAAAAATGCAGCGCTATTTGCTGGAAACTTTTGCCGAATTTTATGAGCAAACGGAAGATTATATTTTCAACAAAGAGCGGGTTGAATTGTTAAATCAGGCGATCGAAAAATTACCTCCACAGCGAAAGGAAATATTTAAACTTTGTAAAATAGAGGGGAAAACTTATCAGGAAGCAGCAGAAATCTTATCACTCAGTTCTTCAACAGTAAGCAACCAGTTGGTTAATGCTACCAGATACATCAAGCGATATGTTTTCTTTCACTCCAAGGAGTTTATTCTGCTTTGTATTGCCGCTTATTTAAAAAAATAAAAAATTTTAAGTGCGGATAGTGTGTTTGTCCATCTCGTGCATAATATATATAGACAACGATGGAAAAACGACCTTCAAACAAACAATTATTCGACCGCTTTATTGCCAATAAAAGTAATGCCAGGGAGCTTGAAATGCTTTTTGCTTATTTAGAAGAGGCCGATCAGGCTGAACTTGACGGGTTGATCAAAAGTGGATTTGACCTGGAAACCCAGTCTTTAGATCAGGCAGATGTTGCACGTCTTGAAGTTATTCACGGCCGTTTGGCGGATGAAATTTTCGCAAGACCAAAAAACAGCGTGTTGAAACTGATCGGTACAGCTCGGTTTATCCGGAATGCTGCTGCGGTGGTGGTCATCTTATCTGCCGGACTATTAGTGAGCCGCGACTTATCAAAGGGAACAAAAGTTGTTCCCGGTGGTGAAAAAGCCTATTTGAGTTTCAATGGGAGAAATGACACTTTAGGGGCTAAAAAAGCACGACTGCTTTACCAACATGGTGGGGTAACGGTGAGGACGCAAAGCAATGGCACGGTTGTGTTTATGGGGGTGAATGCTGATTCGGCAACGGCAGTGAAACTGAACACCATTACTACACCAAGGGGTGGAGAGTTCAAGGTTACTTTGAGCGACGGCTCTATGGTGGCGTTGAACGCAGGCTCGAAACTAACATTTCCTACAGGCTTCCGCGGGCCGGAAAGGAAAGTGTATGTGGAAGGTGAAGCATTTTTTAGTGTAACCAAAAATGCTGATAAACCTTTTATCGTTAATGTAGGCGGAAACGAAATTAAAGTTTTAGGTACCCAGTTTAATGTGAACAGTTATCCTGAAACCAAGGGTGTAGAGGCTACACTTTTAGAAGGAAGTGTAAGCTTCAGTAACGCGGAAGGGAAAAATGTGCTGCTGAAACCTAATCAGCAGGTTTTTTCTGCTTATGGTCATTTATCGCTAAAGGATGTTTCTGCTGCAGATTTTAATGCCTGGACGAAGGGAGAGTTTCTTTTCAATGATGTTCCGGTAGCCGTAGTAATGCAAAGGTTGGCGAGGTGGTATAATCTAGAGGTTCAGCCCGCATCAATGCCATCAAAAAACCTTTATATGCGGATATCCCGTAAGGCAGATATTAAAGAGGTGCTTGAAATGATCGCCAAGGCTACTGATCTTGAGTTTGATTTGAAGGGCAATCAGATTGTTTTAAAAAAAGAATAGGTTTTTATCCATCGTCGTCAATTAACAACCAACCAAACTAATTTTTTATGACAAACCTTTACTTTCGCTTCGTCCGGACGGGACGCAGCAATTTATTGAACTGGCTGGCATTATTGTGCTTAGCATTATTTTTTTCGTTGAATGTAAATGCGCAAAACAACCAGTACAAGTTTTTTCAGGCACCACTCAACACGGTCATTACACAGATTTCCCAAAAAACATCTTACGAGTTTGTATATGATGCTGACCTGGTAAAAACGGCAAAACCGATTACCATTACCTTAACCACGCCCGACATCAGGATTTTAATGGATGCAGTAACCAAAGGACAGGATTTTACTTACGAAATCAGCAACGGTAAAACCATCGTTTTAAAAACCAGAAGTGAAAATGCAGGCGAATACACTTTGCATGGTATGGTAACTGATACCATTGGCGGACCGCTTCCGGGCGCTTCTGTCAAATTAAAGGGAACCACAAAATTTGCAGTGACTGATGGTAACGGGCATTTTAACATTGGCTTAACCGATCAATATAATACCCTCGACATCAATTATATCGGATACAGACCGCTATTACAAAAAATTGATAGGATCGCTGCGCAAAATATCGTTACAATTAAACTTAAAAGCGATGCTTCGCTATTATCTGAGGTTGTAGTCAATGGCTTTCAGGCTTTACCTAGAGAAAGAAGTGCAGCGGCAATTTCGGTGGTAGATAGTGCAACACTTAACCGGCAGATTAATCCAGATTTATTAGCGGCTTTGGAGGGCAAGGTTGCAGGTTTATTATATACCAAAAATCCAAAGGGATTAACCGCCGATCAGCCGGTATTGAGGGGTGTAGGTACTTATTCGACCAATATAGGTACAAGTCCATTAATTGTCGTGGATGGTTTACCTTCAGAACTTACACTCGATCAAATTAATCCATATGATGTAGAGTCGATTACGGTATTAAAAGATGGTGCAGCGGCATCTATTTATGGCTCACGTTCAGGTAATGGTGTAATCGTGGTGACTACAAAAGGAGGTAAAGCAAAAGGGGTAAATATCACGCTAAACGCTGATTTGTTTATTACCGGAAAGCCCGATTTCGAGAGTATGCATTATGCTTCAACCAGTGATCAAATAGATTACGAAACGGCAGTTTACAACAACGAAAGAGCCCGTTTTGCAACTACAGATGCGATGTTTAATAGCTATGGTAATGTAAATAACGGAACGATAAAATATTACAGTCCATTGTATGAACTTTATCGTCAGCAAGCTGCAGGTGGCATCAGTGCCGATCAATTGAATGCCACAATTAATCAATTGAGGCAAAATGATTACCTTAAAGACTACGCGGATAATGTCTGGCAAAGTGAAGTAAGACAGCGATACAACTTATCTTTTAATTCAGGCAACGGAAAGAGTAGTAACTATTTGTCGCTAAATTATGATGCATCAGATTTGCGAATGAAATATAACAAATCTGAGAATTTCAATATTTACAATAAATCTACATTTAATTTACAGAAATGGTTGACAGCTACAGTTGGCATAAATGCTTCCTATAACACCAGTTCTACCAGTAGTTTTGATTATACCGACTACTTGTTACAGCCGAGGTATGCGCAGATTACAGATGGAAACGGAAACCTGGTTTATTCGGATTATGTGAAATTAAAAGATGGTTTTAGTACATCTGGGGAAGTAAATCCAGCAGTTATAGCAACCTTAAAAAACAATAATAATTTTAAATCATTCAGGTTTAATGTTTTAGAGTCACTTCAAGAAGGATTAGATAAAAGTAAGGCTATCAACTTAAGGGCATTTGCAAACCTGCAGGCAAAAATTTATAAGGGTTTAAGTTATAGCATGCAATTTCAGTATGAAAATAATAATTCAGATCGGGAATCCTTTTTTGATAAAAATAGTTACAGAATGCGATATGCCTATAACTATTTAACGAGTTACAATGCTGCAACGAATATTTACACACGTAATTTACCTGAAGGTGGAAGGTTTTATCAAATAAATAAAAAAAGTAACAATTACACCTTTAGAAATCAGTTGAGCTATGATCATAGTTTTGGTAAAAATCAGGAACATAATATTGCAGCCATCGCCGGGGTAGAAATGAGGCAAACGCTAGTGCCGAGAAGTTTGGAGAATGTAAGGTATGGTTATGACCCTGTTACGCTGAACTCTGTTACGCTCAATTCATTTGCATTAAGCAACACCGGAATAACCAGTTACATTGGCGGTACAAGGACCCTTAGTGCTTTAGCTACCAAACAGGAACAAATCAAACACAGGTATTTTTCTGCATATAGCAATATGAGTTATACCTTTCAGGGAAAATATAATTTAACCGGAAGTATTCGTGTAGACCAGGCTGATTTGTTTGGTGTGGATCCTCAATATAAAAACCGCCCTTTATGGTCTGTAGGTTTAGGTTGGAACGCAAACCGCGAAAATTTTATGAAAGATATTGAGTGGTTGAACACGTTAAAGGTACGTGCTACCTATGGAATAAATGGGAACGTAGATCAGACTTCTTCCCCATACTTAACAGCAACACTTAGAAATGATGGCTTGTTCCCATCACTGCAGTACACCAATATTTCTGCACTTCCTAATCCAAAATTGCGCTGGGAAAAGGTTGCCTCTACCAATTTCGGTATAGATTTTTCCATGCTAAATAACAGTTTACGTGGTAGTTTAGATTTGTATAACAAATACAGCAGCGATTTATTGGTGAGTACAGAATTAGATCCTACAGTTGGTGCTTTATCTAGAGTGCTTAACAATGGTGCATTAAGAAACAGAGGGATAGAATTAAATTTAATTGGTGACTGGTATAAATCAGGTGATCTGTTATTAAGTTCTCAGTTTGTAATCGGATATAATAGAAACAAAGTGATGGCAGTCAACACAGCTGCACAGAATGCCTACTCGTATATTGGTTCACCAACAGATTACTTTTTTGTAGGACAGCAATTTAATTCGCTCTACGCCTATCAATATGGAGGCATGACAAACGGTTACCCATACTTTTTAGATGAAAATGGTAACGCTAATGTAACATTCAATTCAGCCGGAGTTCCTACAGCAGTTAAAGATATTACAAACAGAAATGCCATTGTGAATATGGGTTCGTTGACACCTTTGTATTCAGGTTCATTCAGTCAAAAAATTAGCTACAAAAATTTCGAGTTAAGTGCGATGTTGGTATTCTCAGGTGGTAATAAATTAAGAAAAGATGTAACCGATCTGTCATCAACCACGGTGTACGACCAAGATATTACCCAAAGATGGACGGGTACAACAACGAGTGAATTACCTCGTCTATTTGTAGATTATGCTACCTCTGCCGCCAATTACGCTAGTACATTAAGTCGCCTGTGGCGATATTCAGATGTTCAGGTACTGGACGCATCTTACATCAAACTAAGAAACATTGTTGTCTCTTATAATTTACCTCGACAAATCAGTCGTTTAATTCATTTAAATAATGTTCGAATATCAGGCCAGGTCAACAATTTATGGTACTGGAGTGCAGCTGGCGATGATATTGATCCGGAAACCTATTCGCCTAATTCCGGAACCAGGTCTTTACAAATTCCTAAAACATTCATTCTTGGTCTTAACGTAACTTTTTAATCAAAAGATGAAAAAATATTCATACATCATGGCTCTTTTACTGGTAGTTATGGTAGGAGGCTGTAAAAAATATACCGACGTTATACCGACCGGTTCGATCGTGGTTGAAACCGCTGATGATTTTTACAAACTGGTATCACTTCCAAACAGGGCTTATCCAATCAATAACTTTCAATACCTGGTTGACGATCAGTGGATTCGCGAGTCATATGTGATTGGTCAGATAAAAAACATTGACATTATCAACTTTACCTTTGATGATACCGATGCCCGCACAAATTTATTGACGGCATCATCTTTCTATAGTCAAACTTACGCTTATATCAACAGATGGAACACGATTATCTCACTTGTAGATGGAAGTAAGGGTGATGATAACATTAAACAACTAGCAAAAGCAGAAGCGAAGGTGTACAGGGCCTTTGATCATTTTATGCTGGTCAACGTTTATGCTAAAGCTTACGACCCGGCTACGGCGGCAACGGATGGTGGTATCTGCATCATGGATAAGTATGATCTTGAAGCAAAGCCAGCGAAGTCTACGGTAGCACAAGTTTACGATTTTATACAGAAGGATATCGACGATGCACTTCCGTACCTCCAAAAAGTACCTGTTGATCCTTATCACCCATCTCTAGCCTTTGCGTGGGGATTAAAGGCAAAAATTCATATGTTTAAGCATGAGTTTGCTTTGGCCAAAGAAGCCGCACAAAAATCGTTGAGTTATAATAATGCCATTTACGATTTAGTTGCCTATAACAAATTGGGCGGACCAAATGCTGTGCCTGTATTAGCGGGTGAAAATCCGGAAGTGCTTAGTTTCCAGTATATGACCGGGTATACTGAAATGAGTTTTGCGTACACCTGTATTTTGAGTCCCGAATTGGTTAAACTTTTTGGTACAAACGATGCCCGGTTTAATCTGTTCATGAACACAACAAGTACATCTTTAATGGATGCCGGTGCAGGAACAGCCTATTTTAGCGTAAACTACACCAAATTCTTTTACCCAACCGTAGGTATGAAAACAACGGAGGTATATCTTATGCTTGCTGAGTGTTTGGCCCGTGAAGGGAATCTAAATGAAGCCATGGCTATTATCAATCAGCTGCGTGCTAAAAGAATATTGAGTGGCACTGTTACCTTGCCGGTTCCTACTACCGTAAAGGAAACCATGAATATCATTATTACGGAAAGAAGAAAGGAATTACTGCTTGGTTTCCATCGCTTCTTTGATTTGAAACGATTAAATAATGAACCCGATTATGCTAAAACAGTTACACATACTTTTCCCATTGTGAACAAGACTGTTCCTCAGGTAACTTACTCATTAAGTCCTAACTCCAGATTATATATTATTCCTTTTCCATCAGGTGCAATGAAACTTAATCCAAATCTAAGATTGAATACTAACGAAACCCTTCCGTTCTAAGATGAATTTTAAATCAGTCCTATTTCCGATCGCATGTACGCTCTCCCTTACTGCATTTGGTCAAAAACCTGTAGTTAAACCTGATAGTGCTGCCAAAAAAGCACCGATGGATTACACCAAAGTTATTCCTTCTACCGCTATAGCCCAGAATGGGCTTTTTAATGTTCGCCAGGTAGATCAAAAATGGTATTTCGAAGTGCCAGACACTTTGCTTGGCAGATACCTGCTGGCGGTAACCCGGTACGTGACTACGCCGCAAGGTTATGGAAGTTTCGGTGGTGAGAAAGTAAATGAGCAAACCCTATTTTTTCAGAAAGGAAACAATAACAACCTCTTTTTAAAAGGGGTTGTTTATCGCCAGGAAAGTAAAACTACCGAAGGTCCGATTTTTCAGGCGGTAATGCAGTCGCAGGAAAGCCCGATTATTGCCAGTTTCGATATCAAAGCTAAAAATCCATTAACAGGAAACTATGTTATTGATGTAACCGACTTCTTTAAGAAGGATGTTGCCGTAGTAGCTATCCCGGCTGAAGAAAAATCGGCAAAGAAACTTAGCGCTTTAGCTGATGACCGCTCTTTTATTGAACGTATTTCCTGTTATCCGATAAACACCGAAATCAAAACCACCAAAACCTATGCAACCTCTGGTCCGGGTTTTACGGTTGGTGCAATTACCGGAGCTACTACTTTAAGGTTAAATACTTCGATTATTCTATTGCCGAAAGTGCCCATGCGTAAGCGTCTTTTTGATGAAAGAGTTGGCTTTTTTGCTAATAAATACATTCTTTTTGATGAAGATTACCAGCGTACACAAACCAAATATATTGTACAGCGCTACCGTTTAGAGCCTAAAAAGCAAGATGTGGCAAAATACAAAAAAGGGATTCTGGTTGAACCTAAAAAGCAAATCGTTTATTACATTGATCCGGCTACGCCAAAAAAATGGCGCCCTTATCTTATTGCAGGAATAAATGATTGGCAGAAAGCGTTTGAGCAGGCTGGTTTTAAAAACGCCATTATAGGTAAAGAATGGCCCGAAGCGGATACGACCATGAGCCTGGAAGATGCCCGTTTCTCGGTCATCCGTTACTATGCTTCGGAAACGCCAAATGCTTACGGACCACGGATCAGCGATCCACGTAGCGGCGAGATTATGGAGAGCCATGTTGGCTGGTATCATAACGTGATGAAACTGGTACACAACTGGTACATGATACAAGCTGGTCCGCTGGATAAAAGGGCACAGAAAATGCAGTTTGATGATGAGCTTATGGGACAATTGATCCGTTTTGTTTCTTCGCACGAGCTGGGGCATACTTTGGGACTTCGGCATAACATGGGCGCCAGTAGCCAAACGCCGGTTGAAAAATTACGCGATAAGGCCTGGGTAGAGAAAAACGGACATACGGTTTCCATAATGGATTATGCACGTTTTAACTATGTAGCGCAGCCTGAAGACCATATTGGGCCTAAAGGCATTTATCCGAGAATTGGCGCATATGACGAATGGGCAATCAACTGGGGCTATCGCTATTTCGATCGCGAAAAGGATGAATTTGCCGAAGAAAAACTACTTAGTAAAATGACGACCGATACGCTGACTAAAAACCCGAGATTATGGTTTGGTGGTGAAGGTAAGGATGAAGACCCGAGGAGCCAGGCAGAAGATTTAGGTGATGATGCTGTTGCTGCCAGTGATTACGGGATAAAAAACCTTAAACGCGTGGTTGCTAATCTGAAGCAGTGGACTTATGAGTCTGGCGATCAATATGATAATTTAGCGGAATTGCACAAAGGAGTTGTTGCCCAGTATAGCCGCTACCTTTACCATGTGCTCAAAAGCGTGGGCAACCGATACGTAACCAAAAGAAGCGTGGATGAAAAAGGTGTGGTCTATGCAGAAATCCCAAAGCAAAAGGTTAAAAATGCGGTTGACTATGTTGGTCGCCAGGTATTCGACGCTCCACTATGGTTATATCCGAAAGAAATTTCCGATTATATCAACCTGAAGCCTATGGAAGATATTTCCGATCAGCAAACGCAGATGTTGAATATTTTCTTAAGTCAGGGTTTATTGTTCAACCTGAGTCAGAAAGCTTTAAATGCAAAAGATCCTTATCCGGTAAGCGAGTTTCTAAATGATCTGCTGCCTTTGGTATGGAAAAAGGAATCTAATAATCCTTTACAGGATTCGTATTTGAGGAGTTTACAACGTTCTTACCTGGAAAAAGTCGGCATGTTAATTAATCCAAAAGATGTGGCAGATGGTAAGATGATGAATAGTGCACAGCGTAGTGATGTGAGGCTTGAAGCCATTGCTCATATCCAGGCCATCAGAAAAAAAGTAAACGCCTTAATACCTCAAACAACAGGAATTGAAGCCATACACCTGGCAGATATGCAACGGGAAATAGACAAAATTATGAAAAAAACAACTTTAAACCCATAGTATGAAAAAGTATATATTGGCAGCAGTTATGGCTGTAAGTGGCTTGGTTTTTACCGTAAAAGCACAAGTAAAAACGTCTTCGCAGGAAGTAGTACCTGAATTGGTGAAGCAAAGAGAAACGCAAAAAAAAGCCATTATCAGCAGTTATATGGGAATGAAGAATGGCCTGGTGATTTCCGACGCCAAAAAAACGGCTATTTCCTCTACTGAATTTTCAGCAGCACTTGGTCAATTCAAATTTAAAAAGCTCACTTTGCAGCAAATGAACGTGGCCACAACTACCCGTATAAGCATTAAAGCATTGGCTGATCAAATCGCTGCGTCTTCGTCGTTGGATGAGCAGCGAAAAATTATGGAAAAGTTATCTGAACAGCTTTGGGTAATCATTGATAAGTTGAAACCAGAAAATACAACCGTTTACCAGCAGAAATGCCCAATGACTGGTGTGACCTGGTTAAGTAACGACAAGAAAATCGAAAATCCTTATTACCCAAAAAATATGCTAACCTGCGGGGAAGTAATAGGGGAGAAATAAAAAAAAATTAGTTTGTTGATGACGGCTGTGGGATAACGGAGGTTTCCCGCAGCTTTTTTTATTACAAAGGTTATCATTATTACTCCCATCAGATCAAACCGGTTATTTCCTTTCACGCAGATTTAAATATAATGTTGAGCCAAATTTTACCGCTATTTTTGTAATTTGTGGTCATGATCACCGATCACTTTGCCGATGCAACTAACTTTTTAGCTTTTGTCTCATCACTTTCCCCTCTTGAAAGCGAAGCAAACGAAAGTATGCGATCAAAACTTTATCAAAAGAAATATCGTAAAGGAGAGCTGATCCTCGAAACCGGGGCGGTATGTAAGCGGATCTATTTTATAGACAGTGGCTTGATTAAAACTTTCTTTTATACCGATACCCGGGAATTTATTATGCGCTTTTTCGCGGAAGGAAGTATGTTTACGGTTATTGACAGTTTTTTAGCTCAGCGGCCTTCTGCCTATGCTGTACAAGCGCTTGAAGATACTGAGATTACCTGTCTCAATTACGATGACCTGGAAATGCTTTGCAAGCGGTATCATTCCATGGAAACCTTTTACCGGAAACTTCTCGCACTTGCTGCGGTAAATATGATGGAAAGAATTGGCGGTACCCTTGAAGAAAAAGCTCAGATCGCTTACCATAAGTTTCTGCAAGCACACGGACCACTTTTGCAACGCATCAGTCTGGCCGATCTGGCTTCTTACCTCGGTATTACACAGGTATCGTTAAGCAGAATCAGGGCTATGAAATAGTTTTTATCATATGATAAATGCAGGGGCGTGACAGGGTTGTACTTTCGGGTTAAAATTCATCTGTTATGAAAAATCCGTTATCATCATCCCAGAAGTTAAGCGTTATGGCAGCCTGTACGTTTACGGTTGTAGCACCCATTATAGGATATCTTTCTATCGGGCTTCCACCTGTTATCATTGTAGGAGGCTCGGCACTTGTTGGCCTGTGCTGCTGGTATTTTACGTATCTGAAAAAACCGGTAGAACCCAACATTATCCTACCGCTTTTTATCCTTACCGTTGCTGCTTTACAGATTCACATTGTTGAGGAATACCTCATGGGCTTTGCGCCAGCCATGAGCAGGCTATTTGGTATTCCATGGAGCGAAAAGAGTTTTTTGATGGTGTTTGCGCTAATCGGTCCGGTTATTTATACCCTTACTTCACTTGGACTGTGTTATAAAGTCCCGATTGCAGGATTTGTAGCCTGGTTTATATTTATCGGTCCGGGTGTAGCAGAATTTACCCATTTTATTTTTCCGCTTATTGCCCCTGAGCTGCTTCCAAATGATCCGCATTCATTAACAGCATCAATTAAAGGTGCCACAATCCCGATGATGCCCAATTTTTATGTTAAAACCACCGGGCAGTACTACTTTCCGGGCATGTGGACCGCAATTCTTCCGATGATTCCGGGTTGCCTGGCCATTTATCACTTACTGATCAGGAAAACGCAATGATTTAAAATCATCAATATCCGATACCTTCAGGTCAGGCTCAAAAGTAGCTGGCACTGGTTTTGGAAATTGGATACATTTATCACTTTCTTATTTAGATTTAAACTTCATCCTCCCAGATAACGTGTGCAATTTTCCATTCGCCTGCCTCTTTCATAAAATGAAAGAACTTATGCCCGCGGCCCTCAAAATAAACGCCGTTTAGCATGCCTTGTTTCCGGTATTTTGAGTACCGCTGTGCGATATTTCCGATAATCCTGGTTTCTTCATCTGTTTCGAATTCTGTGAATTGTTGTAATGTACCATCTGTTAATATTTTTCTTCGTGGTTCAATAAAAGATTCCAGCCCGTAAACATCTGCATGGATAGCAGATTTTCTGATGATGCTTGCAGAAGTAGTGCATAGCTGGTAAACCGGTTCAAAATCAGGTTCATTCAAAGTATTATCAAATAGTTTAAAAAATGAACGGGTAATTTTGCCGATCTGTATCTCATCTGTGCTTAAAGCATATTGCAACATTGTTTTTCCTGCAATATCCACCTGGCGCTCGTATTTAAATTTCAATTTTTCCAGTAGCTTTACTGAGCGGCTGTTTCGATCTGTTGTAATGGCCAGTATTTTATCTGTCAGAATCGAATCAGGGAGCATATCAAGTACGGCGCTTGTAGCTTCATAGGCATATCCTACTTCTGTATGGCCCGTTAAAAAAGCAAAGCCAATATCATAATATTCCAGATCGTCTCTTTTAATAAGTGTGATAATTCCCAGCGGCAGATCATTTGCCTTCGGTTTCACTATCCAATATTTGACTAAGGGATTAGCTATGATCTTTTCAACATAGGCCAGCGCATCTTCATCTGTCTTTATCTTCCTGTCGCCAATAAATTCCAGCCAGCCTGCAGAATTAACCAGCTGAAAGATAAACGAATGGTCATGTGTCTCCAGTTCACGCAATATCAGCCTGTCTGTTAAAATTTCTTTTTTGATCATGATAAGTCTCTTACGATAAATATAGGTTATTAATTTTTAATCAATTATAAATAACAGGCTATGGGTTAAGCAACCTGGAATTTACGCATATTATTCATTTTACTGAACTATTTATGTCCGGCGCTGTTGTTATTTAAACTAAAATCATTGTTATGGTAGACCCTAAAGAAAAGGAATTGCAAACACAGGAGGAAAATGTGAAGCAGCAGGATAAAACCGACCAGGATTCAAACTGGAACGAACACCAGCGTGTTGATGAAGAAGGAAATGAACTAGAACCCGATGATATTAAATAAGGCTTTTATGAAGAAGATATTGATGGTATTAACATCACATAGCGGGATGGAAAATACTGATGGAAAAACAGGTGTTTGGTTAGGTGAGTTCACAGATCCCTATTATGAGTTTATAGATGCAGGTTATCAGGTAAATTTAGCCAGTCCAAAAGGAGGGAGGCCTCCCGTAGATCCGATGAGTGAATTAACTGAACATGTAACCGGCGCTAACCGTAGGTACAATGACGATGAGGCAGCGAAAGCAGCCTTTTCGCACACCCAGGTTTTAGATCAGATCAGGTCTGACGATTACGATGCGGTGTTCTATCCCGGAGGCCATGGCCCAATATGGGATCTTGCACAAGACAATAACAGCGGAATTTTAATCCTTGATTTCCTGGATGCTGGTAAACCGGTTGCTGCGGTATGTCATGGGCCGGCGGCATTGATCAGTGCAGAAAGACAACGTCCGGGTTTTTTAAAGGGAAAAATCGTTTCAGCTTTCAGCAATACCGAAGAAACTTTGGTGGGCAGAAGTGGCAATGTACCTTATCTGCTTCAAACTAAACTGGAAGAACTCGGTGCTGAAGTAAAAACAGCTCTTGTGCCATTTTTATCGCATGTGGAAAAGGACGGCTTGCTCGTTACCGGTCAAAATCCATTATCGGCCGGCCCAACGGCTAAGGCACTTATCGATCTGTTGAATGAGACGGCATCCAACGATAAATTACCTGAAGTTACTCCCATTTAAATTCTACATCACGTGAACCCGAAATTTTTAAATTTCGGGTTCACTTCTGGGTGATTAACATACTTAAATGTCATTTTAAGCGGTATAAGAAAAAAGCAGTTATTCATAAATAAAATGCTGCAATTCTACCGCGTATTATTTCAAACATTTCCATCATTACCGAAAACCTGTATAAGTTTTTGGATGGCTTCTTTGTTTGGTGAAGCGAAATCCTCAATCCCTTCTACGGTCTCTTCACAGATAGGAGAAGCTCTTGCAAACATCCTATCTTCATAAGCCCTTAACGCATATTCGATATTTTGATAAGTGCCGTTAGTCAGGCACTCGCTTAGGTCAAGCGCATCCAGCATCGCCAGATTTACACCCTCGCCGTTTGGCGGCATCAGATGAGCGGCATCTCCCAAAACCGTAATGTTGGGTTTGGTTTGCCAGCGTAGTGTTAACGGATGATAATGAAGTGGCCGGTAGGTAAAATGTGTGCAGGCACTGAACATTGTATGAAATGCCAGATGCCAGCCATCATAAAAATTATTGAGATAATCACTTACTTCCCTTGAAATACGGAAATCTATACCACTAACTTTTTCCCAGTTTTCCGGGTACATTGATGCTGCATAAAAGGTCAGGCCACCGTCGCCCCTTGGCTGTACCATCAGCATCTTTCCCTGTCCTGCTGCCATAAGGCTTCCATTGTTGATCATGGAGTACAGTTCAGAACAAGCTGTTTGTGGGGCATCAATCTCTCCCTGAATGATGCTGGCACCCGAATACACTGACTGGATATCTGTTAGGTATTCCCTGACGCCGGAGCGATGCCCGTCACAGCCGATAACCAGATCCGAGCTGGCATGAGTGCCATTTTTGAACTGCATTTCCCATCGCTCGTTACTGAGAGACAGGTGAATCAGCTGACTGTCCCAGACCACCGTACCCGGTAGTAACGAATCGATCAGGATATCCCTAAGGGCACCCCTGTCAATTTCGGGACGAAAATGTTCATCGCCGAACGTATATCGGCCACTTTGAAAATAATCATCCGCTAAAACATTCGCATTTTCATCTACTAACCTGAAACTGTCTGCCCCGCGCATATATCGGGCCTTAAAAGCATCCATCAGTCCCGCTGCTTCAAGCACTTTCAGTCCTGAATGATAGTGCAGGTCCACAATTGCACCCTGTACGCGTGCCTTTTGATTAAGATCTCTTTCGTATACATTCACGTGAGCACCTTTAAGCTGTAATAATCGCGCAAGGGCGAGTCCGCCAGGTCCTCCACCAACAATAGCGATATCAATTCCGTTTATTAAATTTATTTTTTTTGAAGTTTCCATATGGCTTGTTTAATAGCACAAAGGAACGTCATGTAATGCGTTTAAAGAATGTCTATACGGCGTAAGTATAGGACTATCCGCGGTTTTTATTCCGGAAGTATAACGGTTTTGATCCGGTTACTTTTACGAACAGCCTTATGAAATAGGAATAATCATCATAACCAAGTTCAATTGCGATTTCTTTTACTGATTTGTCTGAATGATAAAGAAGCCTTTTAGCTTCCAACATTACGCGTTGTTGGATATTGTTTGAAAGCGATTGCCCTGTAGCAGTCTTTACACATTCATTGAGATATGAGACAGAGATGTTCAGGAAATCTGCATACAATGCCGGACGCTTTACGGTTTTGTAACGAAGGTCTAATTCCTTTCTGAAGGCTCTGGCTACGATATTAAACCTGGTGCGGTTTTCAGTAAGGCTGGATTGGGCCTGATATAGTGAACTGGTGAGTGCGGCCAGGCTATTAATGATCTCTATCAGTGTGGAACGATATAAGTTTTCGTCAGGTTTTGTGTAAAGGTTATGAGATAGACTAGCCACCTGCAAAAAAATGGCAAGTGTTTCATTGCTCAGTGCCAAAGCACTTGCCGGCATCAGCTCGTTTAACATCCTTAGGTACTTAGGATGGAGGTTTTCCTCCGCAATAATCCAGGTACTGAGTTCGGCTTTTTCAAATGCGATGAGTCGGTGAACCTGACTCGGATGGAGGTAGATGATTGCAGGAGCCTGAATGCTGCAGATTTGAAAATCTATCTCAATATTGGTGATTCCGTTTTCCTGCAATATAAAGGTATAGCCATCATCACGATGGGGCCTGCTAACCTGCTCATTGTCAGGAAACCCATCAAAGTATTTTTCTTAACATCATGATGCCCCGGCTGGTGCCATTTGGTAAAACGTTAACCGGGATGTCTTGTGCTTTTTTTGCCATAGCCAGAATAAAACAAAGATATTAGAAATTTAGATCAAAAGCTTTATGCTGGTATTGTTGATCAGTATAAGTAAATGTTGTGGAATCCATCGGGTAAAGTTATTTTTTGGGTGTATTGATGCAACCAATCTGATTGGTTTAATCATCTCGTTAATATGGAAATAATAATACATCTTTTTAAAAAACTATATTTTACGTTGCTAGCGCTGTTTATCTTCATTAATGCAAACGCACAATACATATTGACCGGTGTTGTAAGAGATTCCAACCGGCAACCCGTTCCGCATTGCTCAATAGGTATTAAAAATAGTAAAGTCGGTACTGTAGCCAGTGGCTACGGTATGTTTAAACTGGTTATCCCGGATAGCTTATCACAAAGTCCTGTAATCTTCAGCGCCGTTGGTTTTAATGACCAGCAAGTTGGGCGTTCAGAATTCAAACCCGGAATGTTGGTTACCCTTAAAGAAAAGGTTTTTGATATGGCTGAAGTGGTTATAAAAGGGAACAAAATGAAGGAGCAGCTTATAGGGCAGCGATCCAGACCGATGATAACTTTTTCCAGAATGTTTGACAAAAATGTTCCAAGTATTGAACAGGGAAATATTTTTGAGATCTATCATCAGACTGTACTTAAAGCTTATAATTTTTACATTATCCCCAGCTCAAAATACGCTTCTATTACCTTAAAGTTTAATCTATATGCGGTAAAAAATAATTTACCAGACAGCAATCTTTTAAGAAAACTTATTACCTATCGGACTACTTCTTTAGGCTGGCAAAAAATAGATCTTGCACCACATCATCTGAATTTTGACGGTTTGGATCAGATTGCCGTAACCCTGCAGCTTGTTGATTATGTGCCAGACAGTAGTGGAAATTTTATTTTTGGGGTTTCAGCAAAAAAGACCCTGGCTAAGGATCTTCTTTTCCGATATCAAAAACAGGGAAACTGGGAAAACAGTGCGGGAACGTTTATTGCTAATCTTGATATCCGATACCAGAAAGGAGGGGAAAACCTAAAGCCGCAGGAAAATTCATTGGCTGATAACAGTCCGGAGATCGCGATGTTAGCAGATTACTATCAGCACAAGCGGGAATCCATTAAAAGCGGCTACGGAAGGAATAAGAGAGGTAGTTATATTGATCTTGGCGATGCAAGAATTTACACTGAACAGTATGGTAAAGGAGAACCGTTGATACTTTTACATGGAAATAATGGAAGCATAGCAGATTTTTATCGTCAAATACCCTTTTTTGCAAAGCACTGCAGGGTTATCGCCATTGATACCAGAAGCCAGGGAAGAAGTACTGATTTATCTGAAGAGCCATATAGTTATGACAAATTTGCTAACGATTTATACAAAGTGCTTATCGCGTTGGATTTGAAAAAAGTGAATATCATTGGCTGGAGCGACGGAGGGAATACCGCATTAAGTTTTAATCTGGCACATCCGGATATGGTCAGCAAAATTGTAACCATAGGTGCCAACCTTTATCCGTCTGGTATTTCGGATAGTTTGATGGCCTCTTTTAAACATCAATTGCTGGCGAAAGCCCCAAGCCAAAACCCCAGATTGATTCAGCTAATGTTGGCGCAACCTAACATGACTCCTGAACAATTGCAGCAAATCCAAAACCCTGTATTAGTTGTCGCTGGAAGTAACGATGTAATTAAAGCCGAGCATACTAAGCTCATTGCAGCCAGTATAGCTAAATCCCAGCTGGAAATCGTGCCGAATGCCACACATTATGTGCCATTTGAGCGACCAGATTACTTGAACAGGCTTATTTTTAACTTTTTAGCTCCTCCGTTCAAAAAGGATAAGTAATATCAATTGATTGATCGTTAAAATGCAGTTATTGGCTTTTTGTATTTTGTTTTCATGTACAAACAAGCACGGTTAGGTATTGAGCAGAACTATAGGAAACGAGTGTTAAAATCCAATACTCTGATATGGCAAAAACAACATCTTGATTATCAAATTAAGCAGGTTACCAGGCTTTTTTTACCGCTACCTGAACAACAACAGGGATCATGCCGGGCAGTTCGCTAAAAATCCGATGGCGCAGATTATTATCGGGCAGGAAAACGTTTACAGTGGTAACTGTTAAGTCCATTCTTCACAGGATTAATGAATTTAAATGAAAATAATTTGAACAAAGGCCATTTTAGCCTTGTTGCTTTAAGCAAACATCAAAATATTTTACTATGAAAAATGAACAAAATACAACATTAAAGAATCCGTTGGAGCAATATCCTAAACCTCCCTTTCAGCGCCAGCCACAGCAACCTCCCGGGCTGGCCAGTAAAATGAGCCCTCAGCCAGATCATGGTGAGGAAAGTTACCGAGGTTCCGGCAGGTTGAAGGGCAGAAAAGCTTTAATCACAGGCGGAGATTCCGGTATTGGCCGGGCAGCAGCCATAGCGTATGCACGTGAAGGTGCTGATGTGGTAATCAATTACCTGCCTGAAGAGCAGACTGATGCCGATGAAGTAGTTCAGCTTATTACCGATGCAGGGCAAAATGCATACGCTATCCCTGGTGATATTACCAGCAGCGAATTTTGCAAGCAATTGGTCAATGATGCGGTAGAAAAACTGGGCGGCCTGGATATATTGGTAAATAATGCTGGTAAACAACAGGCGGTTGACTCACTTTCTGAATTAAGTGAAGAGCAATTTGATGCCACGATGAAAACGAATATTTACGCCCCGTTCTGGATTACCAAAGCTGCATTACCACACTTAAAACCTGGATCGGTGATTATATCAACCAGTTCAGTACAGGCATACGACCCTTCAGAAAACCTCTTTGACTACGCACAGACCAAAGCAGCCAATGTGGCTTTCGTAAAATCGTTATCAAAACAACTTGGTCCTAAAGGCATTCGTGTAAATGGCGTGGCACCGGGCCCCGTATGGACTCCGCTGCAAACCAGTGGCGGCCAACCACAGGATGCAATTGAAAAGTTTGGCGAACAAACGCCTTTGGCGCGGCCAGGCCAGCCAGCAGAGTTGGCATCAATTTATGTGCAATTGGCAGATGATAGCGCAAGTTACGCAACCGGACAGATTTACGGTGCAGCTGGTGGAAGCGGGCATCCTTAATCGATCAACGCTCATCCTGAGGGATAAATTATTGCATAAACATTAATGTAAATGATATGATCGTCATCTCTACCTCAGTAGAGAGATCTTTTAATTTGATTTCGGTCAACTTAATCCAAAGATCTTTCCACTTCGCGTTGCTACGGAGATGACGATTCTTTTGTTGGGGCTGTCAATGGTCGCTTGGAGCAAATTTTTTTGAAATGTTTTAAGAGGTTTTGATATTTCATTAAGCTTATTATGGGCCTGGCTCAACGTGAACAATTCAAGTCACAACTTTAATTTTTTTAAATACATTTTATCAGAAGTGGAATGCCGCGCTTTTGTAAACCTCTTAATCTTAATTTCTTGAAAAAATAAATCATTAATTAACAGGTGATTATGTGGTTTGTAAAAACAATTTGACGAAAAACCAATTATATGAGCATGAAAAATAAACAAGTACCTAAACTTTTGAGAAGCCTATTGATGCTTTTACCATGTTTGATACTAATGGAGGCCTGTAACAAGCCTAAATCAAAAACTGGTGCCGAACTAACCAAAATTACCGGTATTAAATTGTATAAAGACCTTGATGCTGAGGTGTTGAACGATAAATTGAAAGCGGCATTAAGCAAAAGAGGGAAATCGATGTCGAACCCAAAATTTACGGAGCAAATTTACGAGCAGGCAGATTACCAACCGGTTTTAATAGCTAAATTTCTTCCCGACAGTGGATTAAAAAATGCAGCGAAAAAAATTAGTGCGGCAGAAGAACACGGTCTTTCGGCTGAAAACTTCCAGGCCGCTAAATTTAACGCAGCGTTAGAGAAAATTTACTCCAAAATAGAGGTAAATACGATTGATAAAGCTTATGATGCGGTTATTGATCTCGAATTGATTGCAAGTGGCGCTATTACCGATTATGCGGCGGCTATGCAATACGGAATAGTAAGCCCCAGAAAAATATTTGCACAATTTTACACCAAGGTACTCCGACCAGATTCCATTTCGTTTAAAAAGCCATATCAAACCAGTAGCATCACAGCTTTTTTAGATAGTATCCAACCCAAATCTGAAGCCTATAAAACGCTACAGACTGCGCTGAGTCAGAAAATTACCGCTCCTGGTCATTCTGCTGAAGAAACGAGGCGAATTATAGAAGTAAATATGGAACGCCTGAGATGGCACACTGCCAAACAGGAAGATAAGTATGTATGGGTAAATATACCAGCTTTTGAACTTCAGGTAATGGAAAAACAAAAACCGGTTTTAAGCATGAAGGTATGCGTGGGGGAAGGGCGCAATACCGGACAGTCAACCTCTTTAACTGAATATGATGAAAACGACCTGAAAAAAGACCGGGCATTTAATCGGGAAACTCCTCAACTGAAAAGTATGATCCATAGTGTGCAGGTTAATCCGGTTTGGAATATCCCTGAAAGTATAGCCAGTAATGAAATTGTGAAGTATGCCTCTCAAGACCGTTATTATTTAAGCAATAAAAATATTGACGTTTTTTATAAAGGAAAAAAGGTTGAGGATACGGAGACTATCGACTGGTCTGCACCTGATGTAGGAAAAACCTATACCTTCAAGCAGCAGCCGGGCGCCGACAATTCGTTGGGTAAAATCAAATTCCTTTTTAATAACCAAAGCAGTGTCTACCTGCATGATACACCAGCCCAAGCAGCCTTTAACCTGGCGGTGAGGGCGGTAAGCCATGGTTGTGTTAGGCTGGAAAAGCCTATGGAACTTGCCAGGGTGCTTTTTGGTCCGGGCGGAAAATTCGATAAAATTAAAGAAGGAATGCAAAGCAAAGATCCAAAAGCCGAAAACATTTCTCTTCCTAAACAGGTTGCGGTATACCTGGTCTACTTTACCTGCTGGAAAGATTCAAATAGCGGTAAGCTGATGTTTGCCAATGATATTTATGGTCAGGATGCTGTACTTTATACGCACTTGAATAAGGCTTAGTCCATGTGGAACTGGCCCTGATCAGTGTTATTGTTCAGGGCTGGTAGCGCAGCCAGTGCGGCCTGCTTCTCATCCAGGTAACGGGAAGCATATTTCTCTGCACTTTTATTGATAAAAAGCACACTTCCTTCACCCATTGCACTGATCAATTGATCGGATAGTTTAGGATTCACCGCCGGACAACCCTGACTGCGTCCTAAACGCCCTAAAGCCTCAATGGTACCCTGGCTTACATATGGTGCACCATGAATGACAATGGAACGCATTCTCGCATTATCATTATATCCTGCATCCATACCATCTAAGCGGAGCGATCTTCCATGGGCGCCTACGTATTCTTCACCGGTAACGTAAAAGCCGATACTGCTGCTATACGAATCGTTTTGGTTGGAAAATGTTACCGTTTCATCTTCACCACTGCGCTGCCCATGTGCCACCCAGGTATTTAATACAATTCGCTTTTTACTTAAGTCTAACACATAAAGCCTTTTCCTGGTGCTTTTTTGATCAAAATCTGCAATACTTAAAAGTGCATGCTCAGATAATCTACCAGCTTCCTTAAGGTTATAATATCCTGTAAGTGCTTTTTCAAATACAGGGTAGGTCAAACCAGAATCTTTTAAATGAACCTGGTTATAAAGTGATTTTGCATACGCATCATAACTCGGTTTAATTGGGGTTGAAACCCTGGCAACGGTTTTTAGATGCCCGATTTTTTTACCACTCGTAGCCAATAAGAAAAAGCTTAATGATAAAATGATGCAGAAGATGCTCAGAATATATTTTCTCATAGATAACTAGTTGAAATGATTTAAGTAGGGCTTTTTTGCTATAGGCTGTTTGGATTTGATATGTAACAAATATACGACATTGGTAAGCAATTTGCCGAAATAAGCAAAATGCTGACAATCATATGATGATGATAAAAATCGGTATGGTGTGTTAAAATACTCCCTTTCTACTATTTAAATAATGTCTACAAACAGATTCTGCTAAACTTTTTGACCTTTGTAATGGTTAATTATAATATGGATATCTCACTGGTTACGATTGTTAAAAACCGACGTACTGCACTCGTTAATATGGTTCTTGGATTGGAACGCTGCACACCAAAACCAACTGAACTCGTAGTTATACATATGAATGAGGAACCCTATCAAATGCCATCCTCAACTTTTCCTGTCAAACAGCAAGTGGTGAACAGCGTGCATCAACTACCGCTGGCAGCGGCAAGAAATGCTGCGGTTTCGCTAGCATCTTGTGATCACGTAATATTTCTCGATGCTGACTGTATCCCGGCACCAGATTTTCTTTCTCTTTATATTGAAGCTTTTTCCAGCGCTGATTCACTTATTTCAGGTCGTGTACGATATTTAACCGCTAAGGCGATGGAAAAAAATGACTTTTTCGAACGTCTGATGGAATATAGCATAGCAGATCCTATCCGTGAAAATATTGATCAATATCCTTATGAACTTTTTTGGTCGCTTAATTTTGGCTGTAGGAAAACCACTTTTAAGGAAATTGGCGGATTTGATGAGCTTTTTATCGGTTATGGGGCAGAAGATACCGACTTCGCTTTTTCCGCTAAAGCAAAAGCAATACCGATGATTACTATAAGCGCAACAGCCTTCCATCAATATCATCCAAGTTACGACCCTCCAATGAACCATCTTTTAGACATCATCAGCAATGCAAAGGCTTTTCAGGGAAAATGGGGTATCTGGCCTATGGAGGGCTGGCTAAGCAAGTTTGAACGAGCAGGATTAATTAGATGGTCTAAAGATAGTCTTGAATTAAAGCGCATGCCTTCAGCCCCGGAAATTGAAACTGCGCTTAAATTAACTTAATTGTGCTGAAAGACGGTGCGGTGGGTATGCATTAAATAGGCTGCAGCACGTTCAGCTGCATCACTGCTGATTAATCCATTCCAGTTGGGGCGACTGGCTAACGAGTTTTCAAGTATTTCTTCCCAATCAACCCTGAATATCTCAGAAGCGGGGATGTGTACTGCGAGAGCCAGGTCTTCGATAATACGTGCTTTTTCTTCCTGTTCTTTAAACGGACGTTCTTCGGATACGGCAATGAAACGTTTATTGAGCGAAGCACATTCCATCACCGTGTTATGGCCGGCATTGCCTATTACAAGGCAGCAGTTTGCCAGAACAGTGCGGGGATCTTCCAGCTTTCCGTAGAAATGTAAATTATTGATGTTTTTCGAACTGTGGATATTGCCTACAATATGGAATATCCATTGCCGGCATTGAACAGACAGATGTTCCAGAAAATGGTTGTTTATACTTGTGCCACCACTTCCGATCAGTACGGCTACATTCTGTTTGCTGGCATCAGACAAATCTGCACTTGGTGCAAACCGGCTAAGCCCGCCAGTGTAAAAGGTTTTGTTGCTGATCCATTCCGGCACCTGGCCAGACATCCGCTCATCAAACGGGGCTAATAATCCAATCGCATTGCGGTAGCAGATTTGATGTGGTAAATCATCTCGCAGGCCATGCTGCCTCACCACAATCGTGGGTACGCCGCAGAGTTTCGACAGCATAGCAACTTCAACCGAAACATCTACAATAAACAGCAAATTAGGGTTACTGGCCAAAAAACTGGTGATTGTGTTTACCCGTTGCAGTTGTCCGTTAACATTTAGCGGTGCATAATGCAGCCCGACCGGGCTTTGATTCACAACGTCAAGATCCTGATCGCCAGGCGTATCCATCGGTAGGGAAATGAGCTTTATGTTGTTAGGAATCAGTGATCTATACTGTTCAAGCCTGCTTCCCAGAAAAGCGATGTGACAATTTTTAAGTGCAGAAGCAATCGCCAGGCACCGCATCAAATGGCCTGATCCATGGTGATGAACGTAAAAAGCGATTTCCATATCAAGCTACGCTTTTTACGGTCTCTGTTAACAATATTTCGTAAGCATCGATCATCCGTTCGATATCCAGGTTTTCTTCTGCCTGGCGTCGGCAGGTTGCCCGATCCATATCAACAGCCTTGGTTATGCAGTTTGCCAGTTCTTCAGGATCGTTGCTGCTTGTTAAACAACCCGTTCCGGCAGTTACCAGATAGGGAAGTGCCCCACGCGAGATCCCCGCTACGGGTGTACCGCAGGCAAGGCTTTCGGCCACAACAAGACCAAATGGTTCATCCCAGCAGGGAGTAATGAGCGCGCATCTGGCATTGCCTATTAATTCATTAAGTGTTTCATGGCTGCAGTTTCCCAGCAGTTCCACACCCTCACCAAGCAGCGGCTCAACATAAGTCTGAAAATAATGTGTATCAGCAATACTGCCGGCCAGTTTAATTGGATATCCTGCTATTTTTGCGGCTTGTATAGCAATGTGTGTGCCTTTATCAGGATGGATCCTTCCAAACCAGACCACGTAATTTCCAGTGGGTTTGGCATAAAACTTCCATAATGAAATATCCACACCATTACAAATCACCTCACAATGATTAAGAAAAGGTTGCCACGCAAGCGCATTGGGTTTAGAAACACTCACGTAACGTATTCGGCCTGTTTTACGTTCTTGTAACATGGCCCGCTTCATTTCAAAAATAGGAGGCGTATGTAGTACGGTAACCATTGGCGTGGTTGTGATGGTAGACATGGTAAGCGGAACATAATTAAGGCTGTTGTTGAAGATCACATCATGTTTGCGGCCGTCTATATCCTGCATCAGTTCCAGATAAGCATGGTGTGTAGATATAAAATCTTCACTAAGTTCATGAGACCTGAACCTGCTTAGCGTTTCCCTGTCGTAATCTACATCGGTAAGTATCACATTAACATTGAGGTCAGGATCGCTCAGTTCGCTTGCATATAAGGTAACCGTATGCCCCCTGGCAATGAGTCTTTTAGTAATTTCGTAAGTGAAAGCCTCCAATCCGCCCATATATGGCTTGCGGATGGGATGTTTTAGATGTGCTATTATTCCGATATTCATTGGGATTTTTAAAGTTGCTACAATAAGAACTTGATAAAACGCTGAAAGTTTTGAGTAATTCTAAAGCCGAATGCTTATTCTGTGAATTGGTATATTTTAAATCTCGATAATGTATCTGCAACATATTGTTTTACCGTTTACTGGTCTGGTGCTGGCATTCTTCAAAACCAATTGGAGATGGCTTGCGTTTTAGTGGTGATGCAAGGAAAGAAAGAAATAGCAGAACGCATATTGGCCGTGGCTGAACAGCGGGGGGCTGATAAAAGCACCTGCCCATCAGAAATTGCCAGAATGCTCTTCCCCGGTCACTGGCGGGAACAAATGGCGGCCGTTATGGAGGTGGCGATAGACCTTTGCAATAATGGAAAGATTTTAATTACCCAGAAAGGTAAGGAAGTAGACGTTAAAAAGATTAAGGGACCTGTTCGAATTAAACAAGTGTTGGGCTGAACCCTTTTCCTGATTGAAATATCATGCTTATCTCTAAATCAATCCATTAATTTTGCAGGATTGGTAATCACCATCCTGACTTGAATAAATGAGTATGTTTTACGCGGATGGTTAATTGTTTCTAAATTCATAAAACCAAATGGCATCCAAATGGTTATATTGATACACATGGGAACGATGATGAAAAAGAAAATAATGGTTTTAGAGGACGATCGTGATATCAGGGAGATCATAGGATTGTTATTGGATGAAGAGAATTATGAGGTTAAATTATATCCTGATATACGGAGCTTTAGAAAAGATTTGCTTTTTACTGATCCGAGCCTGGTGATTTTGGATGTTCGCCTGCCTGATGGCAGTGGCCACGACTTGTGCCGGGAGGTAAAAAATGATCAGCGTACACTTGGTGTTCCGGTGCTGATGATGTCTGCACATTGCTCTGTAGCAGAGGTTAACAGAAAATGCTATCCAGACGATTTTATTGCGAAACCTTTCAGTATCGATGATTTTGTAGCCAGGGTGAACGCTGTGGTAAACTAAACGTTTATAAATATTTTGAATAGATGATTGTCTGTTGATCGATCATAATAAAGCTATTGATAAGGCTTCGAACCGGACTTTATTATAGGCAGCATATTAGGCATACCTTTGAAGTTGAGCCCGTTTTACTGTTAGGCTCATTTTTTCTATTACGGAATGGGTTGATTTTTGACCCAAAAATTGACCAGGGATGTATTTAAGATCGTATATTTGAGTAATAGATCTCAGGTTAGAATATCGGATACACCGGCCAGGGACGGACAAGCAGTACAATAATAACCTATGCCTTGAGGAATGATACCGTTAATCATTGACCATATCAAGCAAATCGAACATGGATTCAGGCACATTATCGATGCCGGCGACCAGATTTTTGCAATTCAGGATGAATCGCATTACGACCTTGCGCTTCAGTTTTTAGCCGATGATAGTTATCAGGTAAGGATGCTGGCCACCTATATGTTAGGAATACTCTCGCCAACCCACCCGGAAGCACTTTCGCTCCTTGAAACACGCGTGGCAGATGATCAAAACTGGCGGGTACAGGAAATGCTGGCAAAAGCTTTCGACCAATATTGCAAAATTATAGGTTACGGGAAAAGTATTCCAGTGATTAAAAAATGGCTTTCAGCGCCTAACCCGAATGTAAAAAGAGCAGTAACCGAAGGTCTTCGCATTTGGACGGGCCGTCCTTATTTTAAAGATTATCCGAAAATTGCCATTGCGCTGATCGGTACAAACAAATCTGATGATAGCGAATATCTGAGAAAGTCAGTAGGTAATGCCCTTCGCGATATCAGCAAGAAGCATAAGCAAGCCGTTTTGGATGAAGTTTCGAAATGGGATTTGACAGATAAAAAAACTGCATTTACCTACCGGCTTGTTATGGGAAAATAAAGTATAAAACTTAATAAAGCCTGTCTTTAGGTTTATCATAATCTTATAATGATATTGTATCAGTTGATAAGATTGGACAATAGTCAAAACGTTTAAAATGCGTTGCCCAGTTATTCTTTCTAAAAATAAGGTGATTTTCACCTTGTCTTTTAACGTAATCCCTACTTTTGCAGCAAATGGTTGTGTGATTTAAATATAAATGGAAAACAAATTTTCTGAAAGTACGCAGGTTACAGTGGTCTCCACTTTTTCTCAACTGATGGATACGGCTTTTAAGGGCGACCTGAATGCGGTATGCTGGCAGCGAGACCTATCAGGCGATTTTAAAGAAATTGTATCTAAACTCAAACTAAAAACAAATCTTACGGAAATTTCGATGGATGAACTCCGGGCGCTCAAACTTTCAGAACCGGGAAATATCGCAAGAACACAGATCATGCACGATTTTGAACGCTTAACAGAGGCTGGTGCGTCACCTTCGCTAAATTTAATTAAAAGTTACGAGCGTGATGAAGAATTCGATTTCATATCAACAGATGTATATTCTTTTCATGTAGATCGTTCGCCCGTTGGTACTGATACTTTTTTATGTACTTATTATGGGGCTGCGAGTGAAATCTTACCTAACGATCAAGCTGAACAAAAAGTTTGGGTGCCGGAAATCAGACAAAAGCTTAGCGAATTGCACGAGGGTTCAGAGGACGAATTTGAAAGCTTTTTGACGGAACATTATTTTGACCTGCATTACCAGGCTAAAACAGGTGCAAGGCCTGTAAAATTGGAAGTAGGCCATTTGTGGAGACTGGCCGTAGCTCATCCTGATCAACAATGTTTACCCTGTATCCACCGGGCACCGCTGGAAAAAGAGGGAGAGTGCAGGTTGTTGCTCATCTGCTAATTGGTTAGCTTAAGTTTCACAAATAATTCGAATATATTTGACGGATGTTAAACAGCGTTATCTTTTTGCCTGTTATTGTTCTGGCGGGTATGGCTTACAGTATCTTAACTAAAAAACTTACCTTTATAGCTGCGTTTGCCGGAGCTATACTGGCTTGCTTGATTTATTTTGCGGCTGGTTACACCGGCCTGGCGATGATGACCACATTTTTTATTTTGGGTTCTGCTGCCACTTCATGGCAGCGAAATAAAAAACAGATTTCTGCTACGATAACCGAAACCAGGAACGGCCGTACCGCACTCCAGGTACTGGCTAATGCCGGGGTTGCGGGTGTAGCGGCTGTAGTGATGCTGTTTTATCCTTCGCTGAACTATTTAATGCTTGCGGCAATGGCGGCCGCTTTTGCCTCAGCCACATCAGATACCTTATCATCTGAACTGGGGATGCTTTATGGAACGCGTTTCTTTAATGTGATGTCTTTCAGACCTGACCGCTGTGGAAACGATGGGGTAATCAGTTTGGAAGGAACATTGATCGGTGTGGCAGGCAGTATTGTTATTGCAGGTATTGAGGCGCTCGGATCCGGATGGAATATGAATTTTTGTTTGATCGTTATTGCCGGCACGGCGGGAAACCTGACTGATTCTATCTTGGGCGCTGTGCTGGAGCGTAGAGGCGTAATTGGCAATAATATGGTTAATTTTTTAAATACATTAACAGCAGCCTTGCTGGTTATGGTGATGAAAATAATTTTCAGTTAGAGATATAATTATCCAAAGATATATGGTGAAAATCGACGAAGTGATGTGTTATCATTTAGGTGTCGTTTTCAGGTTAAAATGTATTAAATGCCCTGAATATCAGTATTTTTACGCCTTTCTTCATTAATTTGTAAAATCCTTCATTTATCAGGTTCAAAGTTTGTTTTAGTTGATTTATAATAAGCTTTTTTGTGATATTTAAGTATTATTTAGTTCTGATAAGATCATGAAAAAAATCATTTTTGTTTCAGTGCTGGCAGCCTGTGGATTTTCAGGTTACGGCCAAACCTATCAACCGATTACCAGTAAAAATAAAACCTACCTGGAAACATTGAAAGGAGTAAGTTACACCTATAAACAGGGCGTTGTTACCCTGAAGAATAATGTCAAGTATGCGCTGGGTACAGTGAGTATTAAGGCCTCATCAAAAGTAGACAGCAGTTTGTTTGGGATCGCGCTATTTGAAGATGGTATTGAAAAAGGGGAGACGGTTAAAGCCGATGTTTACTTTACGACCGGCCTTGGTAAAAATGTACATGAAATGCCGTTAAATCAGATTGATCAAAAGAACCTGGTATTATCTTTTGATAAGGCAACCCGGGCTGCGAAATAAGTGTTGAGGTTCTTCAATTTTTTATAATCAGACCCGACCATGAGTATCGATCACGATTAATCATCAAACGCACTTAACAGATGATAAATATTTAACACTGGATTAATAATCGATATCTAGTTTTGCAGTATAAATATTTGGTTAGTATTTATAAGTTTAGGTTAGTTGATAAGAAAAGCCTGGGTGGATATCCGGGCTTTTTATATATTAAACTTTACGCTAAACTTCTTATTGACCTAATCGTTTTGGTCAAGTGTGAGTAGTCAGGTGCCAGTTATGATGATAGTTAAGAACTGATTGCAGTATTTATTTCACACCGGTTACCATGTAAATACTTTGGCCAACTGCACCTTCATAACCAAATACCAGTTTGTATTCGTAAAAATTTTCGATTTCACTTTTAAAAGAATCAAAGGAAGGTGTTTCTTTGGAGGCATATTTAGGATCCCATTGAAACTTACTTCCGATTTTTAAAGTCGCTTTATTACCGTTATTTGCATGGTTGTTGATTAACTGAACAGGGGTGATGATGTTTTCCATATCTTAATTTTATTGATCTTCTCTGTAAATTAACGACTGGCCAGCCGGATTGTTTCCACCTTAATGTAACAATCATGAAAACGTATGGGTGCCTGTCGAGTTAAATCAACAGGAGAATAAAAAATGAAATTCTTAAGGTTTTCATATCTACCAAGCATCTATATAAAATGGTATAAGAATACCACATCGCCCACGTAAGCTGGTTTAGGCTGGTCTTTAATCACAAGTGTAGCCTGAATGGTTACTTTAGTAATCCCTCTTAAATTACTGATGAACATCAGTTTGGCTTTTAATTGTACTTCACTATTCACTAAAACAGCCTGGCCAAATTTAAAACGCTCAATTCCATAATTGATTTCCATTTTAATATTGCGCACATCGGCAATCTGTTTCCATAAATAGGGGATTAAAGACAGGGTTAAGTAGCCATGTGCAATCGTTGCCTTAAATGGCCCTTCATTTTTAGCCCGTTCGGTATCAGTGTGAATCCATTGATGATCTAAAGTCGCATCCGCAAATTTATTGATCTGCTCCTGGTCTATAGTGTGCCACTGCGAAATGCCTAGCTCTTTACCCAGATAGGATTCGTACTCCTCGAAATTATTGATCACCAACATATATTTTAGTTAAATAGTTTGTATTGTTTTAAATTCTTAGGCACAACAATCCTTTAGATGTTTAGTTTCAATTACTTTTCTATGACCAATTACCCATGATAAAATAAGGTTTGGGATGATAACTGTACAAGAACATTTAAATAGGGTTTTCTAAGATAGAAATACGCCGCCAGGAAAGGATATATTCCCACAGACTTCCTTTCAGCAACAAATAATTTAAAAGCACAAGTCACGCCGTGACTTAAGCTTAGCACGCTAACATCTGCGCTAGGTAGCAAGCTTGTGCAGTAAAGTCAAAATGAAATAAAATATTGTCTAAATATTTTATTTGATATATTTAAATTAAAATTTAGATTTGTCTAAAATTATATTTAGATAAATCATTTTTTATGAAATTGCTGTCCCTTAGTTTTTTCTGTTTATTGATATCGCTAAATGCTATTGCACAACATGCGATAGTAAAAGGTATAGTCACATCAAATGGCGAAGTTCTGGAAAATATCACCGTTAAAGTTTCAGGTAGTAAAAGTTCAACAAAATCGAACCGTTCAGGAAGTTATGTATTAAAGGAAATTCCTTACGGGATTTGTGATCTGGTGTTTTCAGGCATTGGTTATCAGGCTCATGTAGTCAGGGTAACGTTGAAAGCAGATACTGTTACGGTTAATGCCGATTTATTAAGCCTTTCTTCCAACTTAAACGATGTGGTTATTACCGGGGTAAACCGGGCCACACAATTACGGAAAAGCCCGGTACCCATTGCCGTACTTTCCAGAAAAACAATGGACCAAAACGTAAATACCAATTTAATAGATGCTATCGTGAAAGGCGTTCCTGGTATTACAGCAGTTACTACCGGTCCAAACGTTTCTAAACCATTTATCAGGGGCTTAGGCTACAATCGCGTGCTAACTTTGTACGATGGTTTGAGGCAGGAGGGACAGCAGTGGGGCGACGAACATGGAATTGAGGTAGATGAATACGCCATTACCAGGGTAGAGGTGGTAAAAGGTCCGGCCAGTTTAACCTATGGGTCCGATGCATTGGCTGGTGTAATTAATATGATCCCCTATACGCCTGGTTTTGAAAACGGGAAGTTAAAAGGCGATCTTACCGCAAATTATCAAAGCAATAATGGAATGATCGGTTCGTCAGTAGGACTGGCTTACGTCAAAAATGATTGGAAATATACCTTTAGGGCTACCGGAAAAATGGCACATAATTACCGGAATAAGATTGATGGATTGGTGTATGGAACCGCTTTTAGAGAGTACAATCTATCTGCCAGTGCCAGGTTAGATAAAAGCTGGGGTTTTTCTAAAACAGCCGTTACCTATTATGATAATGTAATGGAAATCCCAGATGGTAGTAGAGATTCTTTATCAAGAAGATTTACCAGGCAGGTGTTGGATGAAGGGGACGATATCAAAAACAGGCCTCTTGTAGCAGAACGCGATCTGAATACCTATATCATTAACCCTTTACATCAACACATTCAACACTTCCGTTTTTATAACACGAGTCAGTTCAAATTCGGAACCAGTGATTTAAATGTATTGGTTGGCGGCCAACAGAGTGTAAGAAGAGAATATAATCACCCTACAAGGCCAAATCAGCCCGGGCTTTACGTGGTATTGAACACTTTTAATTATGATCTTAAGTACAACCTGCCCGATTTTGCAGGTATCGAAAGTACAGTTGGACTAAATGGCATGTACCAGGTTAACAAGAGTAAGGATGCTACCGATTTTCCAATCCCGGATTATAAACTCTTTGATATTGGTGCATTCTATTTTGCAAAAAAATCAATGGGAAAGGTAGATGTTTCGGGAGGGATCAGGATCGACAGGAGAAACATCAGTTGGGATGATTTTTATGTGGGTACTAATGTGCTAACGTGTTTTGATAAACGGGTAAGTGCTGGCGACCTAACTGGAAAACTGCAATTTCCATCTTTTACTAAAAATTATTATGGTTTATCTGGCAGTCTGGGTTTAACTTACAATATTTCAGAAAGGTTTTTGATCAAGGCCAACATTGCCAGGGGGTACCGGGCTCCAAACATTACAGAAATCGGTTCCAACGGACTGGATCCGGGTGCGCACATTGTATATTTAGGGAACAGGACATTTAAACCAGAATTTAACCTTCAGCAAGATCTTGGCATGATCGCCTATTTGAAAGATGCCGATATCAGCCTGGAACTGTTTAATAACCAGATCCACAACTACATTTATCAATCGCGCTTAACCGATGCCAATGGGAATCAGGTGGTTATTGTTCCGGGAAACCTCACCTATCAATACCAGCAATCAAAAGCCAGGCTATACGGTGCGGAAATTTCTATCAATCTGCATCCCAACGCTTTAAAATGGCTAAGTTTCAATAATAGTTTAGCTTATACCGTAGGATTGAATCAAAACCGGGAACTATTGGATCAGTATGGTGATGAGGTCAGATATCTACCTTTTATTCCGCCTTTGCAGGTGAGAACCGAAATCAAGGCAACCGCTCAAAAACCTATCGGCATTTTTGATAAACCTTATATCAAAATCGATGCTGCCCTCTTCGCCGATCAGGACAAATTTTATGCACTTGACAATACAGAAAGCTTTACGGCAGGCTATACCTTAATTAATGGCGGGATCGGATCAACGCTGATAACAAGAAAAGGAAAAACCATCTGCGATATATTTCTTCAGGCCGATAATATTTTCAATATTGCTTATCAGTCTAATTTAAACAGGTTAAAGTATTTCGAATATTATAACCAATCGCCCAACGGCCGGTCAGGGATTTACAATATGGGCAGAAATTTGAGTTTTAAAATGATAATTCCACTTTAAGAGTTAAAAAAAAATGCTTTTGCCGCAGATCAATAGTTTTACCGAATTTCTTTTATCCGTCATTGCGAGGAGGAACGACGAAGCAATCTTTTTAATTGAAGATATGTTATATGAAATGAACGTTAAGTGATTCTTGGCGGTCGCTGGTCCCGCTTTTCATTTCAAGTCCTCTCCCGATTGAAAAAATCGGGATGCGGGCTTTACATTGCAATCGGGTTTAAGAACAAAGGTTTGTGCACCCTGCAACCCCGCAAATGAAATGCTGTATTGGCCAATAGCCCCGGTAGCATCATTAGCCAACAGCAACAAGATACGAGACAACGAAGCGTAAAACAGGCAGAAATGAGGTGTTCGGCAGAGGCCTTGCGCTACAAAGATAATAAGGCTTTTTTAATCAGGAAATGGGCGGTTCGTGTTTCTTGGCGGGCAATAGCCCGCTTTCACTAATAGTCCTCGCTGCGCTCCGGGCTATTCCGCTCAATCCCTTAGGTTTTAAAAACAAAGGTTTGTGCACCCTGCAACCCCACAAATGAAATACAGTTTTGGCCATTTAGCCCCGGTTGCAGCGTTACCCTGCAGCAACGAGGTACGAGGAAGCGAAGCGTATAAGCGAAAAACGGGAGGGAGCTTTGTTTTTTTGTACTGGCCCTGCGCTTTAAATATGTAAAATGAATTTTAATATGATCCTCATATCTATAATCGGATAAGGGTTATTAACCTTTCGTTCTAAAGACTGTGCCTCATTTTCCTTACCTTTACCTAAAGCATCAAATATTTAAGCATTTATAATTATGGAACCCTCTTTGAGCGAGCAGCGACTAAATTTTTTAAGACAATCGATTGGTAAAGTGATTACTGATTCGCCTTCTAACTTTATGAACTGGCTGGCACCGGTTTTAGTCGAAGCAGCGCATGGAAAACTGGTGTGTTGCTATACGATCCGTAAAGAAATGACTAATCCATATCAGATTTTGCACGGCGGCGTAACGGCTGGCATTATTGACGACCTGATCGGTGCAACGGTTTTTACGATGGGATTAAACGATCGGTATACCACTGTAAATAATTACATCGACTATTTTGCAACAGCAAGTGAGGGCGACGAAGTGGTTGCAGAAACGTCAATCGTGAAAAGAGGACGTACGATTCTAAATCTTCAATGTGAACTATCTTTGCCTTCAAAAAAACGGTTGATTGCGAAAGGTTATTCGAACATGTTAAACATAGGTTAAATTAAGTTACAACGCTTAAGAATAAGTTGTTAATTCCTTTATATTAACAAAACATTCTCATCTATATTTTGTTGTAAATTAACCTAAAATATAATGAGCCATGTTAGAAAATTATTCCACTCTGCAGTTTAACGTGAGAGGCAAAATTTTTAAGGGATTTTGCATGCGTATTCAAGATGATTTTCATGAAACTTATGCTGTAATTTTAGACGGTTACCATTCTTTCTGTATCTGGTTAGATAATAAGTCGGAAAAATGGTGTGCTTCGAAAAATGCGGTGATTGATCCAGACGCGATTGATGAAATTATCAATAGAATATCTCCCCAAACTCCCGCTAGTATTGCATGATAAACATTTGAGGCATAAGGCTTCTGTTTATTTTAAGATATTAAAATCCCTGTCAGATGAATTTCTGGCAGGGATTTTTTCAGTATTTTCCTATGTTGTCATGCTGATTGCAATGAAGAATCTTTATCAATCGCGCTTAACCTGAAAGCTATAATCCGATAGCGAAGCCAATGTTGGATGGCGTCAACAGGTAAGAAACCGGCCCGGTAAATCATAACCTGGGCGCCAATTCACCAATGAGCAATCGCCAATAACCAATTCATCAAACTAAGCAAAAAACATGTAACTGAGCGCAATTGCCGTACAAACGCCAACCAGATCAGCCAGTAACATCGAGCCTATTGCATAACGCGTATTTTTTATTCCAACAGCGCCAAAGTAAACCGCTACCACATAAAAGGTCGTATCTGAAGCGCCCTGAAAAACTCCCGAAAGTTTACTGGCAAATGAATCAGGTCCGCTTGAAATCATTGTACTCACCATCATACCACGGGCCGCACCGCCACTTAAAGGCCTGATTAAGGCTGTAGGCAGGGCGTCGACAAATTTGGTGTCGGCTCCAAAGAATACGAACAAACTTTTAATTCCACTCATCACTACATCAAAAGTTCCGCTTGTTCTCAGCATGCTTACGGCTACCAAAATACCCACCAGGTAAGGGATAATTTTCAGTGCCGTTTCAAATCCACCCTTAGCGCCATCAATAAAAGCGTCAAAAACATCTATTTTTTTATACAGGGCACCCAATACAATCAATAAAAAAATCAGTAAAATTATACCTCCGCTCAATAAGCCCGAAAATGATTTTATACTTTCTGCATTTAACTTGCTTACATACCAAACCAGCAAACCTATTATAGCTGATATACCAAGTACCCAGGTAATGATAACGGGTTGAAGTAAATTTATTTTCTGCCTAAAAGATACAATAAGCATTGCAGCCATTGTACCTACAAAGGTTACAATTAAACAGGGGATAAAAATATCGGTAGGGTCTTGCGCATTTTGGGTAGACCTGATGGCAATTACACTGACCGGAATTAAACACAAACCGGCGGCGTGCAGGCATAAAAACATAATCTGTGAGTTGCTGGCCACTTCCTTATTGGGATTCAGCTCCTGCAAACTTTCCATCGCCTTTATACCGAATGGTGTGGCTGCATTATCTAGGCCTAACAAATTGGCAGAGAAATTCATGATCATATGCCCCATAGAAGGGTGTCCTTTCGGAATCTCCGGGAAAAGTTTTGAAAAAAAAGGACCTATAATTCTGGATAATAAACGGATGCCGCCTGCCTTTTCAGCGATGCTCATTAAGCCCATAAATAAAGCTAATGTTCCTACTAATTTAATACAAAGGTCTACCGCAATCCAGCAGGTTTCGATAATGCCATCTAATTTTAAAGGATTTAAAGGGTCGGATGATTTGCCAATTACCATCCAGTTAAATATATCGCTGTGTCCGAAGAAGAAACATTTAATACTTGCTACAACAATAGCTATAATAATAAATGCCGACCAGATTCTGCTTAATGCCATTAGGATTGTTTAGTTTTATTTGATGCGTGAAAATAGTTTTTTTAAGCTGAAATTCATAAGAATCGTTGTTCTATTTACGATCTTCATGCTGAAGTTGTTTCCAGCATCTTTCTCGCTGAATAGACCTTGAAATAAATCCGATAAGCGTTATCGGATCAGGGTGACGATTGCAAGTATACATCAGACTTATCCATCATACCCCTAAACAGAAAATCCATGGCACATAATAAATGTACTATCAACCATGGACTTCGATCTTCTAACCCAGGATTAACTACGGTTTATCATCTGTTAACTCAAAGCCCCATGTTTTTCCTTTTTCGGTAGCGGGAATTCCAATTGTCATCCAGGCCGGAGCTTTGGCGCCTTTTAGATAATAATCGAAAAACTGCTGTTCACGGATCTGAATATCTTTCCGGTTCTGGCGTTGAACCAGGTTATGCGCTTCACCATTATAGTTTAGCATCCAAACCGGTTTACCTAAACGGCGCAGGGCGGTGAACATTTCGATGCCCTGGTACCATGGCACTGCACCATCTGCATCATTAGCCATAATCACAACCGGGGTATTTACCTTTGGTAGCATAAACAATGGAGAGTTTTCGATATATAACTCTGGTTTTTCCCAAAGGGTTGCACCAATGCGGCTTTGTGTTTTTTCATACTGGAACTGACGGTTCATACCGGTTTCCCAACGGATACCACCATAAGCAGAAGTCATGTTCACTACAGGTGCACCTGCCCAGGCAGCAGCATACATATTGTTTTGCGTAATGAGGTAAGCCACCTGGTAACCGCCCCAGCTTTGACCTTGAATACCAATTTTGCTGCCATCTACCCAACTGTTTTTCTTCAGGCTTTCCACACCTGAATTGATGAACTCAACTGCCGATTTTCCCGGGTGTCCGTTTTCATAGCTAATATCTGGTGCAAACACCAGGTAGCCGTTACTTACAAAGTAGGAAATATTTAAGCGGGAGGGTGTAGGTGCTGGTGCTTGGTAAGTATATAAACCATCCGATAATTTTTCGTAGAAATAAGCAATCATCGGATATTTTTTATTTGGATCGAAATTTTCCGGTTTGTACAAAATCCCTTCAGCTTTATAACCTTTCGGTGTAGTCCACTTCACCAATTCTGCAGTACCCCAATTGTAGTTTTTTTGTTGCGGATTCGTGTTGCTCAATTTGGTTTCGGTTTTGAAATCAGTAGTGATGTAAACATCTGGCGATTCTACATAATTTGCTTTATCGTAGATGTAAATATCAGCATCTTTAGCTTTTGTGAGACCGGAATACTTAAATTTTGCCATTACAACTGGTTCGGGTGCCTTAGAAGTACCTACGTTAGTGCGGTAAAAGCCGTTTTCTTTGGTCAGATTATTAAAGGCAGATAACCAAACCAATTCATTTGCTTTAACAAACTTACTGGCATTTCTTTCTGTTCTGTCTGTCCGTACGTTCTCGTAACGGAAGGTGATGTTGTTTGCTCTTCCAAAGCCTGCAGTGATATTTTTCGGTGCCGATTTTCCATCTGGCGAAAACGACCATAGATCATATTTATCATTAATCAGGACCGCTTTATCGCCCTCGGTCCAGGTGGCTAAACCATAAGCAGAAGGAAGGTCTGGTACATCATTTTCTTCATCAACAAACTTTTCAGTTAAGCCTGCGGTTAAAACGGTAACCTTTCCGCTGGCTACCTGATAAGTGTTCCAGCTGCCTAGTTTCCGATCGAAGTAAAGGATATAATTCCCCGCGGGTGATGCCAAAGCGTAACCATTTAGGTTTTCGATGATTTTCTTTTTCTGGCCGTTTTTTGTGTCAACCAGGTAATAATCTTTTGAAGTTGAACCGCTCCATTGCGATTCGATCCGCCTGCCGTAATCGGTAGAAGCCAAAACCTCCGCTGCATCACCTTCAGCGATGATACTGGCATCAGGTAGTTTTACATCGGTTAGCGGAATTACTTTTGGATCACTGCTGTAAACATCAATAACTGATAAATAACTTTTTTTGCTGTCTCTTTCTGCATTTTTAAGCTGCATGGGTTGCAAATAATCATCTTTATAATTCCACACATCAACTTTAGCCACTTCAAAATCTACTATTGTAGTGTCTTTTGGTTTTTTAACAGGCGATATGCCAAAATATAACTTCTTCCCATCTTTGCTGAAAGCAATTTTGCCATCACCATTAACCGACCATTTCGCTGGTAGTCCGGGCATATCAAAATCAACCAGGATCTGCGCCGTGTCAAGTGTTAAAGAGCTATAATAAATATTGTAGTCTTTTATTTCCCTTTTTTCCGGACTTTGTTCACCTACAAATGCCACGTGTTCGCTTTCTTCATCAAAAGTGAAATTCTTAAAACTTCCCTTACCTTTAATCAGCGTTTTTAAGGTACCTTTTTCGGTGTTGAGCAAGAATACGCCCTGTGGAGCCGTTTTGTCTTTTTTAGATCCACTGCAAGCAAAAACCAATTGTTTGCCATCTTTGCTGAAGTAGTAATCAGTAACATACTTATAGGTCTTGTCAGTTCCTGTTGTAAGGTTTTTTACCACCAGATCTGTTCCTTCTTCGGTTTTACCTTTTCCGGCAGGCTCATCATCAGCAAAATCAGTTTCGCCATCTTTTTTTTCAACAGGTTTCATGGCTTTTTGCGCAGTATCTGGTTTTTCAGTTAAATACGCCAATACACCAGTGCCTTCTTCCGGGAATTTGAAAGATTTTACCCTGGGTACTTTTGTTACCGCATTATTTGTAAGGTTGGCAATCCCTAATGAATCTTTTGGTAATTCGTCTGACTTTTTCTTTTTGATTTTGGCCTGACGCAGCTCTTTATTTAGCGGACGGATGTTGAAAGCCGCAAATTTTGAATCATTGCTGAATTGCGCATTCATCCCTCTGGGAACATTGATTTTGATATTTGTTTTGATATTGGCAAGGTATAACTGCGCATCTCCTTCCTGCTGTAAGATGCTGTACATCGCCCATTGGCCATTATTTGATAATTGCTTTGTGCCTATTGATTCCCAGGTATCGTACACCGAATGATCTAAAGGTTTCTTTTGTGCGTAGGCAAAGCTGACAACGAAAAACAGAATAACAGTTAGTCTCTTTTGCATTTTAAATTAATTAGTTTGTTGATTTAATCTTCTAAAATTGGAAAATTTTAGCTTATTAAGAAACTTGTATACCAAATATTACAATTTAAGGCGTTATTTGGAAAGGCAAAGGTTAAAGGGGAGAAGATTAGGCGGTGTGGGCACAAGCGCCTAACGCCATGCACTTATCGCTCAGCCCAAAACAGAAATCCCCGATTACTTAAAAATAACCGGGGATTTTTGTTTTGGAATAAAACAAGATTATTTCTTGGTTTGTTGCTGTTGCTGCTGACGCATGTAGTCATCTAAACGCTGTTGGAATTTAGATTTTTTCTTTTTCTCATCAACTGGTCTGGCTTTGTTCTGCTGGATTAAAGCATGGATTTTTTCATCATCAACCATTTTGCGGATCAGGAACTGCTGTCCGAAAGTCATTAAGTTGGCTAAGAAATAATAATAGTTTAATCCGGCTGGATAGCTGTTTAATACGCCTAAGAAAATGATTGGCATGATGTAACCGATATATTTCATCTGACCCGTAGCACCAGAAACCTGGTTGTTGAAATACGTCATGATCAGCGTTGATACCGTCATCAATACACACATTAAGCTTAAGTGATCACCAATGAAAGGGATTTTTACGCCAAATTTGATAAACTCATCATAGGTTGATAAATCTTTCATCCAAAGGAAACTCTCACCTCTTAACTCAAACAGGTTAGGGAAGAAGAAGAAAAACGCCATTACCAAAGGCAACTGTAGTACCATAGGCAAACAACCGCCAAGTGGGTTTACACCTGCTTTTTTGTACAGTTTTAAATATTCCTGCTGAACCAATGTTGGGTTATCTTCACCTACTTTAGCTTTAATTTCGTCCATTTCCGGTTTCAATACACGCATTTTAGCCATTGAAAGGTATGACTTGTAGGTAAGCGGCGATAAGGCCACTTTTAACAAAATAGTCAGTACCAGGATGATTAAACCGTAGTTCCAGCCAAAGCTGTTCAAGAAATTGAATACCGGTAATACAATAAAGCGGTTAATGTATTTTAAAGGCCAGTAACCCATATCAACCTGCTGTTCCAGATCGTATCCCTGTGCTTTTAGAGCAGAGAATTTGTTGGTACCAAAATAAAACTCCATTTCATAAACCTGGTTTGCACTATGCGTATATGGCAGTTGCATATTGGCATCGTAGAATTTTACCTGGCCCGGAGCAGTTGGAATTTTAACCTCTAAACTTCCTTTTTCAAAAGCTTGTTTAGCTATTAATGATGCCGAGAAAAAGTGCTGTTTGAAAGAGAACCACTGGATTTTGCCTTTTGATAGTTCTTCTTTTTCATCTTTAGAAACACTTAAGTGGTTTACATCGCCATCTAAATATTTATAATATGGTGCAGAATAACGGTGTTCGCTTTCGATGGATTTTTCTTGTTGCAGTAAAGTAGTCTGCCAGTTTAAACCGATGCTGTTGCCAGCAATTACCTGCTGTAAGCCAACCAGATTAATGTTAAAAGCAACTTTGTTACTCAATGCTTTTAAATCGTAAACATACTCTACATAAGCATTTGCACCATAATTGGCGCGCATGGTAACCGTACTGCCGGTTTTAGTTGGTGTAAAGTATAAATCGTTAGTATTGATTACCTTACCGGCAGCGTTAAGATTTAAACCAAATTTATTCTGGTTACCATCAAATAAAACAACCGGTTTGCCGGTAAAGGTTTTCTGTCCTTTAACTTCAACTGAGATAATTTTACCACCTTTATTACTTAATTTAATTAATAAATTTTCGTTTTCCAGCACAGTGTTGGCTTCCGTGCCGTTTAAGGCAGTACCAAAAGGACCTTTTAATGCTGCAGAATCTACCGCAGGGTTAGTCATTGCAGCTGTTTTAGTGGTGTCTTTTTGTGCAGGTGCAATACCGGCTTTTTTCAAAGAATCTAAACGCTCTGTTTCTTTGGCTTTTTTTATTTCGGCCTCGTTCGGCTTCAAAAAGTAGAATGATCCTGCCAAAATGATCATAATCAGGAACAGTCCTGTAAAGGTATTTCTATCCATTATTTATGTATGTACTGCTTTTTAATTCGTTTTCTTTTTTGCAAACTCCATTGCAGCGGCGACAAATTTAACAAAAAGTGGGTGAGGATTAGCAACTGTTGATTTTAATTCTGGGTGAAACTGTCCGCCAACGAAAAACGGATGGTTTTTAAGCTCTACGATCTCAACTAAATTAGTCTGTGGATTCATACCTGAAGCAATCATTCCTGCCTCTTCATATTGCTTTAAATAAGCGTTATTAAATTCGTAACGGTGACGATGGCGCTCGTTGATATGTGACTTGCCGTAAATAGAATAAGCTTTTGTACCTTTTTTGATATCGCAAGGGTATGAGCCTAAACGCATTGTACCACCTTTATTGGTTACTTTTTTCTGCTCTTCCATCATATTGATAACCGGATTTGCAGAATTTTCTTCTATTTCGGTAGTGTGCGCATCTTTCAAGCCTAAAACATTACGCCCAAATTCGATAACGGCACATTGCATACCTAAACAGATTCCAAAGAAAGGCACATTATTTTCACGAACGTATTTTATGGCATCGATTTTACCTTCTATACCGCGGCTACCAAAACCAGGCGCCACTAAAACGCCTTGTAAATGACCCAGTTTTTCTTTTACGTTATCAGGGAAAATACCCTCAGAGTGAATATATTCTACCCTGACTTTACATTCATTTTTAGAGCCTGCGTGTACAAAAGATTCGATAATCGATTTGTATGCATCCGGTAGCTCTACATATTTACCAATCAGGCCGATTTTTACCTCAGCAGTCGGGTTTTTTAAACGCCCAAGGAAATCTTTCCAGCTTTCCATATCCGGATCGTTTTTTGTCGGCAGTTTTAATTTCGATAAAACCGTTTTATCTAGTTGTTCTTTTAACATCAGTAAAGGTACATCGTAAATGGTAGATGCATCCATTGATTCGATTACGGCATTGATGTTAACGTTACAGAATAAGGCTATTTTTTTTCTCAGGTCAGCACTCAAGTGGTGCTCGGTACGGCAAACTAAAATATCTGGTTGTATACCATACTCCAGTAATGCTTTAACAGAGTGTTGAGTTGGTTTTGTTTTTAACTCACCTGCAGCAGCCAGATAAGGAACCAGGGTTAAGTGGATTACAATGGCATTGGTACTCCCTTCTTCCCATTTAAACTGACGAACAGCTTCGATAAATGGCAAAGATTCGATATCACCAACTGTACCACCCAACTCAGTAATCACAATATCGTATTCGCCACTTTCGCCCAGAATACGCATGTTGCGTTTTATCTCATCGGTAATATGTGGAACAACCTGTACCGTTTTGCCCAGGTATTCACCTTTGCGTTCTTTACTGATTACATTTTGGTAGATGCGGCCGGTAGTGATGTTATTGGCCTGTGAAGTCGGAACGTTAAGAAAACGTTCGTAATGACCAAGATCCAGATCGGTTTCGGCACCATCTTCTGTCACAAAGCATTCGCCATGTTCGTATGGATTCAATGTTCCTGGATCGATATTAATGTACGGATCGAATTTCTGAATGGTTACACGGTAGCCACGTGCCTGTAAAAGTTTAGCTAAAGATGCGGAAATGATGCCCTTACCTAAAGAGGAAGTTACACCGCCCGTAACAAAAATATACTTTGTCATGATTGATAATTTGTGATATCAAGCAGGCGTTTGAGGCCTGCTTAATTGTTTTTGTACGGGATACAAAGGTAAGAAAAAAAAATACGGCTTTTAGGCTGTGATTAGAATATTTTTTGTGGTTATCATCTGGCTGATATTGAAATTGTTAACAAAAAATGCTGATCTAAAGAAATAATGAATAAAGTTCCTTTTTAATATCTTCTATCTTTCTCGGGTTCTTTTTATCATCATAACGGGTATAAAGATCAATCAATTTTTTCAAATCTTTTTCCGAGTCGGTTTTCTTTCCTTTTGTTGGTGGACTGATGTTTAAGATCGGAACGTTTTTCGCTTCTATCCTGGTGGCAAACCAGGTGGTATTGTAACGTGGGATGGCTAAACCCAATATCATTCCGGGTAAACCGGTAAAGCCTTCCGGGCCGCCTTTTAATAAAATTTCATCCGTATAAAAGGCCACTACGGTAACCGTATCATTGATCTTAGCGATAGCTTTTCTGCATTCATAACCGGCAATGTTACGCAGATCGTGCATAATTTTCCACTTCAGACCCGGGATGGTATCCTTCAGGATAAAATCATCGCCCATAATACTTTTTCTTTTCACACGTTTGCTCTTCGCCAAATCTGTAAACAGTTCATCCGTATTGTCAGAACTGAAGAAGAAGGCATTGTCGCCTAAACTCTCCTTTGGTTTAGCCCGGTAAACCGAGGTGCTGTCATTGAAACTGTATTCCCAGTTGGTGGTGCGGTATTTACCCATTTTCTCTCTGGCCTCATCAGTCAGCCACTGGTTATTGGCGAGTTGCTCTTTAATGTTCACCTTTTTCTCAAAAGTAATTTTAGCACTCCTGATGAATACTGTTTGTGCATGAACCATCTGCAGACCTAAAATTAGATTGAAGATCAGCCAGAGCGCAGCTAAATTATTTCTTTTCATTTTTAACAAAATTGCCGTTTAAATTATAAACCACACCTATCAATACATATCTTGGAATAAAGCTGTTAGTGCTTTCTCCTATACTGTTCCCGTTTACATAACGGTTATAACCAACCCTTTGACCCAGGATATCGGAAATTGAAGCCCTGATCTCCATTTCTTCAGCCTTTAGCATCCTTTTAGACAGATAGGCATTCCATATAGCAATGTTTACCGGGCGGGCAAATGATGCATTGGCCGGTTGGTAAGATAAGGACACGGAAGTATTGAATTCCGTACTGTAGGGAAGATTGATGTTCCCTGAAATCTCATGATCATGACGGAAGTTCTTCCCATCATTAACCGTGCCGATGGTAGAACGGCTTTTGGAGAAATTTAGGGAAACATTGTATTCCAGGCTAAACTTATCATGATAGATACTGATCCGTGGTCTTAAGGACATGCTGCTCCGGCTGGTTTTATTTAATTCTTTATTCAGGATAGAAACGTCCTGGTTATAGTTATAATTGAAACCCATATTCGTATTCAGGTGGATCTTGCTAAAACTTTTCCCGATACTACCGCCGGCATAGAGGCTTTTTCCGCCATTCAGGTTGACAAAAGTGGTCACAGTTTTGTTAGATTGATCAACTGTGGTGCTGGAAGCTACTGCATTTTGCACAAAATTATAACCCAGATAACTGTAGGCAAAAATTTCAGATTTCTGCTGATAGGTATTGATGTTGAGGTTGAAGTTATTGTTGAATGATGGCCTAAGGTTAGGGTTGCCGATTAATGTGTATAAAGGACTATTCACCTGCCTTAATGGTTGCAGCTGCTCAATATCTGGCTGATCGGTGCTCCCTCTATAACCGGCGGAGATGCTGCCGCTCCGGCCCAGTTTATAACTCAGGCTCGTTTCGGGTGCCCAGTTGATATAGGAGCGGTTCACCTGGCGGTTCCTGTCTACATCGTCCAGGTGGAAAGTGGTTTGAATGGCCTGTGTTCCGCCGCGTAGCGTAAACTTTTTGCCCTTGTACTGCAATACCGCATTCCCGACATTGGAAAAGTTATTGAATTCGAAAAAGTTACTTAATGAATCGATTTTCTGGTTACCCAGATCGCGGTTGTAGGTGTACTTCTTGCTGCTGGAACGGATGGTTTTAAAACTATATCCTGCCTGTAATGAGAGTCTTTTGCTCAGGGGCTCGGTATAAGAAATCCGCGAGGCCAGTGAAGTTTTGCTAGATTGGTCGTCATTCAGGTAGTTTCGGCGATCCGGAGTCAGCATCACACCCGTAGAATCAAACAGATTTGTCTGGTTCAGGCTATTCCGTTCATTATTATTCCGGTTGTTTTCCGGCTGTAGGTCTACCGTTAAAATCCGCCCTTTGGTTTTAAATTTCTTCACATAGCCGATATTACCGTTAAAGGCTTCACTTTTGCCGTTAGAATACCCATTTTCGTTGTTGCTATTTACCATAATGCCCCGTCCGTTTTTCGTTTCGCTGTTGCTGAAACTGCTGGACGAACTGTGTTGCTGGCGTCCCCCGAAAGAAATCTTCAGGTTCGATAGCGAATCGAGCTTGAACTCTGTACTTCCACGCAGGCTTTGCCCTGTCGTGCGGTTTTCCTCCCGGCTTGCGCCCTGACTTAAAAAGGTGGTGCCATTTGGAATCAGCGATTCATTACGACTGGTGCTTTCGTTAAATGAACTGTTATCCGCTCCTTTGAAGTTCAGTTTCATACCCAGCTTATTGTCCTTCCATTTATTGGAAAAATGCGCACCATAAGTTGTAATATTCGGAATACCGCCACCAGGCCTGAAATCATCATCATCATTGTTACCATAGCTGATCATAACAGAACTGCCATCATCACCAACCTCGATCACATCATATTCATCCCCCTTCAGGCGGCTCATGGCGTTGTTGGTTTTAGATTCAGTACTGATGTTGTTGTTGAAACCGAAAGCGGCCACTTTCAACTTCCCCTTATAAACTCCCGCCATGGCACCTAAGTTGCGGTATTTATTCAGGTCGCTGCTCGCTTCCGTTGTACTGATATAGCCATTTTTAGCATTCTCTTTCAGCTTCACGTTGATCACCTTTTCTTTTGAATCTTCTTCCTTAATGCCCGTCAGCTCCTCGTTCTTACTCTTTTTATCATATACTTCTACTTCGTTTACTGCATTGGCTTTTAGGTATTTCTGGGCGAGAAGCGGATCGTCACCAAAAAATTCTTCCCCATCTACCAGCAAGGTATTTACATCCTTACCACCGGCTTTGATGGCACCGTTTTTATCTACCTCAATTCCAGGTAACCGCCTCAACAAATCCTGTAAGTTGGCATGTGGTTTTACGGCAAAACTATCTGCCTGGTACGTTATCGTATCGCCTTTCATCCTGATGGCTTGTTTTTGTGCCTTAATCGTCACTTCATTCAAAAGGGTGGCTTTATTATCCATTGCAATTGTACCCAGGTTAAATTTTGATGAATCTGACAATTGGATATCTCTGATATAGTCGGCCATTTTAGGGTAGGTGATGACCAAGGTGTAAGTGCCTTTTTTTAGGTTGGCCAGTTCAAACTCGCCGTTTCCTTTGGCTCTGGTATCCCTGACCAGAACGGAATCCTTGCTGTTAATGAGCAGTATTGAACTGTTTGAAAGGTTTCTTTTTTCTACAGTGTCGACTACAACACCTTTAATATTGGCTTTTTGAGCTAAGGCAGGAAGAAATAGTACCGAAAATATAAATACGGTGAGGAGATTTTTGAGCATGTACAGAGAAAACGTTGATAAATAGTTGTTTGGCTATGGTGCGTGAAAATACAACTATTTGATTAGTTTAGCTAAAATACTTGCAATATTTTTTTTTAGGGTTGAGTTTGACGGTTTACGACATTGGTTTTTATTTTCGAATCAATTTTCTGATCAATACAATCTGCCCCAAATGGTAATAACTGTGTTCTATAACAGCTTCTATATTTCGCAGATAGGTACTGTACTTTTCATCTACAAATACCTCATCCAATTTTTCGTCAGGCATTTTTTCCACTTCATCAGCAAAGGCGGCCGCATTGGCTAGCAATTTCTTAACCAGTTGTTTCCAGTCAGCTTCAGCATGGATAGGGGGTAGGTTGAAACTATATTGATCTTTAATTTCAAGAAGACCGCCGTTAAATAGATCTAGAATGCCTGATAAATAATAATTGATATGATAAGTTAAGGCAGCAATCGTATTTAAGTCACCTACCTGCTGAACGGCCTGTTCCCGATTAATGCTTTGTAATTGATCTTTATAATTGGTATTGGCTATCCAATAACCGCTTATGAAAATTTCTCTTAATCGATTTGCAATAAATTCAGGCCTTTTCATTTCTAAATTTCTGAGCTTAGATACTAGCTAGCAGCAATTATAGTAAACCGTTACCTGCTGCTCTTTCTCGCTCCAGGCGATGTAAATATTGTTTTCTTTTCCTAAACGATATTTAAAGCCATTTAGGCCTGATTTTTTTAACTCTTCATAAAGGGCTTTATCTGGAGTATACTTATCGGCTTTATCCTCCGGCATAACGGCAGGCTCAAGAAAATTTTCATCGCTAAAAAAATCATCGGCTATGGTTTTTAAGAAAACAATCTGGTCTTTCTCCTTTGAAAGATCAATATTTGGATCTGTGCTACCCAATAATTCAGTGCCTTTGATTTTGGTATTGTAAATTTCTTTTCCGTCAGCATTTTTGATCGTAAAATTCAATACCATTTCCTCTGGTTTTCTGCCGGTTAGTTCTATTTTAAAGGTATCGAGTGTTTTTAAATCGGAAAACGATTTGGCTACGCTTTGATTTATATTTTTGAATTCGACGGCACCTGATTCTTTACCCTGTTTAGATTGACAGGCAGAAAATACAATGAAGCAGCAAACCATGAAGATCGGTAATTTTCTCATGTTCCTAAAATACAAATTTTAAGTTTATTACAATTCAGGCTACTTAAAATAATATCAGGAAATGAACGATTGTATCGGTATTTCAAATAATCATTTAAATTTGCGTAACTGGTTACGTAATTAATTATTTTTTATGGGATTTTTTGATGAGATAGGTAAAGTAGCGATCGGAAGCAGGTTAAGAATGTTAACTGATAAAGTGACTGAAAATGCTGCAGAGATTTATACATTGTATCATATTGATATGTAGCCTAAATGGTTTCCGGTATTTTACGCATTAACCAAAGAGCGGGAAAAAACGGTTACCGAACTTGCCAAAGCCATTGGCCATTCTCACCCTTCGGTTAGTAAAATCATTAGTGAAATGCTTAAAAAAGGTTATGTTAAAGAAAATAAGGACGAAACTGATGGACGTAGAAATGTGATAAGCCTTTCGAAAAAAGGAATGAAAATTTCAGAAGGAATAAAGGATCAGCTTATAGATGTGAATGCGGCAATTGAAGAAATCTCGGCACAAGCACAACACAAACTTTGGGAAGCAATAGGAGAGTGGGAATTTTTATTGGAACAAAAAAGCTTGTTAAGAAGGGTTATGGACAAGAAAAAAGAACGCGATGGTGCTAATGTTGAAATTATAGATTACAAACCTGAACACCAGGAGGTTTTCAGGTCGTTAAATGTAGAATGGATTTCGAAGTATTTTACCATGGAAGAATCTGATTATAAAGCATTGGACGATCCGCAAGGTTATATTGTAGATAAAGGAGGTTTTATATTAGTTGCAAATTATGATGGTGAACCAATTGGCGTTTGTGCGCTAATTAAGATGAATGATGGTGAATATGATTTTGAACTCGCCAAAATGGCGGTATCGCCGAAAGTTCAGGGTAAAAATGTAGGTTTTCTATTGGCAAATGCAATTATTGATAAAGCAAGATCATTAGGCGCATCTAAAATCTATTTAGAAAGCAATACCATTTTAAAACCGGCCATTAACCTTTACCATAAATTAGGCTTTAAAAAAGTGCCAGCTAAACCTACACCATACGCACGATGCAATATACAGATGGAGCTGGTGGTGAAATAGTCCGATGTCCAAAGTCCGAAGTCATTGGTCTAGAGGTCGGAGTAGATTGCTCTCAAGCTATTAGCACTTGGCATGAACAAATGATCAATAACCAATGAACAGTGATCAATAACCAATAACCAATAAACCTTACTCGTGCTTTAGCGCCTCCAATAGATTATTTAACTTCAATAAATCCTCCGGTGTGTCTATGGCAACTGTCTCTAAATCAGTTATTTTTGTTTGGATGTAAAATCCGTTTTCAATCCAACGCAGTTGCTCAAGGCTTTCGGCAATCTCTAAAGACGAAGGCGGTAATTGGGTGATGGCTTTTAAGGCTTCGGTACGGTAGCCATAAATACCGATATGTTTATAAAACTGGTGTTTTTCTGCCCATACACCCGGTTCGCCATTTCTGATAAAAGGAATCGGGCTACGGCTAAAATACATGGCACGGCCGTTTACGTCAATTACCACTTTCGGACTGTTCGGGTTATAAATGCTTTCCTGGCTTTGGATCGGTTTAATTAAAGTGGCCAAATCTACCTTGTCTGCTACAAAACAGCTGGTCAGCAAATCAATTTGTGCCGGCTCGATAAAGGGTTCATCGCCCTGAATATTAATAACAATATCAAAACCAGGCATTTTTTCAATTACTTCAGCACACCTGTCGGTTCCACTTTGGTGGTGAGAAGCCGTAAATGCAAATTCTCCACCAAACCTCGTTACTTCATCAGCAATTCGCTCGTCATCAGTAGCAACAATTACTTTAGATAAAGTTTTTGCTTTCAAAGCCTGTTCGTATACCCGCTGGATCATCGTTTTACCAGCGATATCAACCAATGGTTTTCCTGGAAAACGTGTAGAGGCATAGCGGGCAGGTATAATGCCTATAACTCCTAAATCTCCTGGCGGAAATTTTAAATTTTTATCGGTCATATATTGTTGCGATAGAATTGATAAAAAACAAATACAACTATGAATGCGATGATCAAGTAAGAAATTGGATGGGCAAAATTAAGTGTCCATCCAAGTAATTTTATACGCTTCGGAACAATTAACCTGGCGTCTTTTTTATTGAAATAAAAAGTACCCCATTTCCAATTTTCTGGATTTTCATGCCCGAAGTCTTTTTCCATACAATCACATTGAATATTTAAGCATCTATCACAATTCAACTCCAATTTAGGAGTTTGGACTAAAACAACCCGTTAATTTCTGCTTCAATGGATTGAATTACTGTTCCCAAATCTTCAGGATTATTGGTGAAATCCAGTTTATCCTTATCCAAAATCAATAACTTGCCGAGTTTATATCCTTTAATCCAGGCTTCGTATTTTTCGTTCAGTTTAGACAGGTAGTCAATCCGGATACTCGCTTCGTACTCACGTCCACGGCGTTGTATATTGTTGACTAACGTAGGTACCGATGCACGCAGATATACCAGTAAATCTGGCGGTTTAATAAATGAAGTAATATTATCGAAAATAGCCCTGTAATTTTCATGGTCGCGGGTAGTCATTAAAGCCATGTCGTGCAGGTTTTCTGCAAAAATATAGGCATCCTCATAAATGGTTCTGTCCTGTATTACATTGCGTTTGTTAACCTCAATATCAGTGATCTGTTGAAAACGGCTGTTCAGGAAATAAATCTGAAGATTAAAACTCCAGCGTTTCATGTCGCTGTAAAAATCTTCCAGGTAAGGGTTATTGTCCACGGCTTCGTACAAAGCTTCCCATCCATAATTCTTGGCCAATAAGCCTGTCAAGGTCGTTTTACCGGCACCTATATTGCCTACAATTGCTATGTGCATCTTTGTTAGATATGAGATATGAGATATGAGATATGAGATTCTGAAATAAAATAATCTATCTCAAATCTGGCTTCTCACCTCTCAAATCTGTTAAATAATTAAAAACTTTTAAACCCGATTAAACTTCGAACCTCTCTGATGGTTTTTTGTGCGCTTTCACGGGCCTTCAACGCACCATGTTTGGCTACCTGCCTTAAATAAGCATCATCTTTGGCGATATCCTGAATACGCTCACGCATCGGTGCAGTCGCCAATATCATATCTTCTGCCAGTTGTTTTTTGAAATCTCCGTAACGGATCTGCATTTTGCTATATAAATCTTCGAAATGTGCAAGTGTATCAGCACTCGATACCACTTTCATTAAATCAAAAAGATTCTGGATCGGCTCAGGTTTTGGCTGGTTTTCTTCTGTCGGGCCACCATCACTAACTGCACGCATCACTTTTTTACGGATGGTTTCAGGATCATCGGAAAGGTAAACAGCATTGGCTTCGCCCTCCGATTTGCCCATTTTTCCTTTTCCATCTAAACCAGGTACCTTAATCAGGTTATCGGTATAGCTAAAAGCATAAGGCTCGGGGAAGTATTCCGTGTGGTATAACCTGTTGAAACGGTTCCCGAAAGTACGGGCCATTTCCAAATGTTGTTCCTGATCTTTCCCAACCGGTACTTTGGTAGCCTTGTGGATTAAAATATCAGCCGCCATTAATACCGGATAGGTTAATAAACCTGCGTTAACATTATCGGGATTGGCACGAACCTTATCTTTAAATGAAGTGCTGCGTTCCAATTCACCCATATAAGCATTCATATTCAGGTATAAATAAAGCTCTGCAACTTCAGGTACATCACTCTGTATATATATGGTGCTAGTTTCCGGATCTATCCCACTGGCAAGGTATTCAACCAAAACATGTTTAATGTTTCCGTGCAAATCTGCCGGAGTAGGGTGTGTAGTTAAGGAATGTAAATCGGCGATAAAAAAGTAGCAGTTATAGTCGTTCTGCATTTGAACAAAGTTTTTAACTGCGCCATAATAATTACCCAAATGTAATTTTCCTGTTGAGCGAATACCGCTCACCACTGTTTCTTTCATAATGGCACGAAATTAAAAATAAAATGCAAGCAATCCACAAATCGGCTCGATTTTCATTCCAAGATTTTTTTCAATGCATGATTTATTCATTTAATGAAGACCGTAAATCAAGGATAGTGCAGAGATCTGACCATATTTTGTTTCGCATTGGCTCCAAATTCAGAAATACGCTAATCTGCCCGCTCTTTTGTAGAAAGCATATTCCGTTGATTCATCTTTTAACTGTTAAAACAAACTGGGTGAACTAGGTGGAGCTTGGTTCGCCATTACCGGAATCTTTAAATCAGTCCCTACCGCTTTGTTCAGTTTCTCTGTAAAATAAGCGGAAAATAGTGGAGAGGAAAGTTCAACATTTTGATGGACGAAAAAATATAGGTTTTCTAAACCCTGCGCTTTCCAGTCCACAATTCTTTCAATCCAGTCATCTAAACGTTTTTTATCAATTTCATCGTCGTTGGCACCTACAAAACGGATAAAAGCTGTCGGTGTGGTTAACCGCATGTGCAGCATATCTCTTCGTCCTGAAGTATCAACAATGATGTTGGTTATTCCGTTATCTTCAAAAAGTTTAGCAAATTCATTGGCGATGGCCGGGTTGGTAAACCACTCCGTATTTCTTACTTCAACACCTAAAGGAATAACCTTTGGAAATTCGTTGATCACAATTTTTAACCTTTCAAAATCCTTGGGTCTAAAGTTGTCGTGCAATTGAAGAAAAGCCATGCCCAGTTTGTCTTCGAAATTACTGATGGCATCGCAATATTGCGCTACAGGCTCTTTAACGTTGATTAATCTTTTAAAGTGACTGATGGTATTGGTCAGTTTAGGAAAAAACTTAAAATCTGCAGGTGTTTTTTGCGTCCATGTAATGACCTGTTCGCTGGTTGGCATGCCATAAAAGGTGGCATTAAGTTCAATTGAATTAAATTGAGTAGCATAATAGGTAAGCTCGTCTTTTGTTCCCTTTGGGTAAAAGCCCTTTAAATCGGCCTTGTTCCATTTCGCACAACCTACATAAGCCTTAAAAGATTGATTAGGTTTATTTTTGGCTAAAATTGCCGCTGTTTCAGGCGCATCAGCCGGAAGGGTATAATCTATTATTGAAGGATCTTCTACTTTACCGAATTGCATTTTTAAATATATGTTATGTGATACTAATTACGTTGACTTCTTCTGTTTTATTTAAAAGAACTTCTAATGCTGGGTTAATCTTTGGTTCCAGCTTTTGCCAAAACAGTTTGTTTGAACAATTCCCGAATTTAATAAGAATAAGTTTGGAGGAGCACTAAACCAATCGATTAATTCTTTGAAATCAGAATCCTTGGAAACAATTATGACATTCTTTTAATTTGAGCCATTCTAAAAATGGTCAAGTCATCTACTGAATGCAAATTTAGGCTGAAAGAAGATTTTGTTTTAAAATTTGTGTATTCTGAAAGCCATTTGGCAATTATAGGAGATATATTGGTGTCGACCCAAATTTCCCAATCATTCATACATTAAGTCCTCATCTACTTTTTGGGCGCTGTATAAAAGGACAGCCCTAATATCTTCTTTTTCCAGGATGGGATGTTCTTCGAGGATTTGTTCCTCACTCATGCCACTTGCTAATAGTTCAAGTATATCAGAAACCGGAAATCTCAACCCGCGTATTGTAGGTCTTCCTCCCATCAAACCATCAGTAGCAATGATCCGATCGAATAACTTAATTTGTTCACGTGCCATATTCAAATATAAAAAAAATACCTCAGTAAAAAAACTGAGGTATTTATGTATTTTAATTAATGTTTTGTTTTACGCTCGCTAAACCAAATGATCTAGTAACCTAATATCTTCAATACCTGCTTACTGTTCTGTTCTTCGCCAAAAACTTCAAAGTTAAAACTCTCGTCTCGGTTTCTACGGATCAGTACATGTTTCGGACTTGGTAATAAGCAATGGTGTATACCGCCATATCCGCTCAATACTTCCTGATACGCACCGGTATGGAAGAATCCTAAATATTGTACCTTACGGGTTTTTGGCATAAATACACTGTTCATATGTGCTTCCTGGTTGTAATAATCTTGTCCGTCGCAGGTAATACCACCTAAGTTAACACGTTCGTATTCTGCATCCCAGTTGTTAATCGGTAGCAGGATATATTTTTGGTTCAACGCCCAAACATCAGGCAGGTTGGTGATAAAAGAACCATCCAGCATTAACCAGCGTTCGCGGTCGTTTTGTTGTTTACGACCCAAAACCTTGTACAGAATTCCGGAAGCTTCAGCAACCGTATATTTACCAAATTCGGTGATAATATCTGGTTCCATTACTTCGTGGATGGCACAGATTTCTTTAATCCTTTTTACAATTTCGTTTACCATATATTCGTAATCGAAATCAAAAACCAACGAATCTTTGAACGGCATACCGCCACCAATGTCGAGCGTATCTAAATCAGGATTGATTTTTTTAAATTTGCAGTAAAGGGTCACATATTTTTCCAATTCGTTCCAGTAATATGGCGAATCAGTAATACCCGAATTGATGAAGAAGTGTAAAAGCTTTACCCGGAAATTTGGATTATGTACAATTTTATTATTGTAAAAATCAATTACATCTTCCATGCGTACGCCTAAACGCGAAGTATAAAACTGCGAATCGGGTTGTTCTTCAGCAGCAATACGGATACCCAGGTTACAAGGGGTATCTATATCTACCTCGTCATCAAAAAGGTTAAATTCCTCTTTGTTGTCTAAAACCGGGATAATATTGGTGTAACCATCATGCAGCATATCAATGATATACTGTTTGTATTGGTAGGTTTTAAACCCGTTGCAGATAATCGTGGTATCTTTAGTTAAGGCACCTTTCTTTTCCAGTGCATCAACCATAGGCATATCAAAAGCAGAAGAAGTTTCGAGGTGAATATTGTTCTTTAAAGCTTCTTCTACAATGTGTCTGAAATGCGAACTTTTAGTACAATAACAATATTTGTAATCGCCGCGGTAGTTGTTTTTTAAAATGGCAGTCTGGAAAAGAATCTTCGCCTGCTGAATTTTCTTACTTACCATGGGTAAGTATGTGAAACGTAGGGGAGTACCGTAAGTTTCAATCATTTCCATCAGGTTTAAATCCTGAAAATATAATTCATCATCTATCACATCAAAGCCTTCCTGCGGAAAGCCAACGCTTAGATCGAGAAATTCTGAGTAACTCTGCATTTACTTTTAAATAATTTTTGCAAAAATGTAATTTTAAATCGAGAATTAAACGCTATTAAAAATATTTTTACTGTGAGGAAACGCTTGGTTTAATTACAAAATTTTAATATAAAATGTTTTTAAAATAATATGTGATTGGTTTTTTATTTAAGTTATTGTAATTCAATTATTTATTTCATTTTATCTGCTTCTTGTTTTTAGGAAAGCAGGTTCCTGTTTTTATAGGCTTGGGTTGGTCCTGCGCTCCACTTTACCCGTTGCACTCGTGCCCGTTCCGATGAGGTTTATATGGCAAAGACTGTAATACTATTCAGGGGTTCATATTGAGGTTGCTTTTATGCGAATAATTTCCGTGTATTTCTAGCTTCCGTGGCAAAACAACAAGCACCATGATTTAAAATATGGTTAAAACGATGCAATCGTTTTGCTATTATGCACGCGTTTGTAACGGGCGCAAGCAAACTATCTGGTCTTAGCGTCTACTATCTGTTCTTAGCGTCTCGCTAAGACTCTCCGTATCTTGAAAGAGATTAATATTTAACAATAATTTGAAAAGCAGGTTTCTGTGTTTTATAGGTTTGGGTTGGCCATGCTCTCCACTTTACCCGTTGCACTCGTGCCCGTTCCGATCAGGTTTAGGTGGCAAATACCGTGCAGCTATTTATGGTTTTATAGCAAGGTGCTTTAATGTGAAAGTTTTACGTGAGTTCTGAGCTTCCGTGGCAAAAAATAAATGGTTGGTGAAGACACGGAACACGGTATATAAAGATGATAATGAGTTTTCTAACGATACAATCGTTAAGCTATTCAGGCATGCGTTTGAAACGCGCGCCAGCAACTATCTGTTCTTAGCGTCTCGCTAAGACTCTCCGTATCTTGAAAGAGATTAATATTTAACAATAATTTGAAAAGCAGGTTCCTGTTTTTATAGGTTTGGGTTGGCCCTGCTCTCCACTTTACTCGTTGCACTCTTGCCCGTTCCGATCAGGTTTAAGGTGGCAAATACCGTGTAGCTATTTTTGGTTTTATAGCAAGGTGCTTTAATGTGAAAGTTTTCCATGAGTTCTGAGCTTCCGTGGCAAAAAATAAATGGTTGGTGAAGACACGGAACACGGTGTATAAAGCTGATAATGAGGTTTCTAATGGTGAAATCTTTAAGCTCACAGGCACACGTTTGACACGGCGCCAGCTAGATAATTATCCCTTTCTTAAATATTTGGTCAAAATCACAATGGTTTGGCCTTCTACTTTGCCTTCAATCTGTTCGGTATTATCGTGTACCAGGCGGATGTTTTTTACCACCGTACCCAATTTGGCACTTAGTGTAGAACCTTTAACATCGAGCGTTTTAACTAAAACTACGGTATCGCCTTCAAATAAACGGGTTCCATTGCTGTCCTGATGAAACTCTACTGTTCCTTCCTGTTCGTGGTCGCCGGTTTTTTTAGCCCATTCTAAAGTTTCATCGTCCAGGTATAAAATATCCAGACTATCCGCTGCCCAACCTTCATTTCTCAGGCGGCTTAACATGCGCCAGGCCACTACCTGAACAGGCGGAAATTCAGACCACATGGTTTCTGGTAAAATTTTCCAGTGACTGGCATCAAGTTGTTCATTTTTTTCAATCTGGTCTAAACAGGTTTTACAAACTAAAATGCTGTTATCGCTGTTCGCATTGCTGGTAGGAGGTACTTCATAAACCGATAAATTGTTTTCAGCGGTGCATAACTCACATTTATTTCCTGAACGGGTTTGCAATTCTTGTAGTAAAGACATGGATATTTAAATTTTTCGCGAAAGTAATAAAACTAATTGGAATAATTTGATAGCAAGGCGTATTCTCTTAGTTCGGTTTTCCGCGTGTTATGAGCTTCCGTGACAAAAAAATAAAGTGGTTCGTGCAGAAACGAACCACGGCGAAAAATTTCTTCCCAAAAGTTCGGGACTGCGCTACATTTGAAATGACGAAAGGTATTTACTTAACCGGCAAATGTATTTCTGCCAGCATACATCTTGCGCTGCCACCTCCATTTTTTTCAATGGTATAAAGTGGTGCATAAATGATGCGGCTGTACTGTTCCAATGCTTTAACCTGTTCAGCGTTTAAGGATAAATATGCCTGCTCTGACATTACCAGTAAACTTTCGCCGGCCGCATTGGAAACCTGTAGCATGTTACCTGCAAACTTGTTCATCTGTTCCAGACTGATTTCGATAATTTCTTTACCGCTACCTTTTAAACTGATGCTCACCTGCATACGTTCTTCAGCATTTCTGATCGAATCAAGACAAATTACTGCGAAACGATCTCCAATACACATCATCACGTTGGTGTGGTAAATCGGGAAATTATCGCCATCTACCGCCTGAAAAACCACAGGCTCGTATCCGGTAAGCATGCAAAAGTTATTTAAGACCTCTTCATCAGTCCGTACACTTAAGCAGGCATAGGCAATTTTATTGGTGCGATCCAGCACCATGCTGCCTGTTCCTTCCAAAAAAGCATATTGCATTTCATAAAAACTCAGGTCGTTTACATGGTTTAGCTCAAACCTGGTTTTCAGGCTTTCAAGTATTTCCTTCCTGCGCTCTAAACGGCGGTTTTCAGAAAACATGGGATATAGATAAACCGAGCCATCTTCGTGAAAAGATACCCAGTTGTTCGGGAAAATCGAGTCGGGGGTTTCTGGTTGCAACGTATCATCCACTACCGTAACATCGACATCATTTTTGCGCAAAAGATCAACAAAACCATCGAATTCTTTTAAGGCTTCTGTTTGTACATCAATTTCGGTAGAGGCAACCTGGAACTTATTATTTCCTGCCGTTTGCTCGTTGAATTTAAAATCAACCGGGCGGATCATGAGGATATGGTTAGTAGTTTGCATCGTGGTAAATGGTTTAGGGTTTAGGGTTTGAGGTTTAGGTAAAGGGTATAGGGTTTGAGGTATAGGGTTTAGGCGTATAAACCTTACACCTTTTACCTTATACCTTCTTAGCCTCAGATATTGTCTCTTAAAATAGGTAAACTCATACAATGGAAACCTCCCCGGGCGCGCGATAGCTCTGCTGATGGCATTAAAATCAACGTATCGGTTATGGTTTCGGTATTTACCTTGCCACTTTCCAGGTCCTGGATTAAATCTTTTACATCAACCACGTCAAAACCTGCCGCTTTGAAGGCTTCAACCGTTTTATCGTTCCTGTCGTAACCTAAAACTACACCTTCTTTAATGGCTAACAGGTTGCACGAATCGGTCCATTGCTCTCTTGAATCGTAAGGGAAGGTATTGTTTCCGCTATAAATAATTTTAGTAGGTTCGGTACTCTTTAAATCATTCTGGCTAATGTCGTTCAGCAAGGCTTCTACATGCTCGAAATGCTTTGGTTCCTGCGGATTGGCTTTAGTAAACTGAATGGCAGTTGTGGCTTCGAGTTTTTCGGGCTCTTTTAAGAAATTGATCGGCTCGTAAGGGTTATATTTCGGCGAGTGCGCAATCGAGTTTAGGATCACCCAGGTATTGCGTTTAACCTGTGTGAAAACAGTGTCCAGGTGCATATAGTCGCGTTTATTCGGTATTTTGACTACCGTTACCTTTTCAACCACATTTTGATCAAATAAGAGTTTAATGGCTTCATTGGCACCATGTTCTGATGTTCTTTCGCTACACCCGATTAATACGTGGTTAGGACTAACCATCATCACATCTCCGCCCTCAAGCGTGGTGCTGAAAGCAGGCTCATCACCAGGCCTTAAAAAGTGCATGGTAACATCCGGAATTTCGAGGATGTTGTTGCGGTAACCTTCAAATAACGGGTGGTTAAAAAAGATATAGCGCATTAAAAGCGTTTCGCGTACACGCGCTTTTTTTGCTGGCTTATTTAAGAGAATATGGTTATTGATCGTGGTACCCACATCACGGGTAAAAATGAGGTTTGGAATTGGCGCAAACATCATCGTATCGTTGGCCAGGGTGCCTGAAATAAAAATCTCTGCCAGTTCTTTGGCCGGGGTTTGAGTAAGTTCAATCTGAACTTTATAAGTACAGCCCTCAATGGCACAAACTGCGGCTACCAGTTTCTTTCTGATGGATTCATCCTCCAGCATTTCGCTCAATAAATTCTGTATTTCGATTACTGCTGTCGAGTTGTGAAATTCAGGATGATTGGGCTTATAGAAATTTCGGTTGGCCTCTTCAGAATCAATTTCAGCCAGTTTGCCCTTTATCTTATCCGGATCTAAAAAGTACATCAACAGTTTGATGTAATAGTCATATTCACCCTTACGGATGGTATCTAAATGAACAATATCTTCGAAAAGCCAGTCTTGTGCTTTAGATGGTACTACTTTGCCCAAACCGCTATCCGGGCTATGAATTAACAATTTGCGTAACCTGCCGATTTCGGTGTTTACATTCACTTTAAAGTTTAGATTCTGCTCGCTCATAAATAAATTAGTTGTTACAAAGCTATTAGAATTTTTTAAAAGTCAGGGGTTGGAAAGTCGGAGGTACGAAGAATTGCCGGGCCGCTGACTCAGATCCCTGCTTTAATGTACAATGGCCGGCATCTTTAAACCTTATTGTAGCGGCAGCTCCCGGTTTTTTCAACCGGGACTATAGCGGAAAGAACGGCTATCGGCGCTGACAGGCACTACAGCACCTTTCCTGGCATGAAGAAGCTTAAAAACCTTCCAGCTTAAACCTTTCACCTTCCACCTTTTTTATATATTTTTACGCCATGAATTTTATTATTACCGAGACACAGAAAGCCATTTTGGAGCTTTATAAGGAAGAAATAGCTGAAAGTGTAATCAATATACAGGAAACGCGTAAAGAATTTGAAGGTCAGGCTACAATCGTGGTTTTTCCGATCACGAAAATCTCTAAAAAATCCCCTGAGCAAACTGCAACCGAAATTGGTGAATATTTAGTTGCTCACGTAGAAGATATTACAAAATTTAATGTAGTTAAAGGCTTTTTGAACCTCAGCATTGCTGAAAGTTATTTCCTGAAGCAGTTTAACGAAGAAATTTTGGCGCCTGATTTCGGTGTTTTTCCCTCAAACGGAAAAAAGGTAATGGTAGAGTATTCATCACCAAATACCAACAAACCGCTTCATTTGGGCCATGTGCGTAATAATTTATTGGGTTATTCTGTTTCCGAATTGCTTAAAGCTTATGGTTATGATGTGGTAAAAGTAAACCTGGTTAACGACCGCGGTATACACATCTGCAAATCGATGCTGGCCTGGCAAAAATGGGGTAATGGCGAAACCCCGGAAAGTACGGGCGAAAAGGGGGACCATTTGGTTGGCCGATACTACGTCATATTTGATAAAGAATATAAAAAAGAGATTGATGCTTTAAAAGCAGCGGGGCAAACGGAAGAAGAGGCCAAGAAAAATGCACCATTAATTAAGGAAGCTCAACAAATGCTTTTAAAATGGGAACAGGGTGATGAGGAAGTGGTTTCGCTTTGGAAAACGATGAACGAGTGGGTATACGCAGGTTTTAATATTACCTATAAAAACCTGGGTGTAGATTTTGATAAGTTCTATTACGAAAGCAATACCTATCTTTTAGGAAAAGGTACGGTTGACGAAGGACTGGCCAAAGGTGTATTTTTTAAAAAAGAAGATGGTTCAGTTTGGATTGATTTGACTGCAGATGGTTTAGACCAGAAACTGGTATTGCGTGCAGATGGTACTTCCGTTTACATTACCCAGGATTTAGGTACTGCCGAAATGAAACACGAGGATTTCAATATGGATGAGTCGATTTATGTGGTAGGTAACGAGCAGGATTACCATTTTAAAGTATTATTCCTCATTTTAGAGAAACTGGGGAAAAGCTGGGCGAAAGGTTTATATCACCTTTCATACGGGATGGTAGATTTACCTAACGGAAAGATGAAAAGCCGTGAAGGAACCGTGGTAGATGCTGATGAACTGATTGAAAGCATGATCACTACCGCACGCGAGAAAACCGAAGAACTGGGTAAAACCAACGATTTCCCTCAGGAAGATAAAGAAGCGCTTTACAAAAACATTGGTTTGGGTGCTTTAAAATATTTCTTACTGAAGGTAGAACCTAAAAAACGTTTATTGTTCAATCCGGCCGAGAGCATTGATTTTCAAGGCAATACCGGCCCTTTTATTCAGTACACTCATGCCAGGATTAAATCTTTGCTAAGTAAATCGAACTATCAGTTTGCAACGGCCGGTGAGCAGTTTTCAGGGATATCAGCAGTTGAGCTGGAAATGATCCTGCAATTGGCCAAATACCCTGCAGAAATAGAAATCGCTGCCAAGGCTTTCAGCCCGGCGAGTTTGGCCAACTATTTATATGAACTGGCCAAGTTGTTTAATAAGTTTTACCATGAGGTACCGCCAATAGTAAAAACTGAAGAAGGTGAGTTGAAACAATTCCGCTTAAACCTTTGTAGAAAAACTGCGGATATTATTCATGCCGGAATGCTGATACTGGGAATCACTTCTCCGGAAAGAATGTAGCCTGGTAGATGGAAGAGGTTTGATGGATGATGTAAAATGTAGGATGGATGAGGTGTTGATGAGAACAGTATGGCAATTGAAGTGGTTTTACTTTGTTTGGTGATTCTTGGTAACAGATTGATAAATACTATTAAAAATGGCGGGGGTTGTAAACTTCCGCCATTTCGCTTATTTAATTCAGGTTTTAATGTCAGCTATTTCTGATTTGGTTATCGGCTTTATGATGGATTGATTGGTCCTGGGAAAGGTATTGCGATTAATAATATTGTATAATCAATCCTTTCAAAATCACATTTTCTCCATTTGCAATTTTGGTAAAAACCAAAAACTGATTCTGATCAGCTTTAATTTTATATTTCCTGACCAAATCTTCGGGCTTTGCAGGATAGTTGCGTACAATGACGTTACCTTTTAACCTGGTATCTTTTTTCAGTTCGCCGGTATTCAGGATGGCTTCAATTTTAAAAATTCGGCCTGGAAAATCTGTTTTTATACTATCAGCACTAAACAGCTGTGTTTGAGGATGTAATTTTAAGAGCCCGTAGGTTGCTCCAATTAAATTAAAAGCACCCGATTTTAATAAGGCAGCATCAGGCTCGTACAGGTATTCGCCAATGCTCAAACGGTCTGTAAAATGTACTGAAGTATTTGATGACGATCTGTAAAAGGAAAAATCCTTTTCAATCTCATTATTTAAAGTTACGGCCTTAATCTTTGTGTCGTTTTCGTAATCTTTATCTATTACCCACAAAAGTTCTTTGCATTCGTTTCTTACACTTACAATATGGATTTCGCTTACGTGTCTCAATGCTGATAATCCGGCAGAAATATCGAGTAATGGGGCAGTTTTTATGATTATTCGTGAAGATTTTTCCAGTAATACGTCAAGATTGCTTACCACATCGGGCGTGCAATCTTTGAGCATAAAAACTTTGCCTTTTTCAGCTCTTCGCGCAGGATCAACATAGATGGTATCAAAACATGCATCCTTATCTTTGATATAGGCAATGCCATCTTCTGCCTGAAATTCTATATTCATTGCATGTAAAGCCTGTGCATTATGCTGTGCTATTGCAGATAGTTCAGGATTGATTTCGCAGTGCGTTACAGTTTTTACCTTTTGTGAAAAGTAATAACTGTCTATTCCGAAGCCTCCGGTAATATCAATCAACGTATCACCTTTAGCCAGTTTTGATTTGTATGCTGCAGTCACTTCAGAAGAGGTTTGTTCTATGGATAGTACCGGCGGATAATAAATGTTTCCGGTATTAAACCAGGAAGGTAATTTCTTTTCTGATTTCTTTTTTGCGGTAATTTGTGTAGCTAGCTCTGCAGGGCTTATACCTTCGAACCGACTTTTTGCTAAAGCAATCTGGTTTACATCAGCGTTTAAATTTGCATTGATGTAATCTTGTACGGCTCGAGCTAAAAGTTTATTGTTCATTGTTTATAACAGTATCAAGTAATAGGTAGCGGGTATTAAGGGGAGTATCCGATCTTGATTCTTAATACTAATTACTTGCTACTACTTTTATTCTTCATCACCATCTGGCAGGTGTGCCGACTCTTTACTTCCAACAAAATATCTTTGTCAATGCTTACACGATCAATGGTTTGCTGATTGTAATAACGGATGGTTACCAGTTCAAGTCCTTTGTTATATTTTACGGTAAACTCTTCCGACAGATCATTGATCAGTTTTTCGATCTGTACTGGATGATCATCAATACTCACTGAAAAACTAATGGCCGAGTTAAGCATTGTATTAATTTTGATCTTATGTGTATGGAATAGCTCGAAAATATTGCTCAGGTTTTCTTCAATAATAAAAGAATAGTCTTTTGGGAAAATAGAAATCAGCGCCTGGTTTACCTTAAATATAAAAGATGGAACAGGCAATGGATTATTTTCTTTGGTAATGGCTGTTCCTGAACCTTCCGGCTGGATAAAGGACCTCACGAAAAGTGGAATACCCTTGTTTTGAAGGGGCTTTATGGTTTTTGGGTGAATTACTGTTGCGCCATAGTAGGTAAGTTCTATCGCATCATGATAAGAAAGTTGTGCAATCAATTCCGTTTCATCAAACCACTTCGGATCTGCATTTAATACCCCTGGAACATCTTTCCAGATGGTTAAGCCCGCGGCATCTAAACAGGAAGCAAATATCGCTGCCGAATAATCAGAGCCTTCGCGACCCAGTGTTGTAGTATAATTTTCGCTCGTTCCACCAATAAAACCTTGTGTTACAACGATATTGTCTGTTAACAATGGTTTTAGGTCTTTCTGTATGATTTGGTTGGTCTTAACCCAGTCAACTTTACCTTCTTTATACGTATTATCCGTCTGGATATAGTTGCGCGCATCTGCCCAAAGGGTTTTATTGCCCGTTTCATTTAACCAGGCCGCTACAATTTTAGTAGAAACGATCTCGCCGATAGATACAATCTGATCGTAGATGTAATCGGCATTATGATCTGGCTCATCCTCAATCAACCATTCTATTTCAACAAAGGTGTTGGCTACATCATCATAAACAGGGTGGTGTTGTCCCTGAAAAAGTTCATCGATAATGCTGAAATGGAAATGTTTTATTTCTTCAAAAACGGCATGTGCTTCGTCATTTTTCGACAGGTATGCATAGGTAAGGTCTTCCAATCTGTTGGTGATTTTGCCCATGGCTGAAATAACGATCAGCAGATTTCCTTTTTTATAATCGTGTACAATATTGGCCAGGTTTTTTACACCTGCTGCATCTTTTACCGAGGCACCTCCAAACTTAAAAATATCCATATTAAAATGCCTTGATCTGTTCTTTAGATAGCGATGCGTTGATCCATCCGCTTTCCAAATGCGCTTTATATTTATGATAGAAATTTATTGCAGGTTCGTTCCAATCTAACACTTGCCAAACCATGCCGCTATAGTTGCCGTTTTTTGCCTCTTCTATTACTTTTTCAAATAATATCTTGCCTAATCCCTTTCCTCTGAATTCTTCCGTAACGATAAAATCTTCAAGATATAACCTGCATCCTTTCCAGGTAGAATAGCGTGTGTAATATAATGCGAATCCGACGATGGTATGATCAACCTCAGCTACATAAGCTTTCCATACCGGATTTTTACCGAAACCGGCATCAATGAAATGATCTAAGGTAACGGTAACTTCTTCAGGAGCCCGCTCATAAACAGCCAGTTCATTAATGAGCTCTAATATTCTCGGACAATCTTGTGCTGTTGCAAATCTGATGTTAAACTCCATATTAATTTGCCGAAATATCTGTTTTAAAATGTTTGATTATCCTTTTTCCAAAAATACTGCTACCAATGCGCACCATTGTACTTCCTTCTTCAATGGCGATTTTATAATCGGCACTCATTCCGGTTGATATTTCTTTAAAAGCTTCATCTTTGCGGAAAAAACTTACTTTAATGCCATCAAAAAACACTTTCAATTCGTTAAACTCTGTTGCAATCTGTTTTTCGTTCTTCGTATTGGTGGCAATTCCCATTAAACCTACAATACGGATGTTTTTCAATTCGGCTAACTCTTCCGCGCGTAACAGTTCAACTACTTCGTCAAAACCAAGTCCGAATTTGGTGTCTTCATCAGCAATATAAACCTGTAATAAACAATCAATGATGCGTTTGTTTTTGGCCGCTTGTTTGTTGATTTCCTGTAGCAATTTTAGGCTGTCAACACCATGGATAAGTTTAACAAAAGGAGCGATGTATTTTACCTTATTGCTCTGTAAATGACCAATCAAATGCCATTCGATATCTTTTGGAAGCTGTGCCTCTTTTTCAACCATCTCCTGTACGTGGTTTTCTCCGAAAATGCGCTGTCCGGCGTTGTATGCTTCTAAAATTGATGCTATCGGTTGTGTCTTCGAAACTGCAATGAGTTTAATCCCCTCTGATTCAACTTCGCTTTTATATTGTTTAAGATTATCAGCTATGCTCATTTATAACTATTTTTGGTAAAATTAATAACCTTGCCGCAATTTGGGCAAAAAATAATACTTAAATTAAGGATGAAGAGATTAATATGGGTTTTAATGACAGCTATATTATGGTTTGGCTGTAAGCCGGGCATACCTGACGACATTATCAAACCTGATAAAATGGAAAAGATTTTATATGATATGCACATTGTAGACGGATATCTTTCCAGCATTTATGTAGTAGACTCGGCAAAGAAAGTTGCCGCTGCTTATTACAAGGGGATTTACAAAAAGTTTGGAACAGATTCTGCCCAGTATAATAAAAGTTTACTCTGGTACAATACCAACCCTGTTGAATTGGAAACCGTGTATAAAAACGTACAGAAAATGTTGGCTAAACAAAAAAAAGGAACGGAGTTAGCCGATTTAATGATCAGAAAAAAACAGTTTAAAACTGATTCGTTGGTGATAGCAAAGAAATTTAAGGCCGATTCTCTTGCGATCAGAAAAAAAATGAAACCCGATTCTTTATCAAAGGTTAAAGCGGTGGCAGCAATTGCCAAAAAGAAAAAAGAGGCCGATTCACTCATTAATATAAAAAAAGCCGGAGTGGTAAGTACATTGCCCACACCAGTTGCAGTACAATAATATGTTATATCCCAATAATTGTTTAGAACGTTTAGGTTTTGTAGAAATCAGGCAACTGATCAGCAAACATTGTTTGAGCCCTATGGGCCAGGCAATGGTAGAAAAGATGCAGGTGATGAACCGTTTTGATCAAATTGATAAATTCTTACGTCAAACCAAGGAGTTTAAGAGCATCCTGCAAAATCAGGAGCCTTTACAGATCAATACCTTTTTTGATATTAAATCGCTGGTTGAAAAAATCAGGGTTGAAGGCACGTACCTTTTAGAAGAGGAATGGTTTCAGGTATACACTTCATTGCAGACTGTTTTTTCTGTACTCCGTTTTTTTGAAGAACGTGCAGAAGTATACCCTACACTTGAAGCTTTATTTGAACATCTCCCGATTGAAAAAAACATTCTCCGGAAAATAGAAACCGTAATCGATGCAAAAGGAAAGATTAAACCCAACGCATCAAAAGAATTGCAGGAAATTACTTCGGCCATTTCGAAGGCAGAACAGGATGTGCGTAAGCGGATGGATGCTATTTATAAGCAGGCTATAGCAAATAATTGGGTTGCCGACGGTAGTTTGACCATTCGTGATGGAAGGATGTGCATTCCGGTTTTAGCAGAAAATAAACGCAAGCTGAAAGGCTTTGTGCACGATGAATCGGCAACCGGGCAAACGGTTTATATTGAACCTGAAGAAGTTTTTACGTTAAATAATAAACTGCGCGATTTAGAATTTGATAAACGCCGTGAAATTATTAAGATTTTAATTGCCTTAACGGATGATCTGCGGCCTTATTCGCCATTATTGCTTTCGTACCACGGTTTTTTAACCAAACTGGATTTTGTTCGGGCAAAAGCATTATTTGCAATGGATATTGAAGCCGAAATGCCGGGTCTCTTAAAAGAGCCTAAAACCAGGCTGATCAATGCACGGCACCCTTTATTATCGATCTCATTTGCTGCCGAAAAGAAGACGGTAACTCCTTTAAATATTCATATAGATGCCGAAACACGTGTGGTGCTGGTTTCGGGGCCAAATGCCGGTGGTAAATCGGTTTGTATGAAAACGGTTGGCCTTTTACAGATTATGTTGCAAACTGGTCTGTTAATTCCGGTTGACGCCAATAGCGAAGTAGGGATTTTTGAGAATATTTTTGCAGATATCGGCGATGATCAGTCCATAGAAAGCGATCTGAGTACCTATAGTGCACATTTAAAGAAGATGCGCTATTTCGTAGAACATGCCTCGCCGAAAACAATGGTGCTGATTGATGAATTTGGTACGGGTACCGATCCGCAATTTGGCGGACCAATGGCTGAGGCTGTTTTGGAAGTGTTAAATAATAAAAAGGTTCGGGGAGTAATCACCACGCATTATTCTAATTTAAAACTGTTTGCAGGTAATACAGCAGGCTTGGAAAATGCCTCCATGCTTTTTGATAATGCCAAAATGAAACCACTGTATGTCCTCGAAATGGGTAAGCCAGGCAGTTCTTATGCATTTGAAATTGCACAGAACATAGGTTTGCCTAAGGAGGTTATTGAGCTTGCGAAAGAGAAGACAGGTTCAAACCAGAATAGGATAGATACGATGCTTGTTGATCTGGAACGTGAAAAGAAAAATGTTTATGATGCCAAAGTAAGTTTGGCCAACCAGCAGAATAAAGCAAAAAACCTGGTTGCTGAAAATGAAAAGCTAAAGAGCTTTTTAGAGGAAAATAGAAAGTTATTGATTAAGGAGGCCAAACAAGAGGCCCAGAATATCATAAAAAATGCCAATAAACTGGTTGAAAATACAATTGCCGAGATAAAGGAAAAGCAAGCTGATAAAGAAGTAACTAAAGAACTCCGCCAGAATTTACAAAAAGAACTGGTTAAAAATACAGTGCCAAAAGAACGTCCAAAACCTTTGCCTGTAGTAGTTGGCGGTGAAATTGAAATCGGTGATTTGGTGAAATTTAATGATAGTGAAACCATTGGTCAGGTTTTGGAAATAAACCGCAATGAACTGGTGTTGGCTATTGGCGATTTACGGTCGACGGTCAAACAGAACCGTGTACAAAAAGTAAGCAACCGCGAAGCTAAAAAAGTAATTCAAAGTAGCGCCAGTTCTTTCGCCGGGCGGATGAATGATGCGGTTTCTGGCTTCAGGGCAGAACTGGATCTTCGTGGAAAACGTACCGAAGATGCGTTATTCGAAGTAGAAAAGTATCTAGACAAAGCAATTATGCTCGGCTTTCCGTCTATTAAACTGATACATGGAAAAGGCGACGGAATTTTGAGGAAGATGATCAGGGAATATTTACGCAAGTATAGCCAGGTAAACAGGATGGAAGATGAGCATGCCGACAGGGGTGGTGATGGCATTACCTATGTGTATTTGAATTGATTCGGACGGGAAATGTAAGATGTAAAATGGATGATGGAGATTTTTGACTTTCATTCGCCTGTTCCGTAATTGCGGGGCACGATGCAATCCTACCATTAGGGGTGATGGCAAACGCTTTAACATTGCTTTCTCACAGACGACTATTCTCATTTGCAATAAAATCGCAAAATTATTTATTCGTCTCTTTCTAAGGAGTGTAAGCGCAAGGAGATGAATCATCATTTCAACTCGATTGTGAACCACAAGTGCTCATCGAAGATAATCTTAACGCAATTATGCTTAATTGTGGTGCTGGGCGTTACCATCCGGCACTATTTTTTTGAAATCTCTCAGATGGCAACATCTGACACCAATAGTGATGTTGGATGTTTCCATCCGACACTGAGAAAACTCCTGTTCGCCACTCTCTTTCTAAATTACTCTCATATTCGCTCTACAATTTAGCCTGTCAGATGAAGACACCTGATAGCATACAAAACTTTATAGGCGTAACTGTGTTGTTTTTAAAATGTTACGCTTATGAAAAAAGTATTACTTTGCCTTTTTGTGGTACTGCTTACCGCAACTTGCAAGAAAACGGACAATGGTAGTGAAGATCAAGGTAACCTGCAGGATGCAGAATTAAAATCAAAGGTAATTGTATCAGGACTGAACCAGCCCTGGGAAATGGTGTATGGTCCCGATAATTTTATCTGGTTTACGGAAAAAGCAGGTAAAATCAGCCGGTTAAATCCTGTTACAGGCCAGGTAACAGCTTTGCTAACCATAACCGAAGTACGCACCAATGGAGAAGGCGGTTTGCTTGGAATGACATTGCATCCCGATTTTGCAAGCAATCCTTTTGTTTATGTAATTTATGGTTATGGAAATACCTATAGCGCTAAAGTAGTGCGCTATACCTATGCCGGGGGAAATTTAACGAGTCCACAGGTTTTACTGGATCAGATTCCTGCTGCTTCTATTCATAACGGTTCTCGCTTGTTGATCAGCGGAGGTAAACTGTATATCAGTACGGGTGACGCTGCTGATACTAATCTTCCCCAAAACATTAATTCTTTAGCAGGTAAAATTTTAAGAATAAATTTAGATGGCTCTATTCCCGCCGATAATCCTTATCCAAATAATCCGGTTTGGTCTTTAGGCCACAGAAATCCGCAGGGACTGACCCAGGTGGGTAATAAAATTTTCTCTTCTGAACATGGACCTGATTCTGATGACGAAATTAATGTTATTGAAAAAGGAAGAAATTACGGATGGCCAAATATAAAAGGATTCTGTAACGAAAGCGGAGAGCAGTCTTTTTGCAGCTCCAATAACGTAGCAGAACCGTTAATCAATTGGACACCAACTATTGCGCCAAGTGGCTTAACCTATTATAATAACAACTATATCCCGCAGTTTAAAAACTCTTTATTGTTGGCGGTATTAAAGGGCACAAAATTAATGCAATTGAAATTAGATGACGCGCAGTCTAAAATTATTGAAACTAAAGATTTTTACGTTAACACCTATGGCAGGGTAAGGGCTATTTGTCAATCGCCGGAAGGAAAACTTTACATCTGCACCAGTAATGGAAGTGATGATAAGATTGTGGAAATAGCGAAATAACCTATTTCTTTTTGTTGCCGGGACACTTCTTACAACGTTTACCTTTTTTAAATTTCTCGCAACATTTCTTATGCTCAGCAGTACAACTGAAAATAAAACCCATTCCCTTTTGAAATTCAGGGTCGGTGGGTAATATGAATTTATTTTCTTCTCTCTCGTCAATCATTTCAACACAAAGGTAAGGGTTATTTAGATTAATTCCAATCAATTTGTATTCCTGATTGATTTAAAATTTTTAAATGCTACATTTCTGATGGCAATTTGTAATTTAGCGAACTAACCAAAAATTCATAAAATGATAAATAAAGTGGTATCTGGTGCTGAAGAGGCTATCAAAGATATATCAGATGGTACAACCCTTATGCTCGGTGGTTTCGGGCTTTGCGGGATTCCGGAAAATTGTATTCAGGCGCTGGTAAACAAGCAGGTAAAAAACCTCACTTGTATTTCTAACAATGCTGGTGTTGACGATTTTGGTATTGGTTTGATGCTGAAACAACGGCAGGTTAAAAAAATGATTTCATCTTATGTAGGCGAAAATGCGGAATTTGAACGTCAATTGTTGAGTGGCGAACTAGAGGTAGAGCTTATTCCACAAGGTACTTTGGCTACCCGCTGCCTGGCCGCAGGATACGGGATGCCCGCAATTTTTACCCCTGCAGGTGTAGGCACAGAGGTGGCAGAAGGTAAGGAAGTCCGTAATTTTAATGGCAAGGATTATTTAATGGAATATGCATTTGATGCGGATTTTGCTATTGTAAAAGCCTGGAAAGGAGATACCGCAGGGAATCTGATCTTTAGATCCACCAGCAGAAATTTTAATCCGGTAATGGCTATGGCAGGTAAAATTACCATCGCTGAGGTGGAAGAACTGGTAGAAGCAGGTGAGTTGGATCCTGATTATATTCATACCCCTGGCATTTATGTACATCGCATTTTTCAGGGTAGGGATTATGAGAAAAGAATTGAACAACGAACTGTAAGAACAAAATCGTAATGAAAAAAATCATTGCAATTGAAGAAATCGGCATGTTTCTGCTGGCGGTATTTGCCTTTTCAAAGCTATCCTTTCAATGGTGGGTATTTCCGGCTCTCTTGCTTGTCCCAGATTTAAGTATGTTGGGGTATCTTGCAGGTTCAAAAGTCGGTGCGTGGTGTTATAATTTATTTCACCATAAAGCAATTGCAATTTTAACTTTCCTGATCGGATTTTATTATAAGGTGCCGGCATTGCAGTTATCGGGCATCATATTGTTCGCTCATTCCAGTATGGATAGGGCGCTGGGCTATGGTTTAAAATATAGCGATGCATTTAATCACACACATTTAGGCTTAATCGGAAAAAATAAATAATGGCATTTTCAAAAGAAGAGATCGCACAGCGCATCGCTAAAGAAATAAAAGACGGATACTATGTTAACCTGGGCATTGGCATACCTACGCTGGTGGCCAATTATATTCCAAAGGGAATTAACGTCGTATTGCAATCAGAAAACGGTTTGTTGGGTATGGGACCGTTCCCTTTTGAAGGGGAAGAAGATGCCGATTTAATTAATGCAGGAAAACAAACCATTACTACCTTGCCGGGGTCCTCTATTTTTGACTCGGCCATGAGTTTCGGGATGATCCGCGCACAAAAAGTAGATTTGACCATTTTAGGTGCCATGGAAGTATCAGAAAACGGAGATATCGCCAATTGGAAAATTCCGGGTAAAATGGTGAAGGGAATGGGGGGCGCAATGGATTTAGTGGCATCAGCCAAAAATATTATTGTAGCCATGCAGCATATTAATAAAGCCGGAGAAAGCAAGTTGTTGCCAAAGTGTACTTTGCCTTTAACCGGGGTAAAATGTATCAAAAAAATTGTAACTGAACTGGCTGTGCTGGATATTTTACCTGAAGGTGGTTTTAAACTTTTAGAGCGTGCACCAGGGGTAAGTATCGAGTTTATACAACAATCTACAGCTGGAAGATTAATCGTGGAGGGCGAAATCCCTGAAATGAGACTGGATTAATTAGTGGTTGGCGGAGACACAAGCTACGGCGATTATGATTTCCATTTTGTCAGGTTGGGGCGGCCGAAACGCTTTCAATTATATTACAGCATGTTTTCGACTCCGCTCAGGCTGACAAAAGCTATAATAATCAAAAAGGAGTCAGGCTCTTAAACCTGACTCCTTTTTGATTTACTGTATATCAACCAGAACGCTATTCCTTAAATTATTTGAAATATCTTCTGTGATGGCAATGATTTCATCGGGTTCGTTGGTATTATTCATCACTACCTTATTGCACTCGTTGCGGTAGGGTAAAAGGTATTCTTTATAAGCAGGCACCACGTGGTTATGCCATTTGTAAAGTACATCATCTTCAGGGTAACCACGTTCTAAACCATCACGTTTAATACGGCGGTCTAAAGCAATATGCTCATCTGCATCAACAAAAATAGTATGATCCAATAATGCTGCAATTTCTTTAAAGTGAAGAATAAAAAGGCCCTCCACAATAATGATAGGGGCTGATTTGATTTCCAGGATTTTAACAACAGCCAGTGGATTGTTGAAGTTGTATTCCTTTTTATAAACCACTTCGCCGTTGATCAGCTGTTTAATGTCTTTTAAAAACTGTTCGCTATCAATGGTTGAGGGTAGGTCAAAATTGTACAATTTGTTTTCTTCCTGTGTCATATCGCCAGCCGGAATGTAATAATCATCCTGCGATACGAGCGTCACTTCATCCTGTTTAAAATGATGGAGAAAGCAGTTTAAGAAAAATGTTTTGCCCGATCCGCTGCCACCGGCAATACCAATTATAAATGGTTTTTTGTTTACACTCATTGAGCACTATAGGTTAAATTGCAGAAAAAACGTTTGTCTAAAGCTCCCAACGAATCGGCTACTGCCTTAGTCATCACAATAATAACATCTTTTGTAGATTCGTTTTCTGTAAATTTACCAACAACTTTTGCAAAGGTGGTACGGTTGGTCATGGGGTTGGTAATCTTAATTACCCTTCCTACAGGTGCTGTGCGGTGTAAAACCAACATTTTCGTTCCGTCTAAATCCTGGTCTGCAATCCATACTGCCGTTCCTTTTTCTTCAATCTGGCTTAAACCGTATACGCTCGGGTCGCGGCGGAGTTTAGGATCTTTAACCATGGTGCTGTCCGGCTCATTTTCCTGTTCTTCTTTTGATAAATCATTTACCGATCTTGGTTGTGGTGGCTTAGGAATAATCAGTTTCTGATCAACTTTGATATTATTGTCCTCAAGTTTATTTGCCGTTCTGATCTGATAGGCAGTCAGGTTATATTTTTTAGCAATGGAAAAAATGTTTTCACCAGTAGCTACTGTGTGGATAAAACTTTCTTCCTTGCTGGCCGCAGGAACTTCTTTTGTTGTTGTTTCAGCCTGTTTTTCTTTTGGTACCTGAACATCTGTAATAATTCCTCCAGGTACCTTTAAAACCTGTCCGATGGTAATGGCATTATCAGGAAGATTGTTCATTTTCCTGAGTTGGTAGGCCGTAACGCCATACTGCTTGGCAATGGTAAAAATTGTTTCGTTTCTTAAAACGGTATGGTTGCCTGCTGCATCGGTAGGTTTGCTTTCCTGTACCGGTTTCTCATCGGCAGTCGCTAATGCTTTATTTTCATCAATATTTTTAGTGGCGGGAATTTTAAGCTTTTGCCCAATCCGGAGGTTATTGCCTGACAAATTGTTGGCCCTTTTTATTTCTTCAACCGTAGTGCCATATTTCTCCGCAATTTTTCCTAAAAACTCTTTTGCTGCAACGGTGTGTTCAATCATGGTTTGATCGGACGAAGGCGTGTTGCTTACCGTTGACGCTGTATTGGTTCTCGCAGATTGGCTCACTGGCGGTTCGGCTTCTGCAACCTGCGTTCCGTTTTTTGCCGGTATTTTTAAAACCTGCCCAATACTTAAATTATTGCTTTTTAACTGATTTAATGCCTTAATTTCAGTGATGGTGGTGCCATATTTTTCGGCCAGCATGTTCAGGTTTTCTTTCGGCTTAATGGTATGTTCAACCACAGTACCTATAGCAGAAGCTGTCTCTGTATTGGATGATCCGCTAGCAGCAAAAGGAATATTGGTAGGCACTTTGATGATGACCCCCACCTGTAAATATTTGTTGTTGTTAAAAGCCATAATATCCTTTGGGGATACATTGTATCTTCTTCCGATAGAATAATAGGTATCTTTTGCTACAGTCTGGTGAACGATGAGTTTTTTTCCATTATTATTTTCTACACCGATAGAGTCTCTCGCTGTATTGGCTTTTGCATTTGCAATATTTAAGGCAAATAATACAACAGCAGATAAATATATTTTATGCATTTATTTCTATATAAATTTCTAAATCAAGGAGCGCAATTATACGAATAATATTGCTAAACATCTTAAGTTGAACGGTTGACTTGCGACTAATACCGGGATGATTTTAATCTGTCAATAATGTTATGTTATTCATTTACAAATATTTGTAATATCTTCGTTTTGCTATTTATTAGCTATTAAACGATTGAATAAATAACGTATTGTTCAAAAGACAAAATTGAGCAAACTTTTATAAATTCCGTTTGTTACGTTCACATCAAAAACAATATAAATCATAATAAAATGGACGCGAAAGAAATAAGCTTGAATGAAAAAGAAGTTAAACCAGTTGTAGATCTGTTAAACGATTATCTGGCTAATTACCATATTCATTATCAAAAATTAAGAGGCTGCCACTGGAACATTAAAGGGCAGAATTTTTTTACGCTTCATGTAAAGTTCGAAGAATTGTATTCTAATGCTCAGTTAACCATAGATGAGATTGCAGAGCGTGTGTTGACTTTAGGAAAACCGCCACACAGTCGCTTTGCCGATTACATTAAGGAATCCAAAATCAAGGAAGTGGATACCATTGGCATGAAAGATTTAGATATGGTTGAAGCCATTTTAGACGATATGGCCACACTGATCGAGTTGGAACGTGAAGTAATGGAAGCATCTGAACAGGCTGGTGATGATGGAACCAACGACATGGTAAACAAGTTTATGCAGTTTAAAGAGAAAAATACCTGGATGTTACGTTCTTTCGCTGGTAAGAGATAGTATTATAAATAGTAGGTTATTGGCCTTATGTAAGTAGATTTATTGTAAAATCTGGTTATATAAGGCTTTTTTGTTTTATAGAAAGTCTAAATATTTATCTTTGAACATGGCATATAAAAGTTTAGCAGCATGTGTTTCAGATCTCGAAAAGCATGGTCATTTGATCAGGATAAAAGAAGAAGTAGATCCTTATTTGGAAATGGCCGCGATCCATTTACGGGTTTACGAAAATAAAGGTCCGGCTATTCTATTTGAAAAAGTAAAAGGAAGCCCTTTTCCTGCCGTTTCCAATTTATTTGGAACCTTAGAGAGATCAAAGTTCATTTTCAGAGATACCTTACCCAAAGTGCAACAGTTGGTTGCCTTGAGGAACGACCCCATGAAGGCATTAAAAAATCCTCTCAAATATGTCGGCTCTGCAATGTCAGCTTTATCTGCACTGCCGCTAAAAACACCATCTGCTAAAAGTAAGTTTTTGAAAACCAGCATCAGTCAGTTACCACAGATTGTGAACTGGCCTATGGATGGCGGACCTTTTGTTACCATGCCGCAGGTTTATACGGAAGATATCGAAAAGCCGGGTGTGTTGAATGCAAACCTTGGAATGTACCGTATTCAGTTAGGTGGAAATGACTATATTCAGGATAAGGAAATCGGTTTGCATTACCAGATCCACAGAGGGATAGGTGTGCACCAATCAAAAGCGAATGCGATGGGTCAACCTTTAAAGGTGAGTATTTTTGTTGGGGGCCCACCTTCACATCCCCTGGCTGCTGTAATGCCTTTACCCGAAGGTTTGTCTGAAATGACTTTTGCCGGCGCACTGGGTAACAGGCGTTTCCGCTATTTTTATGATGATGAAGGTTTCTGTATCTCTGCGGATGCCGATTTTATCATCACAGGTACTGTGTACCCAAACGAAAATAAACCGGAAGGCCCTTTTGGCGATCATTTAGGATATTACAGCTTAACCCATCCGTTTCCTTTAATGAAAGTACACAACGTGTACCATAAAAAAGATGCCATATGGTCATTTACGGTGGTTGGTCGTCCGCCGCAGGAAGATACCAGCTTTGGCGCACTGATTCATGAAATTACAGGTTCGGCCATTCCGCAGGAAATACATGGCTTAAAGGAAGTACATGCAGTAGATGCGGCCGGTGTACATCCCTTGCTTTTTGCCATAGGTAGTGAGCGTTATACACCTTATTTAATAGAGAGAAGGCCGCAGGAAATTTTAACCATAGCCAATCATATTTTAGGCAAAAACCAGTTGAGCCTGGCTAAATATCTTTTTATTGCAGCTCAGGAAGATGATCAGCATTTAAGTACGCACCATATCGATGATTTTATAAAACACGTACTGGAAAGGGTGGATTTTAGCAGGGACATTCATTTTTACACCAATACCACCATTGATACACTTGATTACAGTGGCGACGGATTAAATAGTGGATCGAAGGTTGTTATTGCTGCAGCAGGGGAAAAAAAACGCGCACTGTGGGATAAAATTCCTGAAGGACTAAGGCTGAGTGACGATTTTAACCAACCAAAAATAGCGGTGCCAGGGGTTTTAGTCCTGCAAGGCAATAGGTATAAAAATGCTGAGAAAACGGCTGCTGAAATTGCTTTATTAAACATGATACTAATGAATCAGGATTTATCGGGCCTACCCTTAATTATTCTGGCTGATGACGCAGCGTTTACCGCTGCAACGGTTAATAATTTTGTTTGGGTAACTTTTACGAGAAGCAACCCTGCAGCAGATATTTATGGCATTAACGATTTTACCATTAATAAACACTGGGGCTGTAAAGGACCATTGGTTATTGATGCACGAAAAAAGCCCCACCACGCACCAGAATTGATTAAAGATGCAGTGGTTGAGGCTAAAATAGATGAGATGGGTAAAGAGGGTGGAAGGTTATTTGGAATGATATAACCTGAAAAACGTACTAATTATGCAAGCATAAGACGTGGTTTTAAGAGTTGTTCATTACAATTGATGTAATAGAATAAAATTTAAATACCACAAAAATTGGCTGCACCTTTTAAAATCATTGTTGCAAGAAAACCTACAACCAAAGTGAGGATCATCGGATTGATGGCACCTATCCCGATTGTAGCCGCTATTGCTGATAATGCAACAGTTAATATTTTTTTCAATCCCGCTTCTTCATCAATCAGTTTCTGTATCTCAGCATAGATTTTACAAAGAATTTTTTTTATCTGGCTTGCCGTTTTATTTCTGCCCAGCCATTCAAGGAACCTTCGAAATGGATTCCACATTTCATAACCAATATTTGATGAATATGATATGCTCATCATATTTGCAACCATATCCAAATTTGGTTTGTCGTCTAAATCTTTATCAATTTCCCAATTAATGTTGCTTCGCATATATCCTACCGGATCTTTTGAGTCAACAGTTGCCTTTAACTGTTCTGATAATACATCTAAGTCAAATTTTTGATTTAATTCTCCAAGCGAACTCATTTTTAATTCTTTTAATTATAGTGCCTACTCTTTTTGGTTTTCAGCTTCCCCATTAAACCAATTGCTCATTCAAAACTACCATGGAGATTATATCCAAATCAAGCGTGAAACCGCTCGAATTTGTACACGTGAAAAACGCAATACACTACCGTGAAATCGCTGTATTTTAAAATAAATAGAAGAGGGTTAAAAAATGTGATACTTAATTTAAATGCGTTATGGCTTGATTTTTAAGGTTTTGAAAGGCTTTTTGCCTGAGTGGGGTATGGTTGGAGAATTTTCAATTTCAAATTTTCATCGTGTATATTTAGGTATAAGTTATTTATAAACCTCAAACTAAAAGCAGAAATTATGAGTAGTCTAATATTACCACGTATCTACGTGCCAAAATCAATTGGCGATGCCAGAAAAGCATGGTTCAACGCACATAAGTATGGTGTACTATATCATGCTGCAAAAGAAAATGGAGCATTATCTGAAACGCAGGAAGTATATTTCCATCAAGCGAAAGTCGTATCAGATCATATAAATGAATTAATTAATGAAAATGAAAAAATAGACGGCTTTCGGATTTATTTTGGAACTTATGGTCCGAATCAGATTGAAAGCAAACGAGGTCGGTTTAATTTAATTTTTGTAAGTACAACCGATAAACATGACAGTGGTGTATATTACATAAAAGCGGGTAAACCAAAAGATAGCACCATTGAGCCAATATCAAAAGAACTTGCTCTAGAGTACGTGGGAAATTTTCAAACTCCAGATGGGAAACGGGACAGACTTACTTCAACTTTGACCGTTGAAGATGAAAGCAATAAGTGTTTTGAAACAAAGCACCTATGGTTTGATATCGAAAAGATTAAAGAGTTACGCGATTTAATTGAAGATCATTTAAAAAAATACTCGGGTTATGGCTTAAAAATAAGATTGGTTTCTTATACGGATGAAGATGAAATCGAAGGGACTTTTGGTGGAGTAGTTCCTCAGACTTATAAACAGCGGCTAACAGTTGATTTTATATTTATAGATGAAAACAATAGCGAGATTTATCTGGATGATGAAATTTTAATTTTAAGAACAATAGAAACAATTGCAGAAATAGGTCATTCATTTATTGGAGATAATCCTGTATGGAAAAAACTTTTACAAAAGCCATATGATAGAGTTAGATTGGACAAAATATTAGATTTATTAAATACAGAAGAATATAAAATATTAAGGAATATGTTAAACAATTTGTACACAATGGATACCGGAGATCCCACTCCACCTCCATCAACTGATAATATGGCAGCACTTGATGTTTCAAATTAATAGTAAATACTTATTTTAGATACATATTTAAATTTTATGTATCTCAAATATCTATATCTTATCTCGCTGGGGGTATCCGCCATCACGGGTATTTACCAAATGAACAAAATAACAAGGCAACTCAAAACAGTTGCTTTGTTATGCACTTATACTTTTCTGCTGGAATTGAGTGTGTTTTTATTCAGGCAAAATTTTGGTTATCAGGGAAATATATTGCCCCAGTATAATTTTTTTATTCTGGTGGAATTTATGTTCTATGCTTATTTCTTAAAGCAGATTGTCAAAAATACCTACGTGCTAAAAGCGATAAACCTATTCTTGTTTATATTCCCGGTGCTCTGGTATATATTTAGTTTTTATTGCTTTAATATATTGCAGTGGAGTAGCTATTCTTTTGTGTTTGGCGGAACAATTATTATCTTTTTTGCGCTTATCTACTGCTACGAAAAATTAACATCAAACGAAACAACTTCACTTTTAAACGAAGGTGAATTCTGGGTTGCTATCGGCTTGATTGTGTATTACACCTGCGTTGTACCCTATATGGGAATGTTCCATTATTTAACCGCAAATTATGAGCAGTTAGCGGTTAAACTGAAAAAATTAAATCTAATCACCAATATCATCATGTATTTATTGTTTGCTTACGCTTTTTTATGCAAAATGATCAAGACAGAGAAGTACTCTTTGTAATTATTCCCAGCATCATTATCTTTTTCGCGCTAAGTAGTGCGATTGTTTTCTTTATGCTTTATTTTCAGAAAAAGAAATTTCAGTATGCAAAAGAAAAAGGAGAACTGGAAAAACAGTACGGCGAGCAGTTGCTGCAATCGCGTTTGGAAATGCAGGAGCAGACATTCGATACCATAAGCCAGGAAATACACGACAATGTCGGCCAATTGTTAAGTTTGGCTAAACTGCAGTTAAGTTTATTGGAAAAAAAAGAAAGAAGCGAGAAAGTGTTGGTCACCGAGATTAAAGGGAATGTAGGCAATGCGCTAAACGATTTACGTGATATTGCGAAAAGTTTGAGTACAAGCCGCATTCAGGAGTTAAGCCTGGTGCAGGCCGTTGAGCAGGAGCTGCAACGCATAAGCAGGGCAGGGGCAATTGTAACCAAAGTTGAGGTAACCGGTAAGGAGCAGCACATTACCGAACAGAAGAAAATAATTACTTTCAGGATTGTACAGGAAAGTTTGCAAAATATTTTAAAGCATGCCCAGGCCACCAGAATAGAGGTCGTATTTGATTTTGCAGAACAGCTAAACATCACTATTGCAGATAATGGTGTCGGTTTTAGCACCGTTGAAAAAGCCAAAATTGATACCGGATTGGGTCTTTTGAATATTGTAAAGCGCGCTAAATTGATTATGGGAGAAGCGACAATCGACAGTGTGATTAATAATGGAACCAAAATTACCTTAACTATACCTTATGTCTGAGCAGATTAAACAGATAGCCTTGGTTGATGATCATGTATTATTTAGAAAAGGATTGGCCGCATTGATCAGCTATTTTCAAGGCTATAATATCTTATTTGAGGCTGCAAACGGCCAGGATTTTATCAGACAGTTAGAAATATATGGTTTACCAGACATTGCCTTGTTAGATATCAATATGCCTGAAATGGATGGCTATAGCACGGCTTCATGGTTGCACAGGAATCATCCCGAGGTAAATATACTTGCGTTAAGTACAATGGATGCCGAAACGGCCATCATTAAGATGATTACCAATGGTGCTAAAGGTTATGTGCTGAAAGATGCTGAACCTGAAGAACTTAAAATGGCTTTTGATGAGGTATTAAGCAAAGGCTACTTTTACAATGAACTGGTTACCCGAAAGGTCATGCAATCGTTGAGTGCTTTGTCACCTGGTTCAAAGCTATCCGGTTTTGTAAAATTAACAGAACGGGAGATGGAATTTTTAAAATACACCTGTACAGAAAAGACCTATAATGAAATTGCAGCAGAAATGTTTGTGAGTCCGCGTACCATTGATGGGTATAGGAATTCACTCTGTGAAAAACTACAGCTCAAAAGCCGTACCGGATTGGCTTTGTATGCGGTAAAGCATGGTATAGTAAACATTTAATAAGATTGCTTTGGCATATGTACTGGAAAAGGATTTAAACTTTTGTGTATGCAAAATTGGCTTCATCACAAGATCAGGCAAGTTTATTAATTTGGATTTATTTGAATAATCAAAATAAAAAGGTGATTTTTAAGCATACTAATATTATGCTTTTAAAACATCTGCTGGTTACTTTTTTATTTGTTTTCCTTTGTGTATCAGTAAAGGCACAAAATCATCAACTCGATAGTATAGCTATAAACCTGAATCACTATGGTTCAAATAATCTGCAATCTAACCTGTTTGTACATTTTGATAAGAATGTATATACCAATAATGATCAGGTATGGTTTACGGCTTACCTGCTTAAAGCAGTAGCCGGTATGGATGCGTACCATACGCTTCACTTATCTCTTATTAACAACAGGGACAGTAGTGTAGTATCTCAAAAAAAATTTTTAATAGATAAAGGTATTTGCTACGGTGCATTTAACCTTCCCGATTCATTACAGGGTGGAGATTATCGATTCGTAGCTAATACAAACGTCATGTTAGATGGAAAGCCCGATGCCGAATTTATTCAACTGGTTACTATCAAATCTACTACAGTTAACCCCTTAGTAGACAAGGTTTCTGTTTTCAAACCTTTTGATGAACGTACTGGTAATGGTACTGTTTTATTGAAAATTTTAACTAGCGAAAACCGCTTTGTAGAAGATGCTCAGATTAAATATCAGATCGGACGCGATAAACAGCTTTTAAAGTCTGCGGTAGGCAAAAGCAGTGTTATTGGAGAATTAATGATCGATTATCCTGCTGATAAAATTACAACCCAAAACAACCTGCTGAGTATCTTTATTAAAAAAGGAAATGATACACGTGATGTAAAATTTGAGCTTCCGGTTATGAACAGCCCAAAGTATCGGGTTAGTTTCTATCCGGAAGGTGGCTATTTGGTTAATGAGTTAAAGACAAAAGTTGGCTTTGAGATAAAAGATATGGCAGGAGCAGGAGTAAGGGCAAGAGGAGTATTGTACGAAGATAACATACCAATTGATACCATTTCCAGTAGTTCGATGGGAATTGGTGCTTTCTATCTGATGCCCAAATCAACACGGCGTTATATGCTCAAATTACTGGCGGATGGCCAGCAGGCTATTTCTTACTCTTTACCATCCGTCCTGAATAAAGGTGTGGCTTTAAGTATGCCATCGGCCATTAGTGATGATGAATTCAAAATACAACTGGAAACTAATTTCAATGCGAATGTACACCTCCTGGTGCATAACTTTTCGGCTATTTTTTTGCAAGGTACCGTCGCGTTAAAGCCAGGTAAAATACAACCGATCAGGTTTAATTTAGATTCTGTGCCGGTGGGCTTAAATACTATAACCGTTTTAGATAGTAACTATAAACCCTTGGCAGAACGGATCTTCTTTGCGCATTATGATCAAATTAATCAGGTTAAGGTTATACCTGAAAAAATTGAATATCAAACGCGTGAGCAGGTCAATCTAACATTGAAAATAACTAATAGAAATAATAAACCTGTAGCCGGGCTGGTTTCCATTGCTTGTGTACAGTCAAACCGGTTATTATTAGCTAACAATACAAACATTATCGATGCCTGTTATTTGGACAAGCTCAGCGATTTTCCAAACAATAGCTTTGGGCGGAAGTTTAGTGATAAAGATTATTTAAACGATATACTGCTGGTAAAAGGCTGGCGAAAGTATAAGTGGCCCGAAGTTGAATTAAAAAAAACTGAAAAGTCTCAGTTACTGTCAAGTTTGGAGTATAATGGAAGCATCACTCGCAAAAATAAAATGTTAAAAGTCCCTATGAGTTTAAATACTATTGCCGGTACTAACATTAATGTTTTAAGTACCGATAGTAGTGGTAAGTTCAGCATCCCTTTCGCTAACCTGCTTACCAGTGAATCCAAGCCCAATGTGTGGTTAAGTATGGGCACGCCCGACTATGAAAATTTTGAACTTAAGATTAATGAACCACAAAAAGATATTAAAGCTTATCTGCTGCAACAGTCCTTTACTCAACCCGTAAGTAAAACTGAAGTTGCTGATGACAATAGCTATAGTATTACTGCAGCTATGGGCATTAAGCTGAAAGATGTAGTTATAAATAAAACTATAGACAACAGTACTTACTTCGGCAAAAGAGGAGTTAACAGATGTGGCGACTATGTATGCAAGTTTAATATTTTAAACTGTCCTAATCATTTAGGCGATTATGACAGTCGGGAACCTATTAAAGGAAAAAAATATTTAGATGGAAGAGCACGTGTTTCAGTCATTTATCAGGGTTGTACAGATGATGAATCCAAATTGAATCTGCTGATATTAAAAGGAATTAGCCTGCCAAAAGAATTTTATACATCTGATATCAATAACAAAAACGAACCAATCAATTTTTCAACCGTATATTGGAATTATCAGGTAATGATTAACGGTGAAACACCTGTCAGCTTTAATACAGGCGATTTAACCGGGGCATTTAAAATTGTTATACAGGGTGTAACCGATGGGGGCGTGGTATATGGCGAGCAAGAGATTTTGGTGAAGAGTAAATAAAAACGGCTTCAGTTTTTAAACTGAGCCGTTTTTATATCGTGTAGTTAAACTTAAAACCTTACTCCAAAAGTAAGGAATACATTATTTCTATTGCTTTTAACATCAGCAACCGGTTCTGTATAATCATCCAGTAAATAAGGACTTGAATTGAAATTCGTTTTATAGTTCTGGTATGCAACATCGAAATAATAATTATCTATACGATATCCGATACCACCCGTGTAGTATTGACCTTTAAAGAAATTGTTGTCACCATCTTTAATACCACTTCCATTTACTCCATAACCTGCACGTAAACTTAATTCATTAGTTACTTTTACCTCAGCGCCGGCTCTATAGTTGATAGTTTCTTTATAATTATTTTTGATAAAAGAATTGTTGGCATTGATGGTTGAAATATCTGAGCCATTAGCATCAGAGAAACGCATAGAAGAATAATCTACATAATCCACATCAGCTGATATTAAGGCAGTACCTGCAATAACATAACTGATACCAGCTGAAGCTTTAAGTGGTGTACGTAAGTTATATGTGAATGCATAATATTGCGTTGGATTGTTAGATTTGGTTGGTCCGGTATTCGCATTTCCTGCAGTGGTAGCTTGCAAAGTCTCACTGGTATTATCTTCAATGTTCATCCAGGTTGGTGTCTGGAAATTTAAGCCGATCCTTAATTCGCTAACCGGTCTGAAAATAGCACCTAATTTCAAGTTAAATCCACCGCCTTTTGTTTCCTGGTTCCTGAAATGGCTAAGGTTGTAATTTTCATTTCCGTTGTAGGTAGGTACAGCGTCGCCATCATTATAAGAATTAACAATACCTGACTCAGTAAATGCAGCGTCGCTGGTGTACCTAACATTAACAAAACTTGCTGTAGCGCCGATGTATACCTTATTGCCAAAATTAAGTGCACCAGCCACGTTAAATTCTGAAGTCGAACCTAACCTCGATTCGTTCCAGTTCTGTTGGAAACTGGCATTATTGTAAGGCTCGGCAGAATATCGGTTCGGATAAGTAGGGGTGTTTTTATTAATCAGGAAACTGTTGTAGGCATCACCAGCAATGCTGTTTGATACACCGAAATTATTGGCCTGATCTACGTAAGAATCCCTGATGGAGCTATTGGTATTTAAACCATTGTAATTGATGTTATTCAAAAAATCATTGTTGCGGGTATAGCTTAAGCCAAATACCGTACTTACTAAACCTTTATCTACAGCAGCTCCTTTCATTTTAGCTGCAGGACTGTAAAATACCACGCCTATATTATTCAGGTTAATCTGGCTTTTATTGGCTTTCGTATTATTTCCCAGGTAAGCGCTATTGTTAGATACCGAGTTAAATTCGGGTGTGATGCTAAATTCCGATTTGGTAAACAAGCCTAATCCGGCAGGATTGGCATTAATAGAACCGATATCGCCACCAACGCCGATTTGCGCGCCGCCCATTCCTTTAAAACGGGCAGAGCTACCATAATTGGTTTGAGAGAAACGGAATGCATCAGGTGCATAACTTTGGGCATATGTTGTTCCCATAGCAGCTACTGTAGCTACTAGAGAAGCCATGATTATTTTTTTCATTTGTGTGTTTAGATTTTATAATTAACCTCTTCCAGCTCTTGATGGTCTTGAGCCACCACCGCCTCCACCACCAGTAGAGCCGCCACCGCCGCCGCCATATGATGATGGTGGAGGAGAATAAGTTGGCCTGCTTTCGGTTCTTGCAGGAGGGGTATAACCTTCATTTCTGGTAGGTCTGCTGCTTTGTGAGCCTTGCTGAGGTGAATAATTACTGTTTCTGGTTGGTCTGCCGCTTTGCATGCCGTCATTTTGGCTATAGCCACCCTGGTTTCTAACCGGCCTGCCGGCATTGTTGTTTGGTGCGTAAGATACGCCTCCGTTCTGATTCACAATACCACTTCTGCTTGGTCTGCCTAAGTTACCACCATTTCCATTGCCATATCTAGGGGTACCCCTGTCATTACTTCCTGGCCTTGGTCTGAAATTGTTGTTGGTATATACACCGCCGCCATAATATCCTCCGCCGATACCCCAGCCTCCGCCGTAGTATCCACCGCCCCAGCCAAAACGGTCGTAATAGGAGTAAGGTCCCCAGGCGTTCCATGCCCAAGGGTTATTCCAGCCGAAACCGTAGTTGCCATAATAGAAAGGGTTGTTCCAGATACTGCCCCAGCCCCAGCCGCCGCCAAAGCCCCAGCCACCTAAACCATAACCGCTGTTCCAGCCCAAACCAAAACCTAAATAGTTGGAAGGGCCATAACTGTTGCCATAATAGTAGTTATCGAAATAGGGGTCATAATAACCCTGAAAGCTGTATCCGTTATGAAAACGGTTGATCCTGGAAGCATAATCCATGTCGTAATATGGATTGCTAGTTCCATAATACTCATCATATTCTTCCTGACCGTTGTTTTGATTCTGCGCCTGTTGATTTTGAGCAGGAAGAACAACTTCCACCTCTCTGGCTTTCGCTACAGAATTATAAACATCATCAACCGGCTTTGTTTGAGCCAGTTTGGATGTTGAGCATGAGGCCACCATCCCGGCGGTGGCAATCATGACAATGGGTAAAAATTTAATTGGTTTCATTGTGTTTATATTTAGTTGTGTGCGTTTACTTATGTAATAAACAAATCAAAAGTAAAGAATTATTGCCTATTTTTTTGGTCGAAAAACAGCTGTAAAATATTTGAGGTTGTTGTTAATCGTTTGTAGGCATAAATTTATAAATTTGCCATTAATTTTACACATTTTAACGTACAAATTACGTTCCAAATACATAAGATGAGCAAAGAAATTACAAGTAGAGAGACAGATTATTCCCAGTGGTATAATGATATCGTATTGAAAGCCGACCTCGCAGAGCATTCTGCGGTGCGTGGCTGCATGGTTATAAAGCCCAACGGCTATGCCATATGGGAAAAAATGCAGGCCATACTCGATAAGATGTTTAAAGATACCGGGCATCAGAATGCTTATTTTCCATTATTCATCCCAAAGTCATTTTTTTCAAAGGAAGCCTCGCACGTAGAGGGATTTGCGACAGAATGTGCTGTTGTCACCCATTACCGGCTTAAAAACGATGGCAATGGCAATATCGTTGTAGATGAAACTGCCAAATTGGAAGAAGAATTAATCGTCAGGCCAACTTCAGAAACCATTATCTGGAATACCTATAAGGGGTGGATCCAGTCATACCGCGATTTACCCATACTCATTAACCAATGGGCCAATGTAGTAAGGTGGGAAATGCGTACCAGGCTGTTTCTGCGTACGGCTGAATTTTTATGGCAGGAAGGACATACGGCCCACGCTACTGCAGAAGAGGCGATTGAAGAAACCGAACGTATGTTGCATATCTATGCCGATTTTGCAGAAAACTGGTTAGCCGTTCCGGTAATCAGGGGGCGTAAATCACCAAACGAGCGTTTTGCAGGTGCTTTGGATACCTATTGCATTGAAGCTTTGATGCAGGATGGTAAAGCGCTGCAGGCGGGTACTTCGCACTTTTTAGGACAGAATTTTGCAAAAGCTTTCGATGTTAAATTTACGGGCAAAGATGGAAAATTGGACCATGTATGGGCTACCTCATGGGGCGTTTCTACCCGTTTAATGGGTGCATTGATTATGGCACACAGTGATGATTCCGGCCTGGTTATTCCACCGAAACTGGCACCGGTACAGGTGGTTATTGTTCCGATCTACAAAAGCGATGAGGATCTTGCTAAAATTTCAGCATATGTTAACGAACTAAGCTTACGTTTAAAGGGAATGGGTATTTCGGTTAAATATGATGATCGTGATACGCAACGCCCGGGCTTTAAATTTGCGGATTACGAAATGAAAGGCGTGCCGGTGCGCATCGCGATTGGCGGCCGCGATCTGGAAAATAAAACGGTAGAAATTGCCCGCAGAGATACCAAAGTTAAACAAACAGTACCGCAGGAGGGCCTCGATATCTATGTAGCCAAATTATTGGAAGATATTCAACAGAACATGTTCAATAAGGCACTGGCTTATCGTGATGAGCATATCACCGAAGCAAACAGTTACGAAGAATTTCAGGAACTGTTGGATACCAAAGCCGGTTTTATTTCGGCACATTGGGACGGAACGCCGGAAACGGAACAAAAAATTAAGGAAGAAACGAAAGCAACTATACGTTGTATTCCGTTAAATAATAAACTGGAAGATGGCGTATGTATTTATTCAGGAAAGCCGTCTACCCAAAGGGTATTGTTTGCAAGAGCATATTAGGTAGGTTTTAGATATGAGATATAAGATTTGAGAGAAAACAAATCTTGTATCTCACATCTATTGTCTCAAATCTCAAAACTAAAAAAAAATGAAATTCGCAACTAAAGCCATACATGCCGGGCAAGAGCCTGATCCAACTACTGGTGCCGTAATGACACCCATATATCAAACCTCCACCTATTGGCAAAAATCTCCCGGAGATAACAAGGGCTACGAGTATTCAAGAGGAACAAACCCTACCCGTAAGGCTTTGGAAGATTGTTTGGCTGCTTTAGAGAATGCCAAATATGGCTTAGCCTTTTCCAGCGGGATGGGCGCTACTGATGCGGTATTAAAATTATTGCAACCGGGGGATGAAGTGATTACCGGAAATGATCTTTATGGTGGCTCATACCGTATTTTTACTAAAATATATAGCAAATATGGCATCAAATTCCATTTTCTGGATCTTTCCAGCCCAGAAAATATTTTGCCTTATATCAACGATAAAACAAAGCTGGTGTGGATAGAAACACCCACCAATCCAACCATGCAGATTATTGATATTGAGGGGGTAGCAAAAATTACCAAGGAGAAAAACCTCATATTAACTGTCGATAATACCTTTGCATCGCCATACCTGCAAAACCCTATCGATCTCGGTGCCGACATTGTGATGCATTCGGTAACCAAATATATCGGTGGCCACTCTGATGTTGTAATGGGGGCTTTGGTAACCAATAATGAGCAATTGTATAAAGAGCTGTGGTTTATTTACAATGCCTGCGGTGCAACACCGGGTCCGCAAGATGCCTTTTTGGTTTTAAGGGGCATTAAAACGCTTCATCTCCGGATGAGGGCACATTGCGAAAACGGGGAGCGTGTTGCACATTATCTAAAAACACATCCAAAGGTTGATAAAATCTATTGGCCGGGTTTCGAAGATCATCCTAACCATGCGGTAGCTAAAAAACAGATGCGGGGCTTTGGAGGCATGATTTCGATTACGTTAAAAAACGCTGATCTGGAAGAAACCTTCCGGATTTCATCTAACTTTAAGGTATTTACACTTGCCGAATCTTTAGGCGGGGTAGAATCTTTAATCAATCACCCGGCTACCATGACGCATGGTTCCATTCCAAAAGAAGAAAGGGAGAAAGTTGGCGTGACGGATAATCTGCTGCGTTTAAGCGTGGGCGTAGAAGATATTGATGATCTTTTGGAAGATCTGGAACGCGCACTGGCTTAAAATTCTATCGGGCATTATGGTGATCATTTGCCCGGTTTTTTTATTTTTTGTAAAGCAGCTGCCGTGCTAAGGTTTTGTTCGTAGGGCTTTACACTGCATCTTTTTGCCGAAGTGCCGGCTTTATCAAAATCTCCAAAACAAAAAATGATACCGTTTCAACCCGGTTTAGTTAGCTGCTGGTGTGCTGCTGTTTTCGTAAAAAATAATTACCCATATGCAATTTCTGGAGCTAAAGAATTTTCTTGACCGCAAAGCCGAGCAGTACAATCATCCTGATTTTATCGCCAACGATCCGGTTTGCATTCCGCATCTTTTTGATAAAAAACAGGATATCGAAATTGCTGGTTTTTTTGCCGCGGTTTTGGCCTGGGGTCAACGGAAAACCATCATCAGTAAATGCCGCGATTTGCTTAACCGGATGGACAATGCCCCATACGATTTTGTTCTGAACCATAACGACAATGATTTAAAACGGCTGCTTCACTTTAAGCACCGTACCTTTAACGATACAGATCTTCTTTATTTTATTTCGTTCTTCAACATGCATTACAGCCGGTTTGATAGTCTGGAACAGGCTTTTCTGCCTAAACAGGAAGTAGTTCCTGATGTCTGTATCAAGGTAGCTGAAGTGGTAACCTATGCCGCTCCCGAAGTTTGTTTAGCCGGGCAGCTCCAGGTTTCCATTGAACAAAGCCTCAATTATTTCAGGCAGTATTTTTTTTCGCTTGATGATTTTCCGCACCGTACCAAAAAGCATATCTCTTCACCACAGCAAAAATCAACCTGCAAGCGTTTAAATATGTTTTTAAGGTGGATGGTCAGGGCCGATCATAACGGTGTTGATTTCGGGATCTGGGACAGGCTGAAGCCTAAAGATCTGATTTGTCCTTGCGATGTGCATGTAGACAGGGTAGGGCGGTTGTTAGGCCTCATTAACCGAAAGCAAACCGATTGGTTAACAGCGGTAGAGTTAACTGCCCGGTTAAAGGAATTCGACCCCTCAGATCCGGTAAAGTACGACTTTGCATTATTTGGCCTTGGGGTAGAGAAAACTTTTTGATGTCATTTTGAGTGATAAGTGATTAAAAACTTCTTTTTTTAAATCAATGTGCTTATTATTACAGGCAAATTTCTTTAAAAGGAAAAATTTGTCTATCCGAACCCTGATGCTATGATTGCAGTTAATTTATCTGATGAGGACAAGTGGAAAAAATACAACAATTCTTCGCCACTGATCGATATTTTCAAGAAGTTTCATCCATTAAATGATGAAATTGAAAGACGCATCAATAAGCATACGTTTCCAGTCAGCTATAGAAAGAACAAATACGTCATTTCACCGGTTGACCGCAATAAATATCTCTTTTTGATTGTAAAAGGCGTTGTCAGGGGGTTTATCAAAGACGGAAGTACCGAAATTACCACCTGGATTGCGAAAGAAAACGAAGTAGTGGGTACCATACGCAATTTATGGTTAGAAAGCGAATCAGATGAATATTTACAGGCATTGGAAGATGTTGATTTGATTGCCATTCCGCACGTGCTGTCAGAACACCTATATGAGAACTTTACCGAAGCGAATATTGTGGGCAGGAAAATGATGGAGTTATATTACCGTTCGGCTGAAGAACGTGCCTATCTCTGCAGAATTTCTTCTGCTGAAAAACGATACCAGCGGTTCCTGGTTTCCTTTCCCGATCTTATTAACCGGGTTTCACTAAAATACATCGCTTCTTTCCTTGCCATCAGGTTGGAAACACTGAGCCGTATCCGGGCCAGGATCTGATCATTTTTAATGAGTTTTCTTTGCTTCTGTATTTCATGTATTGGCGTTTATCAATATGTAGTATTAATAACACTCTGAAATATTCAGTTGACTTTTGTCAATAAAATATTTTTAATACACGCCCTTAAATTCAGGTACGTTTTTTCTTTAATATGTAGTATTGGGTGTACATTGGTGGCCGTTCCTGTTTAAAATGGTTTTCATTTATTCGTGTCAGCAAACAATACTGATATTTTCTTTTTCTCCTCAATACAAAAGTGTTTTTTAGATCTGTTTTGGCTGTTATCTGTTTATTAACCAGTGTGTTATTTCTTTCGGTTTCATTCGTGCTTATAGCAAAATCAGATAGGGGCTGCTTATGCGTAATGGCAGTGTTAAACTGCTAAAAAGGGATTGGTAACAGCCATCAACAGGCAGGTGTTTATTCCCTGGGTTAGAATGGTATAGGCAGGAAATTCATTGACGGCGCTGCTGCATATTTCAAGTTTTCAACAAAAAAGTTAAATTGTGTATAATAATATTTACAAGTTTTAACAAAAAATTCACTACAATTGTATGAAAAAAGTAACTTTTTGCTAACTTGCAGAATATCCTTAATTATACATGAAAACAAAAAATGCCGTAAGTACTTTTACTGTACTCATCGCCGATGATCACGAAATTATCCGTCGTGGTTTAAAAGGCTTAATATCAGACTTTTGGCCTGGTGTCGAAATCATTCACGCCGCTACAATGGAGCAGGCGCTGGTAGAAACCGAAAAATTACCAAGTTTAATCATCATCGATGTGAATTTGCCGGGTGGTAACAACCTCAAGGTAATCGATCAGCTTAAGGTGGTTCAGCCCAACGCAAAAATTCTGGTATTCTCGTCATTAAATGAAAACATTTATGCTGTACCTTATTTAAAATCAGGTGCATCTGGTTATTTAACCAAAAATGCTGAAGAGTCAGAAATTGTAACGGCAATTACTACTATTTTAGCGGGTAGCCGCTACTCCAGCAGAAATGTTAAAGAGAATATGTTTAACAGCATATTGGGAAATGATGCCGATAACCCTTTCACCAAACTATCCGGCCGCGAACTGGAAGTAGCAGAGCTTTTAACAAAAGGTATTGGTGTACTGGAAATTTCCAATCAGCTAAACCTTCAAATGGGTACAGTAAGTACGTATAAACTTAGGCTTTTTCAAAAGCTTAAAATCAAAAGCATCATTGAACTGGCCGAGAAGATGAGTATTTACGAAAGATAAAAAGAGTGTAAAACTCTTTTTATCTTTTAATTTTCTTTGTTTTTGTTTACTGTGCCAGGTCCGCCATCGCCTGATTCATTTGGTGTTGAGCCAGCCTGGCCAAATTTTTCTGATGCCCCTTCGCCATTCTGATCAAAGGAAGCCTTACCTTTTGAGCTTCCTTTTTCATTTTTTGCTTTTTCAGCCGCTTTTTTATTGTCTTTAGTTTCCATAGCCATCTTGTTGATTGTTAAGTTAACAGTTTAAAAGAACACAAAGTTTTATTTTTATAACCAAAACAGCAGACCAGCAAATGATTGTTGTGGCCTTTGGCCTATCGTAAAATTTAACCTGCCATCAATGCGGGGAGGGCACAGACCCGGGCCCCGGGTACAAGCCAATTTTTCGCGGTCCATATCCGTCTCCAATCCTCCGTTTCGCCTAACCGCCCAGGTGGGCTGTATCCTAACATGCACACCATCAGTTCCATTTATTGCCGCAGTACATCAATGGTTTGCATCATTTTTAGTGGAGGGATAAACTATTTTCATTAATTATTGGCTAAATTTATTAGCATTAATTTACAACTACCGGCGCTACAATTTTTAAATAAACTAAAAATATTAGTAATTTTGATTTCAATCACCCTAATCATAAGAAAATGGATCAAAACAGGCAGATTATTCATATGGATCAGGATGCATTTTTTGTATCTGTAGAAATCAGAAAAAATCCCGGGTTATCCGGTAAGCCGGTAATTATCGGTGGCGGCGGCGATAGAGGGGTGGTTGCTTCCTGTAGTTACGAGGCGCGAAAATATGGCATACATGCTGCAATGCCGGGCAGGACGGCTAAATTATTATGCCCTCAGGCCATATTTTTAAAAGGCGATATGGAAGAATATTCCAAAGCCTCGCATGAGATTACCGAGATGATTGCCGATCAGGTTCCGCTTTTCGAAAAAGCCAGCATTGATGAGCATTATATCGATATGACCGGTATGGACCGCTTTTTTGGCTGCATGAAATTCGCATCTGCACTCAGGCAAAACATTATGAAAGAGCTGCACCTGCCTATTTCCTTTGGCCTGTCGATCAATAAAACCGTAGCTAAAATCGCCACGAACGAATCGAAGCCTGATGGCGAAAGGCAGGTCAGTTTTCCTGAATTGCGGCCCTTTCTCGATCCTTTGGCTATCCATAAAATTCCGGGCATTGGCCATGCCACCTATAAAAAACTGAGCGAAATGGGGGTTCGCGATATCCGCACACTTACTCAGATCCCGCAACAGCTGATGTTTAAAATTTTGGGTCAGCATGGCTTAAGCTTATGGCAAAAGGCAAACGGGATCGATCTTTCGCCCGTGGTGCCTTACCGCGAAAGAAAATCTATCGGCACACAGGCCACTTTTGAAAGCGATACCATGGATATGGCTAAATTAAAAGCCATTATAACCGGAATGGTCAGCGGGTTAACTTTCCAGCTGCGCAACCAGCAAAAACTCACTGCCTGCATTACCGTAACCGTGCGTTATACCAATTTCGAAACCGTTACCCAGCAGGAGCGGATCCCCTATACCTCGCTTGATTCATTTCTGATCAGCAAAGCCCATCGCCTCTTCGAAAAAGTATATGCAAAACGGATGCTGCTGCGCCTGGTAGGCGTAAAACTTTCCCACTTGGTAAGTGGTTACGAACAGATTGGCCTGTATAACGTTGCTGAAGAAGAGTATAGCCTTTGCCAGGCCATGGATAGGGTGCGCAACAGTTATGGTGCCGAAGCAGTGGTAAAGGCTTGTATTGTTACCCAGCCACCCCGCGATGAACAAGGGAAAGTGATCAAATACAACCCGCGTAAAAATAAAAAACTGATCGAAAATGCCGACGAGGCAGAACAGGCGCCTGAAATCAGAAAGCGGTCAAAAATCAGAAGTTTTATGAGGGAGAAGGGAACAACAGGTACCAAATCATACGAGTAATTATGTTTTTAAATGTGCATTCTTCTTATAGCCTTAAATATGGTACACAAAGCATTAATCAGCTTATTGCTGCCGCACGGCATCTGGGTATTCACCAAATGGTGCTTACTGATATCAATAACTCAGGCGGGGCGGTTGAGTTTATCCGCGAGTGTTACAAACAGGGCATAGCCAAAGAGGCTGATGATATACACAAAGGTAATATCCCTTATCAGATCAAGCCGGTAGCCGGTATCGAATTCCGCGGCGATAATGGTTTACGCTATGTGGGTATTGCCAAAAATAAGGAAGGCATGCGCGAGCTCAATACATTTTTAAGCCACCATCATATTCATCACCTTCCGCTTCCTCAAACGCCGCCGGCAATGGAAAATGTGTATATCGTTTACCCCTTTTATAAAACGTTCAATAAAACGCTTAATGCCAACGAATATGTCGGCATCCGTGCAAAACAGCTCAATCATTTGTATCAACATCCGCTTTTAAAGCAAAAAGATAAGCTGCTGGTATGGCATCCCGTTACCATAAGCAATAAAGTTACCTATCGCTTGCATGAGTATTTACGGGCCATTGCACTCAATACCCTTTTAAGTAAGGTTCCTGACGACGAAAAATGTGAACCTGATGAATTTCTCATTCCCGAGGCCGAACTTACCCAGCGGTTTGAGCAGTATCCTTTTATCGTTCAGAATACCCAAAAGCTGATCAACAGCTGCGATTTAAGCGCCTATTTTGAAGAGACTACCGTACCCAGCTCAAAAAACAGGTTTCACTATACCAAAACAGGGGTAGAGGGCGATAAAAAAATGCTCCGCCGGCTGGCCACATTGGGGCTTAAATACCGTTATGGCGAATACCACCAGGAGGCCCTTAAACGGCTGGAGAAAGAACTTCGCATCATCGAACTTAAAAACTTCTGCGCTTATTTCCTCATCACGTTTGATATTGTACGGTATGCCATCAATAAATGTGGTTTTTACCACGTGGGCCGCGGCTCGGGCGCCAACAGTATGGTTGCCTATTGCCTGCGCATTACCGATGTAGATCCCATTGATCTCGATCTGTATTTCGAACGTTTCCTGCATGAGAAACGAACCAGCCCGCCCGATTTTGATATCGATTTCTCCTGGGATGAGCGGGAAACCATTCAGAAATATATTTTTAAACGTTATCCAAAATGGCATGTTGCGTTTTTGGGTACCATGAGCACTTTTAAAGACCGTGCAGTAATCAGGGAAATTGGTAAGGTTTTGGGTTTGCCTAAGGCAGAAATAGATGGTTTTACCGATCCCGCCAAAGAACGCGAAAATTTGTCAGATGCAACTTACCAGAAGTTGCTGGCGGTACACCGGTACCTCAGGAGTATGCCCAATCAACGTTCTATCCATGCCGGCGGGATTTTGATTTCCCAGGAGCCGATTACCTATTATACTGCGTTAGATATGCCCCCAAAAGGTTTCCCTACGGTGCAATGGGATATGTACGAGGCTGAAGCCATCGGTTACGAAAAGTTTGATATTTTAAGCCAGCGGGGTATCGGGCACATCCGCGAGGCGGTGCAGCTCATTAAACAGAACAAAAATAAAGACATCGATATCCACGATTTCAAAAGCTTTAAAAAAGACCAGAAAGTAAATGCAATCCTTAAAGAAGGTCAGCCCATCGGGTGTTTTTACATCGAATCGCCGGCCATGCGGCAGTTGCTCAAAAAACTCAAATGTGACAATTACCTTACCCTCGTGGCCGCCAGTTCCATCATCCGCCCGGGTGTGGCCAGTTCAGGTATGATGAAATCGTATATAGAACGTTACCATGCCCCGGAAAAGGTAGTCTACCTGTGCGATGTGATGAAACAACAGCTCAGCGAAACCTATGGCGTAATGGTGTACCAGGAAGATGTGATCAAAGTATGCCACTATTTTGCGGGTTTAAACCTGGCTGATGCCGATATCCTGCGTAAAGCCATGAGCGGGAAGTACCGCTCAAAACTGGCTTTTGATGAACTGGTGAATAAATTTTTTGCCTCAGCCAGAAAACAGGGCCATTCAGAAGCGCTTATTACCGAAGTTTGGCGGCAAATCTCCTCTTTTGCCGGTTACAGTTTTTCAAAAGCACATTCGGCCTCCTTTGCTGTTGAAAGTTACCAGAGCCTTTACCTTAAAACCTATTACCCCATGGAGTTTATGGTAGCGGTACTGAATAATTACGGTGGTTTTTACAGTCGCTGGGTTTACGTGTACGAACTGCAGAAAACAGGTGCCAAAGTGCACCTGCCCTGTGTTAACCATAGCGATGAGGTGGTCAATATCAGGGGGGAGGATGCCTACCTTGGCTTTATTGGTATTCAGGGCCTGGAAGAAAAAGTCATTAAAATCATTCCGCAGGAGCGTGCCGCAAATGGTTTGTATCTCCATCTCGAAGATTTTGTAAAGCGTACCTGTATCTCGCTTGAACAGGCCATTATCCTCATCAGGCTTGGTGCGCTGCGCTTTACCGGCAAAGATCGTAAAACCCTGCTCTGGGATGTACATCAATACCTGGGTTTTAAACAGAAAAAAGTAAACCATGCCGAACTGTTTAACATCAGTTATAAAACCTATCAGCTCCCGGCACTGGCAGATTCTGATCTGGAAAATGCCTACACAGAATTAGAGCTGTTGGGCTATCCGCTCAACTATAACATGTTCGATTTTCTGAAAACACCTTTCCGCGGGGAGGTAATGGCGGCCGATCTGTCCAGGTACCTCGGCCAAACGGTAAGGATGGTGGGGAATTACGTATGCGAAAAAACTGTTCATACCATTAAAAATAACAAAATGTGGTTCGGTACCTTTTTAGATGCCAGGGGCGATTTTTTTGATACCACCCATTTCCCCAATACCAGCCCGCAGTATCCTTTTAAAGGAAAAGGCTGTTACCTCATTCTAGGCAAAGTGGTAGAGGATTTCGGTTTTCAGAGTATAGAGGTGCTCAGGTTTGCCAAATTAGCTATTCAGCTAAATCCGGTCGCTATTCATTAACAAACAGGTGAGGCAACGAGGCTAAAAATAAAAACATCCAATGGCTTTTTTTATTGTTGCCGTAAACGTGTCACCATAAGTTCCCGGCCTTAAGTTTATCGAAACCATCTTTTAAAGGTAATTATCATGGTTAAAGGGGAGTGGGGTATGTTAAACTGATTTTGGTAACCCCTCCATAATTGCCCTTTTTTAGTTACTGCTTTTAACCCATCAGCTACCCTCGCCCTAAAAAAATTACCCACATGTTGCTTGTGGCTTAAAATTTGATACCATTGTCATTATGGAAAACCACAATAAGCCCACAAAGAAAATTTTAACACCCTCTGTTGTACACGATGATTTACCGGAGCTAAAAAAGCCGGCGCACCAGCAGCAAGTGCCAGACCATCATGACCATACCTTGCCCGAAAATCCGGAAAGAAATTACCACCACGAAGAATTAAAGAGCGTCAGTTCCGGTCACAAAAAAATCAGGCAGGCTGATGATGATGTTTGGAATGGTGAAGATGCTTAGTTTGGGGTGTAGACTATAGGTTTACAAACCTGGGCAATCATTGTAATAAATCCCGCTTGGTAATAATTAAGGTACCCATACAGCAGGTGCTTCATTTAATACGCAACATCCGGTCGGCCAGCGATTAATTACTTTATAAAGCTTCCCTCCAGGTATCGAATGTCCAATACCGGTTGCAGGGAAATTTTATTGATTATATTGCTTTAAATGCTGTCCGCGTCTAAAGCGCATAAAGAAAATCATTAATACTGATAAATAAGGAAACGCAAAGAGTATTCCTGGCCATGGCTCGTCCCACATCAATAATAAGGAGAATAATACCAGTATCATTGGCAGCAGAAAAAAGCTTAAGGCACTCATTAGCGGACTAAACTTAACCGTATTATTGAGGTTAAATAATACTGGCAGGGTGCCAAAAGCCAGGCAGATATTGAAACCGACTGCAATGCCATAAGGTAAGTTGATAAAATCAGTGTCTGCTGTACCCATTACCTTCATCGTCTGCAAAATAAATACCCCAAACAAACTGACTGCCGTAGAGATCAGAAAACAATAAAGTATCATCATCAGGTATTTCATCATATTGTGCATTAAATTTGATTAGTTGATAACACACCGCTTTAGTAATTGTTTATGCGGCTCGGATGGTCAATCATATTAAAAAAGGCTTATGCTATTTGCGTTTAAAGCTTACCGGTTCAGTTAAGCAGCCAGGTAATCAGGTTTGCATGTTAGAGAATAACTTTTAGGCGGCCATACGCATACCATGATCTACGAAGTCAATACCATTGTAAATTATCATCAGGCCATTATCCCATATCTGCACTTACCGGTTGGCACTGATTTAGAGCGTATAGGCGGAACAAGTGAGTTCAGTGATGATATCGGCTAGCAAATCATTGCCTGTCCAAAAGTAAAACCTTTCCGCTAAAAGAAAGAAATAGATTGCAATCCGGATATTCAGAAGTAATGGTATGTGGTTTCTGTCTAACCCGTCAAACCAAACGTTTCAATTTATAATTAATTAAATAATTTTAAACCCTTGCGTAAAATTCCAAACAGATGTAGCATACGTTAAAATGAAAATGGCTTTCAGGGTTGATCTGAAAGCCATCTTAAGTACCCCGGAAGGGATTCGAACCCCTGACCCACGGTTTAGAAAACCGTTGCTCTATCCAACTGAGCTACCGAGGCCCATTTTTTTAATGAGCTGCAAATATAGAAGTTCTGTTTAATATGTAAAAATATATTTTAAACTATTTAGAACGTACTTTTTCTATTTTAAATAAGTGGTTAAAAAAGAAGCAATTAAAATTAAATCTTCTGACTATCAGTTACGTCTTAGACACTTAAAAAAATGAATTTTAGCCAAAATTAGACATACCAGATACCAGGAAATCATTTTTTTCTTTACAATCGAAGCGTCTGATATAAAAATAAACTGTCTAACCTTACGGTTTCCCTCATCCTTATGCTGTTTATTTAGCTTAATTTCGATCCGATAGTAATAGTAGTGCTGTAAGAATTTATGCGGGCACATAAATTATTTGGAAATTTGTTTTTGAATTGATTAAATTGCATCAACTAATAACGCCTCATCATGAAAAAACCAAATAGACCAGCCCCCATTTTAATTCGATAAGCAGCTTTACTAAAGCATTACGTGGTTTGCATGGCTATTTTAGCTATGGACTTTTTTATCCTATAAGTATTATACGATAAATATTGAGCGTATTTAAAATCCCTATTATGAAATTTCTACACACTGCAGACTGGCACATTGGTCAGCTGTTTCACGAATACGACCGAAGCTACGAACATCAGCAATTTCTGAATTGGCTGGTGAAAACCTTGGTTGCTGAAAAAATTGAGGTGCTGCTGATCAGTGGTGACATCTTTGATAGTTCCAACCCGTCGGCAGCCTCGGTGAGGATGTTCTACCGTTTCCTAAATGAGGCAACAACAGCACTGCCTGGTCTGCAAATTATCATTACGGCTGGGAACCATGACTCAGCAGCACGTTTGGAAGCACCCAAACCTTTACTGGAATCCTCTAATGTTCACATCATTGGCCTGGTAGAAAAAGATGCCTTGGGAAATATCGATTACGAAAAACTGCTGGTTAAAATACACGATGCTTCCGGGACCATCAAAGCCTGGTGCCTGGCCATTCCTTTTCTGCGTATGGGCGACTATCCGGCCATTGCCGACTGTGCCAATCCGTATACCGAAGGCGTGGCAGCTTTATATCAGGACGCTTTTAATTATGCTCAACAATATAACACGGAAAATCAACCCGTCATTGCCATGGGACATTTGCATACCCAGCAGGCAGAAATTACTGATCTGGATAAAACCGAAAGGCTGATCATGGGTGGTGTGGAATGCATTTCAGCCACAGCTTTTCATCCCGACATCAAATATGTGGCTTTGGGACACATCCACAAAGCACAAAAAATTGGCGGAAAAGAACATATCCGGTATTCCGGCAGTCCCTTGCCAATGTCTTTTTCCGAAATTCATTACAAACATCAGGTCATTGTTTTTGACCTTGATCAGGAAATCAGCGATCTGAAAGCGATTGAAATTCCAGTATCTGTGCCATTGCAAAAAATTCCACAACAGCATCAGCCATTACATGAAGTCATTTCCCTTTTGGAACAACTACCAGTAGCCGATTCCAACCCGGAAAATATGCCTTATCTGCAAGTGCGTGTGTTACTCGATGGACCCGAGCCCGCTTTACGGCATAAAATAGAAACGGCCCTGGCTGGTAAACCTGTACGGCTAGCCAAAATCGATGCGCAGTATCCGGCTTCCACCAAAGAGACCCAGGAACTCATTACCGCTGAAAAACTGAATGAACTGCAACCAATTGATGTTTTCGGTAAAGTCTACCAATCCCGATACCATAGCGAAGTACCATCGGAAATCATGCAATTATTTCAACAGGTTGTAGAGGAAGTAAACCAAACCGCCGGATAACATGAAGATAATAGCCATACGCATTAAAAATTTAGCGTCTTTGGAAGGCACTACCGAAATTGATTTTACGGCAGAACCCTTATGTTCGGCGGGTATTTTTGCCATTACCGGCCCAACCGGAGCGGGAAAATCGACCATATTAGATGCCTTATGCCTGGCCTTATATGGTAAAACACCGCGATATTTGCAAGCGAGGGAAACAGGTATAGAGATTAAAGACGTTCAGGGCAGCACGCTGAGCCAGGGCGATGTGCGCGGTATCTTACGTGACGGGACGGCAGAGGGATTTGCAGAGGTGGATTTCAGAGGAATCGACGGACAAAACTATCGGGCAACCTGGAGTGTGAGAAGGGCTCGGAATCGCGGCGACGGAAGCATGCAGTCGGATGCCGTGACCTTAAAAAACATTTCCAATCAGGTTGATCTTCCGGGAAGAAAAGCAGAAACCTATAGTGAAATCGCAAGATTGGTCGGCTTGAATTTCGAACAGTTTACCCGTTCGGTATTGCTGGCGCAGGGAGACTTTACCGCTTTTATGAAAGCCAACCGGGATGAGAAATCTTCCCTGCTTGAAAAACTGACCGGAACCCATATTTATTCCGAAATCTCCAGGAAGATCTTTGAAAAATACAAAGCAGAAGAATCACAGCTGCGCGATCTCCATATCCGTAAAGAAGGCATCATCACCCTGAGCGATGAAGAACTGCAAGCCTTAACCGCAGATCAGGCACTTCTGGAAAAGCAGATTACAGAGCTGGAAAAAGAACTGGATAGGTTAAATGCAGGAATCAGTTGGCACGAGCAGCTGGCCAAATACCGGCAAGGCCATGATGAAGCCGTTCGGTCTTTACAGCAGGCATCGGAAAACAAAAATGCGGCCCTGCCAAGAAGCCAGCACCTGCGTATGGTTGAACATGTGCAACAAACCCGAAGCTGGGCAGATGCTTTAGCGCAGTCACAAGAACAATATGCCGCTAAAACAACCGCTTTGGCAACCATAAAAGAAACCCTTGTTTCTTTACAGCAGCAAAAAGAAACCCTGGAAACACAACTTCAACAGGTTGAACACCAGCTTTCCCTTCAAAGCCAGAAACTGGCCGATGCCCTGCCATTACTGGAACAAGCCCGCAAACTGGATACCTTGCTGGGAGAGAAAAAAGAACAGTTGGACGGGCTGAAAGCAGACGCTGAAAAAGCGGACGTACAAAACCGGCAGCATCAGGATACCTTAAAAGAAAAACAGCAAACCTTTAGCGATCTGGTTTCACAGATTGAAAGTATGACGCAGTGGCAAAACGAGCAGGCCCACCGGAAAGCGGTTGCCGAACATACAGACCTCATCCTCGCCAAACTTGAAGATGCGCAAAAACTCCAGGTGAACGTAGAAGCTTCCTCGGCAAAATTGGTCGAGGTAAAAAATAAAATCCAGACGACAGAAGTAAAGCAGAAAACCTTTGAGAACAGCTGGAAACAACAACTTCAATTGCTGGACGATACCCGAAAAACGTATGAAGCAAAGTCCGAAACGTTACACTCCATTCCGGTTGAAACTTTAACCCTCGATAAAACCGAGACCGACCAAAAAGTAGAGGAAAGCATCAGGGCACAGGCACAATGGCAGCTCTTGCATTATGCCCAAACGGAGTGGGAAAACCTGGGGCAGAAACAAAAACAGGATCAAGCCGATTATGAGGGCAAACAAGCAATTTTACAACAACTGAAACAGGAAATCCCTTTATCAAAAGCGGAAAGCGATACCGCAGATCAAATCCTGCAACAGGCCCGTCTGGCATCAGCAGAAAATGTACAAACGTTGAGGGAAGCCCTGATGGATGATGAACCTTGTCCGGTATGTGGCAGCACCCATCATCCTTATGCTATTCAAAATCCGCAACTGGAAAAATTTTTGGCCCAGCTGGAAAAATCCTGTCAGCAGAAAACACAACATCATCTGAGCCTCCAAAGCCGTCATAATGCCCTGGAACAGGAATGTACAACCCTACAGGAAAACATCCGGCGTCGATATGAAGAAATAGAATCTAAAGCTTCAGCCTTAACCCAACAAAGGCAAACCTGGGCGCACTTAGACATCGCCAAAAATAGCCATGACATCGCCGATACCGAAAAAGCAGACTGGATCGCAGCACAATTAGAAGCCCTTAAAACGAGACAAGCCGGTTTATCTGCTCAATTAAAAGCCTATGCCGAGCAGAAGCTGGAACTCGAAACCGCTAAAACCGGGATCGATCAGCTCAAAGAAAGTACCGATGCGCTTTCCGGACAACTCAAAGATCTTCAAAACAGCTTGTCGATTTATAACGAACAGCAAAGCCAGTCTGAACGCGAACAAGAACTTGCCACCATCCACCTAAGTGAAATTGAACAGCTTCTTACGCCTTATTTTACAGCATCAGGCTGGATAGATAAGTGGAAAGAAAACCCTGGAGCATTTGTGGAAAGCATCACCAACTTTGCGTTGGAATGGAAAGAACATGCCGAAAAACTGGAAATTCATATCCGGGAAAAAACAGCCTTAGAAGCTACGCTGAAAGAACTTAAAAGCCAGGCCGAAACTATGGTAACGGAAGCCGGCAGGAAAACAGAAATCCACCTGACGCAACAGCAATCGTATCGGGATCTTGTTCAACAACGTAAAGCGCTCTTCGACGGTCAGCCTGCTGATGAGATGGAATGTCAATTCAAACAGGCAGTTACTCAAGCACAGGCAGATGTAGAACAGGTGAAAGCCAGGCAGCAAGAGGTGGCCATCGAACATATCAAAGTCCTAACCCAGCAACAGGAACTCACGAATGCCCTAACCACATTGGAGACGGCCATCCGGAAAACTTCCGGGCAAATGCAGGACTGGCTGGACGATTATAACCAAAAGAACGGTCAATCCCTAAACCTGGACGATCTTTACCGCTTACTGGCTTTAGGGAATGACTGGATCGAAGATGAACGGATGGCATTGCAGGCCATTGACGAGGAACTGACCAAAGCCAACAGCATTCTGACCGAACGGAAACAGGCTCTGGACCGTCATCAGGAAAACAGTAACTCGGAAACAGCACTTGAGGAACTGATGACCCTGCAGGCGAATGCCCGGTTGGAAGTGGAAGAAAAGAAGCATAAAAAAGGAGAAAACAGCTTCCGGTTGCAACAGGATGAAGCCAACAAAAACCGGATCGGCGACCTGCTGCAAAGTATCGCAACACAGGCAGCCATCACCGAAAACTGGGCCAAGCTCAACGAGATTATTGGTTCGGCCGATGGGAAGAAATTCCGCCAGATTGCGCAGGAATATACGCTGGATGTGTTGCTCGGTTATGCCAATATCCATTTGCAGGCCTTAACCAACCGTTACCGGATCGAACGCATTCCGGCATCGCTGGGCCTTCAGGTGGTAGATCAGGATATGGGCGATGAAGTACGTACGGTTTATTCGCTTTCGGGTGGAGAGTCTTTCCTCGTATCACTGGCCTTAGCCTTAGGTTTAGCCTCGCTGTCGTCCAGCCGCATGAAAGTAGAATCCTTATTTATTGATGAAGGTTTCGGCTCGCTGGATCCTACCACCCTCAATATCGCCATGGATGCCCTCGAACGCCTGCACAACCAGGGCCGTAAAGTAGGCGTGATCTCGCACGTACAGGAAATGACGGAACGGATCCCGGTGCAGATTAAAGTGAGCAAGCAACAGAGTGGAAGGAGTAAGGTGGAAGTGATGGGGATTTAATTATGGAAAAATTTAAAAAAAATAAACAATAAATTATGTGGGCAGATAACGAAACCTCTGAAGATCTTTTAGGATTTAAAGTACATGCAGATTTGTTAATCAACATTATTAATGACGAATCTATTTTACCAATTACGATAGGAGTTTTTGGTGATTGGGGAAGTGGAAAATCCAGCATCTTACAAATTGTCAAAGAAGAATTTGATAAAGCAGATGACAAAGATTCTCTAAGCATATATTTTAATGGATGGACTTTCGAGGGATATGATGATGCTAAAGCTGCGTTACTAAATTCAATTCTCAAGGAATTGGAGGAAAACAAGAAGATTTCGGAAGAAATAAAGGATTCGATAAAAGAAAAAGCAAAGAAGCTTTGGAAATCTATCGATTGGATACGTGGTGCCGGGATGGTTATGAAGAATGTTGCCTTGCCTGCTGTTTCTGCATACTTTACTGGAGGTCTTAGCTTAATTCCATTTGCATTCCAAAAGTTGGCTGAATGGGGAGATAATCCAGAGAACATAATAGAAAGACTTCAATCTGAAGAAGGAAGAGAAATATATAGTGCATTTGTTAAACAGGGAAAAGAAGAAGATAAAAAATCTATTAATGCTGTTGCAGAATTTAGAAAAGATTTCTCTGAACTCTTAGAGGCTACAGGATTCAAAAGATTAGTTGTTATAATTGATGATTTAGATAGATGTAGTCCTGAAAGAATTATTGAAAATCTTGAAGCAATTAAACTTTTCTTGAATGTACCGAAAACAGCATTCATTATAGGAGCAGACCCTCGAATAGTCAAATATGCTATTGAGCATAAATACAAAAATAACAAAGAAATTGAAGAAGAAAACAACCGTATTGTAATTGATTATCTAGAAAAATTAATCCAGCTTCCATATTCTTTGCCAAGACTTTCCGAATCAGAAGTTGAAACTTACATATCAATGCTTATCTGTAAAAAAGAGATAGGCGATATCAAGTTTAAAAATGTACTTGATGAATTTACGAAATATAGACAAACAAATAAGTATTCTGCATTTGGATTATCAAACTTTGAAAAGATTTTAGAGGCTGAGGAATTTGAAAAAGTTAAAAACAATGTAATTACAATCCCTGCATTGGTACCATTAATCACAAACAGTTTGTATGGAAATCCCAGACAGATCAAACGGTTTTTAAATACTTACACGATCAGGAAAAGGCTTGCAGAAGTTGCATCGTTGGAAAGTTTTAATGATGCAATTCTTGCAAAAATGATGATCCTTGAATATTCTGAACCAAAATTGTTCAAAAAGCTATTTGAGTGGCAGATTCTTCAGGACGGATTACCAAAAGAGTTGACTGAAATAGAAGCTATATGTAAGGATAATGAAATTAATGATATTATCTCAGAAATAAAAGATACTGATTTTAAAGAATGGAATAAACCCAAAATAATAAAATGGTTTCAGATTGAGCCACTACTATCAGGAATTGATCTACGAGATTATTATTGGATCGCCCGTGATAAATTAGAAAATTCTATTACTGCTACAAGTATGATTCCTCCATTAGTACGAGCATTGTTTAATGAGTTGTTACCGGATAATATGACGGTAACAGTTACCAAATCTTTACTTGCTCAGAAGTTTCAGTCATTTAGCGATATTGAAAAAGAAGCATTTTTCAACTTATTATCTTCAAATTTAAAAAGGAATCCTCAACAAAAAAGGCTTTATGAAATATTCAATATAATGACAGGGGATAAAATTGAAAACACAGTTTATCATTACATAGAATCTCTTAAGATAATTAGTGTATCTGATATTGAACCCGCCATTGCAACAAGATTAGCGGATTTTAAATCAGAACCTGAAATAGGAGAATTTTTAAATGACTATTTCAAAGATGGAAAATCTAGAGCAAGTAAAGCATATAATTTAAAAAAATAAAAATGGGAACATCTAAATCATTTTCCGATGTAAAGCACTCAATGGTTCCAAATTGGGGTACGCTTAGTTCTTCGCTTACCTCAAATTGTGATTCGTCTGTTCTAACTGATCAGAAACTACGAACTATAATTGGGAATTTCGTTTCAGCATTGGGTGGAGCATCAACAGGAGGGCGTGGGGGCTCGAGTGTAGGAGGAAGAAGCAGTATCAGAACTGCAAAGAAAATCGGAGGAATATTTTCAACATTTATTGGTTCGGGTAATAATATTAGAACAGCACTTGAATCTACCGGTTTAACAGATATTGATAATAAAACGGTTGGTGACGTCATTAATCATCTAATTGAATATTGTTCTGGTAATGCAACAACTATAGATGATAATGCAGCAAAAGAAGCTACAAGATTATTATTAGAAGAATTAATGGGGCAGGCTGAATCTATAGATGATGTGCAAACTTTACTAGAAGAAACCTTTACAACCAATACATTGGAAGATGTAATAGTAAAGTATTTTGGCTATTACATAAATGAGCTTTTATCAAAGTGGTTTTATGAAAATTTAATAAAAAGTAAGAGCGAAAGTGATTGCAATAATCTTTTTACCCAAATAAAAAATTTCATAATTGAAAGAGTTGGAGATATGCATAAAAGAAATCCATTACAAAACATTGATTGGAGTTCAGATGAAGCCGATAGGCTTGTAAAAAATATTCAAGAAGATATATTAACCGTATTTGAATAGTTATGAGAGTAAACGTAGTTATTGAGAACCCAGATTATGGAAAGTTCTCAGATTTACAGCTTTGTTATATAGATAACGGAGTGAATAGAAATGTTTCATTATCTTTCTTAGGATATGAAAGAGTTTTTGATTTCTCATCTGATTTTACTTCTGTAAAATTTGATTTTTTTCTTGTATCAGCAATTGTTTATGGTGTGGATAACTTACTTAGCCGTGCTAATTACTCAAACGATGGCTGGACAAGAGATATAGAAGTAGAGTTTCCTGTGAATAATTTAGCTATTTGGAGTGGTAAAGAAGATAAATTTAAACAGATTTTAGATTTCTTAACAGGAGATAATTGGCAGATTTCATTCCGAGAAATTGAAGATATTGATTTGTTTCAACCACGTGCGAATAGAAGAAAAACTCCAACTTATGAAAAAAATACTATTAAATCTGTAAGCTTATTTTCAGGTGGATTAGATTCTTTAATAGGTGTTATTGATGAATTGGAGAAGTTAAGAAATAATGAAAGGATACTTTTAGTTTCTCATTTTGATTCAAAATCACCAGGTCCAAGTGGAGACCAAAGAACATTATTGAGACATTTAATAACTCAATATCCAGATAAAATATATTGGGTACAATCAAAATTAGCATTATCAAGAAAAGACTCAGATGATAACAGAGTAACCATAGAAAATAATTATCGCAGTCGATCTCTGTTTTTTATTGGGTTAGGTTGCTATTTATCTCCAGTCGATAATTTAATCATTCCTGAGAATGGTACAATATCAATTAATTATCCTCTTACACCTTCAAGAGTAAGTTCTTTGAGTACAAGAACAACTCATCCTTATGTTTTAAAAAATACACAGGAATTACTTAGGGAATTGGGATTGTCTACCGTGATACACAATCCTTATACGTTTAAAACAAAAGGAGAAATGTTTACAGAATGTGCAAATCAAACATTTATACAAAGCATTTTCCAAAAATCGGTTTCCTGTGGAAAAAGAGGAAGAAAGCAAAATTGGGAAGTAAAAAGAGGTGTTCAGGAGTGTGGGATTTGCATGCCTTGTATTTATAGAAGGGCTGCTTTGCATAAGGCAGGACTAGATAATGAAAACCAATATGGGAATTTTATTACTAGGCCAGATTCAAGGAAATACAGTACAGATTTGCCAGCATTAATTAATTATTTAAGAAAAGAGATTTCTTTGGAAAAAATGAAAAGAGATTTATTAGTAAATGGTAATATCGAAATAAACGAACTCACGGATTATGCTGAAATGGTATTAAGGTCAAAACAAGAAGTACTAAAGTTGTTTAGTGACAAAGGAAATATATTTATTAAATCTGAGTTAGGGTTAAGATGATTATTGATACACATTGCCACATAGATTTATATCCTAATCCAAAACAAGTACTGAAGGATTTAGTAAAAAATGATATAACGGTACTAGCGATGACAAATCTTCCAAGTCACTTTGAAATGGGATATATGCACTTTCAATCGTTAAAACGGATACGATTAGCTTTAGGTATGCATCCTTTAATGGCAGATTCGCACGAAAAGGAGTTTAATAAATTTCTCAAAAATATCAACAAGACGTCATACATTGGTGAAGTAGGTTTAGACTTCTCTAATGAGGGTATTTCTACAAAAGAAATTCAAATAAACACTTTTACCAAGATATTAAAGGCCATCTCCGGGCAAAAAAAAATTTTAAGTATTCACTCTAGAAAAGCTGAAAAAGAAGTTTTAGAGCTTCTAATAAAAAACAGCATAAAGTCTGCAATTTTCCATTGGTATTCAGGAGGAATAAATATGATTGAAGATATTGTAGACACAAAATATTTTTTTTCTATTAATCCGGCTATGACGAGATCTGCATCTGGAAGAAAAATCATATCAAATATACCCAGAGAGCTCATTTTAACTGAAACCGATGGGCCATTTATTAATCATGGTAGTCTTCCGATAAGACCAGGTGAAGTGAAAGAAGTAATTTCTTTTTTAACTAATGAGTGGCATTTAGAAGAAGCAGAAATACAAAAAATAATTTTTAATAATTTCAAGAGGCTGCTTAATCAATTAAATATTTAACTATAAAAAATACAAATATCAGCCATTTATCTCATGACCAATTAAAATAAAATTCCTATATTTATTGTGCGAACGTTGTTGGAGCAATCCAATAGACAAAATTTTATTAACAATATCCAGGCGAGCAGTTGAAAGTACTGTGCATTTCCGGTCTCCGGCGACGTTCGCAGCGACCTGGTGTTTTATTATTTTTCAACTATGCGAACGTCGAAAAAAACACCAAAAGTAACCCAGGAGTTACAACCGAACAAAACCTGTAGGTGCGGAGCCTGTGAACCCAGAAAACCAAAACTTCCAAACGGAATGAGAAGGTTAAAAATTCAACCAAAATGTAGGGATTATGCCTGGAACAGATCAATTGTTCCACAAATCATGTTACAAGGAAAATGGTTGGAGCAAATCGGTTTCGAATGCCATTCACATGTAATCATTACTACATTACAGGGTAAGTTAGTCATTGAGATTGACAAAGAATAAATTACCGTAGCCTATCGGCAACATCGTTGGTAGGCTGCTTTAAAATGGGAAATAAAATATTTGCCGATAATGTGAAAGTTGCAACCATTTGCAACCATAAAAAATCTATAATATAATAGCCGACTTAAACAAAAAATAGTACTGAAACGTAAATATAAAATCATTAAATTAGTAATAGAAAATATATAAGTAGAACAATTACGACAATGGCTATCTAAAGCAAAAACACTTTTTTATTATTTTTGTAATCATAAATTACGACAGAAAATGAAAACAGCAGATATAAATATCAATCTGATAGACAGTTACTTCACCTTGCTGAAAAGTTTAAGTCCCGATAATAAGCTGGAGCTTATCGCCCGACTGTCAAAATCAATGAAAACGACTGAGAGGAAAGAAAAAGAAATTTCTTTGGATGTGTTATATGGCTCCTGGGAATCTGACCAAACCGCTGATGAATTGGTTGCAGAACTTAAAGCAGCAAGAAACTTTACCAGAAAAAGAGAAGAGTTGTGAACAAATACTTGCTTGACACCAATATATGCATTTATTTTATCAAAGGAAAGTTTAACCTGCACGAAAAAATAAAAGCCATAGGCGAAGAAAACTGCTTTTTGTCGGAAGTTACCTTAGCAGAGCTTAAATTTGGTGTTGAAAACAGCATTCATAAAGAAAATAATCGAAAAAACATAGAAGCATTTATAGCAAAATTTATCATTCTTCCCATTTTCCCTGTTCTCGACATTTATGCAAAAGAAAAAGCCCGACTGAAAACCAAAGGCCGCGTGCTAGACGATTTTGATTTGCTGATCGGAACAACAGCCATTTTCAATAACCTAACCTTGGTAACAAAAAACGTAAGCGATTTTGAACGACTTGACGGAGTTGTTATTGAAGATTGGACAACTTAAACAAACACCTGTAAATTAGAACCATCTTTGAACATCCGAAAGGTAACCCGTAATTGATCATGTGTGATCCTGATTAATTTTGAGCCGGGAGCCCCAAAAGGCTTAAATCATTTAAGATAGTGATATATGTTTAAAAAAGTACTCATTGCAGAAGACGAAGAATTTATGAATATCGCACTGAGGATGGCATTGGAAGACCTGGGCATTGTACAGGATAACCGCGATTATGTAGTGAACTGCGATTATGCCTATAGCCGGGTAAAAAAGGCCATCAGCGAAGCTCATCCCTATCAGTTGCTTATTGCTGATCTATCTTTTAAGGGGGATACTGAAAAAAGGGAAATTTCTTCCGGCTGGGAATTGATCCGGACGGTTAAGGAAATACAGCCGGCAATCAAAGTGATGGTTTTTTCTGCAGATGACCGTAAAAACATTGCCGACCGGCTTTTTAAAGATTACCAGATTGATGCCTACGTGCATAAATCTTTTGGCGCAGTTAATGCTTTTAAAACAGCAATAAAAACCGTTAACGATGGCCGGAAATATTGCTCAGCCAATCTTCGCCGCTTTCCGGGTGATGAAATTTTAGCTGAACTGACCGGCGAAGAAAAACTTATTTTAAAACTCACCACCGAAGGGGTAAAGCAAAAATCGATAGCAGCCTATTTCAAAAAAAAGGGAATGTCTTCATCCAGCCTGAGCCATATTGAGAAAAAACTTAAAGCCCTACGGGAGAAATTGAATATTTCCTCGACATTTTTGCTGGCCTGGCATTGCAGAGAAAGGGGCATTGTATGAATCTTTGCGGCTTTTAAATCAGGTCAATTTGAGGAATTCTGATCCGCCTGAAAGTAAAACGCATCTCATCGTCATTTTATTTCATGATTACCCCTCGTAAAATGTTGCTAATCAAGATTAAAAATATTTGTTCTGTAGTACTTATTGTTTAGTTTTTCAATATAAAATTTATCAGTAAGAAGCTTTAAATACTTTCAATAAAAACGATTTTAGTGAGTTAGGTGATCTTTTTTTTAATCTCAAAATAACCTTTTAAATTTGAGGTAACAGGAGCATGGCCGGTTGCGCCGGTAATGCAACAAAACGGCACGATTGTGAATTGCTTTAAATTTTTCATCCTGCAAAAAAAGCAACCTGATTTTACTAAAAAAGATGAACGCCCCGCCGATACACATAGTGGGCCAACTCACCGGTATTCGTTTTATTCTCTGCGAAGTGATGGGCTAATGCGAAATCATTTATAACATTTTGTAGTTTCGCCCCCGATGAAGATTTTTTATGCGATGATGCTGAGCCTGTGCTCAACAAGTCTTTTTGCGCAGGTTTTAAAGGGTAAGATAAACACTGCCGGGGATTTCCCTTTAGCAGATGTTTACCTGGAGAACCTGCGGAGCAAAAAGCATGCACATACCAATGAGGCTGGTTTTTTTATGATGAAAGAGGTAAGAAAGGGCGATTCCATCCGGGTAACGCTGCTGGGTTATTTACCTGTAACAACAGCTGTAGACGGATTTGAAATGAATATCAGTTTATTACCCGCTAATTTCCAGCTCAATGAAGTGGTTGTATCGGAAGGTATAAACCATCTATCGTCTGTAGCGGCTGTGGATCTCGCTACAAACCCGGTAAATTCTTCGCAGGAACTTTTAAGAAAAGTACCCGGCCTCTTTATCGGCCAGCATGCCGGCGGGGGAAAGGCAGAACAACTTTTTCTTCGTGGTTTCGACCTGGATCATGGAACAGATATCAACATTTCTGTAGATGGTATGCCGGTAAACATGGTCAGTCATGCGCACGGGCAGGGTTATGCAGACCTGCATTTCCTGATTCCTGAACTGGTGGAAAAGATTGATTTTGATAAAGGCCCCTATCATGCAGATAAAGGTAACCTGGCTACCGCCGGCTACGTTGCATTCCAGACAAAGGACAGGTTAGATCACAACTCCCTTACGCTGGAGGGCGGAAAGTTCAATACCTTTAAGGGACTTGGACTGATTAATCTGGTAAATGATGCCAGACAGGCGGCCTATGTAGCCGGGAGTTATATGAAAAGCGATGGTCCTTTTGAGGCTAGCCAGGATTTTAAAAGGCTTAACCTGATGGGGAAATATACCCGGTTGTTCAATAACCTCGATAAGCTTTCGTTTTCAGCCATGCACTTTAATAGTTCGTGGCTCGCCTCCGGCCAGATTCCACAACGTGCGGTAGATGAGGGACTCATTTCCCGATTCGGGGCTATTGATGCCAATGAGGGTGGAAAAACCAGCCGCACCAATCTCAATCTGCAATACGATCAGTTCATCAATGAAAGTACCTCGCTCAAATCCAGCGCCTTTTACAGCCGTTATGATTTCGGGCTTTACAGCAACTTTACTTTTTTTCTTAGTGATCCGGTGAACGGAGACCAGATTAAACAGCAGGAGGGCAGGAACATATATGGGCTGCAATCGGTATTGAATAAGAAATACAGTTTATCAGGGGCTGACTATGGCATGCAGTTCGGTGCCGGCTTAAGGGCAGACCAGGTTAAAGATATTGAGCTTTCCCATACGCTAAACCGGAGCACTACCCTTGAACAGGTTCAGTTTGGTGATGTTTCTGAAATTAATGCTTATGCCTTTTTGAATACAGAGATTGATATGGGTAAACTCCTGATCAATCCTGCCGTTCGCCTGGATTACTTTAACTTTAAGTATGTTGATCATTTGAATGGTAATTTTGCTGCCCGTACAGGAAAGGCCACGATAAGTCCTAAGCTGAATTTTCTATATAACGAGCGTAAAGACCTTCAGTTCTTTTTGAAAATGGGGAAGGGATTTCATAGCAATGATTCGCGCGTGGTGATAGCAAAGAAGACTCAGGAAATCCTGCCGGCTGCTTATGGAGCAGACCTTGGGGCAAGCTGGAAACCGGCACCACGTTTGATACTAAACGCAGCCCTGTGGTATCTTTATCTGCAACAGGAATTTGTATATGTTGGTGATGAAGGGGTAATTGAGCCCAGTGGGAGAACAGCAAGGAAGGGGATTGATTTTGGATTGCGCTACCAGTTAAACAATTGGTTTTTTATAAACGGCGATATGACCTACAACCACGGGAGGGCACCGGATGAGCCGGAAGGGGCAAACTACATTCCCCTTGCGCCACCTTTTACCTTTACCGGGGGGCTGAGCATGAAAGACCTGGATAACTTCTCCGGGAGCATTAAGGCCCGCTATCTTGCCTCACGCCCGGCTAATGGGGATAACTCCATTATTGCCAGGGGTTATTTTATTACCGATGCCAATGTGAACTATATGTGGAACCGTTTTACCTTTGGCTTGATTACCGAAAACATTTTTAACCGGGCATGGAATGAAACGCAGTTTGCAACCGAATCGAGGTTGCAGAATGAGCCCCTGCCAGTGGAGGAGATTCATTTTACGCCGGGAACGCCTTTCAGTATCAGGGCTACTGTATCGCTCAGGTTCTGATAGATGACCAGAATAAAAAGATGCGCACAAAAAAGAGAAAAAGCAGGAACCCGCCAACCGTAAAATCCAGCATCAAGGAAAAGCTGCAGGCAAATACCGCTGGCCATGCCGTTAACAATACCACAATTACATGATTACATAAAAATGATGGAAACCTGTTGAATTTCTGCCTGATGCAGCCAGGTGTTAAACGCCGGCGCAGGCTTTATTTTTGTTGTAAACATAAGGCCCGAATAGATCAACTCGGCCGATTTACGCTTACACAATAAATTAAAGAACGCCTCAGATAAGGGGATAAACGGCTTAAGCCAGTAAATTTTCACCTCAAAACGGCTTTTTGAAAAGGCTTTGTGGTAATTTATTTGTTTTATTTTATTTTCGGGTTTGTTTATCGTTATCTTTGCGGCGAAATGTTGAACAGGTTTGTTGCCATATCTCTATTATTTGCACTGATCGGATCCAATTTTTCGCGTTTTTTTATCTATGCCGGTTTCGAGGTAAACCAGAAGTATATAACAGAAAAACTATGCGAGAACAGGAACCGTCCGTGGATGCACTGTAATGGGAAATGTTTTCTGATGAAGAAATTAAAGCAGGCCGAGGAAAAGGAGAAAAAACAGGAAAGGGAAAACCAGCGAAGCCATTACATGGAAGCGTTGCCTGCCGCTGCCTCGTCCTTTACCTTTAAACGCTCAACTGTTAAAATGATCTATCCGGAACGTCAGGTGCCGGGTACCATGCACCGTGCCTTTTCTATATTCCAGCCGCCAAAAGCCTTAAGTTTTCAGGCTTAAACCCAATTGTTTTATCTTTTTTTGCCGGTTGCATCCAGGAATTTTCTGATTGCCAGGCATTTGTATAATGTTCATCCATGGTTGTCATTTTTTTGGCTAACCCTGGTGTTTAGGCCTGTATTTTATTTTCGGGAGAATTCTGCCCAAAAAATCCAAATGACAAACCCATACCGTAATGGCATACGATAGGTATGCCCAAACGAATTATATTAAAAAAAATGAAAAAATTTTTAACCATCATATCATTATCTGCAATTTTATTTACTTCATGTTCAAAAGATGAGTTGGTTACCGTTGCCGATGGTGCCGGCAAAACTACCGTTACTTTTGATGCTACCTTTAATGGCAGCGATTTTGCATTGAACAAAGACTTCGCCCTGGGCACCAAAACCTTTAATTTTACCAGGTTCAGGTACTGGGTAAGCAACGTAGCGCTGGTAAATGCAGCAGGCGAGGAAGTAAAGGTTCCGGGATCTTATTATTTATTGGAGGAAACAGGTGCCATAAACCTTGTAGGGGTAAACAATGATAATGCCGGAACCATCTACCCGGCAACAAAACGCGAAGACGTAGTGCTGAAAGAAATTCCTGCCGGTGATTATAAAGCCATTAAGTTTGGCGTTGGGGTAGACCAGAAATATAACGATAATATGAGCCTACAGTCGGGTGAGCTTTCTCAGTTGAACGGGATGACCAACGTATCGTGGATGTGGCTGACCAGCTATATCTTTACTTCGGCTACCGGAACCGTTAAAGAAGGCACTACCAGTAAAACACTTAAGGTAGAAACAGGGTTAAACGCCAATTATAAAACGGTTGCATTGAATCTTCCACAAACCATTAAAATCGGCGCTTCAAAATCAGCAAACATTGTTCTCAATGTAGACCTTTCAAAAGCATTTGACGGCATTGATGTGATGGCTACACCAACTGTCGGCGCATCGCAGGCAGCTGTAATGAGTGCTGTAGCAGCCAATTACAGTGGTAAAGTTTTTTCGGTTAAGTCTGCAAACTAATTGGCATGAGCGGCAAATATGCAGTCCTGCATCTTTCTGCCTTGATTCTGATTTCGGGCACGGTGATATCCTGTAAAAAGGATCACAGCGCTATTGAAAATTTCCCGGCACCTACACCAGCCAGACTGGAAGTGCCGGGTAATTTCCCGAAGGTAGCAGACGATGCGGACAATCCGCTTACTGCTGAAGGAACTGAGCTGGGGAGGATCTTATTTTATGACGCAAGATTATCAGGAAACAACAAACTTTCCTGTGCATCCTGCCACAGGCAGGATATTGCCTTTTCTGATGCAACCGCATTGACCAATATCGGGGTATCGGCTAAGCCCCTTCACCGCCATACACCAACACTGTTTAATCTGGCATGGGCAAAAAGCGGCCTTTTCTGGGACGGTGGATCAAAGAACCTCGAATCGCAGGCCTTAGGACCATTGACCAGTGAGGATGAAATGCATCAGGATCTTTATGAGCTGGAAAGGGAACTAAAAGCGGTGCCGGATTACGTTAAAAGGTTTAAACTGGTGTTTAACAGGGAAATAACCTCGACAGATGTACTTAAGGCATTGGCACAGTTTCAAAGGACATTGATCTCTGCTGGTTCAAAATATGATCGATATGCCAGGAAAGTGCCTGGCGCGACATTGAGCAGCCAGGAAATGGAGGGACTTGCGCTGGTAAATGCAAAATGTGGCAGCTGCCACCAGGGTCAACTTTTTACCGACTACAGCTATCACAATAACGGCATTGATGCCGCTTTTCCAGCCGATCTGGAAGGCATTTACCAGGGAAGGTACCGTGTGAGCTTTGATGCGGCTGATATAGGAAAATTCAAAACCCCTTCATTAAGGAACGTGATGCTCACCGCTCCGTATATGCATGATGGACGATTCAGTAACCTGGACCAGGTGTTAGAGCACTATCGTTCGGGAATCACCTATTCAGCAACTGTAGATCGGGCCCTGTATCAAAATAATGGCAATTTAGGTATTCCGATCTCGCAGGCAGAAAAAGCGGCCATAAAAGCTTTCTTATCCGCCCTTACGGATGATGCTTTCACAAAAAATAAAAAATTCAGTAATCCTAATTAATGTATAATGGAAAAATTTAATAAAAGATATAATCAGTTCATTTTGCTCCTGGCCTGTTTTTCAATATTGGCCTCCTGTAAAAAAAGTGATGAACCCGCTCCGGAATTTGTGGAAACCAATCTGGCACCTTTTTCAGTAGAGTTCGATAACATCATTGGCGACCGCACGCTTACCTTCAACAATACCGCTGCGCCTTACACCAACGCAGCCGGCGAAAAGTTTACCGTTTCCATGCTGCAGTATTTCATCAGCAACATTAAGGTGGCTACCGCAGATGGAAAAGAATACGCAGTAAAACAGGATAGCAGTTATTTTCTGATCAGATCATCAGACAAAGCTACCCGTTTTGCAAAAGTACGCGTGCCTGAGGGCGATTATACCAGGCTTACTTTTACTTTAGGTGTAGATAGCCTGAGAAGTACGATGGGCATTGATAAGCGTACAGGAGTACTTGACCCGGCAGCAAATGGCGATCATGATAGCGGAGGCATGTACTGGGGCTGGAACTCCGGTTACATATTTTTCAGGTTTGAAGGAAATTCAGGGGTGATTTCGGATGATGCAAATGGTGATCCAACCGGAAAGAAACAATTCAAATACCACATCGGCGGCTTTGGTGGTTATGCTGCGCCGACAATCAACAATATCAAAACCATCACCGTCGATCTGACCACTGCAGGTATTGCCAAAGTGAGAAAGGACAGGCAGAGTAACGTGCACCTTTTTGTAGATGCGATGAAGGTATTTAACGGGCCTAATGGCTTTAGTATCGCCGCGCATCCCAATGTGATGTTCAGCGATTATAGCGTAAACATTGCAAAAAACCTGACCAGTATGTTCAGACACGACCACACCGAAAACTAGGCATGATGAGTAAAAAACAGCTATTGATTATTTTTTCGCTATGTCTTTTTGTTTACGCCTGCAAGAAGAGCGATATGGTGCAAGAGCAGGTGGAAACTTTTCTGGGATTTCAGCAACCGGCCAATTTTCCGCAGCCGGTTTACAACCTTTCTGCCAATCCGGTAACCAGGGCAGGCTTTGAGCTGGGGCGAAGCCTTTTTTACGAAGCCAGGCTATCCAGAAACAATACGGTAAGCTGCGGCTCCTGCCATATCCAGTCTTCTGCTTTTACGCAGCACGGGCATGATGTGAGCCATGGCATAGATGACCGCCTGGGTACCCGGAATTCTCCGCCAATTATGAACCTGGCCTGGAATAAAGCTTTTATGTGGGGCGGAGGCATTTTTGACCTCGACCTGCAGCCTGTTGCGCCCATTACCAACCACGAAGAAATGGATGAAAGCGTGGATAACGTGATGGCAAAACTGAGGCTATTGCCAAAATATACCACCCTGTTCAGGAAAGCTTTTGGCAGTGAGGAAATCACCACTGCAAGGATGATGAAAGCACTATCGCAGTTTATGGTGATGTGCATCAGCAGCAATTCCAAATACGATAAAGTGATGAGAAAGGAAGCGGGTGTATCCTTTACCACTCAGGAGCAGCAAGGTTATCTGCTCTTTAAAGAGAAATGCGTTTCTTGCCACAGCGAGCCTTTGTTCACCGACGGATCTTTTCACAACAACGGACTTTCTTTAAGCCCGATAAATGACCAGGGATTATATACAGCAACGCTGATTGCAACGGACAGGTACAAGTTCAAGGTACCATCACTCCGAAACCTGAAATATACAGCGCCTTACATGCATGACGGCAGATTTTTAACGCTTGACGGTGTACTGGAACATTACAACTCGCAGGTGCAGGACCTTCCAAACCTGGATCCCATCCTAAAGAATGGCGCCAGGTTGGGCATTGCCCTGAGTGATGATGAAAAGGGGAAACTCCTGGCATTTTTAGCTACACTGAACGATGAGACTTTTATAAATAATCCGGCCCTGGCCGAACAATAACAATTTGGATGAGCATAAAAAAAACATTGATATGGATCTTTCTGATGGCACTTAGCTTTCCTTCCCTGGCCTGCGATATCTGCGGCTGCGGGGTGGGGAGCTACTACATCGGGATCCTGCCCGAATATAACAAGCGGTTTTTAGGGCTGCGTTATCAGTACAAATCCCTGCATACCCACCTTGGGCCGCAAGGGGAGCGCACGCCGCTGACCGCAGACGAGACCTACCAGAGCGCTGAACTGTGGGGAGGATGGAACTTTGGAAAGAAGTTTCGCGTTTTAGCATTTGTTCCTTATAACTTCAACCAGCGTAAAAGCCAGGAAGCAAATGGTACAAAGAACGGACCAGGCGATATTGCAGTAATGGGATACTATAACCTGTTCAACCATACTGGCACCCTGGGCGAAAAACTACTTGTACAGTCGCTTTGGGTGGGGGCTGGTATTAAGGTACCTACCGGGAAATATGAACCTGCCGAGCGCCTGGCCGTTCAGGAATCGCCCAACAATTTCCAGCTGGGTACCGCAAGTACCGATTTTACAGTAAATGCAGCTTATGATATCCGCTATAACGACCTTGGACTGAACCTGAATGCCAACTATAAAATAAATACCGAAAACCAGTATGCGTACCGTTACGGCAATAAATTTACCGCAAACGCGCTGGTGTACTATAAGTTCCGCATCGCCCATACCGTAACGGTAGCGCCAAATGCAGGGCTACTCTATGAGACCGCGGATAAGGATGTGGAGAACAAAAAATATATGGTCGACGTGTCTGGTGGTTATTCGCTTTCAGCAGTTGCAGGCCTGGAGGTTGCCATGAAAGGACTTTCGGTAGGCGCCAATTATCAGAACATCAGATCGCAGGACCTGGCAGGCGGAAGGGCATATGCCGGAAACCGCCTGATGGTACACATGAGTATTCCGTTTTAAATACACAATCTAAAAATTCAAGTTATGGATATTAAAAATTTAATCAAAAAAAGTTTAGGTGCCTTAGGTGCATTTGCCTTCTGTGCAGCAATGACCATTGGCTGTAAAAGTGAACCCGATTATAAAACCGTACGCCAGGAGGTGATGGATCTTCATGATAAGGTAATGGGAGATGGGGAAAAGGCAGTAAAAAACAGAATGGTACTGGATACCCTTTCCAAAGTAAGATTAAAGGAGCTTAAGCAGGCAAAGCCCGATCTTGATACCACGGAGGAAAAAAATAAAATCAGTTTATTGATTGCAAAGCTGAATAAGGCAGATGATAATATGATGGACTGGATGCATCATTTCCAGCCGGATATTGAGGGAAAGAGTAATGGAGAGGCGGTGAAGTATTTTCAGGCTGAGATGATCAGGATCAAAAAGCTTGATGGTGAATACAAAAAGGCGCTGGATGAATCGGATGCTTACCTGGAAAAGTTTAACCTGAAACCTGCTTCAGCAGTGGCTGAACATGACCACAGTAAACATTAATTTAAAAAGCGAATAGATGAAGAAGGAAACTTTAAAGTGCCTGCTGCTGCTTGCAGTGGTCGCCATGATCTGCTCGTGCGGGCAAACAGCGCGCAGATTGCCGCTGATACCGGATGGGGTGAAGCAGACCATGGTAGATGGAAAACCCGTGATTGATACGGTTTACAAAGCCATATCGGATTTCAGCTTTTTAAACCAGGATAGCTTAATGGTAACCAATAAAGATTTCGACGGCAAAATCTATGTGGCGGATTTCTTTTTTACTTCCTGCCCAACCATTTGCCCCATCATGCACCGCAACCTTTTAAAAGTGTATGAAAAATATAAGGGCAATCCTGAGGTGATGTTTTTATCCCACACGATTGATTACCGTTATGATATTCCATCGAGGCTGAAGGCCTACCGTACCAGGCTTGGGGCAGCAGGTAAACAATGGCAGTTTGTGTGGGGAGCTAAGGACCTTGTTTACGCCATGGCCCAAAAGGATTACCTGGTGTCGGTCAACGAAGACAAGGCCGCTCCGGGAGGTTATGTGCACCAGGGTTATCTGGTGCTGATCGATAAGCACCGGAGGGTGCGCGAAGCGTATGATGGAACCAAGCAAGATCAGGTAGAAAAGCTAATGGGAGACATGGATATTCTTTTGAAAGAAAAATAAAGAATCAAAGCCGTGACAACAAAAGTAAAAAAGATGAAAAAGATAAGATATATAATAGTAGCGATGCTGTTGCTGGGTATTTCTGTTGCTAAAGCAAACGATAAGGTTGTTAGCGAAACCCTGCAGACGGACACGCTGAAAAAAGACGGTAACGATCCGGTATGCAAAATGAAGGTAAAAGCAGGCCATACCAGAACAGCCGTATATGAAAAGACTGTGTACGGATTCTGCTCGGAAGGCTGCAGGAAAAAATTTGTCATTGAACCTAAAAAATATATCAGGAAATAGCCGGATGACAAAGAAATTATTGGTTCTAACCCTGGGCATTGTCCTTTTTTCGCTAAACCTCAAGGCACAGGAAAGCTTTGAAAAATGGCCTGCACTTAAAAATTTTCATACTGTTATTTCGCAGACTCTTCACCCGGCAGAGGAAGGAAACCTTTCTCCTGTAAAAAAACGTTCAGGCGAACTATTGCAAAAAGCGGTGTTGTTACATCAATCCGATATTCCAGTGGGATTTTCGAGGCCTGGAATAATCCCGGCTGTCCATAAGCTTTACCTGGCAAGCGCAGCGTTAGATAAACTTGTTAAGCGTAAAGTTGAGGATAAATTGATTTTAGCCGGGCTTAAACAGGTGCATGACTGTTTCCATACCATTGTTGGGATTTGTAGCGACAAAAAAGATTAAATGAAAAGAATAGTGATTACAGGCTTATGTTTTTTAGCCTTAACAGTTGGGGTAAGTGCCCAGCAAAAAACAAAGGTAAAAAAGGATACCGTGAGCGCTGCACCAGATACATTGGCAAAGGTACTCGATGAAGTCAGGATCAGCTCGCGTTATTACCGCAGGTATAACCTCAACAAATCTTCAGCTGCGCTGAAGCTGAATACCCCGCTATTGGAGCTGCCGCAGAACATCCAGGAGATTGATCAGCGCCTGATTGAAGACCAGCAGGCCATCACCATTAATGAAAGCGTAACGCGAAACGTGAGCGGGGCACTGCGAAACAATAACGCAGACCTGTACAATTCTTCGGTATTTATGCGCGGGGCGCAGATTACCCCGATGCGTAACGGCCTGGACCTATCCATGATTTATGCAGGGCCCAGCGCTGAGGATGCGGCCATTATTGGCCGCGTAGAATTTATAAAAGGTCCATCGAGTTACATCAATGGTTTATTCGACCCTGCCGGATCTTATAACGTACTCACCAAGCAGCCTGCCGGTACCGGGAACCGTGAGGTTAGTTTTACTACGGGAAGCTTTAACCTGTACCGCCTCAGCGCAGATTTGGATGGAAATCTTGATAAACGTGGAAAGTGGCAGTACCGTTTAAATGCTGCCGGGCAAAAGTCCAAATCCTTCCAGAAGTATAATTTCAATGATAAGGTTGTGGTAAATCCGGTTATCAGGTACAATATAAACGATCATGCTTATGTTTCTGCTGAGTATCTTTTCCAGGACCAGCGTTACCAGCAGTATTTTGCTACTGTTTTCGCCCCCAATGGATTTGCAAGTTTGCCGGCAGATTTTACCATAAACGATCCGAATAAGGCGCCATTTAAATCCATAGAGCACAATGGCTTTTTAAGCTATCATAACGCTTTTAACAAAAACTGGCACCTCACAATCAACACTGCCTATGCCAGGGACCACCTGGAAGGTACTTACTTTTTTGTTTCGCGTTATAATGCTGCCCAGCCCAACCTGATTATGCGCAGGGCAACTTACGAGCGCCTAAATACCGGTGTACTGGCTATTCAGCCCTACATCAGTGGTGAATTTTCTACCGGTAGTGTCCGTCACCAGTTGCTGGGCGGGGTAGATGTTAACCGTAAAAAGTTCATCTCTTATTCCGGATCTGGCGATCCGACCGCCAACCAGACCCTTTATCCTCTTGATGCAAACCATCCCGTTTACGGCATTTCTTTTGATGCCAACGTGAGAGCGGGCTCATTGTCAGCTATCGCGACCGATCAGCAATCCATTTCTTACCAGGCTGCTTATGTGCAGGACGAACTTGGGCTGTTTGAAAATAAATTAAGGGTTACTTTAGGAGCAAGGCTAACTTTTAGCAAAACCGGCGTACAAAAAAGCCCAGCAAAAACCAGCTTGGGCGAGACTAACAATACTGCCTTTACGCCAAAACTGGGATTGAGCTATTCGCTGAGGTCTGATTTTTCGGTATATGCACTATATGACCAGACCTTTACCCCGCAGAGCGGCGTAAATACCAGCAGCGGCGAAGCATTTAAGCCATTAAGGGGCGAAAATCTGGAAGCAGGCCTTAAAAAAGACTGGGTGGGCGGAAAATGGAATACAACAGTGTCCCTTTACCGGATTATCCGCGATAATGTTAAAGTGACAGATCCTTCCACCAATATCCAGACGCAGCTGGGCCAAACCACCTCAAAAGGGATAGAGTTTGACCTTAAGGGGGAGATTGTTAAAGGACTTAATGCAGTAATCAATTATGCCTATACCGACAGTCACATTTCGAAAGATGAGAATCCGGCCAGGCTAGGGCTCACCACGCCTTTTACGGTGAAGCATATCCAGAATACCTGGCTGAATTACCTGCTGCCGGTTGAGAAAGTGCGGGGCTTATCCATATCAGCAGGCTACCAGCTGCAGGCGGGCAGGGCAGGCCGCTATGAACTCCAAAAACTATCCCTTGCCCCGGTGTTTAGGTTAGATGGTGGTATAGGCTGGTCACAAGGCCACTTCAGCGTAAACGGAATGGTAAACAATATCCTGAACAGGTTTAACTACGGAAGCGCCTGGATTACACCATCTTCAGCAACCATTGGCACCTATGCTTACGTACCTTATCCGCCAAGGGAATTTAGGTTAAATGTTGGCTATAAATTTTAATATTCAGGAGCGTGATGGATTGGAAGAAACGTTTAACAAAGATATCCTTTAAGCTGCATGGATGGCTGGGACTTGCAGCAGGTATATTCTTTTTGCTTTATGGAATAAGCGGTTCGCTGCTGGTTTTCAGGCATGAGCTTGAGCGCTATTTCAATCCTGAGCTGCACCGTCTGGTTCCCGCAGCAAAAAAGCTTCCTGCCGATGACCTTTACCGGATGGTGCTGCATAGCCATCCAAATCTAAAAAAAGTCGTCCTGCATGATTTTCCCAGAGACAGGTATGACAGTTATGAGTTTATGCTCTACAAAAGACAGCAAAAAGTTTCTGATAACTACCTGTATTATGTTTTCGTAAATCCCTATAACGGACAGATCCTCAAAGAAGGCGGGTATGATGAGTTTTCGCCATCCTTTCTGCGCTGGGTTTATACGCTTCATTATAGCCTGCAGCTGGGTATTCCGGGCATGCTGATCAGCGGGATACTTGGTCTGGTGATGCTGCTATCGCTCATCACCGGCACGGTAATTTACCGCAAACATTTCTGGAAAGCCTTGCGTTTCAGGGCAGGCCTGAACTTTAAAAGTTATCGAACGGGCATCTCCTCCCTGCACCGCATTATCGGCGTTTGGGCATTGCTGTTTAATATCATACTGTTTTTTACCGGCTTCTGGATGCTTAGGGAGTATTTCAACCCTGCCATGTGGGTTCTTCCAAAGCAGCAGGCAAACTATGAAGTCCCTGCAAATATCGATCGCCTGGTGGCCCTGGCCTGTAAAACTATTCCAGGCTTTGTTCCAATTGCGGTAAATATTCCAACGGTAAAAGGTGCTGACATTTTATTGCGTGGCCAAATGCCCCAAACCAGCAATGTGCTGCTGAAGGGGAAGGCCAGCGGCATCACCTTCGATGCACAGACCGGCGAAATGAAAGATAAAAAGGTAATTGATGAGCAAGGGTTATCTGAACGGCTTGAGCATATGGCTTACGAACTTCATGCAGGTGCTTTTGGCGGTGATATCTTAAAATGGATATATGTGCTGTTTGGTCTCACACCGGGTTTCTTATCCGTAAGCGGGGCACTGCTTTGGCTAAAACGAAAAAAAAGATAGCTCATGAGCGCTGTTAAAACCTCATCTGCTCTTCTCTCAGTATTGATGCTGGTTTTTTTATCCTGTCCGGCTGTTCCGGCGAAGCGAAAAACCGGCCTGCCCTGGTAAAAAAGCATTTTGAAAACGAAATGATGGTATGATCTGGTTCTACGGCATCTGCCGTTGGAACTAATTAAACCGGCTAGCGGGCTTTTTTAAAAGAAAGGATTGATTATTTAAGAGTAGTATGGTCAGGTAAATAAATGAGATTTTATAATTAAGCAATTCGCAGCTTCATTGGCTTCATTTCAACCAAAACCGGGGGATAATAAAAAATGTCAAAGTGGGCTAAACTTTAATTTATGTTTATGGGTTATCTAATTAATAATTTTTTTAACATGAAACGTTGGCTATATACCTGATACGATTTGATTTGCCGCCAAAAACTTTTACTTAGCTATGAAAACTCCTTCCTTAAATAAATTGGCGGATACTATGAGCCTTATTCCCAGTTGTTTGATGATGGTTTCGCCCGAAAATACGGTAACGGTGGTCAACCATCATTTTCAGCAATGCCTTCCGGGTGCTACCGGAAGCATGATCGGAAGCGATTTTAAAAATTGCCTTGAACATATCCTTGAAACATGGAAGGGAACCAACATTACACACTTACGCGGAATGGATGAGTGGTTTTCAGCTAATTATGCCATTCTTGCAAGCCAGAAAGCTAAAAATACCTTTCTTAACAGATTCAGCGGGGTAAGCTATAACACAGTTGAGGAACATGGTGCGCTAACGGCTGTTATCATCAACTTCGGTATTGAGGCACCGGTAAAAAATGAAATTGCCGTTTCAGATCTGGAAATGGCTTTCAAAAACATGACTGATGATACAGATATCCTGATCAGTATTGTAGATGATTTCGGAAATATCGAATACAGGAACCCCGCCTGGGTTAGGTATATGGGAGAAGAAATACCTCAAAAGGGGAGATTTAAATGGGAAAATGCCATCCATGTTGATGATTTAAAATCTTTTCAGAAGAGACTTTACGATGCCATATCAAAAAAAAGTGCATTCAGTGCTGAATTTAGGATGAAAGATCAATATGGGAGATTCCGATGGTTGAAAATCAAAGGAACGCCCAGGCTAAACGGCCAGCAACGTTTTTTAGGGTACATTTGTACCGGAATTGAAATTAGCGGATTAAAAAACCAAATGGCTGAGCTTGTAAGGCTAAACGCAGAACTTACCCAGTCTCATGCTGATCTTATGGCAAGCAAGGAGGAGCTTCAGGCTGCTTTTGATGCAGCAGAAATGGGGAGTTGCAGCCTTGATATTAAGACGCTGAAAGCCGAAATGTCAAGAGCGTACCGTAACCATTACGGGCTTCCGTTATCGGGCGAAATCAACTGGCAAATGGTTACCGATGCTGTAGAGCCACAATACAGGGAAGAAGTAAACCGTGTGCTTGCCCAGTCTGCACAGCATGGCGCACCTGTAGATAGTACTTACCCCATCCGGCATTTAATATCTGGAGAAAGAAAATGGATGCGGGTAGTGGGTAAAGTAAGAAAAAGTGAAGATGGCATACCCAAATCCATTTATGCTGTTGTAATGGATGTGAGCCGCCAGATGGAAGAGGAAAGCAGAAAAAATGAATTCATATCCATGATCAGCCATGAGCTCAAAACCCCATTAACTTCAATTGGTGGCTTTACACAGATTTTGTTACATAAAGCACGGAATGGCGCCAATAAAGACTTTGCTCCAATCTATAGAAAAATCCAGCGTCAGCTTGGAAAAATGGCCAGGATGATTGAGGGCTTTCTGGATATATCCAGACTCGAAATCGGAAAAATTATGATCAAAAAGGCCGAATTTGATTTTGCCTTACTGTTTGAAGATTGTAAGCAGGAGTTCAACAATGAAATTCAAACCCATCACATTAACTTCAATGGAATAGGTTCAGTAATGATTGATGCAGACAGAGATAGGCTCGAAATGGTTTTACACAACTTAATAAGCAATGCAATCAAGTATTCTCCGATCGGATCAGCGATAGATGTGAGCTATCAACTCGCAGATGCAGATCTGATGGTAAGCGTAAGGGATCGGGGAATGGGCATTTTGGAGTATGAAAGAGACAAGCTTTTCAGGCGGTATTTCAGAAGTCAAAATCAAAAAATCCTCACGGTGGCAGGTTTTGGTATAGGACTGTTTATCTGTGCAGAGATTTTACGGCTGCATAACGGAGAAATCAGTGCTGAAAATATAACAGGGGAGCCGGGCGCAAAATTTACATTTAAAATACCTCTTTGCTGATCATGGTCAGGATCATCATAAGCTATATTTTTGTTAACCCGAAACCATTAGCACATCGTTATCGTTAAATGCGGATATCATTTTTTTTGATATCTATTAATTTTTTTATCTTCAATACTTACAGGCGTTAATGAGAAATCGCTTTAGACCAGTTTAGTAAAATGGTTTATTATCGCCACAAATAACGTGAAGTTTTGAAACTGTGAATATATAAAGAATGAGTAAAGTTGATATTTTAGATTTATGTAGTCGGGAACAGATACATATTCCGGGCCACGTGCAGGCACATGGTTATCTTATCATCCTTGATTCTGTCGGGATAGTAAAATATTGTAGTGCAAATTTCAATGAATTGGCCAGACAGGAGCTGGGTATCGAAATTCTCGGGCGTTACATTACCAGTATCAGCGCCGTTCTTGGTAAACCGGCTGATGATAAATTTATTGAATACATCATTAACCTGTCCTGGCAGGGAAAAGAGTTTAAACCGCACAACCCTTACGTGGTGAATATAAAGGGACATGCTTATAATATGATTCTCTCGCTTTCAGGCGAGTATTATATTCTTGATTTCGAGCCTGAGGCGTCTGATTTATATACCGATCCGCAAAACACTGTAGGTGCTGCGCTATCGCAAATGTTGGCCGCAAAAGAACTGCAAACCATTCTCGAAAATACCGTGATCGAAATCAGGAGAGTGATCAACTATGACAGGATCATGATCTATAAGTTTCATGATGATGGCCATGGCGAGGTTATTGCTGAAGATAAGCAACCTGATTTGGAAACCTGGCTTGGATTACACTACCCGGCATCCGATATTCCACAGCAGGCACGCGAACTCTACAAAAAAAATTATACAAGGTTGATTGCAAATGTTGATGATGTTCCGGTTCCCATATTGGGCATGAGCAATATCCCTGCCGATCTGACCAACAGTTCCATAAGGGCAGTATCTCCGGTCCATATCACCTATCTTAAAAATATGGGTGTACAGTCTAGTTTTAGTGTCTCCATTATTGTAGATAATGAACTTTGGGGCCTCATCGCCTGCCATAACTATTCACCCCGTTTTATAAATTTCAGGCAAAGGGAAACTGCTAAACTAATTGGTCAGGTATTAAGTTCAGGTGTAGGCCTTAGAAACCAGGAAAAAATTCATCAGGATAATTTAACCTTACAATCTGTTGTGATGGAGGCTGCCAGGAGTTTATTAAAAAATAATAAAATTCCGGATGTTATTTCAGATTGCGGTCAGGGAATAATAGCTGCATGCAAAGCCTCTGGTATTGCTTTATATTTTGAAGGAGCGCTGTATTCATTTGGTGAAGTTCCGGATGATCAGGATATGCTTAGCTTGGTTGAAGAACTAAACGGATGCAACAACGGTTTAATCATATCACAGCGCCTGCTGGAGGAGCTGCCACGAGCGCAGTTAAACAGCAGTAAATTTGCCGGTTTGTTAGCCTGCAAACTAACCGAAGATATAAAAGACTGTCTTTTATTATTTAGAAAGGAAGTTTCCCTTACCGTAAAATGGGCAGGCGACCCTGCCAAAATTATCCGTTTTGACAGTAACGGAAACCAATATATTTTACCAAGAAACTCTTTTGATCAATGGTCACAGCAGGTTAAGGGCAATTCAGAAAAATGGTCAGAAATCGAAATACAAACATTACTGGAAATCAAAGATGAAATTAATTTCGCCATAGGGCGTAAAACCATCGAACTCCGAATCCTTAATGAAAAGCTTCGTGATGCTTATGCAGAGCTCGATACCTTTGCGCACACGGTTTCGCACGATTTAAAAACACCCATTACAGCCATCAAAGCATTTGCTGAACTGATTTTACGCAGGTCATCAGAGGATGAAATCAGAAAGATGTCTGGAAAGATTGTCGATAATTCTGCAAGGTTGAGCAATATGATCGGCACTGTTCTTGAATACGCCAAAGCGGGTCAGAAACTTTTGAATAAGGAAAAGGTAGATATGACCTCGTTGATAAGCGAAATCAAAGATCAGATTTTAGTTGGCGTAGTGAATAAAAATCTACAGATCAATATCCTTCAAACACCTGATATTGATGGAGATCCCGTTCTCCTTTTCCAGGTTTTCTTAAACATTATCGAAAATGCGGTTAAATATTCGCATAAAACAGGCTTTCCGGTTGTTTCCATTGATGGAACTATTGCAGACAATGATGTTGTTTACCGTATTACAGACAATGGTGTTGGCATTAATTCAGAAGAACAGGCCAAAGTATTTGGTCTTTTTACGAGGGTTGGTAAAACAAATGAATTTGAAGGCAATGGCGTTGGCCTGGCCACGGTAAAGAAAATTATTAACCGCCATGGGGCAACAATCAAAATTGAAAGTGAAGAAGGAAATGGAAGTACTTTTGTGCTGTCATTTCCGTTAGCAGGCTAGCGCGAAGGTGTTGAAATCAGTAAATATTTAATTCGTTTTGCGCGATATGATACGGGTAATCATACTGATTTAAGGTAGGTTATGCCGTTTACACAGTAAACTAAGCCGCAACTTTTTGTTTATAAGTAAAAAAGATAAAAATATGAGGGCTTTATGGAAGATGTATTGCGATTAAGCGAAAAGCATGTTATCGGCAATATCAGAAAGATCAGGGAATACAGGGCTTACACCCAGGAATATCTGGCTGCAAAACTAAAAATATCGCAGAATGCTTACCGCAAAATCGAAATTGGTGATAGTAAATTAATGATCGCCTGGATTTTACATTACGAGGCTTAACCGGTAATCAGAATAGGATTTATACAGACATTTCCAAAAAGCAAATTGAGTTCAAACCAGCCTGGGTGGTAACATGCAATTGCTTGTAAGCAACCAAACATTTATACAGCGCTCTAGAAAAACTTCAAAAAGGAAATAATATCGCTTTCATTTCATTTATAAATACCCTCTTCCTCCATTGTACAGGTAAAATGAGGAAGAGGTAAGATTTCATCAGATCAGGAATTAGGGTTATCTACTGGTTTAAATGTCAGCTCGAGCCAGAACCAATAGGCAAACCTTTCGCTGGCATCTCTTGCTGAACGCAGATTGGTAACCTCATAGTTGGCAGGTATTTTAATTTCCTGGTATTTTAACAGCTGTTTATCTTTTAACATTGCTGTCTCGCTTTCTGTACCGTCACTATAAACAAAGTTGATTGATTTTAGTGGGGCGAGCCCAATATACGGAGGCAGATAGTAAAACCGTAAAGCAACAAGTTCCTTATCAGGATCAACTCTGATTGTTTTAGTTTTATCGCCACCCGTTTTGGTTGCCCGCTGGCCGTCGTGGCTTTCAAAATTAACCTGGAAGCTGTCCAGGCTATCTCCATAGTTGTATACGATTTCCTTGATCTTTCCGCTTTTCTGCGTTTCATTTGCCGGCCGTAAAGGGCGCAGCTCATTTTCGTTGCCGGGTGAGAATGGGCCTATTGTTATTTGATTGAAAGTTGGGTCAATGTTCGGCGGTGAGCTCTCCGCGCCGGGAACCAGTCGGTTGACATAAAAAAAAGAGGCATATGATTGGGCAAAATCGGCCATCCAGAAAGACATCCAGCCTTCCTTGATTTTCAGCAATTCATCCTTCCGGTAATCTTTGCCGTCTACAAACCGGTAGCTCTTTTTAAAAGATCTTTTCGCAAAGGTATCGTTTATTTCAATATCAGTATCTTTGATGAGTTTTCCGCTGGTTTTACTGTCATACATGATCTGTGAGGCGCGCCACTCCACCAGCGCCGGGATCTGTTCAGTAAAAAATGACTGGTAATTTTCAATCTGCCGTTCCAGGTCAATTACCCAGGCTTCGTCAGATTCGCCGTAAAGTGCTTTTCCGGAGTCAATGCGCTCTTTCAGTATGGCCAGGTGTACCAGTGAAAATGCAACGGTAAATGGCACAAGCTTCTCTTTGTTTTTAGATTTGATCAGCTTAAAATACATCTCGGTACATCGGCTGATAAGGGTATTCAGCTGCATGGCCTGCTCCAGCTTGTTTTTGGCGACAACATAAGATACCATGTCGCTTTTAATTGCCATGAGTTCGCTACCATCACGGGTAATTTCAAACTCAAGGATAGCCAGGTCTACCATCCTGGCTACGTTCTCACTTACCTGAGCCCATATATCTGCTTTGGCTTCCTGCCAAAAGCTTTTAATCACATAACTGATGGCCCCACCGATATAAGGTGCCTTGGCAGCCAGGGCAATCACAACGGTCCTTGCCTTAGATTCCCAGCTTGATTTTGGAAGGGGCGGGGGATGGGGGAAAAAATCTTTGCCAGATAAGATTAGCCGCTCGTAATCGGTCGGCGTGTGTTTGAGCGTGGTTGACATCATTATTAAATTTAAGTTGATAAGGTTCAGGTAAAACCATATTTACATCAGCATAGCCAGGTAATAACAGCGTGATGATGAAGTCTTTTCCTGTTTACAATCTAAAGTATGAAAACCAGATGATACCGAAGGAAAAATGTAATCCGGGAATAGTAACAAATTTGAAAGATAAATTAAAATGCCGGGGATTTTTTTATGGCATAATTTCCGCGGCATACTGATGGCACCGGTGCAGGCTTATGTGTTGGGGGGGCAATCTGCCGGGTGTGTGGTATAATACCTGTGCTGCTGAATCAGTTTCAGAAGCGGAGTATTTTCAGGATGTGGTTTGCAAAAAAAGGGGTAGATCAAATCCATGATCAACCCCTTTCTAAATTAACGCTCTCAGGCTTTCGTCTGATGTAGGTCTCTCACCTCCTACACCGCAATGATACGGAAAATATCCCTTATAATCTTTATCCTGGTTTTCTGTCGTGGCCCAAAAATCCGGCAAATGCCTCATCCATAGGCATCTTTTGACCATAATTTTTCACTTCACGGGCTAAGCAACAATTGTCAAATACGTCCATCAGTATTTGAGGGTAGAAGTGGTCCAGGGGAAATAAGGTGCTGATCAAGAGTGATGACCTAGGTACCAAAGAGAAACAAATCATCCATGAAACTAGTCTTCTTTCCTAAACTCCAGCAGGTCTCCTGGCTGGCAGTCAAGGGCCTCACAGATAGATTCCAGTGTGCTGAATCGAACCGCCTTTGCTTTCCCGGTTTTAAATATAGAAAGGTTGGCAAGTGTTAAATCTACCTTTTGGGCCAGCTCATTAAGCGACATTTTCCGCTTGGCCATCATCACATCCAGATTTATTACTATCGGCATAAGCTTATACGGTTAAATCATTTTCAGCCTGTATTTCGATCCCTTTTTTAAAGATTAGTGAAATAATAAATAAAATTCCTGCTAAAAACAGAAACTCATTTCCCCCGGCCAAACAGGGCGGTAAAGCCGGGAAAATTATCCCGTCCTTCATTAAATCATTACTGTAAGCCCCGGCCATGATGGTCAGTATTCCGATAACCAGGGAAACATAACTGAGATTGATGATTAGCGCCGCCATTTTATCGCTAAAAGGATGCTCAAGATTGATTTTTAGAAAGATCTTGATAGCGATAAAAAACAGAAAAGCTTTTGCTGCCCAGCTCAAAATAAGTAACAGCATCAGTGTTACATACTGAGATGGACTATGCTCAAGGAGCGGGCTCAGATCCAAACCCTTGTAAAGATCTTTGGCAGCTAAACGGCTTTCGGTAATACTGATGGTAAAAGATATTATCAGCGATCCGGTTTTGATGCATAAACCAACAAATACGATCCAGGTTAACACTTTCATAATTGAAATGACGTTATTTACACTTGCTTTATTTTTCATATTTTTTTTTAATTAAGCTAATTGTAATGCAAATAAAGATAAATATTTATTGATAAACAATAAATATTTATTTTTTTTTAATAAACTAAGCAAAGCTGGGAATCGAAAAACTTATAGTGATAAAAATTATCCTTTAGAGAAAGTCTGTTTTGGGAAACCGCTGCGGTGCATGTTGATCTGAATATGATATTCTGGGCGGCACCTACCAGATCAGGTTAACCTTATACCGGAATAAATAGCCAATTTGGTTTGGCATCATAATCTTTAAGAATTCTTTTCATAAAAAGGTCCGGCTGCAAACACCCATGCACTGTTGGCAAACGACAGAATATTTTGATAACAGAATTCAACGGTAAAACGTTCCCATATCAAAGCCATAGCCCATCTACAGGAGCTAAAAAAAAATCGGGAAAAAAAATCACTGTTACTTTAAGGCAACAGTGATTTTTCAATAAGTGATGCAGTTTTATTGACCCACTGCCCTGCTGATGTGGGAAATTTCGAGTATTTATCGCGGCTTTTTTAATACCTCATCACGGCCTGTTATAGCTATATTCGTGTCGTTTGATCCAGTTTTTTTCACCGGCATACCTGACGTCCTTCCGTTTGGAGAAATTATTTTTACCTAATATATACGTTTGCCTGATGGTCGCTTTCTTTCCGTCATTGCCATCCGTACCGATCTTTTCCGTAATAATCTGAACATTATCTTTTAATAATACTTTCCGGGAGATCACCGGCGCATCACCAAAGTATCTGCCATCGTTCGAGATGGTCAACGTATCTGTCGAGTTTGCACTTTGTTCATTCGGATAAGTATGAATAAAAAGAAAACGGTTCGTGCTGGCAATCCGCTTAATTTCAATATCGGCAGGCATTGTATACGGTTTGCCGGAACGGTAATCCAGATAGGTTAATGATCCTTTCCAAAGGCCTTCCATTTTTGCAAGATCGTTCACAAGTTGGTTCGATATCGCCTGTGCACACATCAGGAAAGGCATCACGACGATAATAAGTATTACATATGCTGTTTGTTTCATGGCAGTTTTCAGGGTTTATAAAGGTTTCAAATAAATATCGTTTGCAGTATAAGACGGATATCGGGTGGAATAGTGACAGTAAAGTAAAAATATTTATCAATGACTATTTCCTAACCGGTGCAAAAGTGCTTTGGTGTGCTCGTTAGGCAACAGTGCTGCGGCTCTTTCCGCCTATTTCAGCGCATCTGCCAGTGCCGGATCGCCGGCAGGCAGCACGTCTGCAAAAATAAGGGCTTGGGTGGATAAGATGTCGAGGTCAGCCTTCGAGTTGATCACGCCTCATCCATTTACATTTAAGGGTAAGATGTATGTATTGATTGACGGTGGTACTTTTTCGGCAGGCAGTTTACTGGCTGCGAATTTAAAAGCCCTGAAAAATGTAACATTTGTTGGTGAAGAAACAGGTGGCAGTAAAAATGTCTGGACGGCTTTAACGCTGAAAAGCCTTAGCCTGCCTACGAGTCAGCTGTTGCTCCGTTATGGAACGCTTCCCGCTTTTTTTGGTGACATTACCCGTATTGACGGCAGAGGTTTGATGCCGGATGTTGAGATTACTTACCAGATTGAAGATGAGCTGGCCGCCAGAGATTTGGAATTGGATTGGGTGTTGAAGGATATGGAGAAAGACATCAGCGGGAGATAGGTTGAAACATGATCCACATTTCTAAACCGGGCGGTATATGCTGACAAATTTCATGTTTTAAATATCCAAAAAAGTTTTATGTTATTTGGCGGTAAAACATGACCTTCTTTATTTTACGGTCCCTTACCAGGCATTAATTTTGCTGGTCTCTTCACAAAACGCAAATAATGCAATTTGCTCTATTTTTTCCAAACGCCCGAATTTCCTATTTCCCATCTTAAAAACGCGTTTTGTTTATTGTGATTACATTGATGAACATGGCTTTCAGATGCTACATCAGCTACGATGGTACCCTCCGCAGCCCCAAAGCATCATGATGGGCCGAACAACTTTTGAAACTTTCCAAAACTACGCTGTAGGGGGCGCCAGCAAGCAATCCTAAAACCTGAACCTCTTGACCAAAGAGGAGAATGATCTTTTCCAATATTTAAAGACTTCGGAAAAAAACAGGCTGCAACAGGAGAAAATTCCGCAGATGTATGTGGATGCATGTTTTAGGGGTATGGTGTAAATTGAGACTTGAAAGTTTTAAGTTAAGAATCACCATAACTTTTTAACGGTTTTAAATCCAATAATTCGCTTAATTCTAGTAAAAATTGGTTTGAGGATAATCCCGCAGTGCGTACATTTGAACCTGACTGGCAAAAACAACTGCCCTTGATATTTAAAAAAATGCTCCCATAACAGGAGCATTCAATTGTTGAGTGTTATGGCTTAAAGTTATTTTAATGCATAACCAATAAAGCCGCCATCAGCCAGTAATTGTGCCCCTGTAATAAAACTCGCATCTTCAGAAGCCAGAAATAAGACAGCTTTTGCAATTTCCGATGGTTTACCCATCCTTTGCAATGCCGTTGTTGAAGCGAATTGCTTTTTTAAGGTGTCATCAGGAACGGCTTTGTCAAAACCTTCTGTCTGGGTGGGACCGGGGCTAATCATATTTACCCTGATATTTCTCCCTGCAAGTTCGTTGGCTGCAACCTGGGCAATTTTATTAAGTGCACCTTTAGTTGCAGAATAAATACTACCATACATTTGGGCTGCAGTGGCCACAGTTGATGAATTAAAAACCACAGCGGCACCATCCTTTAAATGAGGCAACAACTTTTGCAGCGTAAAGTAAGGTCCCTTCACATTGGTGTTAAATTGAGCGTCAAAGTCGGCTTCTGTAGCTTCTGCAATGGGTGCAAAAGTTGCGATGCCCGCATTTAAAAAAAGTACATCCAATTTTTGACCGCTACCTGCAATTGCTTTGGTTAAAGCATCAATTCCATTCAGGTTTGAAGTATCTGATAGAACCGTTTTAAGCCGCTCACTCTCCAATGCTATTGCAGCCTTTTCCAGGTTCTGTATATTTCTGCCGGTAATCCATACATTGGCGCCGGCATCGATAAAAGCGCTGGCCGTTGCGAAACCTATACCTGTTGTTCCACCCGTAATCACGATATTTTTTCCTGTAAAATTCATATTGTTATCTTTTTATTTACAGGTACAAATGTATGTCAGTCTTATTTATTATTGTAACTTTGTAACTAAAAGTAACAGTAACATTTGGGTAACCAGGTAACCTTTTATGGAAAATCATTGTAACGTAACAGACGCGGAAACGAATCAGAAACAAATCATGGCCGTGCATGATGCCATGGACGTATTAAATGGCAAATGGAAAATAGCGATCATATCTTCAGTCTGCTATTTTAATAAGCGCCGGTTTTCAGACATTTTAAACGATGTAAATGGCATCTCGAATAAGATGCTTAGCAAAGAACTCAAAGACCTTGAAATCAATAAACTCATTAAGCGCACCGTTTTAGATACCCAGCCGGTTACTGTTCTATATCAGCTAACCGATTACGGGATGACATTAAAAAACATTATAGATCACCTGGCCGCGTGGGGAAGGCAGCACAGAAGAGAAATTACAGGAAAATAAATGCCTGCGAGGATAGGATAACGCACACCCTTAAAACAAAAGCTCCTTTGATCAATCGCTCCTCGATTTCGTGATTCCGGATCATGTGCATTCAGGTCAATAAACACGTTTCGCCGGGCGTTTCTTTACCTTTATAGGAATCCAGAGTTGCTATCTGTAGTGGAGGTAGATTTAATATTTCCCATCTCAAAAATGTGGCCTGGCTGTCGGGCAAAAACATCTGGTTTTGTGAAGATATTGATGAATAAGGCTTTCAGATCCTGCATCAGCTGCGGTCGTACCATCCACATGCCCAAAGCATCATGATGGACCGGATGACTTTTGAATCTTTCCAAAACTACTCCATAACCGGTGCCAGAAGTCAATCCCAAAAAATGAACCTCCTGACCAAAGAGGAAAATCATCTTTTCCAATATTTAAAGATTTCTGAAAAACAGCTGGAACAGGAGAAAATTCCGCAGATGTATATGGATGGGTGTTTGAAGAGGGGATTGAAACCGAAAACTGACATCAGGTGCCGACAGGAACATTCCAAATGTTGACAGGAATTTCTTTTCACCGGTATTTAGAATGGCTTTCAGATCAAATCTGGGAGCCATTTTTAATTTTAATTCCAAACCGGTTTGGTTTCGGATCTGGCGAATTGGTGCCCGGTTAAAATATTGCACAATATTAAAGGGATATAGTTAAATTTATCTCCTGTATATTTTAGCTATCAGTTACATGTTTACTTTTATCTTAAGCCTTTTCTTTGCCTGCAGTGAAATTACTGCTCCTTTAAACCCGGTTGATCGGATCATTAAACCTGCAACCGCTGCAACGGCACCCCGTTTTGACGGGACCTGGAAATATGTAGTAATGGGTGAGCAGGGGGTGCCCGAATCGCAGTTTACGCTGACTTTACACCAGGAGGGTAACCGGGTAAAAGGACAATACTGTGCCATTACCCAAAGTGGGGGGAAAACGGATTGCGAACCCGACGTAATCTATAATCTGCAGGGAACGATCCAAAAAGGAAAACTGATCGGGAAATTTTACAGCTTTTTTGGTATGCCGAAAGATAAAGGAAGTTTTGAACTTTCTTTTTTGCCGGGGCAGCGTTTACAGTGGACGGTGACCCATCCAACCAAAAGCATATACTACGCACCTGAACACTGTGTTTTGAAACCGGTAAAGCAACCTTAAGCTTCTATTTTTGAAATTTGAAACTTATTAACGATTCTTAGGATTTAATATGTTGATTGCCAGTTTAATGGCTTTTTGCCTGATGATTTGTTAATACTTTATGCCATGCAGCAGGCAAACAAAACCTCACTGCCCGGGTTTGCTATGGTAAAATCATCATGCTATGAGTAAAATGACACAAACATCTGATATTGAAAAATTCATTGAAAAATTTGAACCATCCAAGTTTAAACGCTTAGCGAGAGGAATAGAGGTGCGCGGCATAAAGGATTTAAACAAAAGCATTGTTTACGCCAATGAAGTGATTGAAAAGTTAAAGCTGAAACTTTCAGTAGCGCATACCGCAGAAATGGCCATGTACGGCAGTTTTGAAGTGGTGTACAAAAATGCCGGTTAAATAAACGGTTTAAGCCATTTTACGGCTATTTGTTATAAGAAAACGTCTGCCCTGAATCCGGCAGGCGTTTTTTGTTTTTAGATAATGGAGTTTTCTAAAACTATCGCCATCAAGAAAAAACCAGTTTGTTGCTTTTACTGTTTTACCATTATGGAAACACCGATACCCGGATTTTTAATCTATACCGATTTTATCAGCGAAGCACTGGAACAGGAATTAATGGATGAAATAGACACGCAGCCCTGGATGGTGGATTACTCCAGGCGGCTGCAGTACTATGGTTTCCGCAATGAGCTGGAGGCACCCTACGCGCTGATTGGGATTCCGCTGCCCATCCCGCCCGCCATTGGTGAAGTGGCGCGGAGGCTATTTACCGAAAAAAACCTGGAGTATGCTCCGGATCAGGTGATTATAAACGAGTACCAGCCCGGCGAAGGCATCAGGCCGCATAAAGACCGCAACTATTACGAAAACCAGATCTGTGGAATTAACCTGGCAAGTGGCTGTATCATGCGTTTTACCAATGCGAAGACACAAGAAGTGGTAGATGTTGAGCTGCCGAGGCGTTCGCTTTACATCATGCAGGATGATGCCCGAAAAAAATGGCACCATGGCATTCCACCCAGGAAAAAAGACCTGATTAATGGCGCAATCCGGCACCGCGGGCGCAGGATATCTGTTACGTACCGCAAGGTAAAGCCATCAAAGGTGCAGCAGATGAACCCACAGGGCCGGGTGGCCGGTATCCTGCGCGGAAAATTTAACCTGATGATTGCCGACAAATAAATTAGCCCCAAATAAAATGCCTGGGCTGAGCGTGGAAAGGAGAGCAAAATTTTAGTGGCATCAGAAAAATTCCGTTAAGTTAAATCTACATCAAACTCATGCTGCCATGGCCCACCCAGGTAAGAAAAAACCTGTACGGCCTCGATGCCCACGTTAAAACTTACGAAATTGCTGTTCAGCGAATCAAACAGGAGCCTGGCCGTTTCAGGGCTTACCTTATTCTGGATGGTTACGTGTGGCCGGTAACCCTGCCTGTCCTGAGCGCTGAGCAGCGGGTAAAAGTGTTTGGCAAGTAGCTGGTGCAACTGTTTTATTTCAGCACACTCCACCTGGTAGGCCACCCCGCGCCCCAGTTTCATCAGCCCCGTTGCCTTGGCTACAAAACGGGGAAACCGGAAGGCTTTAAGAAAGGATATGGTTTCGGCATTAAAGGGCAGTTGGTGAAATACCATCAGGTGTGCCTCCAGAAAATTCTTTTCCGAAGGAAAATAAGCCCTGCGTTTGCCATCCAAAAATGCCTGGCTTTTTTCATCCATTTTTAGGGTTACAATTAAGGGGTTACTCATGTATAATCGGGTAATAAATAAAGGTTATACCCCTGGGCATCAATCTCTTTTGCTTTTTTTAAGGTGTAAATGCAAAGGGGCGATGGTATGGTGTTAAGGGCAATAACTGAACAAAAAGCGTTGCAGGATTGTTTGTTTAAGCTAAAAGGCCGAAGCCTGTTGATAAACTTTTTGTGCCGTTTGTATGTTAGGGTTAACGGAAATAATACAATGCAGTTATTGATAAATTTAGCTTAATGGCCTTAAACGCTTATACCCAATACCCCGGGCAAACATTGGCACCGGGTAAGCTTTATTACCAGCATCATTTTTTGGAAAGCATCCCTGCGCGCAATGAAGACGACCACAATATGACATTCATTGTGCGGGACGGCACAGATTTATTGCTTTTTGCACAGTCGGCAGCGCGCTTTTGGAAATCTGCAGGTAACTGTCCCTACTCTTTTAAAGGAACGGTGCGTACCCGGAAGGAGAACTGTTTTGCCACATTTGATTATCTGGCAGAAAAATGATACTGATGTGAATTGGGTGACAAAACGTTAAACCTGACCGATACAATTTGATTTTGATATCTATTGTATGTACAAATAAATTGCCTGCAATCCCCTTATTACAAGAGGTTGCAAACGTGATCAATATGGTGATAACAATTAGCGTATGCTGATGAGGGTAGAAATATTAAAACTGATACTGGCTTTGGCGCTGATTGGCGGTGGCCTTAAAGCCCAGCCTTTTTTGCTAAAATCGAGCCGGGGAGGCCAGCCTTTTTTGCTGAACATTTATTATGGTACGGACGGAAAGGGTGCTTATGTTAAATACCTTGGCCAACAAGGTATTATACCCCTTCGGTTAAAGAGCCGGAGGGCACAGGGAAAAAGCCCGGCAGTACAGCTCACTTATGTTTGGGATGAAGTATTAAATGGAAAAATGACCGGAACATACCAACTGAGCCAGCAGGGCAATGTAATCGCAGCGGCCGCTTACTTCCGGAATAAAGATCAAAAGTTATTTAAACTGGAGCAGGTGAAGAACCCGGAAGCGGATGAGGAAAAAGCAGGTTACCTGTTGCATGGCACGCTCATATCTTTTTCGAATGGGATGGATGACCGGTTAATGTTCCGCTATCCGGGTAAACTTACACAAACAGAACGGTTACCCGGTTTTGACAGTCCGCACCCACAACGTAAGGGAACTATAGCCGATTATAATTTTGACGGTTATGACGATGTGGCGTTTTCCATTCCGGATGCCGGGATGGGGGTATACCGCACCTTTACCATTTATTTGTATAACCCGGTGTCAAAGCGTTTTGAGCAGCTTGCTGAACCGCAGGATCCGCGTGCTAAATGTAGCGGATTTTGTGATGTAACGCTGGACAGGCAGCATAAATGGCTGATTACGGCCTGCAGGGGCGGGGCCAGCTGGTGGAAAAATGTATACCAATACACCGGTGCTAAACAATTAAGCCTGGTTAGCTCCAAAAAAGCAGCCGACTAAACAGCTGCTGATCAGCACTTACCATACTTTTCATTAACGGCAAGCTATTTTAAGCTTAGCTTTGCCGGTTGATTTATGGATGCCTGACAATAGCGATACCGGGTTTATCATCAACTAATATTGTTTTTGTTCCAGTTCCAATACTTTTCTAAACATGGGATCATTTTGTAATAAAAATGTTTTCCCGAATATATCGGGGCTTATCGTCCGCAGGTAAAGATTTTCGATGGGATAGGATACCGGGTATTCTACATGGTTCTGGAAAACATCCTCAAGCTTTTTGATGCCGGTAAAATCAACCTGCGGCTCTACCCTGAAAATAAATTTGCTGTAGGGCAGCATTTTGATGAGTACATCGGCCTGCAGTCCGCCCAGCAGATCTGATGTTTCGCCAATGCTGATTAATTGTTTGGTATTTTGCGCCAAACTGGAAAGATTACTGGCCGAAGAGTAAATAAATTTATCCTGGAGGATATAAATCTTTCCGTTAAAGGGAAACCTGGCACGGTCTGGCGTTACAAAATTAAAAGATTGTTTGATGAAATACATTTCCTGCGATTTGAATTGAGGTACGCCGGGATTAAAGGTTTTGTTATTGCTGTTGATGACGGAATCGCGGTTGAGGTGATATTTTTTCCGGGTTTCGGGACTGAAGTTCCGGCCGACCACAACGTCCTTTTTCAAGGTATCGCCCAGCAGTTTCTTTAAAAAGATATTATAGGTTTGGTCTGAGCCGCCGCCATTGCCCCTGATATCGATGACCACGCTGTTTACACGGTGCCGGGCAGAAATAGCCTCCATGCGCCGTTTAATCGTATCGCCCAGTTCCGTGCGCATGGCCGGGAGTTTGGCATAAAATATTCCTTCCTGTTCAAAGTAATGGGTTACCACGGTATCGGTCTGGCTGAAATAACCATAGTGGTTTAGCTTTTTGGCCAGGTAGGTTACCGTATCATTTTTGTTGATATTGAGTTGATGACGGATGTTTTTCTGATCAACAAAAGTCAGCCTCAAGGTATCTTGCCTGTAGATTTGGGCCGGCCAGTAGAAATTTTCGGTGTAAACGCGGTTATTTGCCCTGTCCCAGCGCAGCGGCGAGTAAAGTTCGTGAAGTGTGGCCACAAACTGATGAATGTTTTTTCCATTGCAGCGAATCAGTTTCATGGCTGCGGGGTATGCTTTACCCTTGTGGCTGAATGGCAATAAATTATAGTACGATCCTGAAGTGTAGATCAGGTTAAGATCTGCCTTTGAATAAAAACTTTCCTGCAGGTATTTTACATATCTGTACATATTTTGGGTGGAGGCGCTATCGAAGGAGACCACACCGCCCGGAATCCAGTATTTCTTTGCAATATCCAGCAGGACCGTATTCAGCTGACTTGTATGCCCGTCTTGTGCGGCATTAAGTGTCTTTTTAATGATATGTAAATACGCTTCTATAGTGGTTTTTGGACCGATCTGTTTTCTTAAGCGGGCGGCGTGCCGGCTAAAATCGATTCCCCTTACTTCTTTGTTAAAAAAGATGACCGGACTTACCTGTTTGATATAGGAAACCAGCGTATCATGCTCGGCTCGCATTTGCTGCTCCGTTAACTGCGGTAAAGCATCAGAAGGTGGAGCGGGTTTTGGGTATTGCTTTTGTTTTAAAGCACAGGAAGTAGCCAGACAAACGGAGAGAAAAATGAATAGGTATCGCATGAAATGATAATTTCCACAAAGGAAAAGCATTAGCGGCAAAAGAAATTGTAAAAATCATTCACCTTGCTTTTCCTGGTAAATCCAGGTAAGGGATTGTTGCTGTACAGATACCATATTCAGCAGTTTCTTGGGCGAATAACCGGTAAAAGTTTTAAAATCTCTTATAAAATGAGCCTGATCATAGTAATGGTGGCGTAGCGCAACTGTTGTAAGCGGATTTGCTGCAGTGGTCAGGTCGTGTAGTGCCTGCCTGAACCGAATGGTTTTTAGGTATTTCTGTGGGTTTTGACCCAAACCTGTTTTAAAAAGCCTGAAAAGTGTGGTATCGCTGATTCCAAGTTTTTGACAGAGCATTTCTACACTTACATTTTGGTGATGTGGCCGTGCAAGCGACAAATGGTAAAGGGCTTCGCTGATTTTTGCAATGCGGTGTTCTTCCAGTTGATGCAATAACAAACCTTCAAGCTGCCGGGCTTGCCTGGCAGGATCGGTTTCGCCGAACAGCTGTTCAAGAAAATAGGGCTCTTTGGGTTGAAAAAGTTGTTCAAATACCTGGCCGGCATGGTCAATTTCATCAAAGTTGAGCCGGGTAAAGGCTTTTAAGGCAGCTGGATGGAAAATCACACAGATCTGATCCAGTTCCTGTTGGATATCTACCCGGAAAGCCATGTGATGAAAGCCATAGATGCGGCTGGTAAATTCTTCACGGCCTGCCCGGATAACACAATGGTTCAGTTTTTCGTGACGCTGGTGGTTGACCTGGTTGTGCCGGTAAATGGCCAGGCACAAATTGTTATTGGGAAAAGTAGTATACTGAACAGGCAGCTCATCTTTTTTACGGAGGAATAAAAAATATTCTACGTATTGCTTTAATACCGGGTTTTCAGGTTTTAAAATGGTGGTTTTGAGCAGGCTTTTCTCCATATTTTTGCTGGCATTCGGTGTAAATCGTGCGCGAAGCAGATTTAAGGGGCTAAATTATGGATTAAAACTGAATACGAACTAAAGATAAAGATATGCTGCCGTACTGCGTGAATAACCATCCTGTTTCTCCTATCAATTATCGGCAGGAAGTTTTACGGTTTTACCGCGCCGGGTTTGGGCTTTCGTAAATAAATGGAAAGCACAAACACGGCAAATCCAAAAAGCCAGGTTGAAAACAGTACCATAAAAAAGATTGGCCGGATAGCAGGATGAAAAAATTTTGGCTGGTAAAACAGCCGGTTTAAAATTTTGATTTTCTCAACCAGTGCGTTTCGGTTAAAATTGTTCCTGATCTGATATAGCTGTTCCCGATATCCATCCCTGAAACGGAATACATCCCGGGTAAGTGTTACCGGATTGATGGAAGATTCGACCTGATATCTTTTTAACAACAAGTCTAGTTTTTGAAAAGCATGAAGTAAAGAATCCTGTGGTAATTGATAAAGGAGCTGGTAGCGGTTTATGGCGCTTTGCCGCTGCTGTATTGCAACATCTTCGCCCTCAACCGGGCTGATTAATGTTTTATTTTCAAGAAAGACACAGATGCTGTTGTCAAACCCCGGGTTGACTGCAGCCCCTCTGAATACGATTTCGGTACTATCCTTACGGACGGTTTTGGATAGGATTCTTTTCTGGAATCCCTGTTGATCGAGACCCGGCAACCCAACGGGAATATTGGCGGCGCTTTTTAGTTTATCGTAAGCTGAAGTAAGTATTTTCAAAGTATCGATGCTGTAATAGGCCGATTCCAGGCTGTAATATTCTTTGTTTGCCGGATCATAAAAAACAGTATCCCTCACTTCCATTACCGGGTAGGGCTTAGGATACAGAATATTGGTTACATTGAACAAGGTTTCTGAATTGTAGTGCGAACCAGGGTATAAAAAGGGATTTAAGACGTTTAACAGCCTTTTATCTGCATTGAAAGTTTTTGCCGGTAGCTCCTGTTTAAGTTTAGCGTTCATGCCAAAACTATAACTCATGAAGAAGCTTAAGGATAAAAACACAATGAACAGCAGTGTAGCCCCGATTTTGATCAGATTTAGTCCGCTATACCTTTCTCTGGCATAATTCCGGATCAGTAAAATGAGCACAGTCAATAAAAATAAACCGCTGATAAAAAAGTGTGAAATGGATACATCATCGTAAAACTTGAAACGGTAAAATTCCGTGTAAATGTAGACCTTACCGATCCCCACAAACCTGAAATAACCGTAAATGAAATAGGCGAGGTGTATGAAGCCCAGCACGATAATCGATTTGATAAAAAATAACTTCAATGTTTTGTTGATCATGATATTGAAATGATTCTTTTGAAATAACACTTTTTCCGGCAATAGTAACTAACAATTCAGTTGATTAAATGTTACAGATGAACAGAAAAATAATTAAATCTACAGGTCATTATTGGCTAAACCCATCTAACATCAGGCAGTATGAGTTACGATATTTCCCTTTACCGGATTGAAACAAAAGAAAAACAGCAGGCCATAACTGATGAAGGCTTTTTTGAAAACACTGAAAATCTGGTTCCCTTTACAGCAGCGCAGTTTGACGCATTGAAAGAAAGATTATTGAGCTATGGCTATACGCTATCAGATAAAAACAGTTATGGATTGCATTTTAATCATCCAGACGAAGATTACGGAACGGCTTTATTAACCAAAGCAGCGGTTTACTTTACCACGGGCTGGAATAAAGATTCGATTTTCGAAGTCGGCATGACCGTTTCGGAATTTACAGACTCTGGTGAATATGCAAAATATGATGTGCAGCAGGGTGAATGGGAAACCTGGGAATAACCGGGTTGAGTCAATACAGGAGGTGAAATTGTTCGGTATTTTAGCATATCGTTAATGCACAAACTTAAATCTATAGCAACACCAAATGGCACCGGATTAAGAATCTTTCGCGCTTTTTGCCGCATTGGTAGAAATTATAAATTGTAATACCATCCCGGCAATTTGTCATTATCTTTGCTGGTAATGAAAAGCGAGCAGATACAGGAAACTTTCGGAGATATTGATATTTATTTATTCGATCAGCTACTAAAAGGTACTTACAATGAATGCGAAACCGTTTTGGATGCCGGATGCGGAACAGGGCGAAACCTGCAGTACTTTTTAAAAAGTGGTGCACAGGTTTATGGAGTAGATCGGGATCCTGAAGCCATAACACAGCTTAAAATAGCGGTAAGTGCTTTTCCTTACATTAATCCGGAAGAAAACTTTAGCATTGCTCCTGTAGAACAATTGCCTTTTGAAAATGAAAGTTTTGATCTGGTGATCAGTTCGGCGGTACTGCACTTTGCCATGAACCAGGAGCATTTTGAAGCGATGTTAACTTCCATGTGGCGTGTGCTTAAACCAGGCGGATATTTTTTCTGCCGCCTGGCTTCAGAGATCGGTATTGAATCACTGGTCCGTTTTATCGGGAATGGCAGGTATATGCTTCCTGACGGATCAGAACGCTTCCTGGTTAACCAGGAGATGCTGGTGAGGCTTACGAAAAACCTTGGCGGGCAACTTCACGAACCGATTAAAACAACCAACGTACAAAACAGCAGGGCCATGACCACCTGGTGTGTACGGAAATCATAGCCGGGTTTAAACAGTCTGCACCGCCGATCAGCAATATGATTTTCCTTTACGGATTGAAATACCGGATCCGGACATGATTGATCGGGAAGGTGTACCGGCTCAGATTCAGGCCAATTAAATTTCCCTGTTAGTTGACTTTAACCAACTCAACCCTTCGGTTTTTTGCTTTGTTTTCGTCAGAATCATTGGCCACCAGAGGGCGCTCAGCACCGAAACCCCTGGCCGACAGGCGCGACTTTGCTATATGAAGCTTAACCAGCGCGTCCATTACGGCATTGGCCCGATCAGCCGACAATTTTTTGTTGTGGGCGGCATCACCTGTATTATCGGTATGTCCTTCGATGCTGATTTTCAGGTTTTGATCTTTATTCAGGGCTTCGGCAATTTGATTTACGGTTTCTGCACCAGCAGTTGTGATGCCGGATTGATCGGTATCGAAATGAATATAAAGGATAGACTTTCCACGGTTAGCAAGATCCTTTATAATCGAGTCAGCGGTGATCTTGGCAATGGTTTGGGTAAGTGCTTTTTGTTGCAGGATATTCAGCTTTGCGCCAACATTTGTAGCTGAATACTGCACCAGGATATTCCCTTGTTCTTTACTTCGGATGGCATAAACATTAATTTGGTCTCCATCATAGCCAATGTCTCCTTCGTCACCTTTATTCGGATCTTGTTTATGGTAACGTTCATATTCCTCACTTGTAATGGTTCCGGAGTAAACTTTAACGGCTCCAACGGATTTAAGGTAATTGTCTAAGCTGCTTTCAAAATAGTGCTGAGAGAATTTTGTTCCATCCTGGCCCGTGATGTTAGCCTTGTATAATTTGCCTTCAAAGCCTTTCATCACACCGTTAATGGGGAAGAAGCAAATGTCGAAATCATTCAGCAGGGGTTTGTTCATTTCTGCAAGTCCTTTGGGCAAAGTGAAAAATGGAAATACGCCGAGATCGGCCCTGGTGTAAGGTATGGTTTCGAAGCTAAATGTTTGTGTAGTGTCTGGCATAACCTGTTGCCGGGCTGCTGGTTCCTCCTGTTGAGCAGCCTGTACGTTATTTTCTTTCGGCTTTTGCTTACAGGAAATAACAATAGCGGCCAGTGCGAATAAAAATCCAATTTTTTTCATCGGTACATGAATTTTAGTTAAGGGTAAAATGTCAACTTTCAAAATTGCCTTTATGGTGTAAAAAGGGATTTAATTTCCTGATTTGACCAAAAATGCTGTAGCGAATTTAGCTGTAAAAGTTAAACATTGTTCCAAATCCACACCGGTATCTTCTCTTAATACTGAAAAATACCGGAATACCAGTAGAAAAAAATACTGCAATTAAACCACTTTTACCCAATGATTTTCTGCATTGATTATGCAGCATGATGTTATCCAAAATCGTTTTCAGAAGGTAAAATTTGAATCAGTTGGCTGAAGTTCCAGGGCATAACCTTTTAACTGATTCAATGCATTGCGTAACCGTTGTGACAAACATTTTATAGACATGGATGTTAGTGGTTTAAAAATAATTTATGAAAAAAGAGATACAAAAAGCATTGCTTTTTTTAACCGTGCTGCTTGGCACGGCATTGATGGTTTCATCTTGTAAGAAAAATGGTGTAGGGGAGGAGCAACTGGAAACTGCCGCCACGCTAAAGGGCAAAGTGTTGGGTAAATGGGAATTATCTAAAGGCTTAATCACTTACTATGGCGCCAATGGCCAGGTGATTAACCAGGAAGATTTATCAGGAACTAAACCTGCTCCGGTTTGGGATTTCAGGGATAATGATATTCTTTACCAGAATGACGGCGGCAGGGAAAAGACATTTGCTTACCAGGTAGCTATTGATGCGAACGGTAAATCAAAACTGATTATTGACACGGATTATGATTTCAATGTGAACGTTGTTGATCAAAGCAATATGAAACTGTTTCTGGAACGCAGGTTGCCAGATGGCCAGGAGGGCACGATTAGAAGGGAAACAATGGAAATAGAATTTAAAAAACTCTAGCCCACTGTTTTGCTTCATCCCCCGTGTTGATCAGTTTATAGCATATGCCGGAACCTCTAAACTGCCGGCAATTTCGCTGTTAAATCTATTGTTGCATAAAAAACCTTTAATTGAAAACCTCATCAGCATATGCGGCTGTTACAGGTTATGGATTCCTTTCTGTCTGTTTAAAATAATCTAATATCCAACTGATGGGGTCTGATACCGTACCGGAGATGGGGATCTCGGGAAGGATCCCGAAAGGATCAATAGCCTCCTGAGGGAGATTCATGGTGCGTATGGATGTGGGATAACGTAGGCTGGCACCGTTAAGGCGGATAACATTACCGTTATAACCATCTATGCAGCCAGCGGTGGCAGTACCAAAGGTGGTTACCCTTTGGCTGGTTTTGGCATTCAGCACAAAAGTTTCACCACTGCTTGCAGTTTTAGAGTCCATGAGTATCGCCACGTTTACTGGAAATTTGGCGTAATGAGCTGCGCTTAAATAAGGGGTTTCTAGAGTAGTTGCCCATGTTCCCCTTCTACTGGTATCTGAAGGGTTTAGCTTTTTCAGGATGCCCAGTTCACGGAACAGTTTGACGTTTTCATTGCTGAGATAGTAGCCAACCTTAGGCTGAACACTGGCTTTGGTTAATAGATAGGGGAGCAGGGCGCGATAGGTCCTGTCGCTTCCTCCTCCATTTCCCCTTACGTCGACAATTAAATTTCGACATTGCTCTAATTTGTTTTTATGGACATTTATCAGGCTATCGACCACTGGCCCGAATCTTGGAGCACAGCTGGGCAAGGTAAAGATGGCCGAATTTTCATCTACCCATTTAAGCGTGGGCTTGTAGGGGTCTGCCCGGTTCATTTCAGCCAATGTGGGAATGCGATCAGTTGGCAAGGTGGGTTCCAATTTACGCCAGCTAAGGCCATCGTCGTCCAGCAGTGTGTATTTGCTGGTGAATCTGATTGTCGAACTTACCATTGTTGAGTCGCGCAGATAAAAGTCCATATCGTAAAAGCCATCCCTTTTTATCAGGTGCATTTTCAGCATGCCGGGCTTGAAAGTATCATTGTCTGCAGAAACGATCAGGGCGTTAAATTGGCCATAGTTCTTTAGGTCTGGAATAATAACGGCCCGGTAGCCTTCCATTTCCCATAAGCCTTCAATGGAATCTTTAGCAATTTTATGGTCGAGCCAACGCTTTCGATATGATTTTAACGCCAGGCGGTGCTGAATATAGTCGATTTTTTCTACTTCACGGTCAACTGTTACCCATAGGTGCTTATCTTTAAAATAAGCTACCCAATCGTTGAGCAGTTTCTGGCAGGCATCACTTTGATCAATGGATTGTGCCTTGATGAGATAGAGGCGGTTAAACGACTGGTATTCCTTGAAATTGTCTGCATTAACCTTGATCTTAAAAAGGGCGTAATTGTTTTCGATCCCCTTAATACTTTGTTGAAGTATCTGGCTGCAATCGCATTTTTTGGCCACGGCATCAACGGATAAGAATAGGTTAATGAGCAAAAGGAACTTGTGTAATCGCATCATCAAATATAGCTGAATTTTAGCGGCTTTGTAAGAGGATTTAGTATGATAAATTGAAATCCCGCAACAGCTGTTTTTTATCAACCTGCGTAAAGGAACGTGTTTTGTTGAAATTTGCAGATGATACGTTCACTTAAATTAGCCTTTAACAACCATTGGTTTTGTGAATTTTGTGGGTGTGGATTGAAAGTTAAAAACATTGCGTGCCAGCGGCTGTTCTCCATCTGTATGCTTTAAAAAATTAATAAAATAAAACCTATGAAATTCGTAAAAACAACATCCGCAAATGGCGAAGAAATTAACCTGCACTATCAAGATCTGGGTACGGGTACACCAGTAATCCTGATCCACGGCTGGCCACTCGATCACCAGATGTGGGACTACCAGTCTACCGCGCTTACCGATGCAGGATTCAGGGTAATCAGCTATGACAGAAGAGGCTTTGGTAAATCAGACAAACCGCTAACGGGTTACGATTATGATACACTGGCTGATGATTTAAAGGCACTGGTTGATGAGCTTGGCCTGGAAAATGCGGTACTGACCGGATTTTCAATGGGTGGTGGAGAAGTGGTGCGCTACTTTAGCAAACATGGTGGTAAAGGCATTTCAAAAGCCATTTTAATCAGTTCTATCGCGCCTTTTATGCTACAAACGCCCGACAATCCGGATGGCGTGCCGCAGGAGAAAATAGATGAGATTACAACAGGGCTTATTGATGACCGCCCCGGCTTTTTAGGTACTTTTTCCAAACAGTTTTATGGGCAGGGATTACTTAATAAACCGGTAAGCAGCGAAAGGCTGGCCACTGACCTGAACATTGCAATGCAGGCCACCTTAAAATCGACCCTGGCTTCGGCAGCAGCGTTTTCTTCTACAGATTTGAGGGCGGAAATGTCGTCGATACAGGTACCGACACTTATTATCCATGGAGATGAAGACCAGACCGTGCCAATTAAAGCCACCGGCGAGCAGGCTGCAGCGCTTTTGCCTCATGCAGAATATCTGGTTTATGAGGGTGAGCCGCATGGCCTTTTTATTACTGCAAAAGACCGGTTGAATGCAGATCTGATTGATTTTATACGTAAGTAACCTTTCCGGAAATCAGGCAGGAACCAAACTGCCCTGCCTGAACAATTTACTGCTCAATGAAAAGATGGTAGTGGATGTACCGCTAACGGTTTAATACAACATCGTCAGCCCATTATTTACCGGCAGCATCAGAATGATGATTCGCATGTTATTCTATAGCAGCCAACTATTGGTGATGGCGGTTTACAAAAGCCATAAGCTGATTGTTTAAGCCCGGAACGGGCCATTGCAGCGGATAACCAGGCTTAGCTATAAATAGTGGTCTGGTTCAAAACAACCGCTGATGACAGGTTGCCGGGCAATTAAATCCTGAAAAGTCAGATTGCGATTTTATTTTTTCGCCGTTTTGGGGGCCAGGGTAAGAAACATCCTTTTACCTTCAAGTTTTGGCATTAGTTCAACCTTGCCTACTTCTTCCAGGCTTTGCGCAAATCGCAGCAATAAAATTTCGCCCTGGTCTTTATATACAATTGAACGGCCTTTAAAGTGGACAAAGGCACGTACTTTTTCGCCGCTCTCCAAAAAGGAAACGGCGTGTTTAAGTTTAAATTGAAAATCGTGATCGTCAGTATTCGGGCCGAAACGGATATCTTTGATGATGGTCTGTTTGGCTTTACTTTTAATCTCCTTTTGTTTCTTTTTCTGTTCGTAAAGAAATTTACTGTAGTCGATAATCCGGCAAACGGGTGGGATGGCTTTCGGTGAAATTTCAACCAGATCCAGATCCAGTTCTTTAGCCATGTGGAGTGCCTGTGTGAGCGGGTAAATGTTGGTTTCAACATTGTCGCCGGTTAAACGCACCTCTGGTGCGGTAATCAGCTCATTTATTTTATGTTCCGCTTCTTTTTTTCTGAAGGGCAAGCGTGGCCCCCTGTAAAATCCTGCTTTTTTTAATGCCAAATTTGAAAAGTTTTAGTGAAAAATTCTGTTATCGGAGCAGTTAATCTGGACAATAATGGTAATATAGCCTTTTTAGCAGAGCTAAGCAAGCTGATAGCGAAATCATGACGCTGTAAGTACTTTTGTATTTCCGCTGCGGAGCCAGGACCAGGGATGGAGGTAAAACCCTGACTCAGACGTTACGTCTTTTTAGCTGGTCGTCTCTTCGGTCATCACCTGGTCTTCAATCCTAATCGCTTCGAAGGTAATGAGCATGAAACCTGATATCAGCAGCACAAGTGCTAAAAACTGCAATAGTTTTTCTGTGCTCCTGGTGTTTACCATCCTGTCTGCGCAGGTAAATCCGTTGATTCCGGTTAGTTTTCTGCGTTTGTTTTTTCGCCAGATGGCGAAGATGAAAATGAATGCCCCGAAAATTAGCGCTAAAATGCCACTGATAAAGGGCATTGTGGTGAAATTAAAGGTTTCTTGTGTTTCTATCATATAAAACAGACGAATAGAAAGCTAAAAAGTTTAAAAAAATATATTTTTTACTGTTAAACCAGACTTCGCGTGAAGGCTTTCTGATATGTCATTTGGCATCTTTTGGGCTTTCCTGCCACATTTATTGAGCGGAATGGATGGTGACTGGTTTACACAGGAAGGCTGTTTCTGGCGCTTCCTGCTGGTTGAACTTGATTAGCGATATACGATAGGTGTTTGATGCAATAAGCAGGATCGGGCTGGAAGCAAAATACCTGTGGGTTTTAAGATTTATTTCATTTGATCCAAACATATTTATGCGCACCCTGTTGTATTTAGAAATTATATTTAACTATGGAAAATACAGAAAAAACAGTTGAAATCTTAAACGACCTTATTCAGATCAACAATGATAGAGCAGATGGTTTTGATAAGGCAGCAGCCGATTTAAAAGAAGAAAACATTGATTTAAAGGCAACTTTTGAAAAACTATCATCTGATAGCCGCGATAACGTGATAGAACTGGCCGGGCTAGTAGGCAGAAATGCTGAAACTCCTGACACTGGAAATACTATTTTAGGAACTTTGCACAGGGCATGGATTGATATTAAAGCAACCTTTGGTGGTGATGACAGACACAGTATCTTGGCGGAGTGTGAACGCGGTGAAGATGCGATTAAAAAAGCATACCGTGATGCACTTGCAGAAAATGAGCTTGGAGAAAATGTTAGATCGGTATTGTTAAAACAGCAGGAAGGCATTAATACCAGCCATGATGCAATCAAAGCATTGCGTGATGCCCACGCTTAAGCGTTGAATTTTTTTTAAAGATTAAAGCCGTCAAAATTAAATTGATGGCTTTTTTTGTATTGGTATTAAAGGTAAAAAAGAGTCATTAGCCTTTATGGAAACAGGTATCATCCTCATTTATTCGAACCTAAAAATAAGATGCAGCTGTATCACGGCAGACAGGATGGAAGGGTGAAATAAAGTAAGAGGCTGGTGCTGCCCCTCAGCTTTTTACGAACATCAGCCGATCTCTGGCGTATTGTTGTTTGAACGCCTTGCTGGGAAACAATAGCCTGTAAATCCGTATTCCGTTGATATGTGAATTTTTTGAGTATATGGTATCCATAAGGGTTACCTGATCTGCAATAAGCAGAATGTCAAGCCCGGTTGATTTAGTGAGGTAAATGATGGTGTGCTGGTCCAGGCTTTTGGGCGACTGGTTTAGAAAGCTGTTTTTTGCCGAAATTACCAGGGGCAGCGCTGCATCGCCGTAGTGTTTTAAGGCGCCGGCAATGGCATAATCATTAGTTAAAATTACGCTGGCTTTGCCGAATGTGCCCGGTTGCCGGCTAACTTCTGCTACTCTGGTGGTCAGGTATTCCCAATCTGTCATGTCGGCAAAAAACTGTGGTATTTTACCATAAGAGCCATCCTCGTAACGAAGCGGTCGGGAAAAACCGGTTAGCCTGACCATTTCAGACAGGTAAAATTGATTACCGGTTACAGAAAATATAGGAATAACCACCGGAAGGCTGAGCAGTGCAAAAACATAAAGCATGCCTGTAAACATGATTTGATAAGCAGTTTTGAAGTGATTTAACATGCGCTCCCAGCAATATCCACCGTTAGCAAATAGCAGTGGGAAGAGCCCCAGTCCGTAATAGAGCTTGCCCTTTAATACGGATAGTACCGCAATTACCATTAAAGATGCGATGCCCAGAAACAAGTATTCTTTGCTTTTCGGGTTGGTGATCAGAAAAATCAGGCCTGCAGACCACACCGCCACCGATGCGCCATGAAAGAAAAACAGTTGCAGCAGGTAGTCGCCGGGGTCGACGTCAAAGTTCGTCTTCGCTACTTCGGTTGTAAATTTAAAAATAGGAAAGCCTTGTTCCATTTGCCAGGCGATATGTGGTGCTAAAATCAACAGAAAAACAAGGGCAGGTGGCAATAGCTTTTTCCAGTGGGGAACATTGGTTCGCTGCGCGCAAATTAACCAGGCAATGAGTGCTGAAAAGACCAGTAACAGGATGCTGTACTTGTTTAGTATGCCGAGCGCCAGTGCCACTGCCATAAGCCATAAGAAAGGAGTTTTACGGCTTTTATGGTAGGCGATGAAGGCGAAGGATAGGAGGGTCCAGAAGAACTCATCAAATACTGCCGGTTGCAGGAGATAGGAAGTTGCTAAAAATGCAGGTGAACAAATGATTGCGGAGCAAGCGATGGTGATGGCCAAACGTTTTCCGCCAAGTAGGTAAGTCATATAACCCGTCATTACGACGGTTGCAGCGGAGAAAAGGCAAGGCAGGATTCGGTAGCCGGTTAAAGATGAACCGAAAAGCAGATTTGATACATGCGCAATCCAGGTTACAAATGGTGATATATCAGGGAAACCCCATTGCCATTCCTTTCCAAGTTCAACGTAATAAATTTCATCAGCATGATAGCCATATCCTTTTAAGGCAATTAAATGGATCAACAATTTTAAGATTCCGAAGAATATAATCAAGAGATGAGGTCTCCAGATGCTGTGGGATAAATCCTGGCTACTGGAAATATTAACCATTGAAAAGGGGAAATTGGGTAGCGTATTGATTTCGATGCTGCAGGTTCATATCTATGATAACAGCAAAGGAGTAAATTGGTTTAAAAAGGATGTAATTCAGTTATGAATATTCAGATTTTGACTAATTCAGCTCAGACCGATAAAGGTTGTACATGGTTGCCTATGCGCAAAAATTTTGTGCGGATCGGAAAATATGTAATCCGGGCTGTTTTAACGTTGCTGGTACGGTCTGTGTAAATTTTAGGTTCGCTGTGCTGCTATTATTCGAGTAATGTTTAGGTTAGGTGAATACAACATCGTGTTTAACTGGTACCATGATGAGTAAAATCACACAAATTGCTGTGTAAGGGAAGTTTGGTAGATTGGATAGCTATAGGTCAGACAAAAAACGGGCCTGTGTTAACATAACAGGTTTAGCGCTGGTCAAGCATAAAATTTGCGGTTATCGTCATGTTTAGCCTGCCCGGGCATCTTCATGATTTGGTAGGGACTAACTTGGTGTGAGATTACAGCTGCATTCCATCCATTCCCCAAAATCAGCTGACAACTTAACGATGTCGTAAAAAAAATATTTTATAATATTGAATAAATACATTAAGTTAGTATTAAATCTACAAAATCAATATTATGAAAAACACAAAACTATCTATGCTATTATTAGCGGGATCGCTGTTACTTGCTCAGGCCTGTAAAAAAACGAGTAACGATGAAGTAAATGTTTCGGTGGAAAAAAAAACCTCGGAAATAAGGCAGGGCTATTATTTGGGATCGTTGATCAGTTATGAACGAATTGACGGTAAAAACATTTTCAACGGCGATATGGTCATTCCGGATGAACAAATCACTACAAAACTGCCGGAAGTGACAACTGAGGGACACGGACCAGCCGGGGCATACAAGTGGCCAAACCATAAAGTTTCCTACCGGTTTGCGGCCGGATTTACCACTGCGCAGACCAATACAATATTAACCGCCATGGCCGACTGGACTGCAAAATCAGGAATTATATTTGAAGCGGTAACTTCTGGCTACTACCTGACTATACAGCCTGGCAGTGTAAATAATTGTACGGTAGGTTATGTTAGCGGGGCGACGATGAATCTTTCCAATCCGGAAGCTAAAGGTATTGTTGTGCATGAGTTAGGCCATGCTATCGGGTTACACCACGAGCAGCTACGAGCAGATCGTGACTCCTATATTTTAGTAAAATGGGACAATATAAGTGCGTCAGCTCAATCGGGTTATAATAAACTTACAGGTATGAATTATGGAGGGACAGCATTTGATATCAGTTCTATTATGCTTTATGGATCATACAATGGATATGGTGCAATTAACAGCAGTCTTCCAACCACGACCAGGTTAGACGGCTCTACCTGGATTGATAATTCATGGAGTGGTACAAAATCACCATCCACCAAAGATGCCAGCTGGGTAAAAACTATTTATGGGATTTAGTATCCGATTTTTGTCAATTACTTAACCCGAGGTTAAAATGTCGCATGGCATTAATTACCCTGGAAATGAAAAACGGGAACCTATCCTAAGATAGTTTCCCGTTTAATCTAAATTAACGCTCTCAGATATATAAGCGTAATTTTTTGCTATTTATTGTGCCGGGTAAAAAAAAATGTCAGGTTTTATCAGCGGAATCAAAAAAATCTTTAAGCTTAGCGAATGACATCATTTTTCGCCTTGGCAAAATACCTTTTGTTGCCAGGATGATGAGCTGATGATGTGTTTAACTGTGTCCGGCAGCTGCAATATATTCGGGGTCCACAGGTGGAGCCTTATCAGTTGGCGTATTTTCAAGGTAGGATTGTTCCAGTTCATTCAATAAATTTTTAAGCGTACTGATCCTGGTGATCACCTCATCCTTTTGTGCTGCACTGTGCTCTGGAGCACCATCCATGGCATTTATGGTGTCTATAGCGTAATCCATAAACCCTTTGGCATTTTCAGATAATGTTAAGTTTTCCATAGTAGTAACTGTTGGTCTGCATTTGGTGCAGGCGCTATTGTAAGACAAATTTATTGCGGTTTGGTTTTGTTAAACACTCAAAATGCTTGTTCTTTGGCCTGTATTCCTGTTTTAAGCAGCCTTTTTGTGTGGCCTGGTTGTAAATGGCCTATAAACAGTTACGGGCATCAAAATATGCATGGAAAAACAGGCTTTAATCCATTGCCGGCTCAGTTTTCGTTCTGCCCTTTGGCTGGCTTTCATAGGCGCCATTTCTGTAATCCTGCTGAAAGGCACCGTAATCTGCACATACGAGGGCGGCCTGTTCAGTGGCAATATTAAGGATTTGCTGTTGCCACCCTGCTTTGATGGCAAAAGCTTTCAACTCATCTTTTGTGGCAGAACCATCCATGCCCGAACTCCTGAGTTGCGAGGATGCGGTAAGCATGCCCATATGATCAATTACCTGGTAAATCTTACGGTATTCTTCTTTGATGAGTTTAAACTTCAGGGTGTCTTTTACGGGCTGTAATTCCTGAACAACGTAATCTTCGCCTTTGAACGTTGCAGTGGAAAGCAGTGACGCCGAAACATGTTGCATGCGTTTTTGCACGGAAACAATGCGTTGAGCCTCATTTTCCCATTTGGGTTGCTGAATATCCAGATAAGGGGAGAGGGAGGATGGGTAGGCTTGTTTCATATCAATGAGCAGGTAGCGGTCTTTTTTGCGTATGCTTTTGAGCAGAAAGAGGTACCGTTTTTGTCCAAGGCTTCCTGTTCCGGCAAGGCGGTAAACAACATCTTTCGCACGGTAGTTATATGGGCTATCGTTGTTGTTCGACAACCAGTTTTCCATGTGGTTGATTAATTCGGCTTTTAATTCTTTTTTTAGTTTAAAGTGCCGTTCATCGCTGGTATCCAGCAGCAGTTTCCTCCCTTTTTTTAATGTCCTTTTCTGCAATAGCTCGTCTGCAGAACTCCGTTCCGCACGTTTTAGAAAATCGCCGGTAATGCCTTTGGATGTTCTGGGATCCAGGTCCATGGCTTTTCCACCAATCAGGGTGGTGCCATAGCTTTTCAGGAATAGGGCAGCCATATTCATGGCTTGTTCCCCATCGATCTCCAGGGTTTGGAAAGCAATAAAAATGCTGGTCACCAGACGTACCACTTCCCAGAGTACCGGTGCCTTTACCGCTTCATCGAAATCGTTGAGATCAAAGTATACGAGTTTGTTATCACCTTTATAACTGCCAAAATTTTCCAGGTGCAGGTCGCCGCTGATCCAGCCAACCGGCGATTTAGGCATTGCTTTTAGTTCAGCAATCCTTTCGTAGAAAAGATGGCAGGTACCGCGGTAGAACCTGAATGCATTTTCGAGCATTGCGCTGTATTTAAGCCTGGTGATTGAGGGCAACCGGTTTTTGTTGAATGCTTTTATTTTATCGGAACGTTCTGACATATATTTATCACTTATAGCTAGTACAACCTGATGGGCATAATGGTTTTGGCTTTGTGCCCAGAGTTGTAGCCGGCAAGGCATTTTTTAACTTTTATTTGCGGTGTTAGCGGCAGTGGCCATCATTTATTGGCCTTTTGCAGCCCTTATTCAATTTTTGCTCACCGTTAATGATATACCGGTTATTTCATTTGATTTCTGAGAAATGAATGTTTGACATCTCTTATAATAATCGGTATTTTTATCCAAATTTAAACTCGTAACGAAATAACGCCTCTCTAATGTTTAAAGATCCCTTTTCTTTTTATGGCAGAATCCGCCGTACGGAATTTGCCTTAACCCAAATCTTTTATTTTATTGTTTATTTTTTTGTGCTGATTGTGAAGAATAATAAGTCAGTTGGCAGCTGGATTGAATTTACAAAATTATTGCCAATCTATCTATTGATGTCGCAGGGTGCAAAACGCTGTCATGACTTAGGTAAATCAGGCTGGTGGCAATTGGTACCTTTTTACATGCTGATGATGTTTTTTTCGCCCGGCGATTTTGGTCCGAATGAGTACGGTGATAATCCAAAGGGCGAAGGTAATGAGCGTTATGATGCATTTGGATATGACTTTAAAACCGGCAAAACGATTGCGGCAGGGGAGCATGATCCAGTTTAAGCTTTTCAGGAATAAAACAAGACCAAAATTAATACGATAAATAAACCCGATCAATTAAAATAAAACTTTAGACCCGTAAAAAATATGAAGTTTCCAAAAACGATATCCGTTTTACTGTTATTCACCCTTTTTGGCGCTAGGCTTCCGGCTCAGGAGGCTGCAAAGCCTGATCCAATTTCCATTGTTAAAAACTGCATAGCGGCGAGGGGTGGCGAATCTTTCATCCATAGTATTACCACTTTGTACAGTAATATGAAAACAGAAATGGAAGGCAGAGAGGTAAACTACATCACAAAAGAACTGTTGCCAAATAAGGGTAGTTTTAAGATTGTATACAAAGGCAGGACCGTATTTCAAAATTGGTTCGATGGGAAAACGGCTTTTGAAACCGTTAACGGCAAGGTAAAAAAAGCAGGTTTTTTGCAGGGCAAGTTCGATAGGAAAAATATTTTTAATAAGCTGGATTAGATCATACCCGAGCGATGGACACCCGAATTTCGTGGCAAAGAGAAGGTGGAAGAAAAAGACAGCTATAACATCGGGATAAAACGTAACAGGGGCCAGGTACAGCTGTTGTATTTTGGCAAGGAAAGTAATTTACCAAGGCTTGATGACAAGGCAGAAGATATGAATATAACAGTTTTACAACACGTTTTATGCGGTAAAGATTACACAACTTGAGTAGTTGTAACCAATTGGTCACACTTGAAATAATATCACGAAAAATATCACCATATTGGGTGTGAGAAGACTTAGGCCACGGCCATGGTCCGTAAAAGATCCGTCCCTAAAATAAGGGATTATATATAGAAAATATACTGTTCTGTATAGCAAATTTGATCGGTTTTAATAAAAACAATAAATATGAATAATTATTTATTGTTAACCTCAAAACAAAAAAAAATGAAAAAAGTGTTATTAACCACCGTACTGTTTTTCTCAATCATGGCAGCGTCTTTCGCTAAAACAAGGTACACTTTTCACACCACTTGCGGCACTACTGTGCAAATCATCAGTGATTCGAATTGGAGTGACGCTACATTAACTTCAATGATGAATTCGATCAATGAGGCCGACTGTAATGAAACGCCGGACTCCGTAGAAATTACCCGTTAACTTACCTATGTTTCTTCATGGCTTTAATGCCATGAAGAAATTTATTTTTTTTAAATTAATGCTCAGTTGGTAATTATTTGAGGTATTGGTTACCCTGAAAAAAATCTAAATCAATGTTAAAACCATTTTTTTTTGGCTTGGTCATTCTCTTAATGACAAAAATGTCTCTAGCTCAATCTAAAGATAATGATAAGTTTGAATGGAGCGCCCAATATAAGTTCTACTTCAAATCCGACAGTTTGCAGGCTCAACCAATGTCTGAATATATGTTACTGATGTTTAATCAGCAAAATTCAGGTTTTAGGTCTGTATCCAGATTTCTTCTCGATAGTATTAGAAAGACGAGTAATTATAAGGATAGACCTCAAAATGAGCGTATTGCCATTGGAATGAAATATCCTACCAATTTTGAAGAGTATATTTTTACTGATCTTAACAAAGAAGAGGTTACCGTTACAACTGTTGCTAATTTAAGCGTACCAACCAGTCCTCAATATACAGAAACTATATTGCCTAAATGGCAAATCAAAAATCAGACAAAAAGAATCAATAATATTTCTTGCACAAGGGCGGAAACTGTTTTATTTGGACGCAAATGGATTGCCTGGTATGCTAATGATTATAATTTTCCCTTTGGACCATATAAATTTTACGGTTTGCCAGGCTTAATCATACAAATAGCCGATGCTACTGGTAGCTATAGGTATGAACTTGTAAAGTTTAAAAAAGAGCAAATTATTTATCCCCGGGTTCCAATGGATAATGTGCTAAAAGTTAGCAAAGCGAAGTGTTTGGAGTTGTATCATACGGGAAAATATACAACAGCAATGTTCAAAAACGTTCAGATTGAAGGACGGGGCCCGGAGTATTTCAAGCGCATGCAGGATGGCATGGACAAAAAGCGTAAGCGGGATAACAACCCTATAGAATTACAGCCTTAACCTCTGGTAATTCAGTAGCGCAATGTTGAGATGTACCCTTTCTCTGCTTATATTTCTATTCTCATTTTTAGCTAGAAGTCAAACTGTCGTTTCGGGAAGGTTACTTTCAACGGGCGGGGAACCAGTTCCGCACGGATCTGTCAGTGTAATAGTACCGGCTGACAGTACATTGATTTCATTCGTATTAAGCGATGCAGAAGGTTGGTTCAGACTTTCTTTTGAATCAAAGGTGAAGAAATTGCAATTGGCTGTAAAAGCAATGAATTATGAAACCCTTTATCGATCTATAGAAAACCAAAATCAACAGTTAAATTTTAATTTACGGCAAAAGGTAATCGAACTTGCTGAGGTTGACGTTAGGAAACCACCGATTGTGAAGAGAGGCGATACATTAAGTTATGATTTAAATTCATTTGCAAGCTTACAGGACCGTACGCTGGGAGATGTTCTTAAAAAAGTACCGGGTATAGAAGTGAGTGCTAACGGCCAGATTAGGTATCAGGGATTGGCAATAAATAAATTTTACGTAGAAGGAAAGGATCTCATGGCTGGCAACTACGGGATTATAACGAATTCTCTACCAAATATCGATATCGATAAACTGGAAATACTTCCAAACCATCAACCCATTAGACTTCTAAAGGATAAACTGTATTCACCCAGGGCTGCCATTAATATCAAACTAAAAAAAAATGTAACCACAACGGGAAGAGGGGAAATAGGTGCCGGATTAAGTCCGCTCGCTTGGCAAACTAAGCTTACACCGATGGTGTTTAGCAAAAAATATCAGTCTTTATTAAACTACAAATCAAACAATATTGGTGAAGATATAACTAAAGAGATGAATAATCTAGGGGTTATGGATGTTTCGGAAGGTATAACCAAAGATGTTAACAATAATAAATGGATTAGCATCTCTCAACCTACTTTTCCGACCATAGCCCAAGAGCGATATCTGTTTAACCGGACACATGCTGCCTCGGCTAACCTGTTGTTCAACCTTACAAGAAAAATGGAGTTGAGTGGAAATGTAAGTTATCTGAACGATAGAACTGAGCAGGAAGAAGGGCAGGAAACGATTATTAAACAATTTGATTCTGATGGTAATCAGCAAGGCATCATATCATATGGGCGTTCTAGCATAACACGACTGGCTAAACAACAGATAAGCGCAAGGCTCATTCTGACTCAAAATACTGACAGCAATTTTTTAAAGAATATTTTGTTTTTCAAACATGACAGATCTAGTGATATTGGAAATATTAGGATTGAGCAATCTTCGATTGAACAGGACCTTCATTCCCCTGAATATGCGTTGCAAAATTCGCTCAGCGCAATTATCCCGATCGGAAATGAGAAAAAATATTCAGTCAATTTACAGTCGTACATCAATTTTTCTAACGCAAGGCAGCAGTATCAAATCTCGCCTTTAAAGTCGTTGTATTTCCCTGACATGTCTTTTTTACGGTCTGAGGTATTAGTTCAGGAGCTATATTTGAGAAGAAATGAAACAAAAAATACCTTGTCGTCATCACTTTCTTTCAATGATATTACCTTAACACCTAAGTTTGGTTTACAAGCTGACCGGAGTTCACTGCGTTCAGGAATTTCGGATATAAACGCGGCTCAAACATCGGCAAATAAATACATCAACAATATCATTTACAACGTTTTTACATCATTTGCATCTCTCGACATCAATTACAATGGAAGAAAACTCAAAATCCTTACCTCATTTCCAGCTAAAGTTAATAATATCACTGCACTTTCCAGACAATATGAATTTAGCAGGGAACTGCATCTCAATACCTTTGAGCCCAGTCTGCAATCGGAATATCGTCTCTCTAATCGATATAAGATCGTTGCTACAGCAGCAGTTAGCAATGATTTTGCAACGCTGGAAACCCTTTATCCTGGCTATATATTTAGCGGATTGGATCTGAATGCCTATGGCTCGGATATTTCAAGAACCAAAACACAAAATTTAGGGACCAATCTGGTTTATGAGAATGTATTAGACAATACATCCTTTAATATAGGCTATAACTACTCGAACAAACTGGGGAATGTTATTTTTAACAGAAAGGTTTATGAAAATGGCCAACAGGTACTCGAGGCTCTCAATATGGAGAATCCGCAGCACTTCACCAATTATCAAATAACTCTGGGTAAGTTCTTTTCCGAACAAAAAATCAATACCTCGCTTACATATCTCATTAGCAACGGAAATACAAATAGTTATGTCAATGGCAACTTTCTCAATAGCCGTAGCCATGGTCAATCCATTAGTTTGAAACTAAACTATAACAAATTAAAGTGGCTTAACATAGACTATTATGCAACAGCATCTTTCAATCGAGTGAGAAATAATTTTAATGTAACGAGGTTTAACTCTTTTTCACAAAAATCTCAGTTATTTATTTCTCCTTTTTTGAATCATAACCTGGATATAAGCTTCGATCAGTTTGAATATAGTTTTTTAGGTAACACCTTCATCAATTCTTTTTTAGATTTGGGTTATCGATTTTCGTGGGCTAAAAGAAAAATAGATTTTGATGTGAAGTGGGCAAATATTCTAAATACAAATAGTTACAGGCAATTGATAGTAAATGAAAATCAAACAACTGAAGATGTATTTAAACTCCGTCCATCTCAATTAGTATTTGCTGTAAAGTTTAACTTTAGGTGATGTTTGGAACGCCTAATATGGGGCTTTAGGGGCATTAGTTTGATCTGACAAATGATCTCTTTTAATTCCGGGGACAATTAAGATTAAAATAAAAACATCGTCCAGAACCGAGTATTTTAATGAAACCTGTGTTCCATATTTATATTCGAGACGCTTTTTTACATTATCTAAACCCAATTTACCAGAATGAGTATTGATGTTTTTTGACTTCATATTACTTGTGGTAATAGTTAAAGTTTCGTTTTCATATAAAAAATTGATAACAGCCTGTTGCTGCTGATCTGAAAATTCACCATGCTTGATCATATTTTCGGCCAGGGTCAATAACACGAGAGGGATGAATGGAAGCGAAACGATTTCCGGAGAATAGTTTAACTGTATGAATGTTTTGGTATTTCTCAATTGATATAATGAAAACAGTGTTTCGACATGTTTGATCTCTGCTCCCAAGGGGATAACTTCGCCCATGTGGTCCGAATCGATTGCGAAACGCATTATTCTGGAAAGATGGATAACAGCATCGGAAGCTAACTGCACATTATGCGCCATGGTATGGTATATAAAATCGAGGGTATTGAAGAGGAAATGGGGGTTTATCTGGGCTTTCAACATGGAATTGTGTGATCGTACAAGTTCCTGCTCGGTTTTTTGCTGTTTAATAATATTATGCAGATGGAGCTTCCTTAACTGTTCTTTTTCGCGTTTTTCTGACTGTGTTTTTTTAAATACAAAATAGCCTGTAGAAAAGAACATAAAATATATGCCCCGATAGAGATTCTTCAAAATAAACTGCTGATCTAAAAGATAGGGTTGCCTGACCGAAATCACCTTGATGAAGATTAACAATAAATTGGCCAGGTAGTGAAAAAAAACATAAGCGGCCAGACTAACCAATATTATTAAAGGTAACCTCCAAAATGCTTGCAGATTTTTTCTGAATGACCAGGGTAAGCCCAGGTCTGAAAAAAAATAAAAAAAAACGATTATCACAATATAGTGAAAAAGATAGGTAACCGGATGTTCGAAAATATTAAATATCAGGCCGACAATTAGGGTTTCGTATAAAATAAAAACAGACCAAACAATAAGATGGATTGAGCTACTCTTTAACTTATCTAAAATCTTTTTCATGCATTTCCTGCTTTCAGTGTAGGTTAACATCCATTCAATGTAACATTATTTTTTTCTGAAAATCTACAAACGAAGTTGCAAAAAAAATACAAAAACATGCAACAAGTAAAGACAAAACTCAGGGCCAGGACCATTTTTATTTTTAAAAAATCAAACAGCCCAATTTATTCAGGTTATGCAGAAACGGAACCTACAACTACGCTGGTTACTACTGCCCAAACCCACATTATGAACAAGTAATAAGGCAAAGAGGAGCATTTACCTCCTCTTTGTTTTTATTAATTTTTCAGAAACGAATGATATAAAATCCTTTTTATAATAGTCGCCTACAGTCATTTCACAACCATTAACCATTTTAATTGAATTGCCAGATATATAATCGATATGTTCCTCTGCAAGAATGAAACTTCTCTGGAATCTTAAAAACCCCGGATGGTGGATGAAGATATCTGAAACCTCCGACAAGGTCATATAAGTGAGTATTTTCCGTTTTAAAGTATGGATCATTACATAATTCATTTTACTTTCCACAGCAACAACATCAGAGAATTTTATATTAAGCATTTTGTGCCTGTCTTCTTTACTTTTGACTAGAAATGAGGTGTTTTTCTCTAATAATTTGCATTTCTGACCATCCACAGAAAATATTTTATTCATTGAGGTTATGAACTCTCCTAATGTAAAAGGTTTTAAAAGATAGTCATCAGCTTCAATTTTGAAGGCCTCATATCCGTACTGGGTATGTGCTGTGGTGAAGACTATTCTTTTTGTTTTATTCCTGAGTATTTTGGAGAGTTCGATACCATTTATATCAGGCATATTGATGTCCAACAGCACAAGATCAACACAATCAATAGATTCGAAATATTTTAATGCTGTTACAGGGTTAGTAAACGAAGCAGATAAAGTTAACCGTTCGAAGCTACTCAAATATTTTTTTAAACCCTCAATTGCATGGGGCTCATCATCAACGATTACGCATTTGTACATATAGCAGGAAAATTAGATTACCCTAAATTATATTTTTAGCTTTTTCCTGTCAAGCAATAGAATATTGTTTTAATCCTTTTGGTATTATACATTGGAGAAACTTTCAATTATACCGGATGTAGGTTGAACCCTCAGCAGATTAGTATAGTGCAGTTTCTAATATTTCTGATCAATAAATAATAAAGCTGAAAACCTTTTCAAAGTAAGTTTTACTGATCGTATCATACTGGAGAAAATGCCGACCATAATCTATCTAAAGAATCTTTGTTGATTAATAGTTTTTCTATCCAAAATCTGTATTTGGTTAAATGATTAATGACCACAGATACATCACCATATAAGGTCAAGTTACCGGCGCAATTAATTGACACAATTGAAGTGTGTATGATAATTTTGGGAATGCTGTGATGAGTGCAGCATACTGGTTCGCCCTCCCCACAATGTCAATAGCCTGAAGCAAAAGTGAGTATTGGAGCGGTTAATGTTAGCCGTTTTTATCATATCGTAAATAAATTGATGTGGAAGCGCAGCTGTTTCCATCTGCTATTGTAATATATCTAGCAAAAGAAGTTTAATCATATAAACCTGTTAATAGACTAGCAGTGCTTATAGCGTATGATCAAAAGCAGTTTGCATTACAGGATTTTAAACGATTAATGCCTGTAAGCTGCCGGAAGTTTACTTATGAATATCAGCTTTGAGTTTGTTTTTGGACCTGATCAGATTCTTATTTACGAAATCTGTGAAACTTTTCTTATAATATTCTCGAACAGTAATTAATAATCCATTTTTCATCTTAATGGTATTTCCATCTATATAATCTATAAAATGATAGGATATGATAAAACTTCGATGAAATTGTAGAAATCCTGTTGCCGGGCTTAATACTTTAACCATTTCACCTAATGACATGTATGTGGTAACTTTTGTGCTTGATGTATATATACTTACATAATTGAGCTGGCTTTCCACAGCAATTATGTCACAATATTTAATAGCAACTATTCGATTTCCATCATCCTTATTTTTAACCAGGAATGTCGAACTGTTATTGGATATATGATCTGCTGGTTTTACAAGCACTTTGTTTATAGCGATCATGAATTCGCCAAGCGTATAGGGCTTCAGCAGATAGTCATCTGCATCAACCTTGAAGGCCTCATAACCATATTTGGTATGTCCTGTAGTAAAAATAAGCTTTCTAGTTTTTGCCCGAAGTGATTTTGAAAGCTCAATTCCGGAGATATTAGGCATATCAATATCCATCAGAATCAAATCAATATCTTTAAATGTCTCAATTTCAGTTAGTGCTGCATAAGGATCACTATATGCTGCGATCAGATCGATATTCGGTATGGATTCCAAATATTTTTTAACCCCAACAATAGCATGTGGCTCATCGTCAATTATGATACATTTATACATTCTTCACAGTTTGCTGATTAAAAAATCTGAATACTACATTAAACAGCTACATATATTAGCCAAAAATCAAGTTCATGCCTAATTTAAAGAAAAGTTCACTACAAAACAACAGGAGCGTGCGGGTTTTGCATATAAATTGATTCTGCTTTAATTACATTTTAATCAATTCAGAAAAGCAAAGCACTTTTAAGCAATACGATTTTACTATAAACTAATTTCAGATTTAAAGAGACAACTGCGGGCATGCAGATTTTAAATATGGCCAGCGCCGGCAGTTTAAATTTTGCAATGGCTCTGGGGCCTTGGTGGATTGAAATCTGAATCAACCTGCCCCAAAAAGAAAAGTTCATCCAAAAATTTGAGTTTTTAGTTTTTCGATGTAATGATCCCCTCTGACAAGTTTCCAGAATAGATTTTGGCACCCCATCTATTTCGAGCCTGCCAGGTACGATTTAAACGCCTTCAAAGGCCCGAAAAACAGGTATTTAGATCCAGATCATGCAGAACAGGCAAGCTATTATTTTTCAGTTGATTTTAAAGCTTTTGCAGCGCTGTTGTTGTCTAAACTATAGCAGATCAAAAACCTTAAAACACAGTGTAAAACCCCTGAAAATCAGCCGATGGTAGATTTTGGAGCAAAAAGAGTGGCGGGTTTGTTAGCCGAAAAATCAGTTTATTTAACTGATTTTTCAGTATTTGAAGCGATTATTCGTATTAGAGTTGTTTTGTACGTTTACTTTCCGATACAAAATTTGGTAAAAATATTCTCCAGCAAATCATCAGTAGTTACGGTACCGGTAATTTCACCAAGGTAATGCAGTGCCTGCTTAATATCCATCGCTAAAAAATCGGAAGTTACCGGATTATCGACATTGGCTAATACCCGCTGTAATGCCTGTTCGGTTTGTTTTAAAGCTTCTACATGGCGGATATTGGTGACCAAAGTTTCGCTGGTATTGATATGGTGCAGGTTAACCTGCTCCAGTAAGGTGGTTTTGAGTTCATCGATACCTTGTTTCTCTTTAGCTGTAGTAAAAACCACATTTAACGCTTCTAAAGCTTTACGCTGCATATCGCTAAGGAGTTCGGCTTTATTGACCAGGATTAAATAGGGGATGCCCAATTGCGCTAAACCGCGGATCTGCTCTTCAATTTCGGCAATGCTTTGAGCAGCATCTGCCATATAAATGATCAGTTTGGCCTGTTTCATTTTCTCCAGCGTGCGTTCTACACCCAAAGCTTCAATAATATCGGCCGTATCACGGATTCCCGCCGTATCGATAAACCGGAAAACTACCCCGCCAATGGTTAGTTCATCTTCAATCGTATCGCGTGTGGTACCTGCAATATCCGAAACAATGGCACGGTCCTCATTTAAAAGGGCATTTAATAAGGTAGATTTACCTACATTGGGTTTCCCCGCAATGACAATGGGCACGCCGTTTTTGATCACATTTCCCATTTCGAAAGAGGAAATTAAGCGTTGCAAAACGTAATTAATTTTATTAACCAAGGTTTTAAGCTGTTCGCGGTTGGCAAACTCTACATCTTCCTCAGCAAAATCGAGTTCGAGCTCAATCATCGAAGCAAAATGGATCAGCTGTTCGCGCAGGCCTTTTAATTCGTTGGCGAAACCGCCGCGCATCTGCTGCATGGCCACATCATGCGATGCCCTGGAGTTGGAGGCAATTAAATCGGCAACTGCTTCTGCCTGACTCAGGTCGAAAGCGCCATTTAAAAAGGCACGCAAAGTAAATTCACCGGGTTTGGCTGCCCGGGCACCTTTGCTAATCAGCAGATTAATAATCTGTTGGATAATGTAGTTAGACCCATGGCAGGAAATTTCGACTACATTTTCTTTTGTGTAAGATTTTGGCGCAACAAACAAACCTGCCACAACCTCATCCACAATATGATCGCCATCTTTAACCAGGCCAAAATGTAAAGTATGCGAGGCCTGTTTTTCTAAATCTTTTCCGGCAAATACGGCATTGGTTAATGAAATAGCCTCCGGACCGGATAAACGGATTACGCCGATGGCGCCGGAACCTGAAGGAGTAGATAAAGCAATAATGGTATCTTGATTGTTCATATGGGGTATTGAAGCTGCAAAAATAAGGCTAATCTATGGGGATATGGTGTACAGGAAGTAATTTTTTTAATTCGGGTTAATTGCTTAACCGGTTAATTGTTTCGTAACTCCACGTTCCCAACTCCAAAATAATTCTCTCCGCCAAACGCTAACCTCACAACGTAAAGCAATTATTCAAAACATTTCAAACCGGACGGTGTTTAAATCTCAAATCAGAATAAGCTTTTTATGACGAACAAATTACCCCTAACCGTAAAACGATCAATAGAATTACTGGGCCTGATGGCCATTGCAGCGGTGATGGTGATCGGACGAGACATCATCATGCCGATATTGATGGCTTTTTTCATCAGCATTATGCTGCTCCCCGTATACCGCTTTTTAAAAAGAAAAAAAGTGCCTGAATCGTTAGCCATCATTTTACCCATTTTGCTGGTAGCCCTGTTTGTGGCTTTGATTATCTGGTTTTTCTCCAACCAGATTGGAATTTTGGTTAAAGATTTTCCGCAGATAAAGGCCAATGTAACACAACATATCAATTCGTTAAGCGATTGGATCAGTCGCATTACCCATTACAATGATAAACAGCAAAAAGCGTTTATTCAGGCCAAAAGCGATGACCTGATGAACATGGGGACATCAATGGCAGGTGGTGCTGCCGTTACCCTGAGTGGTATATTTGTGTTTATCGGTTTGTTGCCTATTTATATCTACCTGATGCTTTTTTATAAAGACATTATTTTGCGTTTTATCTTCATGTGGTTTAAAGCAGATGACCATCCGAAAGTTAAAGAAGCCATTTATGAAACCGAATCGATTATTAAAAGTTATCTGATCGGACTATTAATTCAGATTACCTATATGACCATTTTATTGGGGGGGATATTGATGTTAATCGGTATTAAACATGCTCTGCTAATCGGGGTAATCTTTGCGATATTAAACCTGATCCCTTATGTGGGTGCCTTAATTGGTAACGTGATAGGTGTACTGCTAACGCTTACTTCATCGCAGGAGTTATGGCCGGTACTTACCGTTTTAGGTGTAATTGCTTTTGTTCAGTTTCTGGACAATAACATCCTGATGCCGCGTATTGTGGGCTCGAAGGTGAAGATAAATGCTTTGTTTGCAATTATCGGGGTATTTATAGGCGGCAGCATAGCGGGGATTTCCGGGATGTTCCTGGCCTTGCCTATTGTGGCCGTGCTTAAAATTATATTCGATCGTACCGAATCATTTAAGCAATGGGGTGTATTGCTTGGCGACGAGCGCCCGGCCAGAAGTCCGATGACTTTTCCTATTTTCAGAAAGAAAAAACCGGTGGCTACCAAATCGGGAACCGAAAAATAATAGTTTCTAAATCACAGATTTTAAAGAAACAAGTAGGCGCAAGGATTCTGATAACCACCAGATTTCCTTGCGTTTTCTGCTATATTAATAATAAGAAGTGTTCAGGTTGCTGTTTTGCTTTTCTGCGGCCTCAATAGGTGCATAATTGGAAAGAATAAGTGCCTCGCCTTTTTTAACACAAACGTCGTGTTCAAAATGTACAGACATACTTCCGTCTGCCGTCCTGATTGTCCAGCCATCTTCATCCAGAAAAACATCTTTTTTCCCCATATTGATCATCGGTTCAATGGCCATCACCAGATTCTCTCTTAAAAGTAAGCCAGTGCCTCTTCTGCCATAGTTCGGCACCTGCGGATCTTCGTGCATCTCTCTGCCCAAACCGTGGCCAACCAGATCTCTTACCACGCCGTATCCCTGCTTTTCGTTATGACTTTGGATGGCTGCACTGATATCCCCGATGCGTTTGCCCACAACAGCTTCCTTAATCCCCAGAAAAAGCGACTCTTTGGTTGTTTTTACCAGGTTTAGTATTTCGGGCGATACTTCGCCTATGATGAAAGTATAAGCATGATCGCCATGAAAACCATTTTTAATCGTGCCAACATCCACTGAAATAATATCACCATCTTTCAACTCATCCTTGTTAGGAAAACCATGTACCACTACATCGTTTACCGAGGTGATAATATGAAAAGGAAAGCCATTGTAATTGTAAAAGGATGGAATGGCACCATTATCCATAATAAATTCGTTGGCTAACCGGTCTATTTCGAGGGTGGTGATGCCAGGCTTTAATATTTTAGCTACTTCTGCAAGGGTATCGCTCACCAATAGCGCGCTAATTTGCATCAGTTCTACTTCTTCGTTGGTTTTATATAAAATCATTGCTGCAAATTTAGCAAAAGAAGCTGAAAGCGTGCTATTTTTTATCTTAGTGGGCCTTATGGTCGGGTAAACTGGAAGCTCCTATGACCACTCCTGATATTCATTGCTAAAAAAATATACTCCTTTACCAAAAACCAGGATCTGTGAACTATATATTGGAAGCATTGGCGTTTAGCTATAAGTTTGCCGGAATATTTGAGTGCGTTTTAATAATTTGGTTCCAAAATCTTGCTTCTTATTCTGCTCATGGTTTCTCCACGTACCCCCAGGTAACTGGCCAGGTAACGCTGTGGTATTCTGTCGATATCCAGGCCACTCTCCTGAAGTTTGCGGTATCTGCCGGTAGCTTTGGGAATGCGCGACAGGATTGCGCGTTCTGAGGCCGCATAATGATGCCGTTCCATCAGCTTTCTGCCGATCAGGTTAGCCTCAGGATAGTTATTGTACAGGAAATCCATTAAATTATAAGGAATACAGATGATCTTGCAGTCTTCAAGGGCCTGAAGGTATTCTATAGAAGGACCAGACTGCCGGTCGGGGTGACGTATAGCGCTTATTAATTCATTTCCTAAACTGAACCAGGTACTGATATCTTTTTTACCATCGCGAACAAAACCACGTACAACCCCGCTTATCAAAAAATATAGAGAAGTATTACTATCCAGTGGAGAAAGAATATATTTATTTTTCTTTACATGGATAAGCTTACAGGATTTTTCATGTTCGGCTTTGATCACATTGGATAAAGGACAAAATTGCTCAAGATAATTAAAGAGGGGACGTAAATAAGATGTTGAGTTGGGCATATGAAACTAATATTGATTACAGAATATAGTACCAGCATATTCAATTGAATGTACACCTGTAATATTCCGGAATCAAAGGTATCCTGTTTGTGGTCTACACTCACGAATAAGGTGTTTCGTCATCTCTAACCATACGATAGTTAGACTACAAAATGGTTATTTGGCGGGTTAATAACTCATTTCCTGTGCAAAATAGGCAGTTGGCATTAATCCTGTTTCCTTTTTAAATGCATTATAAAAAGTGGCTTGGCTTTTAAAGCCAGCTTCTGATGCCATGGCTTCGATGGTTATTTTATCTGATTTTATGGGATATTGTTTTAAAAAATGATCAATCCGGTAACCGTTTATCCAATCGCGGAAATTTTTGCCGATGTGTTTGTTGATTACAAAAGAACAGTGATGGATCGGCAGGTTAAGTTTTGCCGCCAGGTCCATAATCTGAAAATCGTGAAGGAGGTAGAGCTGCTCCCTTTCCATTATTTCTTTCATGGCGAGGGCATAGTCTGCCAGCTGCTCATCTAAAAGGTTAAACTTTTTAGCTTTTGAAGGGCTAGCTATCGGATTTTCTGTTTTTAAAGGAACTAATAGGTTATCAGTGCTGTTTTCCCCGGCTTCAGGTTTTTTAGTCCAGTTTACCGCCACCAGCAAATAGCCATAAAAAATATAAGGCTTGTGAAGCGTATACCACAAAATAAGCAGCAGGGCCAAACAGTTTAATACGATAAAATAGGTATTAACATACGGTATATTCAGGTATTTTAGCATAAAGGGTGCCAGCCCAAACACCTGAAAAAAAGTCCCGATCCTTAGAAAAAAGATAATCCATTTTCTGCCTTCGCTATCGAAGAATTGTTGAGGTTTGTTTTTGAGGCGGATTACCGCAATCCAACTGGCACATAAATAACCAATGACCATTAGTGGCCTAAATATATAATGGAAGTATGGCGGAAAAAGCCCCGTTTTTACATTCAAAAAGAAGTATCCTTTCTGGGCTAACTGGGTTCCCACCAAATTCCAATCAGGGATAACGGAAAGATGCCAGGGGATAACATGAATAACGGCCAGTAAGGCTGGTATAAAATGAAGCCATTCCATTTTTTGTAACCGTTTACGGTGCTGAAGAAAGCCTGTAACATATAAATAAAAACAAGCTGGGGCAGCATAATAAAACGGTGTAAACGTTTGATGGAAGATAGCCAAAGCCTCGGGTTGACCGGCTTTGAAAAGCAACGAGGTGAAGATCTGTCCGAAACGTGCGAAAAATACAAGGGAAAGCAATAGGTTTAAAAACCTATTCCCCTTTTTCGCAAAAAAGAGATGTATGGAGAATGTGAGTAGTAATAAACAAGTGGTACAAATGAGAAGATTTAACGACTGCATATCTCCAACCAAGATAAGACATAATTACAAAATTAAATGGCTCGATTTTAATTTTTTTGACTACAGCAGGCACTACCCTTAAAGCGTTAAAAATGAGGAAGCTTTTGTGTGTTGAGACAGCTATTTTTGTTGCCACACTTCGTTAATGCACTGTTTTTTTGAGGTAGTTTGTAATAATGATGTAGCAAAAACGTTAGTTTAACTTATAAAAACAATAGTTTTGCGGCCCGTTTATTGCTAACGGAAAGTGATATTATTTAACTAATGGATGTAGATCATCCTTATAAAAGAAAATTATGGACAAATTTAAAAAAGTGCAAGATTTAATCTCTTCAGTTGAAGCAGACGTAACCAAATTTTATGATGGCGGTAATGCAGCTGCTGGTACACGTGTACGTAAAGCCATGCAAGACTTAAAAGTTCTGGCCCAGGAAATCAGAGCTGAAGTAACCGATAAAAAAAACAGCGCAAAATAATTGACCGCTTAAAAGAGAGGTTATATCATAAAAGTGATGAAGTTTTATGATATAACTCCTTCTTCCCGATCTCATCATTCGTGCCCTGCACGTTATGTGATACGAAAACCTTATTTGCTTCTTTTGCTGGTTACCAGTTTATCAGCAAAAAAATCACGGAAATCATTGTAGTACAGATCGCCAACGTTAAAGCTGGTTTGGTTCGAAAGTGTGACCCTTGTACCTTCAACATGTGAGATATGATTGATGGAAATAATATAACCTCTATGCAATTGAATAAAGCCTTTTTCTATATTTAGCTGTTCTTTAACATCTTTCAGGCTTAAATAAGCAATAATCACTTTTTCTGTTGTATGGATTTTAATGTAGCTGTGAAAACTTTCAAAAGCTATAATGTCTGCATATCGTACTAAAACAGCTTTATGTGCTTCAGATTTATTCTTGACGAAGAAGTAGGATTCCTGCGCAAAATCTTCTATTTCCTCTCCAAAAACACGGTTTAGCGTTAAGGCAAATTTAGCATATCCGTAAGGTTTGAGTAGATAAGCATCTGCCTCTGCTTCGAAAGCTTCATAGGCATATTCTGCATGTGAGGTAGTAAAGATCAGTTTTCGTGTTTTGGAGCGGATTGCTTTAGAAAGTTCAATGCCTGAAAGCTGTGGCATTTCAATGTCCATAAATATTACATCTACCAGATCGATATTTTTCAGTTCGCTCAAAGCTGCCATCGGATCAGTGTAGCTAGCCAGGAGTTCCATATTTGGCGTATCTGCTATATATTTTTCAAGACCCAATATCGAGTTTTGCTGGTCATCAATGGCTATACACCTAATCATTTGTTAAACTCCTTTTGCATATATAACGAAATTACACCTTTTCGCTCTGAAAATAGAAAATTTATCCTGTATTACCTTGAATTTTCTTCTTTAGATGTAATTTATATGATGAAATTCCATTATTATATGTCAGAGCGCCTTTTAAATTTCATAATTAATGGAATTCCTGATTGCATTGACCTTAAAAGTTAAAGAGGTTATATTGAAGGCAGTTTAACTGATATTTATTTGCTTTGTTCGAAAGGCGGCAACATAAATGGTATAAAATACAGGTAGAAATGGCGGGGTATTTTGATAGTTAACCGTGGATTCAATTGCCAATTTCACCTATCCATAACGAAAATACACCGATCTATGTAAGTTAGTACTCAAAATGAGTGCAAAATGCGATCTTAGTTAGACATAAAGAAAAGTGCCTCAATTTTTGATGTATCATTTTCATCTTGAGATTGATCACCATACTAATATCTACCTATTAACTCATCAGGTTTAAATTATCTCTCTTTCCTATCTAAATCAGCGCTCTTTTTTAGATAGGAATTTTTTCCTTCAGGTCTTTTGCTGAAATTCATTTCAATTTTGTTAGTGCGGATAACAGAACGCTGTTTTACACAGATTTTGTGAGTTTATCCTATTGAGTTCATCTTTGTTTATCTGATTTAAAGCCCTCTAAATAAAAGCATTTAGGTAATTTTGTTCAGGTTGGCACCCCTAAAAAGAAGGCCCGTTAAGCACGCTAAAAGGTCAATGAATATACGATTAGCTAACGCGTTAGCATCGATTTCGCGATTAGATGATCATTAATAACAATCCTTATTTAGAATTAATATAAATAATAATATTATATTTGTCTGTTAAGTGATTAAATGATAACCGACCTGAAATGATTGTAAAGGCAAGACTAGCACATCAAAAAGATTTTCTGTTTAGCGAAGAAATTCCAGATCGGTATGTGCCTGATCATCGATTGTCAGAAAAATCAATAGCCATTAAGGACGCTCCTGTAGCCATCAAAAACTATCAGCTATCTACCAATGGCCTGTTCCTGGTGCACGCCGAGATGAAATTTGATGGTCCGGCCCGCATCCTCACTGAAGTAGAAGGAGAGGCCATCACCTGTCAGTTTATCTTTAGCCGCAAAAATACTTCGGGAATAGGTAATCCACCAGCTAAATATGGATTGAGCAGACATAACATCAGATATATCCCCTCGGCAAAAGCAGCTTATGATGTGAAACCGGATGCAGAGTTTGTATATTTTTTGATTGTTCTTTCAAAAGATTATTACCTCCGCCTGGTTGATCTGTATTCTCCCTTACATGAACAGTTTGTACAGGAAATGGAAAAAGGAATATCAACCTCTTTTGCGGATCAGGATCTTTTTATGACACCAGAAATGTACAGGGCGATTGATGCCATTATTACCTGCAGGCAGGACGGAGAATTGAAACGTTTGTTTACTGATGCGCGCATTACTGAGCTGATTATGTATCAGCTGGAGCAGTTTAATCAGCACCTGCAGGGCGGCCGGGAAACGCTGCTTGATCGCGATATTCCAAAGCTGGAAGAAGCCCGGGAAATTTTGGAGCGCGATTATATCAATCCGCCAACCCATAAGCAACTTTCAAAGATGATATTGCTGAACGAATTTAAATTGAGAACGGGCTTTAAAAAATATTTTGGCAGTACCATTTACGATTTTGTAACCCGCCTGAGGATGGAGGAAGCCAAAAGGTTGATTTTAGAGGAAGGAAAAAACATGTACGAAGTAGGCGTAAATATCGGTTTTAAACATCAAGCCAGTTTTACTAATGCTTTTAAAAAGTATTATGGGATTTTACCCAGCGATTTGCGGCTCTGATTCGATAAGCTTAGCCCCATATTCTTACTTTTTGCACCGGTAATACCAATGGCCTGGCTTAGTTTTTAGGAAAGTAATAGTGGATGCGGAAATGTTGTTTTTTAAATGTGGAATCAGGATAGCACGATAGGCGAAATGAATAATTAGATTGAAGCTTTTGAATGGTATTAAGTCATTTTTATTTTTTATAGGAGCAAAGATTTACAAGTGTACAGATTGGATTGTCGCCAATTCATCGATATTGGTATTTGCAAAATTATCAATGGGCTGCTCTGCAGCTTGCAGGTTGGAATTGAACTTTGCGGCATCAAGTTTAATTTCTTTAGGTACAATAACTGTTTTTAAACTGCTTTGGTCTGTATATGCCTGGGCGTGAATGCCGAATGCCGTATATATGTGCTGAGGTGTAAGCACCTGCGCGGGGGAACCATCCCACCATTTGCGGCCATCTTTTAAAATGATCAGCCGGCTGGCATATTGGGCAGCAAGGTTAACATCGTGCAGTACCACAATAATCATGTAACCTTTTTTAGCCATCGCAGCAGCGATAGACAGCGTTTGATGCTGAAACTGCAAGTCCATATTGTTGGTCGGCTCATCTAACAGCAATACAGCATCCGGGTTATCCCACAGTTGAGTCAAAACCCTGGCCAGGTGTACCCTTTGCTGCTCTCCGCCTGAAAGGCTAAGCATCGAGCGGTCTGCAAAATCAAGCAATCCGCAAAGTTCCATCGTTTCTAATACTGCAGTCTCGTCGTTTTTTGCAGATGGTAAGCCTTTAAAGCCATACCTCCCCATCATTACTACTTCTTTCACGGTAAAAGCCATGGTAAACGGGTTGTGCTGTTGCAGGTACGCCCTTTTGTTGGCCAGTATCTTTCGCTTATAATCCCTAAGATCATCTCCATATAGCATAATGCGTCCGCTATCGGGCTTCCGTTCACCAGAAAGTAAGCGCATCAGGGTAGACTTTCCGGCACCGTTCGATCCTAAAAGCGCAACCATTTCGCCCGGCCTGACGCTAAACGATATGTCTTTTAAGAGGGGCCTCTTGTTCAATTTATAGGTAATGGATTCTACTCTAAGCATAAACCGATAATTAATTAGCTAATTTCTTTTTGTCTTTAATGAGGATGTAAAGGAAAACGGGACTACCCATCAGGGCAGTAACCACGCCTATTGGCAATTCGATAGGCTGTACGATTAATCTCGAAACCAGATCTGCCACGGTGAGTACCAACGCGCCCATTAATGCTGAGACCGGAAGTACAAAACGGTGGTTTACACCGCCAATTAAACGTGAAAGGTGGGGGATGAGTAAACCGATAAAACCGATAATGCCCGAAACGGCAACCGACGCACCCACGGCCATGGTGGCCATTACCACGACCAGGATTTTGATGCGGTGGGGGTTCAGGCCAATCAGCTCAACCTGGTTTTCGCCAATGGCAAACAAATTTAAACCTTTGGCTAAACACGGGAGGCCAAACACGGCAATACATACGAAAGGAAACAAACAACCTACATTTTGCCAGGTGGCACCGCCCAGGCTACCCATCATCCAGAAAGTAATACTCCTCAGCTTCTGCTCATCGGCCAGGTAGGTAACCAATCCGGTTAACGCACCTGCCATGGCATTAATTGCAATACCAGCCAGCAGCATGGTCGGAACATTGGCCTGTCCGTTAACCTTCGAAAGGTTGTACACCAGCATAGCCGTAATTCCTGCGCCGGCAAAAGCACCAAAGGCCAAAAGATAATAACCTAAGAGCTGGCTTAAACCAGAAAATAAAAAGGTTTCAAAAGCAATAATCAGTACTGCCATTAAAGATGCACCTGCAGATATACCCACCAGGCCCGGCTCAGCCAGTGGATTCCTGAATATACCCTGTATGGCTGCCCCTGAAACGCCGAGAGCAGCACCAACCAATATACCCAACAAGGTACGTGGTAACCTGATCATCATAATTACGCTCTGGTTAATACCATGATCGCTATTTCCAAACAGCGTAAATCCCAGGTTATGGGTCAACGTGTCGATCACTTCTTTTATCGGAATGCGCATGGCGCCTGAAGCAAGCGAAAAACAGATGGAAACCAGTAAGCCTGCGCTGAGTAATGTATATATTGATAACCGTCTCATTGGAAAATTTGACTGTTTAAGGCTTTAACGGCTTCGGGTAAGCGGTTGCTAAAATTGATGAGCAATGGACCATTCATCTCCACGATCCTTTTGTTTTTTCCGGCGTTGGTATAAGCTACACCAGGGAAATTTAAAAAAGATTCCTTTCCACCTAAACTCTTTAAACCAAAATCAAACATCAGAATCACATCTGGGTTGCTTTTAATCAGCGCCTCTGTGGTATAAGGTTTAAAATCGCTAAACTCCTGTATCGCATTTTTGCCACCGGCCAGTTTGATGAGGGCGTCTATGCTGCTCCCTTTTCCGGCCACATTCATGGTGCCTACCCCGCGCGCATAAATAAATAGCACTTTAGGCACCTTAATGCCCTTTTTTAACTGATTCAATGTATTACGGATTCGCAATGTGGTTTGCTGTGCAAGTTGTTCACCCCGGGCTTTATCGCCAATGGCTGCCCCAATCTGCCTGATGAATTTGGTTGCACCATCAACCGAAAATTCCTGGCGGACGGGAATTACGCGGATGCCTAATGATTTAAACTGGTAGAGGTTTTCTTTTGAAAAATCCCCTTCAGGAACCAGCACAAGATCTGGCCGATAGGCCATAATGGCTTCAACAGAAAAAGATCTGTTCCTGCTTACTTTCGGCAACCTGTTAATTTCTTCGGGCCATACGCTGGTCACGTCTGTTGCCACTAAATACTTGCCATAGCCTAAGGCATATACGGTTTCACTAATCGCGCTGCTTAAAGTAATGATACGACTGGCCTGCGCCTTAACTACTTGCAGACCAATTGAGAAATAAATGATAAGAATTGTGACGTAATATTTTTTCATGCTTAAACCTGCTACTTGATGAGACAAAAAAAGTGTTTAATTAATCTAAATACAAGTGTTTCAAATTGAAATTAAGTAAAACTTAGTTATATATTTTTGATAAAAAGTAAAAGCTTTTTGTGTTTAAATAACTGATATAAAGACGTTTGTATCTTATTTTACTAAGGTTTTTCTGTTGATTTGAGCAAAGGCGGGATTGAAAAAATACGTTTTGAACAAAATAAAATACGGATTGCACAAATTAAAATACGGATTGCACAAACCATTTATGACGCTTAATTTGGATGTTTGCAGTGTTCTTATTTAGAATGATTAAAAATAATAACACTGATGAAAAATAAACTATATCCACATAAGGTTGGCAAAAACACAATTGCGGTGGGCCTGTTGCTTTTAACAGGGGCTTTTGCTTCCTGCAAGAAAGATGAAATAGACCAAAATAATATTTTACAGGATGGTAAAAGCATTGTGATTACCAATCTGGCTGGCGATACGCAGGCGGCAATGGGTAGTGGGACTCCAGGTAAAGAAGTCCGGCCTTTTCATATTTTTCTTTTCCGATTGAGGGATCAGAAACAGATCTGGATCCGCAATGCAGCCGATACATTACAATGGTTAAAAACAAAAGATTGGGATTTAGCTTTTACCGGGCCATATAACAGTGAGGTTTATGTAAACGATAAAGCTTATCCATATAACCCTGGTTTTGGAGGAATGGCCAATAGTGCTGTGATCATGTTGGAACAAAGTTATGATACAGTTGTGCAGGCGCCAACTGATGAGGCTTTTGATACCAGCGATTTAACTAAAATCGGTTGGGCATCATCATCCAGCTCCAACGGGTGGTTTTTTTACAGCCTCAATACACATATTATGCAGGCCATTCCCAACCGTACCTACGCCATCAGGCTGCCTGATGGCAAATATGCCAAACTCCAGTTAATTAATGCCTATAAGGGCAATCCGCCAAGTGTTACCGATTTAAACTGGCCTGCACCTTACTATACCTTCAGATATTACGTGCAGCAGAATGGAAGCAAAAATTTACAGACCAGATAGAGAAGATGAATACAGTGATTAACATAAACAAAAATACGCTTAAATGGGCCTCAGCCTGTTTAATATGGAGTTTACTTTTTACCGGTTGCAAGAAAGAAACAATCGTTTCGCCTGGGGCAGAAAAAGAACTGCCAACCCATACCGAAGGCGGTACACCGTATTATAAACTGCAGCGGATAGAAAATTTAGCCGTGGAAACGGATGATGCGAATCCAACGGTAGCGCCAACAGCTGTTTTGTTCAGTTTAGAAACCAGGGCCGTTGTTCCTTTATTGTATGCCAAAACCAACCGTTGGGATATTGGCTTTAATGGACTTTACAACAGTTTTCTAAGTAGCAATAATGGTCAGTCTTCAAATAGTTTAGGCGCAGGAAGTACAGGTACGGGGGCGATTGCCATATTGCAAAAGCCTTTTGAGGAGGTTACCGATGTGCCGGCAGATGCTACATTAAGCATCAATAAAAGCATTGGTACAGACGATGAAGGTGATTTTGGCGAAGGAACGGGATGGTACCTATATGATTTTGGCGGTACCAAGAGAGGGGACGGAAGTTATAACAAACAGCATGTTGCTTATGCCATGCCCGAGAAACGTACCATTGTTGTCCGTACAGCCAAAGGCGATTATGCGAAGATCAAAATGATCAGCTGTTATAAGGATGCCTTTACTGCAGATAAATGGTTTAGAAACACGCCACACATGTATTTCACTTTTGAATTTGTAATGGTGCCAAAGGGAAGTACAAAATTCGAAGTTAAATAAACACACACGCTATCAATATCCATATTAAAATGAAGAATAAACTAATGCAATTGATTTGTATCGCATTAACCGTTGCCACGCTTGCAGCCTGCAAGAAAACAATAGGTCTGGAGCCCATCCCTGCAAATAAAATCACCGAATTTAAAGTTGCCGTATCAGACGGAGATATTTTCGGTGCCATTGATGAGACCGACAAAACCATAACGCTTTATTTACCCTATTACTACGAACTGGATGTGATAGAGCCGGTTATCAAACTTTCGGCAGGGGCTAAGTTGAGTGAAACGCCTGCTCCTGTGGCGGTTTTGGATGCCCAAAAAACATATACCGTCATTGCAGCCGATCAAAGTACTTCTACCTACAAACTAATCATTAAACTTAATCAGATCTCACCGTTGTCACTCACCGAACTATCCACAGCCACCAACACCTATACAATGGCAATTGGCGGGTATGATGTACGGGTGCAAGGTAATTTTAATATCGCTGATGTTAAAAAGATCAAGGCCTATCTGGTAGATAAATCCAATAAGGAATATGAGTTGGCGCCTAGTTTGGCACTGGGTGTACCAGGCGTATCAGTAGCCATGATCGGTGGTGTTAAAACTTATACCTATGGTTATTTACAGGTTCCGCAAACTCTGGATACCGGAACTTACAAGGTGAGGGTAAAAGTACAGGCCTTAACTGCAGAAATGAAATATCCGGTAAAAGTTGTTTATGGCAGGCCTGGAATTAATTACGGACCGGTTACCGTTAAACAGGGAGAGACGTTCAAGATCAATTCATCGCAGACGATATTACATGATTTCAAAGAATTTTATATCATGGTAAACGGACAGAAAACGTTATTGCCCATTGTTTCCTACACCCGTACCGAAGCTACTATCCGTGTTCCTGATACTGTGCCGCCAGGCGTGTATACACCAACAGCAGCTTTTGGAACCTGGCCATTGCTTGGCCTGAACTGGGCAGTTACTGTTACGGCCAAATAACATCCATTTACCATTATCCACTTGAAAAACGATTGGGGAGATTATTCCCGTTTACATAACAAAAATCATAAATCTTAAAAAAATGAAAATGAAATTTTTAAAACTGACTTTCGCTGTTGCAACTTTAGCCATATTAGGAACTGCCTGTAAAAAAGATGCTGTTCAACCCGATAACAAACTTACTTTACAAAATACAACTGCTACGCTGGCTGTGGGCGCTACGGAGGCGGGTGTGGTCACCAATTCATCAACTTCACCTACTACATGGACTCCGGTTGGATACGATTTACTGAACAATGTGGTGGCAAGTACTGGCAACCAGGTTAATTTCGACAGCAACTTTAACGGAAACATTACCATTGCAGGTACCAATAACCTTGGTTATTATGATTCTCCGTTAGTAACCAATGTCAGCGGCATTACTTTAGCTGATGTTTCTTCTGTTACATTGGGTGCAATAAGCACTTTGGGCAACAATACCAGCACAACCGTGGGCTGGTATAATTACGACAGGATTAACCGTACCATTACACCTGTGGCGCAAAGATATGCTGTAGTGGCTAACGGTTCAACAATTGCCGGTTCTACCAGGCTTTATGTGGTTCAGCTTGATGGGGTAACCACCTCTGGTACCTATAATACCACCGTTAATTTCCATACTAAGCGATTAAAATAAGGAATAAATCAATCAGGGGGAATCCTTGATTGAAATTGAATAGAAAAAGGGACGAAAACACGACTTATCGTCCCTAAAAATCATAAATAAACCCAAATAAGGGAATAATCCCAAATCGTTTTAAAAATGTTAGCCTTGGCTAAGACCATATTTGCGGGTCTTAAAAAATGCAAATCTAATAATTATTGATTATGAATACAATATATAAACGCTTCTCTTCCAGTTCGTATTATCTTTTAATTTTATGCCTGTTCAGCATATTCGGTGCGTGCAAAAAGGAATATGAAGATTATCCTTACGCCGACATTTTGAGTTTTACGGTAAAAGATGCCAACGGAGAACCCGTTAAAGCCGTAATCGATGAAAAAAACCTGATTATATACTGGCCGTCGGGGCAGCCTGTACCAGATCACATTACGCCAAATATTGTGGTATCCGAAAGGGCAAGTATAAGTCCGGCTTCAGGCCAGCGTGTGGCTTTTGAGGAAACGACTAAGTTTGTGGTGACGGCACAAAACGGCACGACCAAAGCTTACCTGATCAAAAAGGTAATCAATCAGCCACTGCTTAAGGCCGATATAACCGGAGGGGTTTTTGTCTACAATTCCAAAAATTTTGCGATAAAAGGGAAAAATATAATCATCAGTGGTGATAATATCATAGCGGATAAAAATCAGACCAAAGTTTACCTGGTCAATACAGCTAATAATACTGAAACACCGTTAACTATAGGAACACTGACCCCAATAGCTATAAATGTAACATTAGATACCGCAATACCGGACGGTATCTATAAGCTAAAGATTATTTCAGGGCTAAGAACTGTGCTGCTGGAACGGACCTTTGGTATAACTGCCGGCGCTCCTTTTATAAGTTTCCCGGAACTGGCTACTATAAAAACCACTTTAAAGCTCGGAGAAGAGTTTACATTGAATGGGGTAAACAGGATCGAATTGATCAATAAATTTTCAATCCGGCATGTAGCGAGCAAACAGTTTTACGATCTTACAATCAAAGAGGTTAAACCTGGTCAGTTAACCTTAAAGGTGCCGGAAAACCTACCTTTTGGTCAGTATGATCTATTTATCTATTATTATCCGGCAGGAGAATATTATGCTGCAGGTAGAATATCAGATTATTTTGACGACGCGATTACCATTATTAACTAGCTTGCAGTGCAACGTTACATTAAGTTATATATTACGCTACTCCCGCTGATGCTGACAGCGGCTTCAGCCTGTAAAAAGGCAAATGTTGCTGTTGATGAGGCCGATGAGATTTTTTCGCCTACAACAGGTACGCGAAGCCAGCTGACGCTCGACTCTATCTTTTTATACGCTAAGCAGGTATACTTATGGAACGATGTACTGCCTGGTTATGCCGAATTTAATCCAAGGCAAAGATATGCAGGGGTCGGTTCTGACATCACCATGTTCAGGAAAGAACTATTTGATATATCGCAGCTTAAAATAAACCCGGCTACCGGTCAACCTTACGAGTTGCCCGTATATTTCGAAAATCCAAAATATTCCAATCTTCAGGTGGGGAAAAATATCCCCGGCAGTACTGCCGGCGTTACAAAGCCAAACACTGCTGTGCTTGCCAGTACATTGATTGCCAATGCCAATACAACTGTGGCTTACCTGGCTTTGGCTTCGTTTCCTCCACTAAATAATAGTAAAGCAGCTTTGGACCAGGTTTTTTCTGAATTTGAGGCAGCCAATCCAAAAGTTATGGTAATTGATCTGCGAAGCAACGGTGGCGGTTATCTGGAAACTGCAGAATATGTAGCTGATTTGATTGTGCCCGCCAGCCTGAATGGTAAAGTAATGTACAGCGAGGTATTTAACCCATCCATGCAGAACGGTAGCGCAAAAATACTGAAACACCAACCTTATCTGGATGCGAATGGAAAAACAACCATTTACAGCGGCCGCGTGGCTACGATGGCTGATGTAGATTATTCTATAGCCGGTAATACGTATAAGTTTAATAAAAAGGGAAATTTACAGACTATCCAGGCTGTTTATTTTATTGTTTCAGGCAATACTGCATCGGCCAGCGAAATGCTGATCAGCAGTTTAAAACCTTATTTTGATGTCAAACTGATTGGAGAGAAAACCTATGGCAAGCCCGTTGGCTTTTTCGGCATCAACATCGATCAATACAGTGTTTACCTGAGCAGTTTTTTGATTCAAAACGCCAATGGCTGGTCAGATTATTTTACAGGCATGCCACCGGACGTTGCTGTGAAGGGTGCAGATAATCCTGTTTTGGGTGACCCGGCTGAAAGTTGCTTAAGTGCGGCCTTGCAACTGATTAATGAGACAACAAAACAAACGATAAACCTAAGGGGCACAACAGCTAAAATGATTACAGGTAAAAATGATCTTTCGCAACCTGTTGCAAAAGAAAGCATTATGTTCGAAAACAGGTTAAGGTTAAGAAAACAATAAGATAAGGCAAAAAAAGCTTAGCCACAATAAATATGCTTAAACTATACGCTGTTATATTTTTTCTTCTGTTTTGCCAGTTTAAATTGGCCGCACAGGATGATGGAATTTTAAAAGGCACCGTTACCGACAATAAAGGTAATGCTTTACCTGGTGCAACCGTACGCCTCGAACCGGATGGACATAACACCGAGACAAACGAGCAGGGAAATTTCAGTTTCACGAAGCTGTTTACCGGTAATTACCTGATCACGGTAAGCATGGTTGGCAAAGCAAGTTACCAGGCCAATATTAAAATTACCAAAGCTGTTAATCACCTGATGATTAAACTATCAGATGAAGAGCAAGAACTTAACGAGGTGGCCGTATCTGAAAATCGTGTTGCTCCTGATCATCTGCTGAAACTGGAACGAAGTGCCATGCCGGTTACAGTAGTCAGCAGGCGTACCATCGAACTAATGGGCAGCCGAAGATTGGATGAGGTATTAAAAGAGCAAACAGGCATTGCCATTGTAAACAACATTGGCGGCGGTGCCCGTTCGGTTGGCGTACAGATGCAGGGCTTTAGTAGCGAATATGTAATGATATTAATTGATGGACAGCCTATGGTTGGTCGCAACAGCGGAAATTTTGATTTATCCCGGATCAGCGTTTCCAATATCGAAAGGATTGAGATCGTTAAAGGTGCCTCGTCTTGTCTCTTTGGCAGCGAGGCCCTTGGCGGGGCGATCAACATTGTTACCCGCTATAGTGCGCTACAGCCGCAGGCATTAATTGCAGCCAGTTACGGAAGTTTAAATATAACTGATATAACCCTGGAGGGCGAAACACCATTTGCATCGCAACGGGGGGCGGCCAACCTATCTGCAAATTATTACCGTACCGATGGTTTTAATACCAATCCAAAGTACATCCGGCAGGGAACTACAGCACCGCCTTATGATAATTATGCTTTGCAAGGGAGGGTGAGGTACCGTTTGACTCCAGGCAGTACGCTGGGGTTTAGCGGCAGGTATGGCTTAAGGAAATCGTTTATGTCTAAAGATTTTGGTTTGAGCATTATCTCCGGCGACAGTCAGGACGAGCAGGATTTAAATCTTTCAGCCACTTTCGATCATCATTTCCGGTCAGGGTTGCGCAGCATGAGCCGTTATTATTATACCAATTTCCGATCAGATCAAAGCGTAGATTGGCAGCAAACGCATAGTAGTATAACCAAAGATGTTTTTGTGCAGAACCTACATCGTTTTGAACAGCAGTTTGCCTACGGCTTGAATAATGATCTTAAATTTACAGGTGGTTTGGGGGGAAGCGTCGAAATGATGAACGATGTTTCACTAACCAATCCGGGTTCGGTAAACAATGCTTTCGCTTTTTTACAGGGCGATTGGCAAATGAACAGGAACCTTGGATGGGTTGCAGGACTACGCTACGATTTAACCAATGCTTATGGCAGTAAGCTGAACCCCAGTTTTGGCCTGCAGTATAAGATTATGCGGACATTAACGTTGAAGACGGGCGCCGGCACAGGATTTAAAGCGCCGGATTTTAAATCAAGATACCTGGTGTTTTATAATCCGGCGGCTAATTATCTGGTAATCGGCAATGAAGTGCTGAGGCAAACATTAAATAATTTAGATAAGCGGGGACAGATCAGTGAGATCAGGACTTTTCTGCTTAACCAGCTCGATCAGAATTTGCAGGCAGAACTAAGTACATCCTTAAACCTGAGTCTGGAATGGAAACCTAAAGACAATATTAAGTTGGAGGCAGGTGTTTTTCAACATAGTTTACGGAATCAGATCAACAGTATACAGGTAGCAACGGGTACCGGAAATCGTAATATCTTTACCTATCAAAACCTGCCAAAGGCTGTGAATAAGGGCGTAGATTTGGCTTTTGCCATTAGTCCGGTTAAAAATCTGGAGCTGAGTGCAGGTTACCAGTACCTGATTGCCAAAGACCTCAGTGTAATCGACAGCATTGAAGCAGGCCATTTTCCCTACAACCAGAACATCCACGATCCGGCAACCGGAAATTCTTATGCACCAAAATCTGCTGATTATTGGGGGATCGAGAACCGGTCGCGGCACATGGCCAACTTCAAGGCATTTTATAACTACCGTCCATGGGATGCCGGTTTAAATATCCGGATCAATTACAGGGGTAAATATCCATTTGGTGATCGGAATGGAAACCAGTTTATCGACCGTTATGATACCTTTGTAAATGGCTTTTGGATGCTCAATGCGGCTTTTGAAAAGAAGCTGATGAAACAACATTTAAGCATCAGGCTTAACTTAGATAATATTTTAAATTATACCGATCCGCTTATACCGGGGCAGCCCGGAAGAATTGTACTGGCAGGATTAACCTATCGTTTACATAAAGATTAATTATTCAATTACCATTAATTACAGCACATGTTAAGTACCAATATCAAAGAGGCTACCAAAGTTGCACATCAAAACTTAGAGAAACAGGTTGTTTTGAAGTTAAAAGCCATCAGGAACAATGTAGATTATGCAGATCTCCTGAAACATTTTTATGCTTATTTCAGCCATATTGAAAAAACCATCAAACCATATATTACCGAATCCATCCTGCCTGATTATGCGCAGCGTAGAAATTCGGAGTATATCAAAGCTGATATTTTGGAACTTGGTAGCGATATCTCCGGGCTACCTTATACAACGGTACCAAAAATCGAAAATACGGTGCAGGCATTAGGCGCCTTATATGTACTGGAAGGTTCGATCATGGGGGGAAGCATCATTGTAAAAATGCTCGAAAAAGGAGGAGTTAACCAGGGCGTTTCTTTCTTTTCCGGCTATGGTGAGGCTACGGGAATGATGTGGGGCAATTTTATTGCTGTTTTAAATGCGCATGCCAAAACTGAACAAGAAGAAGAACAGGCCATCAACGCTGCAAATGAAACCTTTAAACATTTTGCCCATGTTTTCGAAAAAGAAAAGGCCGATACGGTTTAATCTAAAGTGATGAAATAGCCCCGAAGAAAATTGATTTTCCCGGTTACAGTAGTTGAACAATAATCTTTTAAACACACTAATGATTCATCTTGATTGGGAGCGCAAGGCCTTTATGTGTAGGGGAGTGTGTTCCCGTCTTTTGCTTTTACGCTTCGCTGCCTCGTACCTCGTTGCTGCAGGGTAATGCTGCAGCCGGGGCTAAGTGGCCTCGGCTGCGTTTTATATTAAAGGTGGAAGGGCGCATAAAACTTGCTCCTAAACCCGAGGGGCAGTATCCCGATTTTAAATCGGATTCATTTAGTGCCTGTCCCAAAATAGGGCGATGCCATGTAAAAAAATGATAACAAAAGCTAATTAGAGCGATAACAGCCAGCGTGATACAATGAAACCGATTGTATTGTACTATCTTTGTGTTGATCTCTATGGGTGTTTACCGTTCATATTCTGACAGCGAATTGGCATACTTGTTAACTCAGGGTGACGAGCTTGCCTTTACCGAAATTTACAACCGCTTTTATGGATTACTTTTTATCCATGCCAGCAGGCGTCTAAATGATGATGAAGAAGCGAAAGATGTTTTGCACCAATTGTTCGAGTCGCTTTGGGTTAAACGTATGCAGGTAGCGCCTGATGGTAACCTCTCAGCCTATTTGTATACCGCCGTACGTAACCGTGTGCTGGATGTATTTGCACATCAAAAAGTAGAAAACAGATACGTTGATTCTTTGCAGGATTATATCGATCAGGATCATGTACTGACCGATTATATGGTACGTGAAAAACAGATGGCTAGGTTAATAGAACAGGAAATTGACGCTTTGCCGCCCAAAATGCGCGAAATTTTTATTCTGAGCCGTAAAGAAAATAAATCTCATAAAGAAATCGCCCTGGAATTAGGTCTTTCTGAATTAACGGTTAAAACACAGGTTAAAAAAGCACTTCGAATTCTAAAATCGAGATTGGGACTGGTTATTTATGTGGCTTTTTTGTTTAAAAATTATCACTAATGTTCTTTTAGTGAAATTAATTCATGCTTTTTTTTGTTTAGTTGAGGCTGTCAGTAAATTATTTTAAAAAAAATATAATTTACTGATACCCCCAGGCCTATACCTTCGCCGTATATACATTAATCAGACCAAACAGATCTTTTTAAATGGAAAAAAATGCTAGAAAGCTTTTAGATAAGTACATTTCAGGTAATTGTACGCCGGAGGAGATGGCTGTTGTGGAAGATTGGTATCACCAGTTACCATTTGAAAAAAATGCACCCCAACATTCCGTTATAGCAGCAAGCAAAAAGGAAGTTTGGAACCGCTTAAACCGTGGCCGAAAATCATTAAAATTGGTTACTGTTAAATGGATTGCAGTCGCTGCAAGCATCATTTTATGCCTTAGCGTTGTGTTATATTTTGTTACGCGGCATAGTGCTGCTCCTTTAACGGCTAAAGCCGAATTGAAAAATATACTTCCAGGTAGAAACAAAGCGGTACTTACGCTGGCAGATGGAACTATTGTTAACCTGGATGATGCTAAAAACGGTCAGATTGCGGATCAGAGCGGCATTGTGATCAGGAAAGCAAAAAACGGTCAGCTCGAATACATCATTAAAGAAATCCCGAATGCAAAGGTAACCGGATCAAATACGATTACTACACCACGTGGGGGAACATATCAGGTAAATCTTCCTGACGGAACGAAAGTTTGGTTGAACGCAGCCACAACCTTAAAATATCCGTATGCTTTTGCAAAAAATGAAAGACTGGTGGAGTTAAATGGCGAAGCCTATTTCGAGGTTTCAAAGGATCGTGCACGTCCTTTCAGGGTAAAAACAGCGGCACAAACGGTTGAAGTTTTAGGTACGCATTTTAATATCAACGCCTATAGAGATGAAACTGTTGTAAAAACTACGCTGTTAGAAGGCGCCGTAAAAGTGAGTACACCATCGGGTTCGGTAAATCTACACCCGGGCGAGCAGTCGCTATTAAATGCTGCCAGTGCCAGGTTATCGCTGAATGAGCAGGTAGATATAGATAAAGAAATGGCCTGGAAAAATAATGTTTTCGCTTTCGATAACGACGATCTGCAGAGCATTATGCGCCAGATTTCACGTTGGTATGATGTAGATGTAGTTTATCATGGCAAAATTACATCGGAAAAATACGTAGGAGAAATACCAAGAAACAGCAACCTTGCGGAGGTTTTTCAAATATTGGAACTTAACCACGTTCATATTGATGCTAGAGGCAAGGTGCTTACCATAACAGGAAATTAAATAAGAATGGCTTCTCTTTAAACAGCCGCAAAATCAACCAACCAATTCACAAACTAACTAAACTTTATGATGAAAAAACTACCAGAAATTTAAACGGAATACCTTAAAAAAAACCGAAAGCGTGGCAACGCTTCCGGTAGAAATTTGGACAAGCAGCTTGCTTCGAAACCCAGCTGCTATTTTTTAACCTCATTCATAACAAAGGTATGAAATTAACTACCCTTTACAACCCCGTGTGCGACATGCGGAGGGTAAAGACTAAAATTTTATTGGTCATGAAATTGACTACAATCTTACTATTGGTAGGTGCCTTACATTTGTCGGCAGCCACCTATTCGCAAACAGTAACGCTCTCTCGAAGAAAAACCTCGCTTAAACAGGTTTTTAAAGAGATCAAAAAGCAAACAGGCTATTTTTTCTTTTATAAGGGGCAATTGCTGCAGGATAAACCTGAGGTCACGGTTGAGTTTAATAACACATCACTCACCGATGCACTGAACGCTTCTCTAAAAGATCAAAATCTGAGCTTTAACATTGTTAACAAAACCATCGTAATCAGCCCGAAAGAAAATTTACCGGTTGTTGCAGCGCGGGTAGCAGTAAAAATCGAGGTAAGGGGTGTGGTTGCTGATAAGGCTACTGGTGAAACCCTTCCCGGCGTTAATGTTTCGGTTAAAAACGGTGCCAGTGTAGGTATCACGAATGAAAAAGGTGAATTCAAAGTCAATGTTGATGATGGAAGCATTTTGGTTTTCAGTTATGTAGGCTATGAATTATTTGAAACCAAGGTTACGGGTACTAAAACGTTAAACGTTAAGCTTACTTCGAAGATGACCCAGATGAACGATGTGGTGGTTACCGGTTATCAAACCATTAAAAAGGATAACTACACCGGTAATGCAGTAACCATATCCGGAGAACAGCTGAGAAGGGTAAATCCACAGAATTTGCTGCAAAGTATCGGCACTTTCGATCCCTCCTTTAAACTGATTGACAATAACCTCGCGGGTTCAAACCCTAACCGGATTCCTTCCATCAATGTGAGGGGAGCTTCTGCGCTGCCCAGCGGTGACGGGCAGGTGCTGAGAAGAGATGATATTCTTGGAACGGCGAACATGCCGGTTTTTATGCTGGACGGCTATGAAGTGAGCGTGCAAAAAGTATTTGATCTCGACGTGAACCGGATTGCATCAGTCACCTCCTTAAAAGATGCTGCTGCAACGGCAATTTATGGTTCGCGCGCGGCCAATGGTGTAATTGTAATTACCACTAAAACGCCACTGGAAGGTAAACTGCGTGTAGAATATAACTACGAACTGAATCTTACTGCGGCAGATCTGACCGATTACCAGGTTTTAAATGCTGCTGAAAAACTGGATTACGAAGTTTTGGCCGGGTTGTATAGTTCTTCTAAACAACAGGTGCCTCAAGATCAGCTGGATGAAATTTATTACCATAAAAAAGCCAATGTTGTTGGCGGGGTAAATAGTTACTGGTTGTCACAACCGTTGCGCAATACTATAGGTCATAAACATGCTGTAAATCTTGATGGCGGTTCGCAGGCATTTCGTTACAATGTAAACCTTCGCTATCAAAACAGGCCCGGAGCGATGAAAGGCTCTGAAAGAGATCAGTATTCGGGTGGAATGAGTTTTCAATACAATGTGAAAAAACTTCAGTTCAGAAATGAATTATCCGTAACACAAGTGGGTGCTACAGAATCTCCCTATGGCGATTTTTCCAATTATGTAAGGATGAATCCTTATTATCCATTAAAAGATGCCAATGGTATGGCCATGAGGATTTCGGACGTATACGAAAAGCAGGACAGATCAAAAGAGTATGTATTTAACCCGTTGTTCGATGCCAATTTGAGCAGTTTCAATAAATCCAAATACACCGAAATTATTGATAACCTTTCTGCCGATTTAGAAGTGGCAAAAGACCTGAGGTTGAGGGCGCAAATGAGTTTAACTACACGAGCTAATTCCGATGATATCTTCACCTCGCCACAAGCCAATAAATATTATTTGTATACCACCGATAAAATTGATGAAAAAGGGGAGTATACCAACAGGGAAATGAAAGAAACCTATTGGGACAGTAACATCAGGTTAACCTGGTTAAAACAGATCGGTGGAAATTATTTTAATGCTCTGGTGGGTGTGAATGCCCGTACAGAATTGCGCGATCAGAAAGAATTCACGGCTGTAGGCTTTGCCAACGATCGTTTTACAAGCATTGGCTTTGCCAAAGGTTATGCAGAAGATGGAAAACCACAGAGCAGGCTGGAAAAGGCCCGTTTATTCGGTTCGTTTTTTACAGTAAACTACTCCTACAAAAACCGCTATCTGATGGACGGGACCGTTCGTATTGATGGTTCTTCAAAATTTGGTGTAAACAATAAACTCGCTCCGTTCTGGTCGTTCGGATTAGGCTGGAACGTACATCAGGAAGAATTTCTGAAGAATAACCCTGTAATCAGCCAACTGAGGATAAAGGCATCTACAGGGTTAACCGGTTCGGTAGAATTTGATCCTTATTTATCCAAAACCATCTATAAGTATAACACCGGAAACTGGTATTCATCAGGCATAGGTGCCAATGTAAACAGTTATGGTAATGAAAATCTGGGCTGGCAAAAAACCAGGATGACGGATATCGGTGTTGACATTGGGCTGTTTAAAGACCGCGTAATGATTTTGCCTAGGATATATAAAAAGTTTACCAAAGATATTCTGGCCGATATTACATTGCCACCGTCAACAGGGTTTTTGTCTTATAAAGAAAACCTTGGCGATATGGAGAACAAAGGCGCTGAGCTGGGTATAAACGTTGAGGCGGTAAGAAGCAAAGAGTGGTCGGTAAACCTGAACGCTAATATGGTTACCAATAAAAACAAAGTGGTAAGAATTTCAAACGCCTTAAAGAAATACAATGATCGGGCAGACGAACTACAATCTTTAAAGCCGAATGATGGAGGTTACAGGGGTATTCCATTGCTTAGGTTTAGCGAAGGGCAACCATTTAATGCCATTTATGGGGTCCGCTCTTTAGGCATTGATCCGGAAAATGGACGTGAATTATACATCAAAAAAGATGGCACGCTGACGTACGATTATGATAAAAGAGATTATGTGGTAATTGGCGATCCTAACCCTAAAGTGAGCGGTTACTTTGGCGGTACCGTTAATTATAAAAGGTTCAGCCTGTATGTACAGTTTCAAACTTTTTTTGGAGGCGATAAATATAACCTCACCCTGGTAGAACGTGTTGAAAATGCCGACCCAAGATATAATGTAGATAAAAGGGTATTTGAGCAAAAATGGAAGCAACCCGGCGACTTATCTTTTTATAAGAACATAGCAGATAACGGCGAAACAGATGTCAGCTCAAGATTCATACAACCTGATAACCTGATCAACCTGCAGTCAGTTAACCTTTCTTATGATATGAATAAAAAAATCGCATCCAAATTGTCGATGTCAAGCCTGATGTTTCAGGTAACGGCAAATGATGTACTGCGTTGGTCGTCGGTAAAAGAAGAAAGAGGGATTAACTATCCATTTACCAGGAGTTTAACCTTCTCTATCAGAGCAGCTTTCTAAGCGATATTAATTAACGGATTTAAAATATAAAAATATGAAGATTAGATTGTTGATCTGCCTCATCGTAATAGCAGGATTAGCGAGCTCCTGCAAAAAATGGCTGGAAGTTGAGCCGGAATCAGAAATCGCGGCACCCATTTTATTCAGTACCGAAAGTGGTTTTATGGAAGCCATAAACGGCGTATACAACCGCAGTACAGAATCAGATTTGTATGGCAAGGAACTTACCTTTGGTACAACCGAAGTACTGGCACAAAATTTTTCGATGCGTGATGATGGTCAGGATTACAGGCAAACCTCGCTGTACAACTATAAACATGGCGAATTTATTAAACGGAAGGACAAAATTTGGGCTGGTTTATACAATGCAATTGTAAACTGTAACCTGATTCTGGAAAACGTGGATGCAAAAAAGAACATTTTTAGCGGCAGTAATTATGCCATTATAAAAGGAGAGGCGCTTGCTTTACGGGCTTATCTGCACTTCGACTTATTACGTCTTTTTGCGCCTTCTTACCTTAGAAATCCCACCGCTAAAGGCATTCCGTATGCAAATAAATATACCAAAGAGATTACGCCAGTTTCAACTGTATCAGAAACGATTGATCTCATTATTAAAGATCTGGAGCAGGCTAAACAATTGTTAACGGCCGATCCGATTCGCAGTGCCGGATATATTGTAAACTATCCTTTAGTTACGGATACACTCAAAAATACGGAAGAGCGCAACCCAAGTCTGTTTTTACAGAACAGAAGGCACCGTTTAAATTATTTTGCAGTATGTGGTACGCTTGCCCGGGTATATCTTTATAAACAGGATAAAGTTAAAGCCTTACAGAATGCAAAAGAAGTAATTAACTCCAAAAAATTCCCCTGGACGGCAAAGAGTGATTTTGAGGCATTCGAAGATTCCAAAAAAGACCGTATTCTTTACAAGGAACTTGTTTTTGGATGGTATATACCGGGCGCCGCAAAAGAAATCAAAGACAATTGGTTTCAAAGTGGTACACGAGGCTTTTACCTGATTGAAGATGCTGCGGATTATATTTATGAAAAGGCTACCGCTGGCGCAAGCGACTCGCGTTATAAATATTGGTTGTCTGCTACCTCGAACCAATCATCACGATCTTATGATATTATTAAATACCGTCGAAATCCGCTAAGCGCTGAAGCAAATGCAAACCTTCATTATTTGATGGCTCCTGCCATCAGGCTTAGTGAAATGTATTATATCGCCGCCGAATGTTCATATGCAGGTAATCCAACCGAAGCTGTAAATTACCTTAAGCAGGTTCGCGAAGCAAGACAGATTGGCGATCCTTTATCCATCAATAGTGAAGAAGACCTATTAAAAGAGCTGCTGAAAGATGCACGTAAGGAATGGTTGGCAGAAGGCCAGTTGTTTTACATGTATAAAAGGCTAAACAGGGGTATTGTTGGCCAGACCGGGGTAATCATTCCGGCTTCCGATAACATTTTCGTACTTCCTCTCCCTAACGATGAGGTGGTTTATGGAGGAAGGTAAAACAATTTGAATTTTTATTAATCGAAAATTATGAAAATATACATATTAATATTCGCAATCATTTGTCTGGCTTCCTGCAAGAAAGCAGAAGAAATGCGTTTCGATCATAGCGCAAATGTGTACTTCGATATTTATAACGGAGATAAAGACAGCATCGTAAGAACATTTGCTTATAACCCTACACTGGCGCAGGATACCGTATGGCTGCCGGTACGCCTATCTGGCATCAGAACCAATGCAGATCGCAAATTCAGTGCGCGCGTAGAGGCCGATTCTTCTACCGCTACGCCGGGCTTACATTATGAGGTTTTGAAACCGCAATATTCTATTCTTCCGAATAAAGGAACAGGTTATATTCCGGTGGTGATTTATAATAAAGACCGGCAACTGGAAAACAGATCGGTTTCAATACTGATCAAACTAACCGGAACGGCGGATCTGGGTATCGAAAACCCTTACTTAATCAGGGCCAAAGTAGTATTCTCATCCAAATTGGAAAAACCAGGCTGGTGGGATACCTGGCCGTTACCCCCTTACTCAAGAACCAAACACGAATTGTTTATTCTGGTAACAGCGCAGACTTCTCTTACTACCGATGGACTTGATGCCCCGAAAAACCTGTATTATATCGGTTTATTGACCACCATGTTAAACAATCCATTTAACTGGGTAGCTAAAAATGCCACCAAAGGTTATGTTATCGAAGAAGTGACCCCAGGCGATACCAATAGCTATTACTTCTACAATAAGAGCAATCCGGCTAAAAAAACGCTTTTAAGAAAAAACATGCAGAACGGTAAATATTATTTTATAGATGAAAATGGCAATGAGGTTATTTAATTCGAAGAACATGAACATGAAAAAATTAATCATCCTTATCATTGGTGTACTTTCTTTAGCCGCATGTCATAAAGATCTGGGCAATTACGATATCGATATGCCGATAGCGCCTGAAGTGGCCAACCTCGATTCTGTTTACACCGCTAATGTTGGCGACAGCTTAATCATCAAACCCAAAATAGCAGGTGTTGATGCAGCAAATGTAGAGCTTCAATGGAGAATTAGCGTAATTGAGGGGAATGATGTTTTATATACCGGCCCTGCGTTAAGGATCATTTTCGGTTTGCAGGCCAAAAGGTATCCTGCCCGCCTTACCGTTTACAACAAAGCAAACGGGATGAAGTATTTCCATAAATTTTATATTGACGGGGGAACTGAATTTGCTAAAGGCACAACCGTGTTAAGCATTGAAAATGGAATCACCCAGTTTTCGTTTGTAAAGCCAGATGGTATTGTACAGGCGCGTTTGTACCGTGCCATGCAGGGTAAAGATTTGCCACCAAACCCTACCAATTTGTTCCTGCTAAGGAATACATTTACCGGCGGTACTTTGTTAGGTTACTGGATCATTACCAAAAACGGCGGCATCAGGCTGGAGCCCAATACCATGCAGGAGGATCCAAAATATCCAAATACTTTAAAGGATAATTTCTTTACGCCACCAGATAATTTGCAAGTGGGGTCACTAATTTCGCATCCGCAAGGCGTAATGATGGGGGTTGTGAATGGTAAATTTTATGGGGGTACCACCAGCACCTGGGATCAGGCAGCTACTTACGGCATGTTCGGTTTACCTGCTGATGGTGATTATGAACTTGCTCCATCTTTTGTGATGAGTTTCACTCAGTCAGCCACTTATTTTATCGGATTTGACCGTAACAGAAAACAATTTGTGCGGATCAATCTGTATGGCGCGCCTGTGTATTTTGGTACCCAATATTCAATAACTACCAGTGTTTTTGATCCGCTGAATGTGGGGATGGACCTGGTTCATTTGGAGCAACTTAACAACGCTGATTGTTTTGCTTATTGCAAAGGAACAGATGGTAAAATCTATGAACTCAAGTTTAACGTCCAGTTTAATGGGCCATTTACCTTTACCCCGCAACATAAGCGCTTATTTGTACGCCAGGACTTGATTAATGAAAACACCAAATGGAGTGGCGCCAAAAATGGCGTTATCTACATGGCCAATGGCAGCAAAGTTTATCGATATAATCCCGTAAACGAAGAGTTAAGGGAACTGGTGACCAGTTTTGCCGGAAAAACAATTTCGATGTTAAAACTTAGCGAAGATGAAGAAAGCTTAATGGTAGGAACAGAAGAAACCGTTACTTTTTTGAATATAGCAACAGGAATGAACGGAGCATTGATTAAAAAAATTGAAGGTATTCCAGGCGCTCCTGTAGATATCGCAATTAGAAAATAATCTTGATCAATGAGGCTGTCCTATCTTTAGAATTGTCGTCCTGAGCTTGTCTAAGGAACGGTTTAAAATGTCATTTGAAAACGTTTCGATACTTCGTCAAGCTCAGCACAGGCTAAGCTCAACGTGACAAATTAGATTGAATTACAGGTAATGCGCAGCCTCATGAAATTATAACCTTAAAAAAAATACAAATGAACAATATAAAAATAATTTTACTAGCCCTTTTATGCCCAGCTTTGAGCTGGGCGCAAACGCCAAACTTCAGTTTAACCGGAAAAATAGGAACGCTCGGTGCACCGGCAAAAGCCTATATCGATTATATGGATAATGGTGTCAGTCATGAAGATTCCGTGGCGCTTGTTAACGGAAGTTTCAAATTTTCCGGACATATTTCAGGTAATGCCTATGCCCGCATGGCCCTGGATCATACTGGTGCGGGTAAAAACAAGGCCGTTTATACGGGTGACGTGATTTACTTTTACTTTGGGAAAGAGCAGGTTAACATTAGGTCGAAAGATTCTTTAGATAATGCTGTTTTTACGGGTTCAAAGGTATACCAGGAATACGACGCCTATAATAAAGCCATTGGCGGTACCATTATGGCGCTTACCAAAGCGGTTAATATCGATTTTAACAAAGGAACGCCCGAGCAGCAGAAAGATACCACCTATATGAAAGCGGTAGATCTGCGTTTCAGAAAAAATATTCAGAACAGAACCGACAAACAGTTTCAATTTGCTAAAGAACATCCAACGTCCTATTTCGCGTTGGTGGCACTTTCAGAAGCAGCAGGAAGCAAGGTAGATGTGGCCAAAGTTCAACCGATTTTTAATGCATTAAACAAAGAATACCGTGAAACTGATATGGGTAAAGAATTGGCACAGCGCATGGCCGCAAGTGGCATCACTGCTATTGGAAATCCAGCACCTCTTTTTACCCAGAACAATGTGGTTGGCAAGCCCGTTTCGTTAGCCAGTTTTAAAGGAAAAGTGGTATTGGTTGAATTCTGGGCAAGCTGGTGCAGTCCATGCAGGGCAGAAAATCCGAACCTGGTGAAGCAATATCAAACTTATAAAGATAAGGGCTTTGAGATTATTTCGGTTTCATTGGATCATGTGAAAGAGAATTGGCTGGAAGCGATAGAAAAAGACGGTTTAGACTGGATCCACGTCTCTGACCTGAAAGGCTGGAACAACGAAGTGGGCCGTTTGTATGGAGTACGTGCAGTACCTGCCAGTTTTCTGGTAGATGCACAGGGCAAGATTATCGGAAATGGTCTTCGTGGCGAACCATTAAACAAAAAGCTTGCTGAAATTTTCAACTAAGCCACCGCCCAAAATCATAAAAAATAATGAATAACTATCTAACGGCCATAACAGCAACCTTCGGGTTGCTGTTTAGCCTAAACGTTATTGCCCAAAAGAAGCAGGTAGCGAAATTTCAGTGTACCATTACCCGGGCAGTTAAAAAAGCATACCCGGCCAGCGTGCGGATGTGGGGTTTTGATGTACAGCAGAACCAAAGAACAAGTGCACAGTTTAGCGGCGTGGTAGTAAGTGCAGACGGTTACATCCTGACGGCTGCACACACCATTTTGCCAGGTAAAAATTATAAAGTTTTTTTTCCGTCTGGAAAGGAATGCATCGCAATAGCACTGGGTAAAATAGAGAATAAAAAAAGCCCGGGGATTCCCGATGTCGGTCTGATGAAAATTACCGATAAAGGTACCTATCCGTTTGCGGAGATGGGATATTCGGCTAGTTTAATCAAAAATGAACCTTGCATCGGTATTTCTTATCCGGAAAGCCTGAACCAGGCCCTGCCAACCTTAAGATTGGGCCATGTTGCAGAAGTGAAAAATGAATATGGTTTTATCCGCTCCACCTGTAAAATGGAACCGGGTGATTCCGGCGGACCTTTGTTTGATTATCATGGCCGCGTAATCGGGCTGCACAGCGCCATTGATGTTTCAGAAGATATGAATTTTGAAATTCCTGTTGATCTCTATCGCCGTTATTGGACAGCCCTGAAAAGCGAAATGCTTTTCACTTCTTTTCCTGCAGAAACGAATTTTGTTGAAGTCGATTCTTTGTCTCCGCAATTGCAGAAAGAAAGTAGACAAAAAGCCTTACATCCTGATTTTGGTAATCCGAAACTTATAAATGCCTGCTTCCTTATCACAAGCGTATTTAACGGACAACAGCAGCAAATTGATGCCTGTTTGTTAAATGTTAAAACAGCGGGCGGCATTAAAAAACAGTTTTTGCTGAGTAAAAATACGATGGCTGGCGAAGAGGCAAAATATGAGATGAGTGGAACCAGAATTCCTATTAAGCTCGTTGGAAAAGATCAGGAAAATGATTTGGCCTTATTTGCGCTTGAACAGCATATAAACGGAGGAATTGATTTAAATCTCGCCAATGCAGATACCCTTAAAATAGAAATGGGTAAGCTGCTTTATAGTATGACTCCCGCTGGCAAGGTAATGCGCAGTGTTTTAGGTAGTAAGCTATTTAACTTGCCAAAAATAAATAGTCAGCCTTATTTAGGCGCCATGGTGGTATACAATTCTAGTCCTGTACAGTTTTCCTTAATTAAAGAAGGTAGCCCGGCAGAAAGAGCAGGGATTAAAGTTGGCGATGAACTCATCAGCATTAATGGAAAAATGATTAGAAAAGCGAATGAATTTGCGCCCGAAATCTTAAAATATTGGGCAGGTGATGAAGTTACCTTCGAATGGGCGAATGCATCTGGCAAAATGAGCAAAACATTCAAGCTTGACGGAAGGGGACAATCCCTTTCCAATCACCCGGCAGACAAATTTGAAGGAGGGAAATCAGAGCGAAGAGATGGTCTCAATGCTATTTTCACACATGATGCCGCTATTCTAGCCAGCGATTGTGGATCGCCTGTTTTTGATTGGAAAGGTCATTTTTACGGAATCAATATTGCCAGGTTCAGCCGCACGTCTACAGTTGTGGTTCCAAAGAAAACAATTGTTGAGTTTGTTTTAAAGCATGTGAGATAGCCTGTATTAAATGACTGAAACTGTTATCCTGAGCCTGTCGAAGGACCTTCATTTAAATTTTTCTATTAGCTGGTGTCTCACGGACCAATGACTAAATCATACATTTTTTGGAGCGCAGGGCCATTCGCGACGATTAAAGATTCTTCCCGTGCTTAGCTATATCCTTACGCTGCGCTTCAGGGATGCCGCTTCGCCCGGGGCTAAAAATGCGGTTAGTGCTAAGAACAAACCAATAAAGTATGAAACGTTATTTTGTTTCCTGTAAAGACCTTTGTTAAATAAACCTTTTTGCAGCGGCTATCCTTTTTGTTGCAGAGCTTATCATTACACGATTACGTTCACAAAAAGATAGAAGCGAAAAGAAGGGCTGCCGGAACCGAAAGGTACTGCACCTGCTTTCCAAAAAAGGAAAAAAAATGCTTTTTTGGAGCGCAGTGTCATCAGCAACGATTAACGTTCGTTCCCGTTCTCCGCCATAACCTTACGCTGCGCTTCAGGGATGCCGCTTCGCCCGGGGCTATGTATACGGTTAACGCTATGAAAGACTATGCTTATTCTATTGGTCGGTGCCTCACCGACCGATATTTAACCTTTGTGTAAAAGATTTTTTACTTCGTTCAGAATGACATATAGGAAGCGAGTTACGATACTTATTTCTTCAACAGCAAATCAATTTCAGTATTGAATTCTTTCACAAATTCATCGTAAAATTTACCGGTGGCGGGGCCATTAAAACCCGTATGGATTTGGGCCACATTTCCCTGTTTATCGATTATAATGGTGGTTGGGAAAGATAAAAAAGAATCAAGTGCAGGCAATGATTCAGATACTGCCTGTTTATCGGCTGTTCCGGCCAAAACCTGATCGTATTCGATACCAAATCGTTCACGGAAACGGCCCATTACTTTTTTTGCATATTCAGGTTCAGTAGAACGCTCGTAATGCAAACCGATAATTTCTACGCCGCGGTTTTTATTCTTTTTATACCATGGCGCCATAAAAGTAGCTTCATCAACGCAGTTAGGACACCAACTTCCGGTAATGGTTAAAATCACTACTTTGTTTTTGTATTTTTCATCTTTTAAGGAAATCTTTTTACCATTTACATCAGGGAAACTGAAATCGAGTGTTTTGTATCCCTTTTTCAGGTAGGTGAGCTGATAAGGATCAGGCAGGGCTGCATCTTTATTTTTGTTCCCGCTAAAAGGCTGGCTGCCTCTTGCGCTTAAAACCTCGCCCTTTAAAGTACCATCTGCCCCGAAAGTTCCTTTGTAGTAAGCAGGAGAGGAGCCGATGAAACTCGAAAGCTGAAATCCATTGCCCTCTACAATACCTTCAAGATAGCGAGAATCACCTGTTACACGCAGGAAAGTTCCGGTTAGTTTGTTTCCTATTTGTTTAAACAGGCCTACTGTTTTTTCTTCTTTGCCACTTGGAGCTGTAAAAATTACATCATAACTTCCTGAATAGTCGGCTGATGCAGGTCTATCTGCTTCAAAACGATAGTTTTTGCGTTCGGCATTAATGATTAATGGTTTTCCGGATTTATCCTGTTTGCGTAAAGCTCCTGTTAACCGATCTCCATCTATTGCAAATGCCAGTTCGTTATCAAACTGATCCAGTTTAACAAAAATTGAATCGGCTGTTTGTTTGACCACACCACCTTCAAAACTTTCTTCCGCATTGCGGAAATACAATTTCTGCTGACCGCCTTTTTCATTGATCTCAAAATTGAAAGGAATTTCAAGCCCCTCCTTTACTTTCGCCACACCGCGCCAGTTGCCCAGCGCAACGAATGCCTTTGTTTTTTTTTCTTTGGCCTTTGCCTGTTGGTTATTGGCTAAAACTGCCTGATCCTGAGCAAAGGTTATGGAGGTTGATATGGCCAGTGCGGCAGTTAATAAGGTTTTTATACTCATTGGGATATATGTTAATCTACTAATTTAGTCGACAAATATACGGATTGGAATAGGCAAAGAAAAAATATTTTAATAAATATCTATAAAAACTATAGGATAAATGGAATTAATTATACCTTTGCCCCAGTTATTTTAAAATACTTATCAAGAAAGGCGGAGGGAATGGCCCTGTGAAGCCTTAGCAACCATCTAATTTTTAGAAATGGTGCTAATTCCATCCCGGATGAATCTGGGGTAGTTAAGTCAGTTGTTTGTTATCCTTATCTAAAATATACGGAGCACTTCTGACTTAAGGGGTGCTTTTTTTTTAACCCCAATGCTGCTTTTGATAGGTAATATGTTTTATAGAAAACCATTGATATGAAAAAAACAGACGAATTAAAATCCATTGGTTCAAAGCCTAATGCATATTTTCGAATGCGTATGCCCTGTTAAAGTAACGCTACTTTAACAGGCTTTTGATCTAACCACTCTTTATTATTCTTTAATAAAACACGGTTTTTAGCCGTGGTGGAATTGTTTTGCCCAAATTTTATCCTTAATCTAATCATTAATTACCCACACATGTTTACTAATTTTAAATCAATAGCATTTATCTTGCTGCTTGTTATTACACAGCAGCTATTTGCTCAAAATGCCACCATAACAGGAACGGTGAAGTCGGCAGATGGCGAGACACTCCCAGGCGTATCCATCCTTATAAAAAACACTAAACTAACTACCATTAGTGATGGCAATGGTGCCTTTAGCATTAGTGTACCCGAAAAGGGCACATTAGTGTTTTCATATATCGGTTTTAAAACCCAGGAGATACAGATCAGCAAAAACGGGCCAATTTCGGTCATTCTTCAATCAAGCGATAATGCGTTAGATGAAGTTGTGGTGACAGCTTTAGGCATTTCCAGAGAGAAAAAATCACTCGGTTATGCTGTTCAGGAGTTAAAAGGGCAGGATTTGTCTGAAGCTAAAGAGTCCAATCTGGTCAATGCACTGGCTGGAAAAATTGCGGGTGTAAGGGTAACCAATAGCCAGGGGAGCATGGGGTCATCCCGTGTGGTCATCAGAGGGGAAACCTCTATAGCTGGAAATAACCAGCCCTTATTTGTGGTTGATGGAATTCCTGTAGATAATTCGCAATTGAATTCTGCAGGTGCAAGGGATTATGCAAATGCCATTTCAGATATCAATCCGCAAGATATAGAAACAATCAGTGTATTAAAAGGGCCAAATGCGGCTGCATTATACGGTTCGAGGGCTGCCGCAGGGGTAATTCTTATCAAAACTAAAACTGGTAAATCAAAAAAAGGATTGGGCATTGAGGTTAACTCCAATGCCGTACTGGAAACTTTGCTTACCCTGCCGGTTTATCAAAATGCTTTTGGACAGGGATCGGAAGGTAAATTCAGTTATGTGGATGGTGCTGGTAAGGGCATTAATGATGGGGTAGATGAGAGCTGGGGACCAAAAATGGACGGCAGATTAATTCCACAGTTTTTTTCAAAAGGTGTAGCGGTTCCGTTCGTAGCCCATCCTGATAATGTTCGCGATTTCTTTCAAACAGGGTATTCGCTTAATAATAGTATATCTGTTGCAGATGCAGGCGAGAAATATGATTACCGGATCTCCTACAATAACCTTAAACAAGTTGGGATTGTGCCTAATTCCGGACAGGGCAAAAATTCATTCGTATTAAATACTTCTTTAAAAATAACACCAAAACTAACTTTAACGGCTAATGCAAATTACAGCAAGTTGAGTTCGGATAATTTGCCGGGTACAGGCGGTTCAAGATCAACCAGTACCATGTTGCAATTTACCTGGTTTGGCCGTCAGGTAGATATTAATCAGCTGAAAAATTATTTAGATGAAAACGGAAAAACGTTTAACTGGAACAATAGCTATTATAGCAATCCATATTGGGTAGCTTATGAAAATACGGTGTCGCAAAACCGTAACCGGATTATTGGAAGTTTAGCGCTTAATTATAAAATTATCGATGGACTTGATTTCAATTTCAGATCCGGAACGGATTACTACAATGACAGGCGTAAGGTTAGAATCGCCTATGGTACCAATGGAACACCTTTTGGTTCTTATACCGAAAGTGCCTTTACCGTAAACGAAAATAACACCGATGCAACCTTAAACTTTAACAAACAATTAAATGAAGATTTTAGCTTAGAATTATTGGGAGGTGGCAATATCCGCAGGCAATACATCGAGCAAAACGACCAGAGCGCACCTAAACTGGCTATTGCAGGGCTCTACAACCTGAAAAACTCCCGCGATCCCCTGGTTTCATCCAATAATTTATCGCGCTTAAAATCGTATAGTGTTTATGCTTCCGGACAGATCGGCTTCAGGAATTACCTTTTTGCCAACATAACGGCACGTAACGATTGGTCGTCTACTTTGCCTGCACAGAACAGGTCATATTTTTATCCCTCATTTAACGGCAGTTTTGTGGCCACAGAAGCTTTTGATATCAAAAGCGAAGCCCTTAACTATTTAAAAATACGTGGTGGTTGGTCTAAAGTGGGTAAAGATGCAGATCCTTACCGTTTAATCAACACTTATGTATTTAGTGCGCCGTTTTATGGCAATCCTCAGCTTACCACAGGTTCTATAGACCTGAATCCTAACTTAAAGCCAGAAACTACTACTTCTACAGAACTTGGGCTTGAAGCGGTTTTCTTCAATAAAAGATTACGTTTTGATTTCAGTGCTTACAATACCAATAGTTACAACCAGATTTTAGCTGCTGATGTAAGTCAGAGTACAGGTTTTAGCTCTAAATTGCTTAATGCCGGTAAAATCAACAACAAAGGTATTGAAGCACAATTAGGCATCACCCCTGTTAAAAAAGCCTTTACCTGGGATGTAGATTTCAATTTTGCGGCAAACAGAAGTAGGGTAATTGAACTCGATGCTGAAAAACTGCTGACCAATTATGTAGTGGCCACAAATTCGGCCCAGGTAATTGCAACGGTTGGTCAGCCCTATGGATCGTTGTTCGGGACAGCTTTTTTGAGAGATGGCAATGGCAACATCATTGTTAACGCTACGGGTGCGCCGGCTACAAATCCAACCAAGCAGGTGTTGGGCAAATACACACCAGATTGGATTGGGGGCGTTTACAATACTTTTAGTTATAAAGGTATCAGTTTAGGTGTATTGGTTGATGCCAGTTTTGGCGGTTCTATTTACAATGGAACTTACGCCACAGGAACTTATACCGGCGTTTTGGCTTCCACACTTCCCGGAAGGGCAGCTGAATATGGCGGTATTTCCTATTATTATCCAGATAACAATAAAGCCAATGGAACAGTAAGGGTAACTGGAACCGCCCCTGCAGGTGTTACGGTGTATGATGACGGGATTATTTTTGATGGCGTAACCGCTGATGGCAAGCGTAATGAGAAGATATTGCCCGCTCAACAGTATTACAAAACCTTTAGAAACATAGATGAAGCAAATATTTTCGATGCATCTTATGTAAAACTCCGTGAGGTGAAATTAAGCTATAACCTGCCTGCCAAATGGCTGCGTCCGTTAAGTTTACAAGGCGTTTCGGTATCACTTGTTGGCCGTAACCTGTGGATTATCCATCGCAATACCGTCGATATCGACCCGGAAGTGGCCTTTAATACTGGTAATGGTCAGGGTTTAGAGAGCTTATCAAATCCAAGTACCCGCAGTTATGGTATCAACCTCAATGTTAAATTTTAAAATATTTCCATCATGAAAAATAAATATATATATATACTGGCCATTTTGGCAATTGCCTTTGTATCATGCAAAAAAGAGCTGGATGAGGTGAATATTAACCCCAATGCACCAGAAATTACGCAGCCAGATTATCTGCTTACCGGAACTACAAAGGCAACAGCAGATACCTATTGGGGCGTAGCCAATAACATGAATTCCAGTTTGCTTTTTGCGCAGCAATGGGCCAAGGTGCAGTATACAGAAGAAGACCGTTTTATTTATTCAAACAGTAGTTTTACCGCACTATGGTCAACAGGTTATGCCCAAAGTATTGCCGGTTTTAATAAAATTATCGAACTGGGAGATGCACAGGGAAATTCGAACTATAAAGGTGTTGCACTTATCTTAAGATCATGGACATTTCTATTGCTTACGGATGCTTATGGCGATGTTCCCTACTCGCAGGCAGGGAAAATAAAACAGTTTGTTACCCCGGTTTACGATAAACAAAAGGATGTTTATTATGGTATTTTAAGCGATTTGAAATCGGCGCAAGCGGCTCTAGACCCTGCAGGAAAGGTGATTGCCGGTGATGTGATTTATAGCAACAATATTGCCTCATGGAAAAAGTTTACCAATTCATTGAGGCTTCGTATTGCCTTGCGTATTGCAGATAAAGATCCATCTAAAGCCAAACAGGTGATTGATGAAATACAGGCAGAAGGCGGTGCATACATCAGCAGCAATTCAGAAAATGCCATATTTAAATATGATGTATCGCCTCAGCAGAACCCGGTAGCCGCTTCGTTCGAAACCAGAAATGATTACCGGATCAGTAAGACCATTGTTGATAAACTGTTTTCCCTGAGCGACCCAAGGTTACCCCTTTATGCCAGTAAAACGGAAAACGTTACGCCGCAGGTTTATGTGGGGATTCCAAATGGTTCTACCAACTCTGAAGCAAGTGCAATAGGTTTGGCAAATTCTTCTAAACCTGGCGCTTACTTTTTAGATGCCAAGGCTCCGGCGGTAATTTTTAGTTATGCAGAATTGCTTTTTGATAGGGCAGAGGCAGCAGCAAGAGGTTTCACTGCCGAAGATGCTGAAGATTTATACAAGCAGGCCATCAGGGCATCTTTTTTACAGTATAATGTTGGTGGAACTGTAGTTGAAGATTACATCAGGCAATCTGGAGTAGTTTATGATGCTGCCAATTATAAAAAATCAATTGGGGAGCAAAAATGGATAGCATTATTTGGTCAGGGATTAGAAGCCTGGGCAGAGCAGAGAAGGTTAGATTATCCACAGTTAACGGCCTCTGTAAATACGGTTTTGAATGGTAAAATTCCTGTACGTTTTATCTATCCCGGAACAGAGCAATCGTTAAACGGGCAGAATTATAAAAATGCGGTGAGCAGTCAGGGAGCAGACTTATTAACCACCAAACTTTGGTTTGATGCTTTTTAATCCCAAAATCTCACCCGATCTGGGTGTCGGATTTTACAATCTGATACTAAAACAAAAAAGTCCCGGTTTCAAATCGGGACTTTTTTGTTGATCAGAGAAATAAATATTTCGCCTCTTCGGGCTCCTTATTTTTCTCAGGTATTCATCTCGCCAAATCTTCAGCGGCGTTACTTACCCTGCTTTTCAGGTCTTCTGTATAACCTTTTGCTTTGTCGGCCCACTGTGGTGCACGATCTAATAATTCGTCAACGATTGATTGTCCGGTAACTGGATCTTTTTTCGTGATATATTTTACGCCTGCATACACTGCTGCGCCAATGATGGCTGTTCTTAAAATTCCCATGTTCTTTTCTGTTTTCTAAAATAACATTTTGACGTCGTTAAAAGTTTTAACCAATGCCAAATAACTGTAGTTTAGGTACTGCCGGATGTTACTATGTGGCACATCACTGATGCTTAAATAATTTCTGTTGGTGAAGCAGCTAATGATAACAATAAAGTAGAAAGGGCGATCATTCTTAAATTTTTATCAATTATCTCCATTAAATTTATATATTTCGGACAAATTAACTGCTTATAAATCGATTAAACCAAATATCGCTACATGAATAAGGAAAAGCTGTTCAATGAAATTAAAGATTTGAGCATCATAAATTCTTTCTCGAAACACGAACAGCTTGTACAGGGAATTATCAATAGCCTTAATCATAAATTAATTACCAAAGGCGATATGTTGCCTTCGGTTAATGAAATGATGCGCGAAACCGGCTTTGCCAAAGAAACCATTGGTAAAGCGTATAAAGATCTGATTAACAGGGGTATTTTAGAATCTAAAAATAGGATGGGCTATTTTGTAGCCACTGATGATACCGAACAGCACCTTAAAGTATGTTTACTGATTTACGCTTTTGATACCTTTCAGGAAACTTTTTACCAAAATTTCCGTAATCATTTAGGCGATAACATCCAGGTTGATGTATATTTCCACCATAATAATTTTAATGTTTTCGAATCGATTATCAACAGCAATAAGGGGCAATACGGCTTATATGTAATTGCACCAATAGAAAGTAAAGAGGCTAAAGATGTACTGGAGCAGTTGCCAAAAGAAAAACTGTTGATCGTTGACCGTTATGTAAAACTGAAAGGTGAATATTCCTACATTGTTCAGGAATTTGAAAAGGCTTCTTACAATGCTTTTTTAGAACTGGCACCAAGAATTAAGGATTTTTCAGAATTTGTGTTCTTTTTTAAACCTTCATCTGCCGAACCCAGCGAAGTATTGACTTCTTTTAAGCGCTTTATTAAGGAATTTAACATTAACGGGGTAGTTAAAAACAGTTACGAGGCCGGGAGTATCGCACCCGATAAGGTTTATTTTACCATACACAACCTCGAACTTTGGGAAATGTTAAAGGATACCAAGGTAAAAGGGCTAAAAGTGGGCAGGGATCTGGGGATCCTTTCACACAATGATGATAATGTTAAAGAGATTATTTTTGATGGGATTACCACCTTTTCTATAGATTTTGCACACATGGGCCGCCTGGCTGCCGAATTTGTACTTAGTCTCAAGCCCATTAAGCAGGTAATGGAGAATAAACTGATCAGAAGGAATTCACTTTAATACCATCCCGTGGGAACCTTAGCCATTATCAGTTTTATCTTGTTCACGGTATTGGCCGCCATGATTTCTTACCTCAAAACCCGGAAGGCGCAGCGGTCAACCGTCAATGGTTTTTTCTTTGCCAACCGAACCAACGGCTTCATTATTATTGGTGCTTCATTATTTTTCAGCAACATCAGCGCCAATCAGTTTATCGGTGAAAACGAATCGGTTTACATCAATAACATGTCGGTAATTGGCTGGGGGATTTCATCTATTCTGGCTATGATTATTGTTTCAGAATTTTTCATTCCCATTTATTTTAAAACCGGTATCCGCACCATTCCCGATTTCCTGGAGAAACGTTACGATAAACAGACCAAAACACTCGTTTCGGTGATTTTTCTTTTCAGTTATATCATTAACCTGCTGCCCTCGGTACTTTACGGTGGTGCAGTTGCCTTTAGCAACCTGATCGATCTTTCCCGTTTTCACCTTTCTTATTGGGAGAGTATCTGGATATTTGTATGGATAATGGGATTAATTGGTTCCATTTATACCATTTTGGGTGGTTTTAAGGCCATTACCATTTCTGATACGGTGTTGAGTGCAGGCATGTTGGTACTCATTATTGCGTTGCCATATTACGGATTACGTTACCTGGGGCAAGGCGATTTTTTCAACGGACTTTCAACGGTGCTTTCTACCAAAAAAGAACACCTCAATGCTATTGGCAGTAATCAGGATGCCGTTCCTTTTTCTACGCTATTTACCGGCATGCTCATTGTAAATCTTTATTATTGGGGCATGGAGCAGTATATTATTCAGCAGGTACTGGCGGCCAAAAGTTTAGCGGAGGGCCAGAAAGGAATTGCATTAACCTGTTTCGCCAAATTACTCTGCCCCTTGCTGATCAATATTCCCGGTTTAATTGCGGTTCATTTATATCCGGTTTTAACCAATACCAACCAGGTCTTTCCCTTATTGATTAAGGATGTATTGCCACCTGTTTTAATGGGCTTATCAGCCTGTGTACTTTTTGGTGCGGCCATTACCACCTTTAATGCAGGCCTGAACAGTTCAAGTACCTTGTTTTTGCTTAATTTATATAAGCCTTTTATGGAGAGAAAGGGACGTCTGTTAACTGACAAAAGTTTACTGCGAACCGGACGCCTGTTTCAGATTTCGGTATCATTGTTTGCGGTGTTTTTTGCGCCTTTTATTATTTTTTCCAAACATGGCTTTTATGAGTATCTGCAGAAAATCAGTGCTATTTTTAGCCTGCCGATTTTTACCATCATCTTTATTGGTTTTATTACAAAAAAGATGCCGCCCGTTGCCGCAAAAATCGGGATGATTTTCTTTATTTGCTGTTATGTAATGAGCGAGTGGGTGTTTTCTATTCATCTGCATTATCTTCACACCCTGGCCATCATATTCATCATTACGGTTTTATTGATGCTGGGCATTTCGAAATTATACCCCAATCAAAATGCCTACCATTTAGTACTTGATCATAAAATTGAGATTATTCCCTGGCAGAATAGATACTACTATCATGTGATACTCATTTTTATGATGGCACTTGTCTTTTTAATTTTCTCTCCTTATCTGCTTGCTTAGCGCTGTATTTCAGTTGCTTATATATTTTTGTTATGCCATTTGGATTGTTAAATATTTTGTTTTATAATTGCATCCGAAAATACTAGGATAGTATAGGATAGTATAGTTGATCTGCGGCCGTTTAATTCGTATTGTTCTTAAATGGAAATGAACAACATTGAACCATTCCTATAGCTGAACTAGTTTTCATTAACCAAATAATCCTGAAATATGAGAAATTTTACCATTTATTGTGCAGCAATGCAAACCCTTCTTTCTGAAGTTAAAGCATGGACGGCAGGTTTACATGATCTCGAGCAGGCATAATTCCTGCCGATCAACATCTATCTACAATTTTTTAATTCATCATTTAAAAGCTGATTAGCAAATGAAGCAATTATTTTTGTTTTACGGGCACTTTTTGGTGTCTGACAGGGTAAAAAACGCATTGATAACGATAGGTTCGCTGCTTGTATTTTTACTGATTTTACTGCCCGAAAAGGGATATTCCCAGGCTGTAAGGAAAACCATTACGGGTAAGGTTACCGATACATTAGGGGCCGGGCTGCCCGGCGTAACCGTAGCGGTAGTGAATAAGGTTAACGTAGGTACACAGACCGATAATAACGGAAAGTTTGTGCTTGATGTAGCGTCCGGCGAGGTACTTCGGTTTTCTTATGTAGGTTACAGAGAGCAAAGAATAACTGTTGGTACGGCCAATGTAATCAACGTCAGGTTAACCGAAGAAAATATGCTGTCTGAAGAGGTAGTGATTACTGCTTTGGGGCAAAAACAGCGTAAAGAAGCTTTAGTAGGTTCAGTTACCACGGTAAAAGTGGGCAACCTTAAAATACCTTCCAGCAATTTAACCAATGCACTTTCTGGTCAGATAGCAGGTGTAATTGGTTATCAGCGCAGCGGTCAACCCGGACAGGATAACTCACAGTTCTTCATCCGTGGGGTAACAACTTTCGGTTATAAACAGGATCCCCTTATCCTGATCGATAATGTTGAGTTAACCAGTTCTGATCTTGCACGTTTACAGGTTGATGATATCGAAAGTTTTTCGATCCTGAAAGATGCCAGTGCTACAGCCTTGTATGGTGCCAGGGGGGCAAATGGCGTTATTTTGGTCGCTACCAAATCTGGTAAAGAAGGTAAGGCTAAAATCAGTTTCCGATTGGAAAATTCTTCTTCGCAATCGACCCAGAACCTGGAACTTGCTGATCCGATTACCTATATGAGACTGTTCAATGAAGCTTCGGTTGGTAGGGGAATGGATCCTAAATTTACACCTAATCAGATTATCAATACACAGGCTACAATTAATAAAAGCCCTGGTTATAATGAATACGTTTATCCAGCGGTTGATTGGTTAGGACTTTTGTTCAAAAAACGAACCAACACACAGCGTGCCAACATGAGCGTAAGCGGCGGTGGTGGTGTAGCCAGATATTACATTGCAGGTTCTTACAACCTGGATAACGGTGTGCTTAACCAGGATGACCGGAACAATAACTACAATAATGTGAAATTCCGTAATTACCAGTTACGTTCCAACATCAATATTGATTTAGGCAAAACTACTGAACTGGTGGTGCGTTTATCTGGTAATTTTAGCGAATACAATGGCCCCTTGGCTACTGATGGAGGTTTTTCTACCGATCTTTATAATATTGCGGTGCACACCAGTCCGGTTTTATTTCCCGCTTATTTTCCTGCTGATGCTGCGAATCAAAACGCACAGCATATTTTATTCGGAAACACAGGTGGTACGGGGGTAAACAGTATTTTATACAATAACCCTTATGCTGCATTGCTTCGTGGACATAAAAACTCAACGGAATCGCGGATGTCGGCACAATTGGAACTTAACCAGAAGCTCGATTTTTTTACCGAGGGTCTTTCGTTCAAATCGATTTTTAGTACCAATAGGTATTCTTATTTTGATTCGTCGATGGCTTACTCACCATTTTACTACAATGTTGGCTCATATGATAAAGCAAGCAACACTTATGTGTTAAACTGGTTAAACTCATCGGTAACGAGTGGGGCACCCAATATCGCCCAGGAATACTTAAGCTATTATCCTGGCGATCCGAATATCAGCACTTTCCTTTACGGACAGGCTTCTGTGAACTACGACCATACTTTCGGGCAGAATCATACCTTTAGCGGTGCACTGATTGGTACTGCTCAGCAAAACCTGTATAATAATGCCAAAGATCCTAAAACGAATGTCCGCACTTTACAATATTCGCTTCCCTACCGTAATTTAGGTTTGGCAGGACGTTTAACTTATTCATACAAAAGCCGTTACTTTTTAGAGACAAATTTTGGCTATAACGGATCGGAAAGATTTTCAGAGAACCACCGCTTTGGTTTTTTTCCAACCATAGGTGCAGGGTGGATTGTTTCGAACGAGAAATTCTGGACAGGTGGAATCGCCAATGTAGTTAACCGCTTAAAACTGAGAGGAAGTTTTGGCCTTGTAGGTAACGATGCCATCGGATCGCAACGCTTTTTTTATCAATCTGACGTAAACTTAAATGGTGGCGGCAATTATGCCCAATTTGGTTATAATGGTGGGGTTACGCGTCCTGGTGTGTATATTAATAGTTACGAAAACACTGATATTACCTGGGAAACCTCTCGGCAAACAAACCTGGCTTTGGAGGCTACGCTCTTTAAAAACATGAATATTATTGCAGAAGTATATAATAACGATCGTTATAATATTTATATGATCCGTAAAAATGTACCTAGTACATTGGGCTTGGAGGCTATTGATCCCAATACTGGCTCACCAGATATCGGCGCAAATATTGGCAAGGCCAGATCAAGAGGTATTGATCTATCACTCGATTATAAATTTAATGTAAATGCCTTTTCTTTTGCGGTACGTTCTAACTTAACTTTTGCCAAAAACAAATACATCAATTACGAGGAGCCTCAATGGGCTGAAGCGTACCGTTATACTACAGGGCAGCCGATCAGCAGAAATTACGGTTACATTGCCGAACGCTTATTTGTAGATGATAAGGAGGTACAGAATTCGCCTACCCAGATTTTCTCAACCGGTGGCAAACCGCCAAGAGCTGGCGACATCAAATACCGCGACTTAAATAATGATGGTAAAATTGACGATGCTGATAAAGCCTACATTGGTTTTCCACAATCACCGGAAATAGTGTATGGTTTTGGTTTCAGTTCTTCATATAAAGGTTTCGATCTTTCAGCATTTTTTACCGGACAGGATAGGATGACGTTTTTTATTGATCCAACTAAAGTGAGCCCTTTTGTGCCGAGCAACCAACAATATATTTATGGCAATACACAATTGCTTAAAGATTTTTCCGACAACCATTGGTCGCCTGAAAACCAGAACCTTTATGCGCTTTATCCAAGATTGGCAGTAAATGCGGCAGATCTCGAAAACAATGCGCAAACCAGTACATGGTGGATGAGAAACGGCCGTTTATTGAGACTAAAATCAGTTGAACTGGGCTACACCCTTCCTCAGCGCATCTCCAGTAAAATCAAGCTTAATTCTTGCCGCATTTATTTTAATGGCTTAAATCTGGTAACCTGGAGTCCATTTAAAATGTGGGATCCTGAACAAGGCGGAAACGGATTTGCCTATCCAATCCAAAAGGTATTCAATGTTGGTCTTAACGTAACCCTATAATGAAAAAGATAAAAACATATTTTACACTCGGTTGCATCATGATGGTGTTGTTCACTGTTGTATCCTGTAAAAAGTACCTTGATATCACACCTGATAACCTGGGTACACTCGATTATGCTTTCAGGAACAGGAATGAGGCCGAAAATTATTTATATTCCTGCTACGCATACCTGCAGCGCATGAACGATGTGGCTTCAAATCCCGGTTTTACCACTTCATCCGAACTTATCTATTCGAATACACTTGATAATTATCAGGGTTTTAACCCCACAGGCTTCAACCTGCTTAGGGGGACACAAACTGCCGCTAACCCTGGATTGAATGCATGGGATGGCAGTGAAGGTAGCTATAGCCTTTGGCGTTCAATCCGGATCTGTAATATCATGCTCGAAAATATTGATAAACCGATTGATTTGGGTGCTGCCGAAAAACAGCGTTGGATTGCTGAAACCAAATTTTTAAAAGCCTATTATCATTATGTACTTTTTAAAATGTATGGGCCTATACCGTTAATTAAAACCAACCTGGCCATTAATAGCAGTACGGATGAAGTGCGTGTAAAAAGAGCACCGGTTGACGAAACGGTTGATTATATAGTTTCCTTATTGGATGAAGCTATCCCCGGTTTACCTGCTGCGATCAGCAGTCAGGCAACAGAATTAGGCAGGGTAACAAGTGTTATTGCACTTTCGGTTAAGGCTGATGTTTTAGCAACAGCAGCGAGTCCGCTTTTTAATGGTAATCCTGATTATATCAGTTTTAAAGACAAAGATGGCCTGAGTTTATTTCCGGCTGCTTATGATGCGCAGAAATGGAAGAAAGCGGCCGATGCGGCCAAGGTGGCTATTACTGCGGCAGAAACACAGGGTGTTAAATTATACACCTTTCAATCACCAACCACAGTAGGTAAACTATCTGATTCGTTAAAAAGAGAGTTGGATGTACAGAATGCCGTTACCGAAAAATGGGAACTGAATTCGGAAATTATCTGGGCCTCAAACCCGGAGTTTAACTATCAGGGGTTTGCTACACCAAGGCTTACGGCAAAATCGGCTGTAAACAACTTTTCTAACCCCTCTACCTTTTCTGCTCCGATAAGTACGCAAGAAATTTTTTATACCGTTAATGGTGTGCCGATCAGTGAAGATAAAACGTGGGATTACGCGGGTAGGAACACGGTTAAAACAGGTGATAATGCCAGTCGTTATTACATTAAACAGGGGTATGAAACCATCAAAGGCCACTTTGCACGAGAGACACGCTTTTATGCAGACATGGCTTTCGACGGAAGTATCTGGTTCGGCAATGGCAGGAATAACCAGGACGATCCGGTTAATCCATTGTATTATGTTTCTGCAAGGGGAAGCGGACTTGCGGCGCCAAGCGATAACATCAGGCTGAACATTACTGGGTATTGGCCAAAAAAACTGGTTAGTTATGCTTCGGTTTATGACGACGGCTTTCAGCCATCTTCGTTCCGCCTCCCTTTAATCAGGCTGGCTGGTTTGTACTTACTTTATGCAGAGGCACTAAATGAAGTAAATGGGCCGACTGCAGAGGTATTTACTTATATAGATAAAGTTAGGCAAAGGGCTGGTTTACAGGGAGTACAATCCGCATGGACAAACTTTTCTAAAAATCCGAATAAATTTAATACCAAAGATGGCTTAAGGCAGATTATACACCAGGAGAGGAGAATTGAGCTATGTTTTGAAGGCCAGAGTGGCTGGGATTTAAGAAGATGGAAAGAACTTCAGGCAGTTTTAACGGCGCCTATACAAGGTTGGAGCATTAATAATGCCGAAGCCATTAATTATTATCGTCCAACTACACAATTTATTCCCGTTTTCGGCTTAAAAGATTATTTGTGGCCGATTAGAAGTTATGATCTGGTAGTGAATCCTAATCTGGTGCAAAATCCTTACTGGTAGTTTAAACGATTAAAGATATGAAACATATTAAAAACAGTATTTACCTCGCCCTTATCGTTTCCGTTTTGGCCGGTATTACTGCCTGTAAAAAAATGGAAAATTATAACGATCCTGCTTCTTCAGATATGACTAAGCCTGGCGTAGTAAGCAATATTAAAGTTGATAATTTTAACGGTGGTGCCTATATCACGTATACTTTGCCAGATTCTAAAAACCTTTTGTATGTGCTGGCAAGGTATAAAATAAATGGCGTAACCACCCGTGAAACTAAATCCAGCTATTATTCTGATTCGATTATGGTTGATGGCTTTGCTAAAAAACAAGGCTATGATGTTACATTGTATGCCGTAAGCAGAGCAGAAGTTAAATCGGATCCTGTTGTTGTGAGGGTTAATCCTGATACTCCCCCATATTTGCTGGCAAAACCCACTATTAATGCTGACCCTGATTTTGGCGGCATTAAAATCAGCGGTACAAATCCGGCGAAAAGTAATCTGGGGATTATTTTGCTTGGCCTAAGTGATAACAATACCTCTGATGTAATTGATCAGCATTATGATAAAGCTGGTGTAATTGCTTATTCTGTAAGGGGATTTGCTCCTGTGCCTAAAAAAATCGGTTACTATGTTACTGATAATTTTGGGAATATTTCCGATACGACTTATAAAACCATAACTCCTTTCTTCGAAACCCTGTTGGATAGAAATAAGTTTTTTCAATACAGGCTCCCTACTGATGGTGTAATTGCTTATGGTTGGGATCTTCCTTATTTATGGGATGGGAAAACTGATGGCAACTCAAACGGTTGGCATACCGCTCCAGGCGGAGCAATGCCTGCGATTGCCACTTTTGGTTTGGGTGTGAGTGCGAAATTAAGCCGTTTCATTTTATGGGAAAGGCCTGATGGAAGTGATAAATTTGCTTACGGACACGGAAATCCGAAAGTATTCTCGGTATGGGGCTCTGATGCTGTTGCTCCGCGTGATGCACAGCTTCCTTTATCGGCACCAGAAGGTACTGTAATTGGCGACTGGATCAATATGGGTAATTATAACTATCCTAATCCACCATCAGGCGCAACCCCTGTAGCGCATACAACAGCCGATAACGATTTCGTAAAAGCAGGGGTAAGCTTCAACTTCCCGCTAGCCAACCCAAAAGTGCGTTATATCCGCCTTTCGGTGAGTACAACCTGGTCTAACGGTACCTTTGCACATGCGATGGAAATGGCATTTTATGGCGATCCCCGATAGTTAATTATAATCTAAGAAGATAAATTTTCAGATATGAAAAGTATATATAAAATTAGCGGTCTGCTACTGCTGTTAGCAATGGTAATCATAAGCTGTACCAAAGATGATATTGCCTTTAAAGAGTATTTAAAAGATGGCGAGATTGTTTACCCGGGCCGTGTAGCCAATATCATAACTAAACCTGGCAATTTAAGAACCGGGCTATGGTGGAATACGAGTCCTGATCCGAGTGTAACCAAATATGTAGTGTATTGGAATAATAATGCAGATTCGGTAGTTGTTAATGCCACTACGCATAATCCGCTTGATACCATGAAAGTAATTATCCCGAATTTAAAGGAATATACTTACACCTTTACCGTTTATTCTTATGATGGGCAGGGACATAAATCAATTCCAGTTGAAGCCAGAAATGTGAGGGTTTTCGGTCCACTATACCAATCAGGTTTATTAAACAGACCATATAATGCGACAAATCCTTATGTGGTGAATAGTAACGGATCAGTACAGTTAAATTTTAATACGCCTGATACCATTAATATCAATACTGTGGTCAGATACACCAATACTTCAGGTACCAGCATTGATAAAATCCTTTTGCCGAAGGATACTGCTATTACCCTTACTGATTATAAAGCAGGAACAAGCATATTGTATAAATCATCGTATATCCCCGGTAAGGGTGCTTTAGACGTATTTCCTGTAACAGATTTTTCGATATTTCCTCAGATTTTCACTTACGTACTGTGCGACCGTTCACTTTTTGCTGAAGTGCGTTTACCGGGAGATGCACAGACCTACGAATCAGGGACCAGTATCAGCAAGTTATGGGACGGAAGCGTTGGCCCGCAGGGTTATCCAAATATTTTCCACAGTGCTGGCAATAGCGGGATGCCGCATGTAATTACTTTTGATTTGGGCAGGGTTTACAATAATTTATCCCGCATAGAAGAAACCGGACGCGATTGCTGTAATAATCCTGATCGTTTTGAGGTTTGGGGAATAGCAGATTTAACCAACGCAACCACTACCTTGTCAGCAAGCAACAGCGGCTGGCCTGCTGAAGCCGTGAGTAAAGGCTGGACGCTTTTAAAAGATGTAAGCAGGACTGATGATGGTAAAAATGCCTTTACTACAGATCTGGATAACGGCGGTAAACCGATTCGTTATATCCGCATCAGAATTAAACATGTAACCACCGGCGATGGCAATTATAGTAATATGAGCGAAATCAGGTTCTGGAATAAACAGTAATTTCTAAAAAAAAATTGCCTCGAGTGAAGCATTTCAATACATTGGCCGTCATTGCGAGCAGGCTTTTTCAGCCGACGAAGCAATCTATCTTGCGGTAATCGCAAGAAGAAAAGATTGCTTCGTCGTACCTCCTCGCAATGACGGGATTTTTATTGAAGTAGGTTTATGGTAGCGGACAAAGATTTGGGACTTTATTCGATGGAGATCATTAATAAAGTACAACACACAAACAAAAAAAAATGAAAAATGAATTTTAAACAACTGACGGTTATTGTATTTTTTTTGATTTTCATCAGTAAAAACGTTTTTTCCCAGCAAAAACCTTTGTCGCTCTGGTACGATAAACCTGCTAAAATCTGGGAAGAAACCCTTCCCTTGGGCAATGGTAAACTAGGCATGACACCTGATGGTGGCATAACGAAGGAAAATATTGTACTGAACCATATTGCGCTTTGGAGCGGAGGGAAACAGGATGCCAATAATTATGAAGCTTATAAAAGCCTCCCGAAAATCAGGCAGTTGATATTAGCGGGTAAAAATGATGAGGCACAAGAACTTGTCAACCGCGATTTTGTTTGCAAGGGGCAGGGCTCCGGGGGGGCAACCTGGGGTAAATATCAAACATTGGGCAATCTGCAGCTCGATTATGAATATCCGGGCATTAAAGAAGTAAAACCTGAGACTTACCAAAGAACTTTGTCGTTGAATAAAGCAGTAGCCACAACAGCATTTACACTCAATGGCGTGAGATATAAAAGAGCGTATTACTGCAGCTTTGATGATGATGTAGCGGTTATCCGCATTACTGCCGATCAGCCTAAAAAGTTAAACTGCAACATTTCCATCAACAGACCTGAAAAAGCAACCATAGCTACTCAGGGGAATGAGCTGCTGATGTTCGGACAGCTGGATAACGGAACCGATGGAAAGGGTATGCGGTATATAAGCCGCGTAACCACCAAACTGAAAGATGGCACGGTTACCAGTGATGGCAATCTCCTCAAAATAAAAGATGCAACCGAAATCATCATTTATGTTGCTGCCGAAACCGACTTCAAACATGCTGATTTTGAGTTAAGGGTAAAAAATGAGTTGCAGAAGGCAAAAATGAAAGCTTATACTGAAGAACTGGCCAGGCATAGTGCCAACTTCGGCAAACTGTTCAACCGTTTAAAAATTAACCTGGGCGAAGGGGAAGCGGCTAACTTACCAACCGATGTAAGGCTGGATCGTTTTTACAAAGATTACAAAAATGATGTTTCGCTGAGCGCTTTGTTTTTTCAATTTGGACGTTATTTAAGCATTAGCAGTACCAGAGTCGGACTTTTGCCACCCAATCTTCAGGGTTTATGGGCCAACCAGATCAATACGCCATGGAATGGCGATTACCACCTTGATGTTAATGTACAGATGAACCATTGGGCCGTTGAGCCAGCCAATTTATCCGAACTGAATCTTCCTTTAGCCGAACTGGTCAGAAATTTGACCCGGCATGGAGCCAAAACTGCCAGGGCTTATTACAATGCCGATGGCTGGATTGCCCACGTGATTACCAACGTTTGGGGTTTCACCGAACCAGGAGAAAGTGCCTCATGGGGTGCCTCAAATGCCGGTTCGGGCTGGTTGTGCAGCAACCTTTGGGACCATTTCGCTTATAGCCGCGATTTAAAATACCTGAAAAGTATTTATCCGGTTTTAAAAGGATCTGCGGCATTTTATCAGAGTGCTTTGATCAGGGATCCAAAAACAGGCTGGCTGGTTACTTCTCCTTCCGTATCGCCAGAAAATACGTTTTACCTGCCCAACGGAAAAACGGCAAGCATTTCAATGGGGCCAACCATCGATAACCAGATTGTAAGGGAACTTTTCACTAATGTCATTACTGCGGCCAAACTGCTTAAGCTTGATGCTGCCTTTAGTGACTCGTTACAGCAAAAACTAAAATCGATCCCGCCAGCGGGCATAATCAGTAATGACGGGCGCATACAGGAATGGCTAGAAGAGTATAAAGAAACTGACCCCCAGCACCGCCACATTTCACATTTATATGGCGTTTATCCGGCAGGTTTGATCAGCCCGACTTCGACCCCGGCCTTAGCCGAAGCCGCAAAAAAAACACTTGAGGTTAGGGGAGACGATGGACCAAGTTGGTCGATTGCTTACAAACAATTATTTTGGGCAAGGTTACAGGATGGGAACCGGGCATTTAAACTGTTTAGGGAGATTTTAAAGCCCACTCTACGTACCGATATCAACTATGGAGCCGGTGGGGGTGTTTATCCGAATATGTTATCAGCCGGGCCCCCGTTCCAGATTGATGGTAACTTTGGTGCCACTGCGGCAATTGCAGAAATGCTGATTCAGAGTCATGATGGTTTTATTGAATTGCTACCAGCCATTCCGGATGCATGGAAAGCATTCGGCGAAATTAAAGGTTTAAAGGCAAGAGGTAACTTTACTGTTGATATGAACTGGAAAGATGGAAAAATCACATCTTACAAAATAGCTTCAGCAATTCCACAAAAGGTGAAAGTTAAAATAAATGGAAAATTGAGCAATATAACTTCAGTTAAACTTTAGCAACACATGATTTTTAGATTTTTATTCAGATATCTGGCTCTCTTCACTTTCAGTGTGTTGTTCCTTTTCATTACAAAGGCTTCTGCCGTTATTATCCCTTATGGTAAGAGTGGTAAAATAGTTTACAATCTTAAAACTGGTACCTTCAATGTATCAGAAAGTGCCAAGCAACTGTTGTTAAAAGGTTTTTCGCAGGCCGAATACCAGAAAAAGCTATTTAGCTCGAAGGATTATAAAAATATAACCTATAGTAAAAAAGTTATCCATGATGGATTTGGCAATGGGTTCAAACACATTTTTCTGCTGAAGCAGCCTGGTTTACCAGCCATGCAGCAAGTGTTTTATACTTACAATGGTAAAAATTATTTCATCATCAATTTGGTATTAATTGGTACTGATTTATCCATTAACCGCATTGTTCCTTTAAATGGCAACCTCATTAATCAGGAATATGCTGATGTGCCTACCAGTTTATTCGTGCCATTCGATAACGATACTTTTATTTCTTATCATACCGTGCCTTTAACTGTAAATGTGAACAATCCAAGTGCGGAGGTTACGGCTTTATACCATAATCAGTCGCGCAAAGGTTTTGTTGTCGGTTCTATTGAACACCGTGATTGGAAAACCGGTATCATTACTGCAATGGATGTCGATAAAAAGATCAGCGTACAAACGATCTGTGGTTTTACCGATGAAAGTATTACCCGTGATGAAATGACACATGGTTATCTGAAAGGCAATTCGGTGAGTTCAGCCAAAGTGTTTTTTGGTGCTTTTGAAGACTGGCGTTTGGGTATGGAAACTTACGCCAAACTGAACAGGATTTCTGAGCCTCCCATCGTTTTTAAGTGGAATAATGCTACTCCGGTAGGCTGGAATAGCTGGGGTGTGATGCAGGAGAGAATTACGCTCGAAAAGGCCAAGCAGGTAGTCGATTTTTTTGCCGATAGTTTGAAGTCGTTCAGGAGTGGTGGCATAGCTTATATCGACCTTGATTCGTATTGGGATAAGCTTTTAAAAGGTGGTTTAACGGGCGATTACGCCCAACTAAAAGCCTTTGCTGATTATGCCAAATCAAAAGGATTAAAACCTGGCATTTATTGGGCGCCCTTTGTTGATTGGGGTTTTGCGGGTGGTGGAAACCGAAAAGCAGAAGGAACAGATTACACATTTGGCGAGATGTGGACAAAAGTTGGTGCAGGTTACCATGATCTGGATGGTGCCAGGGCTTTAGATCCTACACACCCCGGCACGCAGCAGCGTATTGCATCCGTAATTCAGAAATTTAAAGAATGTGGTTTCGAAATGATCAAGATTGATTTTTTAGGACATGCGGCAATAGAGTCTGCTCATTTTTTCGACCCAAAAGTAACAACAGGGATGCAGGCCTATAAAACCGGAATGGAGTTTTTGTTAAAACAGCTTGATGGTAAAATGATGGTTTATGCAGCAATTTCTCCAAGTCTGGCTTCTGGCCGGTATATACACGTTCGGCGAATTGCCTGCGATGCCTTCAAATCCATTAAAGATACAGAGTATACTTTAAACAGTGTAAGTAATGGCTGGTGGCAAACTTACCTCTATGATTATATCGATGCCGATCATGTTGTTTTTTCTGATCAGTCAGAGGGCGAAAATGCTGCCAGGTTCTTATCGGCAATTGTTACGGGTACCTGCATTACCGGCGATGATTTTTCAATTTATGGTAAGTGGTCAGGTACCGCACAGCGCATATTAAACAATACTGAATTATTAAAGGTTTTGCAGGATGGAAAGGCATTTGTTCCGGTAGAAGGCAACAGGGGTAGATCGGCATCGCAATTATTTGTAAAACAGGCTGGCAATATAAAATACCTCGCCATATTTAATTATAGCGATGCAACAAAAGCTTTTTATATCGACTTTACCGGAATTGGTTTGAAGGCAACCGATAGTTATATAGCCGAAAACCTGATCACCCGAAAAGTGGAGTCTCTTCATCACAACCAAACGATCAGTCTGGACGGAAAAGATGCTCTTATCGTTAAAATTACCGTCAAACCCTAACAACTAACCAATCCTCTATCTATAAAACTCAGTAATTACTATTTAACACAAATGAACAGATCAGATCAATTTCAAGGTTATATGAGGCATGGGGTGCTGGCGATTTCGCTTTCCCTTTTTACGCTAACCAAGCTTAATGCTCAAGCCATAATACCTATCGAAACCGCTCATAATGCGCTGGTTTTGCAAGCAGATGCTAAAAAAGATGTAAACACAATATTTTTTGGAAAAAAACTGGCTGATAAACAGGAATATTCACAGATCAGTAGCCAGTACACACAGACAGAAGATTATACCGGACAGTTAAATTCGGCTTATACACCTTCAGGTTCAAGAAACCTGGTTGAACCGGCCATTAGCGTTACCCATGCCGATGGAAATAATTCACTTGATCTGAAGTACGTGGATCATACTGTTATTAAAATAGATGATAATGTAAGCCTGCTGAAAATCAGGTTAAAAGACCCGGTATACAATTTTGAAGTAACCCTGTTTTACAAATCGTTTTATAAGCAGGATGTGATAGAGCAGTGGACGGAAATTAAGCATAATGAAAAAGGAATGGTGATATTAAATAAATATGCTTCGGCAAACCTGCACTTAAAATCACCACATTTTTGGCTTAACCAATACCATGGCGATTGGGCGAAGGAAATGCAGCCTGAGCAGAGTGAAATTACCCATGGCATTAAAACCCTGGATAGCAAATTGGGTACAAGGGCCAATCTTTTTCAGCCTTCCGTTTTTATGATTTCGATGGGTAAACCTGCCGAAGAGAATGCAGGCAATGTTTTATACGGTGCTTTAGAGTGGAGTGGTAATTTTAAGATTGATCTGGAACTCGATTATCAGGATAACCTGCGCATTATTGCAGGGATGAATAGTTATGCATCTCCTTACAGCTTAAAGCCAGGTGAAACTTTTACCACGCCGGCATTTTTATATACTTTCTCTGACCAGGGGAAGGGCGATGCGAGCAGAAAACTGCAGAACTGGGCCCGCAACTATAAAATATTGGATGGCAAAGGTAACCGCCTAACGCTTTTAAATAATTGGGAAGCTACTTATTTCGATTTCAACGAACAGAAACTTGCTGAATTGCTTAAAGATACCAAAAAACTGGGTGTCGATTTCTTTTTACTGGATGATGGTTGGTTTGGCAATAAATATCCGCGTAACAGCGACAATGCAGCACTCGGCGACTGGCAGGAAAACAAAAAGAAACTTCCTAATGGGATTGCCTCATTGGTAAAAGAAGCCGATAATGCCGGTACCCGGTTTGGGATCTGGATTGAACCTGAAATGGTGAGTCCGAAAAGTGAACTATATGAAAAACATCCGGATTGGGTGGTGAAGCAGCCAGGCCGTTCTGAATATTATTTCAGAAATCAACTGGAACTTGATCTTTCGAACCCAAAGGTACAGGATTTTGTATTTGGGGTAGTTGATGGGTTATTTACCAAAAATCCAAAACTGGCTTACATTAAATGGGATTGCAATGCAGTAATTTACAATGCGTATTCCGCTCACCAGAAAAATCAGTCGCATTTTTACATTGATTATGTAAAAGGTTTGTACAATGTGTTACAACGCATCCGTGCAAAATATCCAACTGTACCTATGATGTTATGCTCTGGAGGTGGCGGTAGGGTAGACTATGCTGCGCTACAGTATTTTACAGAATTTTGGCCCAGCGATAATACCGACCCACTGGAAAGGATATTTATGCAATGGGAATATTCTTATTTCTATCCGGCAATCAGTACCTCCAATCATGTAACCGATTGGGGTAAACAACCGATAAAATTCCGTACGGATGTAGCCATGATGGGTAAACTGGGCTTTGATATTGTGGTTAGCAAATTATCCGGGAAAGAACTTCAATTTTGCCAGGAGGCTATTAAAAACTATAATGAAGTAAAGGATATTATCTGGCATGGCGAACAATACCGATTGGCAGATCCGCGTACCGGCAGCGTCGCTTCGATGTTGTATGTAAATGAGCAAAAAACGGAGGGTGTGATTTTTAACTATCTGGTAAATTACCGTTATGGTGAAAGCAGTAAATATCCTGTTAAATTGAATGGATTAGATGCCGCAAAGAAATATCAGATCAGAGAAATTAACTTATTTCCAGACAGCAAATCGCCGATTGATGCTAATAGAATCTATACAGGAGATTTTTTGATGAATATCGGGTTCAATCCGGTTTTAACCGCCAACAGAACAAGCGTAGTACTGAAGTTTGAGGAAGTAAAATAATAAAAAAATCGCCTGGTTCGTATGGCAATGGTTCGTGTCAACACGAACCATTTTACAAAACCATTATGATCTCACCTTATAGAACTTAAATACTTAATAATGAATTAAAACTGTATAATAACTTTAACAATTTCATAATGCTGGCTAATCATCCAGCTAACAACATCATATCATCTTTGTTTGACAGAGCGAACCAAATAATAAGATGATTTAAGCAAAATGATATGAGACTGATTTCTTGCGTAGCGCTATTGATGGTTATACCAGCAACCGGGCTGTTAATCAATTCAAATAAATTTAACGATAAAAAAACGCCGGCCATACCGGTGCATAAGCAGGTTGCAATTGATTCAGCCCAATCACATTGGTTTGATCGGGCTGATGCAGTTGCTAAGTTTGACCCTTTTGTATCTTCAACAGACTATCGGTTAAGTTTCTTTAAGCCTGTACATCCCAATTCCCGTCCTTTTTTTACCACTAACAAATAGTTTAAGACTAAAGACTCTTGACTAAGGACTCCCAACTCCAAACTCCCAACTCCAAACTCCCAACTATTTACACTCCCACCAGTTTAGTGGAAATGTTATTTCATCAACTGAACTTGCAATCATATCGGGTTTAAAGGCATAATGTCCCAGGGTATCCTTGCTTGATATGCCCGAGAGCACCAGAATGGTTTTGTAACCCATCTGTACGCCGCCCTGTATATCAGTTTCCATGGTATCGCCGATAACAGTGGTTTCACTCGTTTCCAAGCCTAAGAATTTACGTGCCGAACGCATCATCACCGGACTCGGTTTACCGGTAACAAAGGCTTTTCTCCCAGTTGCTTCTTCAATCATAGCGGTGGTGGCTGCAATCCCAAGGTTATTCCATCCTGGTTTTTTCGGCGATGGATCTCTGTTGGTGGTGATAAATTTAGCGCCCGCCAAAATCATATCAACCGCACGCTGAACCATTTCGAGTGTAAAGTTTCTGCCTTCTCCCAGTACAACAAATTCGGGGTCGGTATTCACCAAAGTAATGCCATGATCGTGCAAACTGCTTAATAAACCGCCTTCACCCAATACATAAGCGGTACCATTCGGATTTTGATCGGAAAGAAATTTTCCTGTAGCCATTGCGCTGGTGTATACATGACTTTCTTCAACCTTTATTCCCAAACCCTTTAATTTGCGTACCACTTCCAAAGGGGTTCTTTGGCTATTGTTTGTCATAAACGCGAAGGGGATCTCTTCGTCGATCAGTTTTTTAATGAATTTGTCCGCTCCGGTGATGAGTGCCTCACCACTATAGATCACCCCATCCATATCGATTAATAATCCTTGTTTCATGTGCTAAAAGTTAATCCGTTTATCTGCAAACTTAATATTTTCTTGTTCAATTAATGTTAAGACCAGGTTTTATACAACCAGTTTTGATCTAAACTTATCCTGATGTAGTTGAAGACCGTTCTCGTGCACACAGGAAACTTAAAGCGCTTGCACTAAGATTCCCAATCCCATTGGGAATAACGGTTGCTCATGGTTTAACGTTCTGAGAAAAAGCCTTCAATTATATTAAATTGTACCATAAATTTTCAAGACTAACAATGCTAAATTCAATGAGCTTGTTCATTATGTCTAAATACTATTTGTTTCTGATTTTATTTAGAAAAATAATCTTCTAACTGTAGCGTATGCCAGATTTTAATCGTATTGGTAGAAAAAATAGAAAATGAGAAAAGCTTTTAAATTAACCGCGATCTTTTTGATCGGATTAGCAATTGCGAGTGCATGCAAAAAGAAAACCAACAACCCGGTGGAATTTTCTATTAATGCGCAAAATTTAACTCCTTGTACAGAAGGAAACTGTCGGTTTGAGTATGTGAATTATTCGGAAATGCCCGATGAGCGAGGCACGGTTAAGACCGGACAATACCGGATTTTTTCAGTTACGAAGAGTAATAGCTTCAGTACAACGCGCATCTACATACAGGTGCCAATGCAGGATGATGATAGGTTTCTGCTAACAGATGCTGATATTGAGGGCGGAAAGGTGAAATATCTGTTTTCATGTCCTGCCTGCGACTATTTCAATTTAGTGCCTGTCGCAGGTACGGTTAAAGGTGTTAAGATTGCAGATCTCAATAACTCGGCAGAAAAGTGGCTTTTGGACGCCCACCTTGTTTTAGCAGCTGAAAAATCTAAAACGCCGGTAGATACGATTCATATTAAACAGTATTTTAGCCTGGCAGTAAAATAATTAGGCGCATAGAAAATCGCTAAATGTAAATCGGTACCATTTTTCGCCAGTAATGGGGCCTGTGTGCGTTGCTTTCCCAGGTATGAAACTGGTTGGGGATATTTTTCTCCCATAGTAAATTGCTCAGGTGCTGATTTTCCCTTAAAAAAGGATCAGTTTCTCCTACAGCAAGAACAATTTCCATTTCTCTAACTGCTGATAACAACCGGACATCGTTTAAGTTTGCGATGTATTGCGCAGGCATATTGAAATAAACTTCATTACTGTGAAATCCGTTCAGGAGGTCTCTAAAATCGCCGATGTTATAGGTGAGGTCGTACCTTCCACTAATGCCAACGGCCTTTTTAAATAACCAGGGATATTTCATGGCGAGATTTATGGCATGGTAGGCACCCATACTGCAGCCGGCAGTTTCAACATAATTGCCATTGTTTTTTTGATAGATAAGTGGCAATACTTCTTCAAGGAGGTATTTTTCATATTGTAAATGCCTGTCTATCCGTATAGAGGGAAATACATCAGCGTTATAAAAACTCTCTCTATCTATACTATCCACACAGAAAACCTGAAGTTCACCATGTTCAATCTGCGCCTTTAGGGATGCTATAATTCCCCAGTTTTCGTAATCGTAAAACCTGGCCATACGAGTGGGAAAAAAGATCACTGCCCTTCCCGCATGGCCGAAAATGAGAAGCTCCATGTCTCGCTGAAGATTCTGGCTAAACCATTTGTGATATTCCCTGTTCATGGCGTTAATTCTTTTATTGAAAATTAGCGCATATATGTTACCGGAATGTTAATTAAGTATAATAATTAACCTAACTTCTCTTTAACTGTATTGGCCCATAATCGATAGCCTGCTTCGCTGAGATGAAGACCGTCATGATCATAGAATAAAGGGTTTGGCTGTCCATCTTTATCGAGCATTTTCTTAAAAATATCTATAAATTTCCAATGGCCATCGAGTTTAATAATTTCGCTTTCAATCAGGTTATTGGTGTACCTGAACTGATCGGCCATTTGCCAGCGCGTAATACTTGGTTTTAAAGATATAAAATAGCAGGGCAACAGACCAAACCGTTGGTTCGCCTTAACCATTAACTGCTGAAAAAATATAAATATTTCCTCAGGGTTTCTGCCATCGCCAAGATCGTTATCGCCTGCATACACCACAAATGCTTTTGGCTTATAATCAGCCATAATCCGCTCAAAAAACCATACACATGCAGCTAAGGTAGAGCCACCAAAGCCTAAATTTGTTACTTTCATGTAATCGAAATCATCTTCCAGGCTATTCCATAACCTTATAGATGAGCTGCCATAGAAAATAACACCTGGATGTTCCCGGTCTAAGCGATGTGCTCTTTCCAGTTGTTTAACTTCTTCTTCGTACCAGTACATTTCACTAAGATATAAAGATCTGTCTTTTATAGGAGTGGACGGTATATTAAGTTTATGTAAAGTGCGTGAATTGGGTAACAAGATGAGGATATTGACTGCAAAACACTAAACGCTTAATTCAGATACACTTCAATTTCGTTAACAGATATATAAGCAATCCATAGGATGTTATCTCCGGAATAACATGCAACAGCTTATTTTAATGATACTAAAATCCGATGTACTACCGGTACGGTTAATGAATATCGGTGTAAAGAATAAAAACATTCCGCTTGAATTCCCGGTCTGTAGAATAATAATCTTTAATCAACTTTCGGACTCAAGACTTAAGACTGTGCACTAACTAAGCAACCCGCCCCATCTTCTTCAATATCCGATAATGTGAACGTAGTGCGGATAAACAAGTTGTATTTTCGTGATAGGGCAGCCCAAATTCATGCGCTGTTTGTTTAACAATGCCCGATATTCTGCCATAATGTACATGGCATATTTTAGGGAAAAGGTGGTGCTCGATCTGTCTGTTTAAACCGCCAAGAAAAAATGCTGAAATTGGCGATTGGGTTGCAAAATTTGCTGTAGTCCGCATTTGGTGTTCAGCCCAGGCTTCTTCCATATTGCCATCTGCGTTGGTTTTTGGAAAAGTAGTTCCTTCTACCACATGGGCCAGTTGAAAAACAAGCCCCATGGTTAAGCCTTGGGCCAGGTGTAGAACAACAAAGCCAATTGCAATCTGCCACCAAGAGAACGGCATGATCAGTACCGGTAGCACAATAAAAATGAAATAGTAAAGAAATTTATAGAAAAAAAGGTTGAAGTATTCAATGTTGGGATGTTTGTTCTGACAGGCACCGACGCTTTTTTGAAAAAACTTCTTGTAATCTTTACGAAACACCCAGGAAAGTGAGGCCAGGCTATATAGAGGAAAGGCATACCATTGCTGGAACCGTTGATGCGGCTTCAGTTCATCTTCCGTGCAAATCCTGATTAATCCTGTTGCCACCTCGATATCTTCATCATGACCTGGAATGTTGGTATAAGTATGATGTACTACGTTATGCGTAATATTCCAAACATATGGATTAGCCCCAACCATATTAAAAAGAAAGCTAAAAAATGTGTTGATCCGTTTAGAACTGGAAAACGAACCGTGAATAGCATCGTGACAGATATTGAAGCCGATAAAGGCACAAACCGTACCAAGCATAGCAATTATCACCAATAGAACTGCAATATGAACAGAAAAAAGCAAAATGGTTAAATAAAGTGCCAAAAATAGTAACAGAAAAAAGCAAGCTTTAATCCACATTCCAAAATCGGCATTTATGCTTCGATTATTTTTTTTAAAGTCGTTGTTTACTCTACGTCTAACTTCCGTATAAAATGTATTCCCAGTTGAAGATGGGAATTTTGCTTTTACTTTCATGATCTTGTGTGCTAATCAACCCCATGTACGAGGTCGATAATTCCAAGTTCATTAAGCTTTATGTGTAACCTGACTAAGTAGCCAAGCCTATTTATAAACGTAAACTACTGTGTTTTAGTTTTAGGCGAAGATAATAAATTAATAGTTGATGCAGGCCGTTAACAGTGTCACATTAAAACATGTCGAGTCTCACAGCCCAAAAATAACAGACATGCGAACCTGGCCAAACGACAATCGTCTGGAAATTAAAAGCAATCAAAACGAATACTACTCACTGTAATTCCTCTTATCAGCAGCATAAACATGGTACCAGATGTACAGAATCCATATTAACACCACCGTGCTATACACCAGTTCGGGTTCAAAAGAATCCCTTGTCGTCAGCAACGCGATGGAGGAGATCAGGGCAGTCAGGAAGAAATAAAGGATATTTTTCATAACGTACTGATTTTATGAATGTTGAATTGAGTAAATATAACGAAATTTTTGTTAAAAACGAATTGTTTTAGAAATAATTTACCGGAACATGATGTTAATGTTTATAGTTTGTTCGAAATAGTCTGTAGCTTACTTAGCGTAGCAGTTTTTCTATTGATTTATCTTGTTTCTCCGGACATTTAAGCTGGTTTTACTGTTAAAAAAGTTCACTTTGGGATTTCTATGTATAAATTACCTACATTTTAACCAAACAGGTATTTAAATATCTCAAAACAGCACAAAAATGTGGCAATAAGGAATTTATATTTTATGTAAGTTTACCTGGCACAAACTAACCAGAATTAATAACACACAAATGATTAAATTTTCTTTAAGCTTAATTTCTTTTACACTAGTTTTTTTTGGATTAAGAAACTTCTTCAGCGAACCAAAGATACAGCACGTATCACCCCCTGAATTAACCATTACAAATTTCGCAGGACCAGATGTTACACCAAGCCCGGCCTGTTTAGCGGTAGCGCCAACAGGTGAAGTATACGTGGGTGTTGATATGATCGGATCTTTAGGTAAAGATCCTGGCAAAGGCCATATCCTTAAATTAATTGACAAAGACAATGATGGCAAAATGGACGAACACGTGGATTTTGCCGAAGTGGATAATCCACGCGGAATTATTGTACAGGGTAGCCAGGTTTATGTATTGCATACCACTTTTTCGAAAGAAACAAAACAGGCTACCGGCATGAATCTGGTTGTTTTTGAAGATAAAGATGGCGACGGAAAGGCTGATGGCCCCGAAAAACCGCTCATCGAGCATATCAGTAACGCCAAATACATCCGCGAACGTGGTACTGATCATGCCACCAATGGCATCAGGATGGGGATTGACGGTTGGATTTATATCTCCGTAGGAGATTTTGGATTCCACGATGCGGTAGACCGTTCAGGTAAAAAACTAACCATGCTGGGTGGAGGAATTTTGCGCGTTCGTCCGGATGGAACCGAAATGGAAGTATATACCCATGGTACACGTAATGTTTATGATGTGGCTATTGATCCTTATATGAATGTTTTTACCAGGGAAAATACCAATGATGGCGGAGGCTGGAATGTTCGTTTCTCACACCATATACAATCTGGCGAATACGGTTACCCGGTTTTATTTCAGAATTTTACCGAAGAAATTATTCCGGCACTTGCCGATTTAGGTGGAGGATCGGGTACCGGAGCTTTATTTATGGACGAACCCAACTGGCCTGAACAATATAACCATGTGCCCATGATGGCAGATTGGGGCAGAAGTATGCTTTATATTCATAGAGTTACTGCTGACGGACCAACCTTTACACAGAAAGATGAAGAATTTATAAAACTGCCGCAAATTACAGATCTTGATGTAGATGGCTCGGGAAGACTTTACCTTTCGGCCTGGGATGGCGCAGGTTATTCCGGCAGTCCGAATAAAGGTTATGTTGTTCGCGCAGTACCCAACAACTGGACTTACAAAGCTTTTCCGGATGTTAAAAAGGCTTCTGTTAAAAAACTAACCGAGCTACTTAAATCGAATAGTGCAGTAGGCCGATTGGCAGCTTCGCAAGAATTGATTTCGCGTAACAATAAACAAGCCGTTTCATCAGCTTTAAAAGTTGCTTCTGATCAGGGTTTAGCACTTGATGTACGTATAGCAGCTATGTACACCTATGCACAGCTGACCAGAGAAAATGGTATTGCAAAGCTGATTGAATTTACCAAAGATAAAGCAATGAAAGAGTTTGCTTTAAAGGCACTGGCTGATCGTAAAATTTATATAGATAAGGTACCGGTTGAACCTTTTTTAGAGGGCTTAAAAGATGCTGATCTTCGCGTTCAGGCGGCTTCTATCATTGGCTTAAACCGTTTGGGCAGAGCTGAAGTAGCCAATGTACTTTTGCAAACCAAAGTTCCCGCTTCATTCACAGCACCTGCAAAAGGTACTGAAGGGCCCCATGCCACACCAAACTCAGCTATTATTTTGCCTCATTTAGCTGTTAGGGCCCTGGTTGATCTTCAGGCGGTAGACGCTTTGCTTGCTGCAGTTAAAAGCGACAATGCCACCCTTGCACTCTGGGCTTTACGTTATATGCATACCGAAAAGGCAGTCAAAGGGTTAATCGAAAATTACAAACAAGCAACAGATGAAAAATTGAAACAGCAGATTCTGGTTACCTTAGGTCGTTTGTATAAAAAAGAAATCCCTTATGATGCTACCTGGTGGTGGGGCACACGTCCCGATTCACACGGTCCGTACTTTAAAGCTGTTTCATGGGAGGGCTCGCCAGTTATCGAGAAATTCTTGAAAGAAGAGGCTGCAAAAGCAGGAGCGAATGGCAAGCAATTTTATGTTGATTTAAATGAGCGCCAAAGGATGGACATCCCTGAATTTACCATTGAAGAAAAAGTAGCCGCAGTTGAAGAACCAAAAATTGATCTGAATAAAATCAAAAACAAAAAAGGTCAGGTGGGTAAATCATCTATTGAAGATGTATTGTTGGCCATCAATAAATTACAGGGCGATCCGCTAAAAGGAAAAAATATTTTCAATAGCCAGGGTTGTGTAGCCTGCCACAGCTTAAGCAAAAGCGAAAAAATGAAAGGTCCTTTCATGGGACAGATCGGTTCCATTATGAACCGTGAGCAAATTGCAGAATCGATATTAAAACCCAATGCTTCAATCTCACAGGGATTTGCTTCCGTAATGATCACCGCTAAAGGCGACCGTACCTATATGGGCTTTGTTACAGAGGAAACTGCTGCTAAAGTGGTGCTGCGTAACATCGCAGGCGAAGTTTTCACCATCAAAGCAAGCGATATCCTGTCGAGAAAAGAAATGGAAACTTCAATGATGCCAGAAGGTTTGGCTAATTCACTATCATATGAAGAACTGGCTTCTTTAGTTTCTTTCTTGTCTCAACAGAAGCAATAAATATCTCAAATTACCATTTAGCCATAGCGGAGTTTTCTAAATAATAGAAATCTCCGCTATTTTTCTTTAGAATAACAGGTATTTAAAGGAGGCATCACCCTGAACTTGTTTCAGGGTCTTTTAATAAATTTCTCCGGTAATATCTTTCTATCCAGCCAAAAGACTGATCAGCCAAACTTCAATCTTCCGATTAAGACTATAGACTTGAGACTTCGGATTCAACACTAATTTGTTATCTCTCCGACATTTTTATCCATAAAATCAAGGCTATAGTTTCAGTTTAAAAAAACAAAACTTACATTTAGCCATTAAATCTATATATTTAGTCGATGAGCAGATCGGCCAGTAGTTATGGAAGACCATTTTTTTGAACAAATTTTCAAGAATCCTCTTGAACAACAAAACATTCCACCCAATGAAGTTATATCGCTTTGGGCAGAAAAGCTTATTCAGGTACTTTTTCCGGAAAATTCTGCTGAGATATTTTCAACCATTGCCGAACTAAAGGTTTACGTGGCTGCTTTGGAGCTTGAGCTTTATGACATCATATCAGCGAGCTGTCAGCTTAAAAATAGCGCATGCAAAGATGCAGCAGGCCAGTTTTTCAAAAGTTTACCGGAACTTTATAGAATTCTAAATACTGACATCATCGCGATTTACGAGGGCGATCCGGCGGCGCAGAGCAGGTTCGAGGTAATCAGGACCTATCCTGGCTTTTATGCCATTTGTTTCTACAGGATTGCCCATATGCTTTACAATTTTGGGATACCGCTTGTGCCGAGGATCCTCACAGAGTATGCACACTCTAAAACAGGTATTGATATTCATCCGGCGGCCAGTATAGGTGAGTATTTTTATATCGACCACGGAACAGGGATTGTTATCGGAGAAACCAGCACCATTGGTCGTTATGTTAAACTTTACCAGGGGGTAACCCTTGGTGCGTTGAGTGTTAAAAAAACACTGGCGGGCAGTAAGCGCCATCCTACGGTAGAAGACAGGGTGGTGATTTATTCCGGCGCAACCATATTAGGTGGCGAAACCGTCATCGGGCACGATAGTATCATTGGAGGAAACGTATGGCTTACCGAGAGTATCCCGGCATTTTCCACCGCTTATCATTCGCCCATTATAACCATAAGAAATTATAAAGAAACCCATTAATACAGTACAATATGGCAGGAATAATCGATTTGATCGGAAACACGCCAATGGCCGAACTTCAAAAGTTGAATGTAAACCCCGGCGTTCGCGTATTTGCCAAACTGGAAGGCAACAATCCAGGTGGTAGCGTTAAAGACAGGGCTTCGCTCAATATGATCAGAAGTGCAATTGAACGTGGCGAAGTTACTCCTGATACTAAATTGGTGGAGGCTACAAGTGGCAATACCGGAATTGCCTTGGCCATGATTGCAAGTTTGTACAATTTAGATATTGAATTGGTTATGCCGGCCAACTCTACACGCGAAAGAAAGGTAACCATGGAGGCCTTTGGTGCAAAAGTAACCTTGTTGGAGAGTATAGAAGCCTGCAGGGATTATGCAGAAGAAAAAGGGGGTTCAAAAGGATATTATCTGTTAAATCAATTTGCCAACCAGGATAATTACCTGGCCCATTACAAAACAACCGGGCCAGAGATATGGAGGGATACTGATGGGCAGATTACGCATTTTGTTAGTTCTATGGGAACAACCGGAACGATTATGGGCTGTTCGAGATTTTTCAAGGAAAAAAATGCTGATATTCAGATTGTCGGCTGCCAACCTACAGAGGGCTCATCCATTCCGGGTATCAGGCGTTGGCCTGAGGAATATCTGCCAAAAATATTTGATCCCAAAAGGGTAGATCGGGTAATGGATATTGCGCAGGAAGAAGCAACCCGAATGGCCAGGAGAATGGCTAAAGAAGAAGGTTTGTTTGCGGGTATGAGTTCTGGCGGTGCCTGTGCCGCTGCTCTGAAGCTTGCCGGTGAATTAGATCAGGGTACTATTGTTTTTATCGCCTGCGATCGGGGAGACCGATACTTAAGCAGCGATTTATTCGGTTGAACATAATCCATTGAAGTTGCCGGCCCTATTTTGACACAAGCATGCAGCACCTTTGAATAATTTGAACATCTCAAAGGTGCCTTTCCAGGGAGAAATCCCCTTTAACTCTTCCAAATCATCTTCATCTTTCCACGCATGCCTGAGCATTATGTTTGCCACGGAGGAACGAAAAATACGGAAAAACTTTAATGTCCTCTGTGATTTCTGTGTTTCCGTGGCCAATTATTTACACATGCTTTAAAAGCAATTTCCCTGGTGCTTTCCAAAATTATAAGTCTAATGATCAGATTTTATTATATATTTGCTAATTACATTAGTAAATATGTCGGTAAAAGTTAATATTACTTCAAAGGGAATACAAAAGGTACTTAAAAATTATAATGAAAGACAGGCGATTGCCGAATATATTTGGAATGGTTTTGATGCCAATGCAAACACCATCCGGTTAGATTATGAGGCCAATCCATTAGGTCTTTTAACTCATTTAAATATAGCTGATAATGGTTATGGAATTAATTTCGACCGCCTACAACAAAAATTCGACCCTTTTTTCGAATCAGAAAAAGCCGTTCAGATTGTAGCACCAAAGCATACTTCCAAAATGCATGGGCGTAATGGGGTAGGTAGGCTAACCTTTTTTACCTTTGCGCACGACGCCGTTTGGCATACTACCTATCAATCAGAACAAGGCTTTCGCGATGGCGAGATCCGCATTAATACAGGTGGCTTAAACAGTTACAGCTCCGATTTTTCTCCCGCTACCAGCCAGGCTGGAGCAACTGGTACCAGTGTATCTTTCTCCAATTTAAAGATCAGCCAGCAAGATCTGGAAACCATTGTGCTTCCGTTTCTAATCAACGAATTCTGTTGGTTTATCGAACTGAATAAACACAAAAATTACTCGATTATTGTAAATGGAGAAGCGTTGGATTTTAGCAGTAATATTAAAAGTATAGAGGAGTTTAAGCTTTTTTATCCCGATACCGCCGTCACGTTTAAGATCAAGTATGTCCACTGGAAAGAAAATCTTCACAAAGAATTGTCAAAGTACTACTTTTTAGCTGCTGGAGAAGAAATTTATAAAGATTATACCACATTAAACAAAAAGAGCGACGATTATTTTCACAGTGTATATATCGAAAGTGATTTTTTCCGTGATTTCGATTTTAAGAGTTTCGAAAATGAAAGGCAGGTAGCCATATTTGGTGCTGCCAAATCTTCGCCGGAGTACAGGTTTTTGATTAAGGCACTAACAGAGTATCTCAAAAGCAAGCGTAAACCATTTTTAAAAGAATATGCCAACAACTTGATTCAAGGTTATGAGCAGGATGGAATATTTCCGGTTTATAGCAGCGAAAGAGAAAAGCAATTAAAAAAGCCTGCATTGGTTGATTTCATTAAAGCGCTGTATGAACTGGAACCTAAATTATTTGGCAGCTTAAATACCGATCAAAAGAAAACCATTGTACGCCTGATCGATCTGTCAATGCGTGCTAATCTCCACGATGAGATTTTTGAAATGTTTAACAATGTGATTGAATTGGAAGCTGAGGAACAGCAGGAGCTCTTACAGTTGATAAAAGGACTTGCATCGACAGAAAAATGACCTAATATTAGGCTTTAGCCTTCAATTTTTTTGCAAACAGACAATTTTTAGCGATCTCATTGCCGAAATTGTTGTGATTTTGATAATATATAGCCATTTTTATACCGGTAGTTTAATTATTTTACAGGTATGATGAAGATGATTAATGAATAGATCTTTCCGTTTTGCATGATTAAGGAGGAAAGATATTCTGGGACAAACATTCCCCTGAAAATTTATGGATTGAGCGAAAAATCGCTAACCGTAACGTTTGGGACATCAATCGATAATGGTTTGCTGGATCTGATTACCGGTTTTAACCAGTTACTCTTAGAAAATCCCTTTTCTGGCTTGATTACCACTGTTCCGGCTTATACTACCTTAACTGTTTTTTATGATCCATTAACAGTAAAATTATCCGATCTTCCCGGCGAGAATTGTTTCGAAAAGGTATCTGAACATGTAAATAAAATTGCTGCGATAATAACAGCAAAATCAAATGTAATAGCCCATCATCTGGTCATTCCGGTATGTTATGGAGGTGATTTTGGGCAGGATTTATTAACTGTAGCCAAAACCAATAACCTTACTGAAACCGAGGTGATCGACATTCACACCGCTGGCCAATATACTGTCTTTATGATCGGCTTTGTACCGGGATTTGCTTATATGGGGGGGATGGATAACAGATTGTCAACACCAAGAAAAGAGGTGCCTGCTGCTAAAATTCCAGCGGGATCTGTTGGTATTGCGGGCAATCAAACTGGGATTTACCCCTTGGAAACACCTGGGGGCTGGCAGATTATCGGCCAAACACCCTTAAAGATGTTTGATGTAAACCGTAAACAGCCATCGCTTTTAAAGGGTGGAGATCGGGTGATTTTGAAAGCTGTTGATCAGGAAGAGTTTAATGCGATGTTGAAACAAGAATATGAAAATCACTATCATTAAACCCGGCCTGCTAAGTACCGTTCAGGATATGGGCAGGTACCGTTATCTTTCGCAGGCTGTACCTGTTTCTGGTGCTATGGATGAGCTGGCACATCGTTTAGCCAACAAAGCTGTTGGCAATGATGATCATTGTGCTACCATTGAGTTTACCTATGCTGATGCTTCGTTTAAAGCTGAAACATCCATTCTCATTTCTTACTCCGGCGACGGTGCATTTTTAGTTTATCATGGTGAATTAATGCCTGCAGAAAAGCCATTGTTTATTTCAGCAGGCTCGGTAATCAAATTGATCAGCAATCCAATTGGGGTACGTACCTATCTGGCTGTTGCCGGTGGATGGGATGTGCATGATGTTATGGAAAGCAAAAGCACGTATCTTACCGCAGGTTTCGGAGGTTATAACGGAAGAGCATTGCAAAAAGCAGATGTCTTGGTCAGCGGACCTAACCTGAACGAAATATCCAATAAAATTTTAAAGCAGTTGGTTGAAAGATCGTTAATCTATCCGAATTGGTGCATTTCGCGCAATAGTCTACTGCCTGTGAAAAAAAGAGAAATCAGGGTTGTGCCATCCAATGAAATCTGTTGGTTCGATGCAACATCTATTCTTTCATTTCTAACGAACGCTTATACTGTAAACTTAAAAAGTAACCGTATGGGCTACCAGTTAACCGGAAAACCATTGGTAAGGAAAGTTACAGAAGAATTGCTCAGTACGGCAGTAACTCCGGGGACTATCCAGGTAACCGGAAGTGGCGATTTGGTTATGCTTATGGCCGATTGCCAGACAACAGGTGGTTATCCGCGCATTGCACAGGTTGCAGCGGTCGATTTGCCTTTATGTGCACAGCTTAAGCCGGGTGATACTATTGAGTTTGCTGAAATTTCAAGAGATGAGGCAGAAGAACTTTACTTTGAACGTGAGCATGATTTGTTGTTGATTACCAGGGCAATAAACCTTAAATATACTCAAATATGAAAACGATCGATCTTAATTGTGATATGGGGGAAGCATTTGGAAGTTATGCCATGCCAAATGATGAAAAACTGATGGAGTATATTTCATCTGCAAATATAGCCTGCGGTTTCCATGCAGGCGATCCGGCGGTAATGCAGCAAACCGTAAGTTTAGCCATAAAAAATGGGGTAGCTATAGGTGCGCATCCTGGTTTGCCGGATTTGCAGGGATTTGGTCGCAGAGAAATGAAAATTACACCAAATGACGCCTATCAGCTTACTTTATACCAAATGGGTGCATTGGCTGGTTTCGTAAAAGCTGCAGGCAGTAAATTGCATCACGTTAAAGTACATGGGGCATTATATAACATGGCCGCAAAGGATACTGCTTTGGCAAAAGCAATTGCACAGGCCATTTTAGATTTCGACCCGGGTTTAATGCTATATGCCCTGGCCGGAAGCAGGATGATTGAAGAAGCGGAAAAAGTTGGGATTGCAACCGCATCAGAGGTTTTTGCTGACCGTAGCTATCAGGACAATGGTTTACTTACCCCGCGCGGTGCAGATCATGCTTTAATTACCAATGATGAAGATGCTGTTAAACAGGTGTTAGGATTTGCATTAAAACAGCAAGTAAGTAGTATGAATGGAAACCTGATTACCGTTAAGGCAGAAACGGTTTGTTTGCATGGCGATGGTGAACATGCGGTAGCGTTTGCCAGCTTGATAGCCGGAAGGCTAAAAAAAGAAGGAATTATGATTAAAGCGCCACTAAAATGAAGCCAAAATACAATTGGAGTGTACTTTTAGGTGCCGCTTTTTTAATGGCTTCATCTGCCATAGGCCCCGGATTTCTAACACAAACCGCCGTTTTTACACAGCAGTTGGGTGCAAGTTTTGCCTTTGTTATCCTGCTATCCATTATTTTAGATGCTATTGCGCAGTTAAACATTTGGCGGATTATTGCCGTAGCCGATAAACCCGCACAGGATATCGCCAATAAGGTATTTCCCGGTTTAGGCTATTTTATTTCTTTCCTTGTTTTTTTAGGCGGTTTGGCTTTTAACATTGGCAATATTGCCGGCGCAGGCTTAGGACTAAATGTGCTATTCGGCATTAGTGTAGGGCAGGGCGCCGTCATTAGTGCAATTATGGCCATAGGGATCTTCATTTACAAGGAAGCTGGTAAAGCGATGGATGTTTTTGCCAAAACCATGGGACTGATTAAAATTGTACTGGCTTTGATTATAGCTTACACCAGCTCACCACCATTGGCAGAAGCTGCATTAAGGGCTGTAAACCCTACACAGTTTAGTTTTGCCGCAGTATTAACCATCGTTGGTGGAACTGTTGGCGGCTACATTACTTTTTCGGGGGCTCACCGTTTACTCGACGCCAGACAAACCGGTATTGAAAATTTAGATGCTGTAAACAAAGGTGCATTAAGTGCCATTGGAATCGCCTCGGTTATGCGATTGTTGCTGTTTATTGCCGCGTTGGGCGTAGTAAGCAAAGGTTTTACTTTAGATCCGGCCAATCCGGCTGCTTCAGTTTTCAAACTGGCCAGTGGCCAGATAGGGTATAAAATTTTTGGTGTGGTGATCTGGGCTGCGGGGATTTCTTCTGTAGTCGGGTCTGCCTATACCTCTATTTCTTTTATCAAGAGTTTTCACCCGCTGATATTAAAGTTTAACAGGGAAATTATCACCATCTTCATATCCATCTCCTGCATTATTTTTCTCCTTGTTGGAAAACCGGTTAAAACGCTGCTTACCGTAGGAGCCATAAATGGCTTTATTTTACCCATCGCATTGGGAATTATGCTTATTGCAGCCTACAAAACCAAGATTATTGCAAGTTACAGGCAGCCGCTATGGTTAACTTTGGCTGGTCTGGCCGTGTTATTAACCATGGTTTGGATGAGTTATGGTACGATTATACAAATGATAAATGGAGAATAAATTTTTATAAAATGAATACAATAGTTAAATATTTTTGTGCTTTACCATTGCTGCTTGCAACCTGTTTTGCCCAGCAAAAGTCGAAATCAGTAATTGTAGAACCAGGGGTATCGCTTGCATTGGCAAATGCCAGAAGTGCTGCAATCAGTAACATTAGCTATAAGCTTCATTTTACGATACCAGCTGAACAAAAAGCTTCAATTGAAACTATTGAAAATATTGATTTTAAATTAAATAAGTTGTTTCATCTGCAAGTTGACTTTAAGCAAAATGAAGATCATATCAAGCGGGTAACAGTGAATGGAAAAGACATCTCAATCGATTTCAAGGCAGAACATATCTTAATTAAACAGGAGTATTTGAAGATTGGTAACAACCGTATTGAAACAGCATTCATAGCTGGCAATGAATCATTAAATAGAAACAAAGATTTTTTGTACGCCCTTTTTGTACCTGATCATGCAAGGACCGTCTTTCCCTGTTTCGATCAACCCGATCTAAAGGCTGATTTTTTACTTTCATTAACCGTTCCAACAGATTGGAAAGTAATGGCTAATGCGGCCAAAAGAGACTCTGTGGTACAGGGAAAAGCAACTACTTACCATTTTGATCGCTCTGATAAACTGCCCACCTATTTGTTTTCGTTTACAGCCGGTAAATACGCGCTCATCAAGCGGAAAATAAAAAATCACAACATGGAATTTCTACACCGTGAAACCGATTCGGCAAAGATTAAATTCAGTGTAGATTCTGTTTTCGTTGCGCACCGTGATGCCCTTGACTTTTTGGAAGACTGGACAGCAATCAAATATCCTTTTCAGAAAATTGGCTTTGTAAGCATTCCTGATTTTCAGTTTGGAGGAATGGAGCATCCGGGTGAGGTGCAATATAAAGCATCTTCATTGTTTTTAGATCAGGGTGCGACTAAAGATCAGTTTATTTCGCGTTCTAATCTTATTTCGCATGAAACAGCGCATATGTGGTTTGGCGATCTGGTCACCATGAAATGGTTTAACGATGTATGGATGAAAGAGGTTTTTGCCAATTTTATGGCTGATAAGGTTACTGAAAAGTTAATGGGAAAAAACACCTTCGACCTTAAGTTTTTGCAGGATCACTATCCTGCAGCTTATGGGGTAGACAGAACTTTGGGGGCTAATCCCATTCGGCAGCAACTGGATAACTTACAGGAAGCCGGATCCATGTATGGAAATATCATTTACCATAAAGCCCCGATTATGATGCGCCAGTTGGAATTATTGATGGGTAAAGACGATTTTCAAAAAGGAATAAGGGAGTATTTGAAAAAATATAGTTATGGCAATGCTACCTGGAACGATCTGATTGCCATTTTAAGTAAACACAGTAAACGTGATCTCTTGAGTTGGAATAAAGTTTGGGTAAACGAACCTGGCAGACCGGTTTTTAGTTATCGTATTGAATACGAGAAAGATAAAATAAGCTATTTTAGCCTGAGCCAAAACAGTGAGACGGGACAGCCAAAGGTGTGGCCGCAATCTTTTACGGTAAAGCTGGTTTACCCAACAGGTGATAAGATACTTATGGTAAATGCCAAAACTGCTAAAACAGATTTAGTGGAGGCAAAAGGTTTACCTAAACCTCAATATATTTTATTTAATGCAAATGGCGCGGGATATGGCCTTTTTCCGATTGAGAAAGAGATGATGGCAAATCTTTTTCACATCAAAGATCCTTTAGAACGGGCCTCGGCTTATATCGACGCCTATGAAAATATGCTTTCGGGCAAATACAATAAACCAGGCGAACTGTTAGGCTTATTACTGCAGGGATTAGCGGTTGAGAAAAATGAAATGAACCTAAGGTTGATCACCGGATATCTTACGAATATTTATTGGGTTTTTATTAATGGTGAAGTACGGAATACCATATACGAAAATATGGAGAGTACCATATGGAGTGCAATGGAGCAACAGCAAATGCCGAACAATAAGAAGATTTTGTTCAATGCTTATCAAAATATTTATTTAAGTGCTGAGGCTGGAAAAAGAATGTATGATATCTGGCAGAAACAAACAACGCCAGATGGCGTTAAATTGTTAGAAGATGATTATAGCGCACTTGCTTTAACGCTGGCGCTTAAAACAGATACGGCAAACACCATATTAAAAGAACAGTTAGCACGTACTAAAAACGAAGACAGAAAAAATAGGCTAATGTATTTAATGCCTGCATTATCTTTGGATGTTAATGAAAGAGATCTTTTTTTTAATGGCTTAAAAGATAGAAAAAACCGTCAGAAAGAAGCCTGGGTAACCAATGCTTTATCCTATTTGCATCATCCCATCAGGCAAAAAACATCTATTCGTTACCTGAAAGAAAGTTTGGATTTATTAGCCGAAATACAGAAAACAGGAGACATCTTTTTTCCGCAATCCTGGTTAGCAGCATCGTTTTCCGCTTATAACAGTAAAGAAGCAAACCTACTGGTACAGGATTTCTTAAAATCTCATCACGGTTATAATCCGAATCTAAAAGATAAGATTTTGCAAGCAACTGATAATCTTCGGCGGGCACAACGGATCGTGAAATAATCTTAAGGCTTTATGTAGTTAAATTTGTTGTATACAGATCCGAAAAGAATTTATATATTTGTGGCGAGAGCGTTAATTTAGATTTGAAAAGGGTAAGCATTAATTTGTTTGCCCTTTTCTTTTTTATTATAATGCTTTATAAGCTAGTATAGCATTGCCGTCATCTCTACTGAAATGCAATGAATGGAAAAAACGATATAAAATTCCTAGCGGCAATATTAATAATTGAATTTAGGTTAATAGATTACTAGTTAACCAGGATTGAATGATGATTTCATTTATTGTAAAATATTTTGCTACACCGTTCTTCTAATTAAAAGACTCGGTCTGGCTATTCAGATCTTCCAATAAACCATTCAATAAAATTTCTCTTTTATCTTCAATAGAAGTATCATCCTGAATAAGAACGGTAAGGTTTGTATTTTCTGCTGTTTGTGTTTGCATGAGTTAGGGATTTTACGTTTGTCAATTTAATGTCTACAAATCTTTAACGCAGATTTTTGAATATGGTTTGTAACTTTTTTATTTAAACATAAATATTCCAATAAAAGAATAAATCGTTTGTGGTCAAACATTGACCTGCTTATTCGGGTTATTATTACAACAAAACAAATTCCACCCATGAAACATTACGACGCAGTAATTATTGGAGCCGGGCAAGCAGGTGTGCCGTTGGCTAAAAAACTTGCAGAGGCCGGTAAAAAAACAGTTCTTATTGAAAAAAGATTAGTTGGTGGTACCTGTATCAATGATGGCTGTACACCGACCAAAGCCATGATTGCCTCTGCAAAGGCTGTACACCAGGCTAAAAAAGCTTCAGCTTTAGGCGTTGATATAGGGTCTGTTAAAATAGACTTTAAGAAGATTGTCCGACGAAAAAACGATATTGTAGAACAATTTAGGTCTTCATCAGAAAAAGGAATTGCCGAAACAAATGGACTCAAGCTTATCTTTGGAACGGCAAAATTCAGTGCAGAAAAAGAATTAACCATTACCCTTAATGACGGCGGAGAAGAAAAAGTAACTGCAGATTGGATTTTTATCAATACCGGTGCAAAAACAGCCATACCCGATATAGCAGGACTGGATCAAATTGATTATCTTACCTCAACAACAATCCTTGATTTGGAAACGGTTCCGGAGCATTTAGTGGTAATTGGTGGTAATTATATTGGATTGGAGTTTGGGCAAATGTTTAGCCGTTTTGGTAGTAAAGTTACCATTCTGGAAAAGTCAACGGGTATATTGGCAAAAGAAGATGAAGACATCTCTTCAGCACTGACAGAGATTTTGACCGATGAGGAGGTCGAAATTATTACGGATGTAAAGGTTGAAAAAATCGATCAGGATAAAAAACACCTTCATATAACAGTCCGTTCCGGTAAAACTAAAAAGGATATAACGGCTAGTCATTTGCTCGTTGCAGCCGGACGTGTACCTCAAACCGCTTATCTGGGACTCGAAAATTGTGGTGTTAAATTGGATGATAAAGGCCATGTAATGGTGAATGAAAAACTGGAAACCAATATTAAAGGAATTTACGCATTAGGAGATGTAAAAGGTGGGCCTGCCTTTACGCATATTGCCTATAACGATTATACCATTGTTTACCGTAACCTGATTGAAGGGACAAAATATACCATTCAAGACCGTCCTGTGCCATATTGTATGTTTACCGACCCGCAATTGGGTAGGATTGGTATTTCAGAAAAAGAAGCAAAGGAAAAGAAATTAAATTATGAAGTGGCCATGATTCCAATGTCGCAGGTGGCGCGAGGCATAGAAACCAACGAGACATTGGGCTTAATGAAAGCGGTTGTAGATCCCGAGACAAAACAGATTTTAGGAGCAGCTATTCTGGGCTCAGAAGGCGGTGAAATCATGTCTGTTTTGCAAATGGCCATAGAAGGAAATATCACTTATGACAGGATCAGGTACTGCGTTTTTGCTCATCCTACGTATACCGAATCGCTGAATAACCTATTTATGAAACTCGATAGATAATATGATTGAATTAAAAGAGATAAGCAAGAAATTTGGCAATACCCTGGCGGTAAAGCAAGTCTCTTTTAATGTGGCCAGCAGAGAAACCCTGGTATTGCTGGGGACCAGCGGCTGTGGTAAAACCACAACTTTAAAAATGATCAATCGTTTAATTGAACCTGACGCAGGACAGATTCTGATCAATGGTGAAAATGTAACCGACCAGGATTCTGACGTATTGCGAAAAGGAATCGGTTACGTGATGCAGAATATCGGGCTTTTTCCACATTACACCATAGCCGAAAATATTGCCCTTGTACCGGATATGTTGAAATGGGATAAGGAAAAAACTAAAAGCCGCACAAAAGCGCTCATTGAAAAACTTCATCTTCCGGAAAGCACCTTAGCAATGTATCCGCATGAATTAAGCGGCGGACAGCAACAACGTGTAGGCCTGGCACGTGCGCTGGTTGCCGATCCACCGGTATTGTTGATGGATGAGCCATTTGGAGCCTTAGATAATCTTACCCGAACCAGTATCCAAAAAGAATTTAAAGCTTTAGAAGAGTTGAAAAGAAAAACGATTGTGATGGTAACACATGATGTACTGGAAGCTTTTGAGCTGGCAGACCGGATCTGTTTGATGGATAAGGGTGAGGTGGTTCAGATCGGTACGCCCAAAGAATTATTATTCCAGCCGATAAATGATATCGCAAAGAATTTTCTTGCCGGACAAAGATTGGTATTAGAATTTAAAGTGGTTAATATTCAGGATATTTGGTGTTATCTACCTGAAGAAATAATTTACGAAGGAAAAAGTGAAACCGCTGGTTTAAGTATCTGGGAAGCTATGGAATTATTACGGAAAAAGGATAGGCATGAGCTGTTTGTATCAGACGCGAGAAATACGATCAAGTCCGTCAATTTCGGGCAATTAACTACGGCATTCAATCAATATCGAAACGCACAACAGCATGAATGAGCAACAGCAGACCTTATGGCAGTTTATGTATGGGCAGTCTGATAAATTGTTCAGCCAAACCTTACAACATGTAGGGTTAACCTTTATTTCTTTAATCCTTGCTATTGCAGTCGGTTTACCATTAGGCATACTCATTGCAAGAAAGCGGAAACTTTCAGGAATAGTTTTGGGTGTTGCCGGTATATTACAAACCATTCCGAGTATTGCTCTCCTGGGGTTTATGATTCCTGTTTTGGGCATCGGTGCCAAACCAGCGATTGTGGCCCTGCTGATTTATGCTTTGCTACCGATCATCAGAAATACTTATACGGGCATTATCGGTATCGATTTACATGTTAAAGAGGCAGCAAGGGCCATGGGGATGAGTAAAAGAGAGGTTTTGTTAAAAGTGGAATTACTCCTGGCCATGCCCTTTATCTTAGCAGGCATCCGCACCGCGACTGTAATTAATGTAGGGGTGGCTACATTGGCTTCATTTATTGCTGCAGGAGGCCTGGGTGAATTTATTTTTGGGGGCATCTCACTTAATAACACCAACATGATTTTGGCCGGAGCCATTCCGGCCGCCTTATTGGCGATTGTACTTGATGCTTTACTTTCGCTTGTTCAAAAAATGGATGTCAGAAAATTGAGGAAAGCTTTCTACATTTTTCCTGTGGTGATTTTGGCATTAGGCGCATTTTATGCGTTACCCTCAGCTTATGGATCAACTTTAACAGCTGGGTTTACACCCGAATTTATGGGAAGACAGGATGGAGATCTCGGATTGAAATCAACTTATGGCTTAAAAATCCATACCATTGTGATCAGCGATGCCGTGATGTATAAGGCTGCTTACGCGAAAGAACTGGATGTCATCAGCGGTTATTCTACTGACGGACGTTTAAAGGCATTTGACCTGAGGATCTTAAAGGACGACAAAAACATTTTTCCGCCTTATTTTGCTGCGCCCATTGTTAGAAATGAAGCGTTAAAACAATTTCCGGAACTGGAAAAAACTTTGAATCTGCTCTCCGGTAAAATTACCGATTCGGTCATGACCGATCTGAACTATAGAACTGATTATCTTCATCAACAGCCTGAGCAGGTGGCTAGAGACTTCCTGATCAGTAAGGGCTTATATAAAACATCTAAAAATGGAAATAGGGGCACTGTGCGGATCGGTTCGAAGATTTTCGGTGAGCAATATATTCTTGCTGAAATATACAGCATGCTGATTAAAGGCTATACGGATTACAATGTTTCCACCAAAACCGGTCTGGGCGGAACGAAGATCTGTTTCGACGCACTTATGAATAATCAAATCGATTTTTATCCAGAATACACCGGTACAGGCCTTTTGGTGTTATTGCAGCCAGATCCTAAAATTGCAAAGGAAATGGCCCATGATAAGGAGAAAACTTACCGTTATGTAAGTGCAGAATTTGAAAAGAGGTTTAAAATCAAATGGCTCAAGCCCATTGGTTTCAATAACTCTTACGCTTTAATGATGCGGAGAAAACAATCCACAGCGCTGAATGTTAATACCATCACTGACCTTAAAAACTACCTGGAAAAAAATTAATGACACTAGTAGAAGAATACTTACAGATTAGGAAATATTCCGAACAGGTTTGTGAACCCTTACAAACTGAAGATTATGTAGTACAACCTGTTGTAGATGTGAGTCCACCAAAATGGCATTTAGGGCACACAACCTGGTTCTTCGAAACTTTTATATTAAAACCGTTTTCGTCTAACTATCAGGTGTATAATGATGATTATAATTTTGTTTTCAACAGTTATTATGAAACCGTTGGCAATCGGGTAATCCGTACCGATCGTGGCAATTTGAGCCGCCCTGGTGTGAATGAAATTTATCAATACCGGGCGTATGTAGATGAAGCCATGGTAAATTTTTTAGCTAACGCGGTAAATGACGAGGTTAAAGAATTACTGGTTTTAGGTTTTAATCATGAGCAACAGCACCAGGAATTACTGTTAACCGATATTAAGTATATTTTAGGCAATAATCCTTTATTCCCGGTTTATGTTAAAGATAAAAAAGAAGTTTCAGGGATCCAAAATAAGCCAGGCTGGATTGACATTCCGGCAGGGGTTTACGAAATCGGTTATGATGGAACAGGTTTCAGTTTCGACAATGAATTAAACAGACATCAGGTTTATCTGCACGATTTTTCCATTAGTAAAACATTGGTAACCAATGCAGAATTTTTGGAATTTATCCATGCAGGTGGTTATGAAAATTTTAACTATTGGCATTCAGAAGGTTGGGATTGGGTGAAAAGTAACCACATCATCTCACCCATGTACTGGCATCTGGTGGATGGCGAATGGTTTAATTATACTTTAGGCGGACTTTTGCCCGTTGATTTGAATGCCCCGGTTAGCCATATCAGCTATTATGAGTCTTATGCTTATGCCAGTTGGAATGGCATGCGTTTGCCCACCGAATTTGAATGGGAAGTGGCGGCGAAACATTTTAATTGGGGTGAAAGGTGGGAATGGACAGAAAGCGCTTACCTCGCTTATCCTGGTTTCAGCAAGGCGCCCGGTGCCATTGGTGAATATAATGGCAAGTTTATGGTCAATCAAAAAGTACTTCGTGGCGCTTCCATCGCTACACCTCAAAATCATTCACGCATTACGTATAGAAACTTTTTTCATCCCTATTTAAGATGGCAATATACAGGCGTACGCCTGGTAAAATAAAAATGTTATGAGCACAACTACCATTGAAATACCAACCAGCAACAAAACGCAATTTCTTCATGAAACCCTGGCAGGGCTACAATCTGAACCTAAATTTATGCTTTCCAAGTATTTTTATGATGCTACCGGAGACCGCATATTTCAGCAGATTATGGACATGGAAGAGTATTATCTAACCAATGCTGAAATGGAGATTCTCCAAAATCAGTCAGCACAGCTTTCACAGGCCATATCTGCAGACGGGACCGCTTTCGATCTTATCGAATTGGGCGCCGGCGATGCTACTAAGTCTATTTATCTATTAAAGTCACTGTTGGATGCCAAAATGGAATTTAGCTATTTTCCCATTGATATTTCTGAACACGTTATTTCTGATCTGGAAGAAAACCTGCCCAAAAAACTGCCTTCGTTGGATATCAAGGGTTTAAATGGTGATTATTTTGACATGCTGCAAAAGGCTGCCGAACTTTCCCATCGTAGAAAAGTAGTATTGTTTATGGGGGCGAATATAGGTAATATGACTGTTGATGATGCTGAAAGGTTCTGTCTTTCGCTAAAGCAATTGCTTTCTCCAAACGACCTCGTCATTATCGGCTTCGACCTTAAAAAAAATCCCCAGCAGATCCTTGCTGCCTATAATGATAAAGGTGGAATTACCAGGTCTTTCAATCTTAATCTGCTTCGTCGCATCAACAAAGAACTCGATGGTGATTTTAACATCGATCAATTCGAGCATTACGCCAGTTACGATCCGGCATCAGGGGCTTGTAAAAGTTATCTGATCAGTTTACAAAATCAGATCGTGAACATAGGTCGGCAGGTGATTCATTTTTCGGAAAATGAATACATATATATGGAGATTTCACAAAAGTATTCCCTGGAAGACATTAATAAATTGGCAGTAAAAACAGGTTTTAAGCCGCTTCAAAGCTTTTTTGATCAGAAACATTATTTTGTGGATGCCATTTGGAGGGTAGATTAACGCCCGTCATCTAAAACCTCAAGCAGCCGGTTTAAGTCTTCATCCGTATTATAATAATGAAAAGAAATTCTGGTGCCGGCGCCCCTTGCAGAACAAATGATTTTAGCTGACACCAATTTATCCACCATTTCCTGATCCAGGGGCATACTCATGATAGCAGACTGATATTTTCGGTCAAGCATCCAATCGGGAACTAAGCCTCTGGAATTTAAGGCTAATCTTGCCTGATTACTGAGCGCTTGCGTATTCTTTTCAATGGCGTCAAAACCCACTGTACCTAGTTCATTTAAACTCTCATTTAAGGAGCCAAAGTTTAAGGTATCCAGGTGTCCAGGCTCAAAATAAATTGATAAAGGATCTTTTTCATTTAAAAACGGTATTGAGGGTAGGCTAACTGCTTTATTTTTTATATAGATTATATCTTTCATCTGATCGGATAACATGACATAACCATTTCCATATCCGGCCAGAAGCCATTTGTATCCACTGCCAATCAACGCATCTAAACCCGATTTCTTAAAATTGAAGGCAGTAGTGCCTAAAAACTGAGTACCATCTCCGACCAATAACAGATCAGGATAGGCAGTTTTTATTTTTTTGATAAAGTCTTCATCCATTCTTAAACCGCTTATGTATTGTACCATGCTAAAAGCCAGAATGGTTGGTTTAAATTTTTCAATGGCATTAATGATATTCCCTTCTAATTTTTCATCAATGGTTACATAATGATAATCAAAACCCATACTCATTATTGGGTAACTCACCGAAGGATATTCGTCTGCTAATAGCAGGAAACGATGAGTTCGATCCAACCCGTTAAGAAGTGTATTGAAGCCTATTGAAAAATTTTGAACGAGATAGGTGTTTTCGGGCTTTGATCCAAAAAGTGTAGCGATGTTATTTTTGAGGTTAGCGAAAAGAGCAAGATTTTCCATTCTGAAAATGCTTCCATTAGCCATAAATGCTTCGTCGTGCTTTACCCGCCATTCTGCTAAGCTTTCCGATAGAATACCAGAATTGGCGGTGTTCAGATAAGTATACTTTTCTAAAATGGGGAATGATTGTTTCATGACCCAAATTAAAGGAATTATGCATTAAAAATTAAATGCTGTTATCTAAAATCAATTTTTATACAAACCTATGAGAATGAGAATTGTTCTTTTTCTAAAGAAGTGCATGATGATGGAAAATGAAACCGCAATATTGATTACTGAATTAAAAAAACTTTTACAAGGGGGCGGAGCACATGTAGGGTTTAAGGATGCTGTAGCCGGTCTGCCTTTAAATCTTTTAGGCGAAAAGCCCAGTCATTTGCCTTACAGCATCTGGCAATTGGTAGAACATATTAGAATTGCCCAGTGGGATATGTTGGAATTTAGCAGGGACGGAAGCCATCAATCGCCAAAATGGCCTGATGGATATTGGCCAAAAGAACTTGCGCCAAAAGATGAAGCAACCTGGAGTAACGCATTAAGGCAAATCGATGATGATCTGCAGGCATTTATAGCGCTTTTGGATTCGTCAGACCTATACGGCCATATACCACATGGTGACGGGCAGCGTATTTTGACTGAAGCTTTGCAGATTGCTGATCATAATGCTTACCATATTGCTGAAATCGTTATCATCAGGCGCCTGTTGGGAGCATGGAAAAATTAATATAGTTAAATGTATGGCTATATCAGTTGATATGAACATGCTAATCTGACAAAATAATCCGTCCGTTCTTCAAAATAATTAAACAATTAAGTTATGTTACAAAACTCAAAAGCATTCAGCTCCTTTTCTGTAGATGATGTACAGAAAGCAAAAGAATTTTATCAGGACGTATTGGGCCTTGAAGTTAAGGATAACCCAATGGGAGTGATTGAAGTGGTGGTTTCCGGTTCCTCAAATATCTTGCTTTATCCAAAACCAAATCATGTTCCGGCAACTTTTACAGTACTCAACTTTCCGGTCGAAAATATAGATCAGGCTGTTGACGAATTGATTGCCAAAGGAGTTAAGTTTGAGATTTACCATCAGGAATCGATCAAAACCGATCAAAAAGGTATTTCTCGTGGAAACGGCGGACCGGCTATTGCCTGGTTCAGAGATCCGTCAGGTAACATTTTGTCTGTTTTGCAAAACACCTGAGTTAGCCAGACTTCCGAAGTTGGCAAAGCGTAAAACGATTGCATAAGCTTCGGAAGTCTTGTATTTAGACCGTGAGCCCAAAACATTGATGGGCAATTTCATATTCTTCGTTAGTTGGAATTACCAATATCTTTACCCTGGCGGTTGCAGCGCTAATCTCTTTTAATTCACCTTTATAAGTGGCATTAAGTTCCTGATCTAATTCAATGCCCAAATATTCGAGTTCCGAGCATACCGCTTCCCGCATCTGGCTATCGTTTTCACCAACACCTGCAGTAAATACGATAGCATCTATGCCATTTAAAACAGCTGCATAAGCCCCGATAAATTTCTTAATGCGGTAGGCATATAGTTTAACGGCTAACACAGCAGCTTTTTTGCCTTCATTTACCATTTTTCTGATGTCGCGCATATCGCTTGAGCCACCCACGCCCAGAAGGCCGCACTGTTTGTTGACCAGCGTACTCAATTGTGATAAGGTATATCCTGAATGTTCCATTAAATGGAAAATAACAGATGGATCAATATCTCCGGACCGTGTACCCATCATTAACCCGCTCAAAGGGCCGAAACCCATGCTGGTGTCTATTGATTGGCCATTTTTGATAGCCGTGATGCTGCAACCATTACCTAAATGAACACTGATGATTTTACTTTCTTTTTGCCCAAGCCAATTAACCGCCTGCTCACTTACATATTTATGGCTCGTGCCATGAAACCCATATACCCTAATGCCATCTTCTTTGTAATATGATTCCGGAATAGCATAACGGTAAGCTTGTTCGGGTATAGTTTGGTGAAAAGCTGTATCAAATACCGCGATCTGTTTTGCGTTTACAAAAGTCTGTTCTGCTACTTCAATACATTTATAGTTTACAGGGTTGTGCAATGGCGCAAGGGAGAAAAGTTTTTTGATCTGATGCTTCACCTCTTCTGTAATTATTGTCGGGCCGGAAAAATGTTCACCGCCATGTACTACCCGGTGGCCCACAGCTGCAATATCATCAGGACTTGCAATTACGGCATAATCTCCCTCGGTTAATAAAGCTAAAACCTGCTTTAACGCTTCGCCATGATCGGCAACAAAGCCAGGTGCTTCGATGCTTTGTTTTTCGCCTTTGTTGTAAACGGTATGTTTGATGAAAGAACCCTCAATGCCAATACGCTCTGCCAGCCCACTGCAAACAGGCGCTTTTTCAGGCATTTTAAAGAGCTGGTATTTTAAGGAACTACTTCCTGAATTGATGACTAAAATGTTCATATTTAAATGTCTTGACATTGAATTGCTGTAATCACAACAGTATTAAAGATATCGTCTACGGTACAACCGCGACTCAGATCGTTTATCGGTTTGTTTAAGCCCTGTAACATTGGGCCTATGGCCAATGCGCCGGTTTCGCGTTGCACGGCTTTATAGGTATTATTGCCTGTGTTTAAATCAGGGAAAATCAATACACTGGCTCTGCCTGCTACTTCAGATCCAGGAAGTTTTTGTTTACCCACAAGCGGGTCTACAGCAGCATCATATTGTATTGGCCCTTCTATTTTTAATTCAGGATGCCTTGCTTTAACTATAGCGGTGGCTTCTCTTACGCGTTCTACATCTTCACCTTCGCCTGATGTGCCTGAAGAATAAGATAACATGGCAATACGTGGCTCAATACCGAATTTGGCACTGCTTTCTGCTGAAGAGATGGCTATTTCTGCCAGTTGTTGCGCAGAAGGATTGGGATTAACCGCGCAATCGCCGAATATGGCTACGCGTTCTGGCAGGCACATAAAGAAAATAGAAGAAACTACGGATACACCTGGCTTTGTTTTAACAAATTGTAAAGCGGGCCTGATGGTATGCTGAGTGGTATGAACAGCACCCGAAACCATCCCGTCAGCATCACCTTTATAAACCATCATGGTTCCGAAATAAGATACATCTGTCATCATATCTCTGGCCATTTCGAGGTTTACGTTTTTGTTTTTACGCAATTCATGTAAGGTATTTACGTAATCGGCATAATGAACTGAATGGGCAGGATTATGTATCTTTAAGCTATTGATGTCAAGGTTTAATCCAAGCCTTTTGATGTTGTTGGTAATTTCGACAGGATCCCCTAAAAGGGTAATGTCTACAATATCCTGCGTGATGAGTTTTTCTACAGCTTTTAAAATCCGGTCATCGTTACCTTCGGGTAAAACGATGTGTTTTTTATCGCGTTTGGCCCATTTAACGAGTTGATATTGAAACATGTGTGGGGTGATGCCCTGGTAGCTAAAGGTGATTATTTTATCATCCAATGCTTTGATATCTACATACTTTTCAAAAAGCTCTATGGCCAGCTTAATTTTTTTCTTGTTTTCAATAGTAATTTTTGAATGAATCCCCCCAATAGTGGTCGTGGTTTCAAAAGTTCCTTTTTGTACGGCTATAATGGGGATAATGGTCTGTAAACCTTCAATGAGTTTAATAATTGGTTCATCCGGCAAACTTCCTGCGGTTAGCACAATGCCGGCAATTTTTGGGTAATTGGCTGATAAATTTGCCTGAAGTGCCCCAATAATGATATCACCACGATCGCCAGGCGTCACAATGAGCAAATTGTCTTTAATATGCCGCAAAAAATTAGGTAACATCATGGCACCGGTCACAAAATTATCAACCTGATTATCCAGCAGTTCTGTGCCGAAAAGTACCTCGCCACCTAATGCAGCTGTAATTTCATTCATGGTCGGACTTTGCAGGCCTGTTTCGGTTGGAATTACTGCAATCAATAATTCAGCCGGTAATTGATTGCTTAAAGCTTGCTTAATACGGTCAGCCTCTTCCGGATTTACCATATTCGCCACGACGCCTAATACCTGTACATCGCGCAATAAAAAGTTACGGTAAATATTGATGGCTGATTTAAAAAGTTGACTTGCCGTTTTATTTTTACCAGACACGACTATTAAAACAGGCGCACCTAAGTTTTTGGCCATTAACGCATTCGATTCGAACTCAAAAGCCATACCTTCACCTAAAAAGTCGCTTCCTTCAATTACTGTAAAATCGTAATTGTCTTCAAGCTTTTTATATTTACTGATGATGGTATTGATAATTCCTCCACTGTCTTCTGCTTGGTGGAGCATTTCCTGGCGGGTAAAAGCAAAAGCATCTTCATAGTTTACCGGGAGTGAAAAATAATCTAACATGGCTTTTACATGCTCGTCCTTTTTATTAGGATCATCCTGGGCAATTATAGGTTTAAAATAACCCACCTTTTGGGTTTTAGCCAGCAACATGTTAATCATGCCGAAAGCAATTACTGATTTGCCTGTATAGGGTTCGGCTGAAGCAATAAATATATTTTTAGTCATAATAAAGGCGCAAATGCATATCAATAACGAATTATGCCCAATATAGTTGGAAATATTTATTTTAAAAACTAAAGTAAGTGAAGTTATTTATTGTTTCGTATGCGTTGGTCTGCCGGGCGCCCGTTGCAGGTTCCAAAAGCAGATTAGGATTAACAATTCTGTTGAGTGATTTACTTTAGTTTTACTACCCTAAACATTTGATTCAATCAGCAGCTTTAGCATTTTCAGTCTGTGAATAAGCGGTTGATTTACTTTTGCATCGGGATTGAGCTTTAGCGGCATAAGATGGCTTTCCAAAAAATGATCATAATCGGTAATTACTGTGGCCTCATTCAGATAAATGGGAACCTGCTGCTTGCCTGCCTGGGCAAAAAAATCTTCTAACTGCTGTATTTCTTGGATGGTCATACTGCAAAGTTAACGAATAGTTTGGAGTCTAACAGTCAGAGGTCCGACGATCAAGATTTTTAAAGATATACATTCAACTCTTTGTGCGCTCGGCGTATTACGCTGCGTACTTTGCGGCTTAGTAAAAGACAGAAGTCTGGTGCCGAAGGTTCAAAGATCGATTTTTTTAAAGATATGCATCCAACTCTTCGTGCGCTCGGCGTATTACTTTGCGTACTTCGCGGTTTAATAAAAGACAGAATTCTGATGCCGGAGGTCCGAAGACCAAGATATTTAAAGATATGCTTTCAACTCTTTGTGCGCTCGGCGTAGTACGCTGCGTACTTTGCGGTTAATAAAAAACAGATTCCGAAGTCGGAGGTCCAGGGGCAGAGTTTTAAAGAATAGTTGCTCCAGCCTGTGTGCTCGGTGACTTACGCTTGTAAGTTGTGGCTTAATAAAGTATAAATGAGGCTTGTTGTACTAAAAATTTTAGTTTAGCTTTGTGTTTCCCTAATTGATTTTTTATTGTAAATGCAGAGAATGGATAATGCAATCAGAAGAGATATTTCTGTTGATGAAATGGTTCCGGGTATTCCATTAGTTAAAAAGGAACATTACAGAAAGGAAACGGCCTGGCACCGCGATTGGAAGCTGGCTTTTCCACCGTCATTTAGAGAAGTTGCCTTTTATGATGCTGCCAATTCCGATCTTCACCGGGCAGATATATTTACTCCATCCGGTTATACCATCGAATTTCAAAATTCGCCGCTAACACTTGCAGAACTAAACAGCAGGGAGTCTTTTTATCCAAATTTGATATGGGTATTGAATGGTAAGAAATTTAAGGGCTTTAAAATATTGAAGCACCTTCCCGATGTGGATGATCCCAAGTTATCAGGATATGAGTTTTGTCATTCCGATCACCTTTCAATGGTTCGGAAAGCGGAGGTTATGCAGGGATTAGCCAATCCAAAAATACTTAATTTTTACCATCCCGAACTGAAAGGAATTAAACTAACTTCCGATTTATATTCTTTTTGCTGGAAACAGCCCCATAGTGTATGGTATGCTGCTACTGCCAGGATCATTGTTGATTTAGGTGGACATTTTTTATATGAACTCAAACAGCGAAAACAGTTGAATGGAAATTATCCTTATCTGAAAATGATGAGCAGAAAATCATTTATTGATTGGCATACGCCACCAGAGCTTTAGACATCAGTATATATCTGAAGTATAATCGGTCTTGTTTAGTGTATAAAAGTATATTACCGGTAAAAATTTTCACCCTGATCTTTTCGAAGGACTTTTAAAATTCTTTAACGGCGTTTTGATACTTCGTCAAGCTCAGCGCAGGCTAAACTCAACGTGACAAATAATGTTAAGTCATTAAATTTTTAAAGAAATCATCATGGAGAGAAGGTGCGATATACCGTGCCTTCTCTCATGATAACTGTTAACGCATGTTATTTCATGCTATCGTTAATTTTATTGATCATTTGTAAGTGGCTTTGAACAATTGGTGCGGTCTTAGTTGCAAAAGCTTTAAGATCTGCATCTTTTCCATCCTTTGATTCATCTTCCATTAATTTTAAGGTAGACTTGTGTCCATCAACCATGGCGCTTACATAAGCCTTATCAAAATCAGTACCTGTCTTTTTGCTCAGGTCTTCCATTTTTTTCTTATGCTCATCATCTACAGTACTAGGAAGGGTAATGTTTTTTTGTTTTGCGATCGCCATTAACTCTGTATTTGCCATACCATGATCTTTAACCATCATGGTTGCAAATTCTTTAACTTGCGGATTACTGCTTTTTTCGAGGGCCAATTTTCCCAATTCTACTTCTGCCATTCCGCCAACAGCTGCCTCTGTGGTAAATTTGGCATCTGCTTCGTCTACTGCAATTCCGCCTGTAGCCGCGGTATTGGTGGTGGTGTCTTTGGCCATGTTTAAACTATCGGCGCTTTCTTTGGCATCTTTATTCCCACCATTACAAGCCTGAAAGGCCAGGGCAGAAACAGCCATTACATAAATAAACTTTTTCATATACATTGTTTTTGTTGTATATGTTTAACACGTTTTGGGACGAAAGGGTTTTAAGCTTTTCGAGATTGATAAACTCACCTAATAGTCAAATGCTCAGAAAGCTATACTTATTTATGAGCCAAGAGGGATATATCTGCATAAATTATATGTATTCTTATTTGGACTTGATCTAAATAAGCTCTATCTTTGCCGAAGATAAGAAAGCCACACGGTTCGGACCCGTGTGGCAAAACCGGAAATCCGGCTCACCTTTAATCTCCATTAAAAGTCATGCAAATTAAGAAAATTTTGCTATTGGGCATACTATGTGCCTGTGTAATTTTTACTTCCGCCCAAAATCGACCGTTGAGTGTTTCCGGGCAAATTAAAACCAGCAGTGGTGAGCCCCTTCCCGGTGCCACCGTTAAATTACATAAAACCAATTACGGCACTTTAACAGATCAGAACGGGAATTTTAAACTCTCCAATATTCCTTTGGGTAATTACACCTTACAGGTATCGGCAATTGGTTTTAAAACGCAAAAAAAGGAAATTAAGCTTGCAGATGGACAGGCCGGGAATTTCAATTTCAGCCTCTCAGAATCTGCTGAGCAAATGGAAACCGTTAATGTAATCGGTAGAACCACCAGTCAGGAAGTGAACCGGCAGGCTTTTAACGTGACTGCTGTTGATGCCAAAAAACTTTATAACACCACGCTTGATATTTCTGGTGCTTTAGATCGCGTTGCCGGTATTCGGGTAAGAGAATCGGGCGGGGTTGGATCAAATTTCAACCTTTCACTGAACGGTTTTTCTGGTAATCATGTGAGGTATTTTATCGATGGTATTCCAATGGATAATTTTGGATCATCATTCCAGATCAATAATATCCCCATTAATATAGCCGATAGAATAGAAGTGTATAAAGGTGTGGTACCCATGTGGTTGGGCTCTGATGCTTTAGGTGGCGCCATTAACATTGTAACCGGCGATCGTTACCGCAACTATGCTGATGTTTCTTATTCTTTTGGGTCATTTAATACGCATAGAAGCGTAATTAATGCCGCAGTTACTTCAGCAAACGGTTTAACATTTCAATTAAATGCCTTCCAGAATTATTCGGATAACAATTATAAGGTTAATGTAGAAGCCTCAGATATTTATACCGGAGCTTATGCACCTATAGCCTCTTTAAGGAGGTTTAACGATACTTACCATAACGAAACTTTAATTGCAAATGTGGGTGTGGTGAGTAAAAGCTATGCCGATAAATTATTGTTTGGTATTACTGTTGGCCAGAATTATAAGGAAATACAAACTGGGGCCAGAATGGTTTCTGTTTTTGGTGGCTGGCACCGCAGGGGAAATATCTTAATGCCCACCTTAAAATATAAGAAAGAAAACCTGATCAAAGGTTTGGATGTAACCATTAACGCCAATTACAATTTAGGGCACGAGCAGAATATAGATACTTTAAATGTGCGGTATGACTGGTATGGGAACAGCAAACCCAATGGAACGAATGGCGAACGCTCACGGAGTTTGTACAAATACAAAAACAACAACGGTTTGGCAACAACGATGTTAAACTACAAAATAGACGACAATCAATCCGTAGCGTTAAGTAATGTATTTACCACTTTTAACCGAAAAGGCAGTGATGAGTTAAATCCAACTAATGCAGATTACGAGCGGCCAAAGAAAACCAATAAGAATGTGCTGGGGCTTGGTTATAATTTTGATGTAAAAGATAAATGGGGGGCAACCATTTTTGGTAAATATATCAATCAGGGCAACGTGAACGGAAACGGCAGCAATGCTGGTAAAAACAGTATCGATAGACTGGGCTATGGTACTGCGGTTACCTACTTTATTAACCGTAACATGCAATTAAAAGCCTCTTACGAACTAACCAATCGCATGCCCGAAGCTCAGGAGATTTTTGGCGATGTAGAAAACCAGGATGCCAACCCGGGTTTAAAACCCGAAAAAAGTGATAATTTTAATTTAGGAATCAGTTACGCCTTTTCTATAAATAAGGAGCATAACTTCTCCGTTACGGCTAATGGCATATACCGTAATGCAACCAATTTTATCTATAACAGATTGAACCAAAATCAATCGAAACTGGTTGCCGATAACCGTGATGGGGTAAGGACAGTAGGTGGTGATGCCGAAATCAGGTATTCGTATCAAAACTGGTTAAGTGCTGGTACTACCGTTACTTACCAGAACCTTAAAAACCTTCAGAAATACGAAATTAATCCAGGTACAGGCCAAAAGTTTGCCAATGTAAGCAATGTATACCTGGATCAGATGCCAAACATTCCTTACTTGTATGGAAACGGAGATGTTTCGGTTTCGTTGAAAGATGTGGGCCATGAGGGCAATAACCTGTCAATTGGTTATAACTTATTATATGTGCATGCTTTTTGGCTGTATTGGCCAAGTCAGGGAGCCACTGCTGATAAAAAAGTGATTCCCCGGCAACTCAATCACGATTTAAACCTGGTGTACAGTTTAAAGCATGGCCGCTATAATATTGGGGTAGAAGCCAAGAATATCACCAATGCCGATCTCTTCGACAATTTTAGCCTTCAAAAACCCGGTCGGGCGTTCTACCTCAACCTGAGATATTTCATCAATTAAAATCAATAATTAAATAGATAAATAAAAGTAATATGAAAACAAACTTTACCAAAGCGTTTATCGCTCTAGCTTTCGCTGCCGTACTTATCTCTTGTTCAAAAAAAGAAGAAGGCGAAAATGTTCCTGAAAACCCGGGCAATTTTATCCTGGCGGTTACACCAGTTGCCTCTACAGGTGTTGCAGATTACCTGCTTACAGCTAGCGATCTGGAAAAAGGTACAATCTCTACCGCCGGAAACGGAGTGGAGCAGGACGGAACTTACCGTTATTATGTTACGCACAACAATAAGTTTTTCAGCATGCTTTACGGACAGGGAAATCCGGGGGCAGTAACTACTTATAACATTTTGGCTGGAAAACTAAATAAGGTTTCTAATTTTCAGACGGAAACCGTTCAGGCTTTTGCGCCGGTTAACGATGATCTGTTATTGGTTAAAATCCCCAGAAATTTAGCCGCTCCAACAGCAAACTGGTATAAAGTAAATACCAATAGCCTTTTAATCTCCGGCGAAGGGACATTGGATGCTACTCTTCCAGCAAACAATGGAGAAATTGCACACTTTAGCTGGATTAAACAGGTAGGAAACAAAGTTTATGCACCATTTTTCTGTATCTACGGCAGCAGATTCTGGACGAAATACCCTAACACGGCCTGGATAGCTGTATATTCTTATCCGGAGATGAAATTAGAGAAAGTGATTAAAGACGACCGCACGAGTTTTATCGGAAGATATTTTACAGATGGATTGGGCGTAGTTGAAAACGGAGATGTTTATGCATTTTCGACTTCAGTGGCTGTTGACGATAATACTGAAACCACAGATGTGCTGACCGATTCTAAAATCACCTCTACAAAACCTTCAGCCATTACCAAAATTAAAGCCGGTACCACCGAGTTCGACTTAACTTATTTTCTTGATTTTGAGTCTGCATCTGGTGGTTATGCAATTACCAATTGGATTTATATCGGTGGTAATAATTTTATCGTAAATGCGGTATTAAAAGCCAATAAAGGTGCCTATACAGTGGGTAAGACCATTGGAGTATTAAATGTGGTTGATAAAACCTTTAAAAAGGTTAGCGGACTTCCTGCCGAAAGTGCTGTTTCTAGCGTTACTACGAACAACTACACGCCAAAAGATGGAAAACTGGCTTACATGGGCTTTAACTTAAGTGATGGTACAAGCTACGTGTACAAAATTGATGCTGCTACCGCAACGGCTACAAGAGGCTTAAAAGTGGAGGGCGGCGTAATTACTGCTGTTCAACATTTAAAATAGCCTCAGATATTAATGATAAAACTAAACAGAACAGCATAATGGCAACAGTAAATAAAACCAACCCGGTAAAGAAAAAAAATAAAGATTCATTGTTTAGCAGAATCAATAAATGGCTTCACCTCTGGCTTGGCCTCGTATCTGGTATCATTGTTCTGATTGTTTGCATAACCGGCTGTATCTGGGTTTTTAATGAAGAAATTACAGGTTTATTGGAGCCGGAAACCAAGGTTGAAAAGCAAGATAAACCTGTAATTACACCATCGCAGCTGACTGCAATTGCGTTTAAGCTTTATCCTGATAAAATTCCTTCTTATGCACAGTATCAACAGGGAAGGTCAATCAGCTTAAATTTAAGGGGAAAAAAGGATGAAGGGCGTCGTGGAGGGGGCACGAATTTAAAAATTAATCCTTACACAGGTGCCGTAATCAGTACAGTGGTTCATAAAAAGGGAGAGGTTGATTTTTTTAGGTTTATCCTCAATGGTCACCGTTTTTTATGGTTACCCTATGCTATCGGAAGGCCTATTGTAAATTATGGTACCATGATATTTGTAATTTTGCTCATTACAGGTTTAATCTGGTGGTACCCTAAAAAATGGAACAAATCAACCCGAGATAAGAGTTTCAAAATTAAATGGGGCGCTTCATTTAAAAGGGTAAACCTTGATTTGCATAATGTACTCGGTTTTTATTCTTTGATCTTTTTATTATTTATCGCCTTAACCGGCATGGTTTATGGCATTAAATGGTACAGTGAAGGTTTATATTGGGTAACTTCTGGTGGCGACAAATTGGGCGATTTTCGACGAGTGGAATCAGATTCTCTGGCTGTTGGAAAATTCTATACCCCAGAAAAGGTGATGGATCTGGCCTGGCAGAAAGTCATTAGCCGCCATCCAAAATCGAAGGGTTTTTACTACAATTTTCCTGATACTTCAAAAGCAAAAGCTACCATCAATATCATCGTTTATCCAAATGCCGGTCAGTTTTACAATAACCAGAGTTATACGTTCGATCAGCATACTTTAAAAGAATTTAAACCCGAAGGGGTTTATTCCATTGCTTACGAAAAAGCTGGCTTTGGTGGTAAACTAAGGAAAATGAATTACGATATCCATGTGGGGAGCATCTTGGGTTTCCCGGGCAAAGTAATGGCTTTTTTAGCATCACTAATAGGGGCTAGTTTACCCATAACCGGATTTTTGATCTGGTATGGTAGAAAATTTAAGAAGAAAACGACAAAGAAAGTACCTGTTTTAACTGAAGAAGGTAATACTAATGGTAATTTTAAACCTCGGGCTAAAATTCCGCTAAAAAGGGTAGAAGAGGTTGTAGAGTAATACCCTTTGTCTCTCGAAATCGTTATACTGAGCTTGTTTTACCAGCAGGATAGTATTTTCAACTGCCTTACAGCTACTTCGTGGTCAGCATCTTTCTTGATCGATCCTAAAATAATCCGAAGTCGTGATGCAATGAACTCCCGGATATTGTCCGGGAATCATTCTTAAAGCTTTACGATTTTACCTTTTTGGCTTTTGGTTCAGGTTTTTCTGGTAATTGGATCGATAAAATCAAATCAATGCTTTCCGAGTTAATTTCATAATCGGCTGCAATTTTTTCCCACCTCTTTAGTTCCGCCTGTAAGGTTTCAATTTCCTTAGCTAATGATTCGATTTTATTTTGGATCGATTTTCTAACGTTTATATTTGCCATAACACAAAATTATCATTTGATGGCATATCTTCGAACTTCTTTTTGTCGCTTGTAACCATAAAAAATGCTAAGTGTTCTATTCCAGCGGGTTTTATTTTTATAAAATTATCAACAATTGTTAAAGCATCTAAGAATTTGCTATGCCTGCATTTATTTTATCTGTTAATTAACACGGTAAACACTCAACCCCAGGCCTATTAATTGATGATTTGATGTGCTTGCTAAAGCAGTTTTACGGATAAATGAAGATCTTTCATTGTTCAAGGATGACAGTAAAAGAGAATAAATAGAAACTAAGAATTAATATTTATTACTGGCTGATCAACTGAAAACGATTTAAAAATACTTGTCTAACGTTAACCCGTAGGTCAGGTTCAGGTTTTCGCTGCGGGTAATGTTGAGTCTGTTATAATTCAAAGCGGTGGTGAGGCTAATCCATTTGCGTAATTTCAAGCCGAGTGTAGTGGTAGAGCGGATAATATAATCCCCGTTTCTGTCAAACGAGTTTTGCAGGAAATGATTTCCGTCAATCGTAATGAGTTCTTTTATGGCAAAATGATACTGCATTCTGAGTGAATTACGATAAGTGTGATAGCTATCGCCCACAATCAGGCTACTTTGGTCAAATAATACGCCGTCGCTCAGGTTAATATATGCGTTTGGCTTGTCTAATATGCTGTAGGCGATGCCTCCGCCGGCAAGCAATTGATTTTTTAACTTTAAGGAATAACTGGTATTATAATTCACTAAACCCCAATAGTAAAAATGTGGAAAGGTTTTATAGAGGTTAAAGTTTAACGTGGTAGAAAAATCATTGTTCGTTAAATAGCTGTTTTGCTTTCCATACAACCATGCCGAAGTGGAATTTAATACAAAACTTTTCTTTTTTAGTCCAAAATTAAGTGCATTATTCAATAAATAAGCGCGGTCGTTATTGGTTCGGTTAATAGAACCAGTTGATGTAAGCAGCATGTGGTAATTGGTGCTGTCGGCATATTGAGCGTACGAGTTAAGCATATACACGAAAAAACACAGTGACAATAAAATAAACTTCATAAATGCTTAACATTTGTTCCCATCGATATGTTTAGTAAGCTTTTAATTAGCGTCGTGCCATTTTGATGCAGGAATATATTTTAGCTCCAGATCATTTTACATTGTTCATTTTTGTAACCAACAAAGATCATTTCAATGTTGGGCGCTTCTTCTACAATTTTATTTTTTCAACCGGTAAGCATCGATGGAAAGATAATGATAAAGTTTTTCCTGTTCAGATTTATTCTCGGTCAATAAAATCAAAACATTTTCTCCTGTGTAAGGGAGTAAATAAATATTCCTTTTAATTTGATGATGCCTTTTCGGAAAGGCAATAGAAATCAAAATAAATTTTGTTCATTTTAGCCCAAGCCTGGATTTTATGCCAGGGGAGAGGTTCTTAAAACTTTGCGGAAGATGTTCTTGTTTAATGGTTAGAGTGAAATTTAATTAGATAAGAAGCGATGAAAACACAGAAAACACCTGCTAAGCAAAACAAACAGCCTGGTATCGAGGCAGAAATGGATCCGAGACCGGAAGTGATTAAAGCAAATTATAAAGGATCGGGCAAACTAGCTGATAAGGTTGCATTGATTACCGGTGGAGATAGTGGAATCGGTCGTTCGGTAGCTGTTCATTTTGCAAGAGAAGGAGCCGATGTAGCCATTGTTTACCTGGATGAAGATGTAGATGCAAAAGAAACCAGGAAAATGGTTGAAGCTGAAGGAAAAGTCTGCCTGCTGATTAAAGGCAATGTCAAAAAACCTGCTTTTTGTAAAAAAGCCGTAGAAACAACAGTTAAAAAATTCGGAAAGATTAATATTTTAGTAAATAATGCTGGAATGCAGGTTCCGCAGAAAGATCCGAAAGGGATCGATGACAGGCAATTAGAAGATACTTTCCGGACCAATATATTTGGCTATTTCTATTTCGCCCACGAAGCATTGAACCATTTGAAGGCGGGCGATACCATTATCAATACAACCTCGGTGACCGCCTACCGTTCTTCTCCAAACCTGATCGATTATTCATCAACGAAAGGAGCGATAACATCTTTTACCCGTTCACTGGCAACAAATTTAGCTAAAACCGGTATCCGTGTAAATGCGGTGGCGCCTGGCCCGGTGTGGACACCGCTCATTGTATCTACCTTTGATGAAGAAAAGATCAAGTCATTTGGGTCTGAAACCGCAATGGAAAGAGCAGGGCAGCCGTCGGAGCTTGGTCCATCTTACGTATTCCTGGCTTCAGATGATGCCTCATTTATTACCGGGCAGGTAATGCATGTTAATGGCGGAGAAGTGGTGAATGGATAATTGTTTGAACATAATGTTCATCATGTTAATATCTTATGAAATTGGTGTTTAGTGCGGTGTAGTTAAATAAAAAAAATACCAGGCTATTCAAAGCCTGGCATTTTTTTGACACAATAATGTGTTACAGCATTTCGCTATCTTCCTCGTCATAGGCATTAGGATCGTTATCCAATTCTTCTATGTCAGATTCATTGTAGTTATCCTTTTCTTCCAGCTCTTCATCATCTTCGGGATCCTGAATTTCTTCATCCAATTGTGTCCCTTCACCATCCGCAAATGGTATCTCATCTTCTGTGTAGTCATTATCGCCATCTGGTTGGGGCGTAGCATGTCCTTCAGATGCATTTCCTTGCGAACGGTTAATCTGGAACTGTTCGATATTTTGAATTTCTTCTTCCGGTTGGTTGTTTTCTTGATTTTCCATAGTTTATGTTTTTTATAATAGAACAGGATGAAAATGGATTAAGTTTAGTAGAAATTTAAAATCTTAAACCCTATTGTTGTAGGGTTTTAAATGATAAGGTTGTTCAAACTTTTTAATTACTGGTATGGTTCTATTAGTGCGTTATACCTTAACTGATCTATTATGAAAAAACGTTTTAAAACCCGTGAAATAGCCGTAGTGGGAATGATCATTTCAGCTACTTCATTTAATGCAGTTGCAAATGCCGATTGGCATTATGCAACTTTAACTGGTTACAGTCTTCAGCAAGATACCATTACTATCGAGCAATTTTTGCAGCAGGCTGCAATTGCAGGAATGAAGGAAGTTTTAACCGGAAAGCTTGCTGCAGATAAAGCAACTGACAAAAAAATTAAGGCATTTGGGCAGATGATGGTTGATGACCATAACCAGGCCAATGAGGAATTGAGGGCATTAGCGAAACTTAAAAAAGTAACCTTGCCGATGAGCACTCCGGAAGGTGGTTTAAGACCTGATGGCAGAGTTGACTCTGCTCCTGAAAACTTGAAAGATACTTCCCGTACCAGGAACGCCGGAGGCGAGGCAGGTAACACAGGCTTAGCCCCAAGAACAGGTAACGCGGAAGCGGAAGTAACCCATGCAATCAGCCGGTTGAACAGCCTGAGTGGAGGCGCATTTGATAAAGCTTATGTAGAGATGATGGTCTCAGATCATCAACAAGCTGTTGCATTGTTTGAAAAAGCTGCTCAATCTTCTGATATTGATGTTAAAAAATATGCAGGAAAGTATTTACCCATCCTTAAAAAACATTTAAAGCAGGTCAATGCCTTATCTGGTAAACTGGGTAAATAGGTTTTATTTTCTGAAAAAAATAAGCAGCTATACAAAAGGATAGCACTATCCTTTTGTATAGTAGTAGCTTTTTGATACGGTGTATCTATAATTTTGCCAGACATTTAAAAGGCAAAAAAAATGAAAATATTACATCTAATATCCAGCCCTAGGGGCAAAGCATCTTTCAGTATTAAATTGGGAAATGCCATTGTAGAAAAGTTACAGGAAGCAAATCCAGGAAACACTTTAACCGTACACGATCTTACCAATACCCCGTTTCCACATTTGGAAGAGGTGCACATCAATTCTTTTTTTACACCTAAAGAGAATCATACTGCAGAATTAACAGCAGCTATAAAACATTCTGACGAGGCTATTGCCGAACTTGAAGATTCAGATGTGATTGTAATCGGTGTCCCAATGTATAATTTTGGTATTGCATCAACACTAAAAGCATGGATCGATCATATTGCACGTGCCGGTAAAACATTCAGGTACTCCGAAAATGGTCCTGAAGGCTTGGTGAAAAACAAAAAAGTGTATTTGGCGATTTCTTCTGGTGGTGTTTATTCAGAAGGGCCGATGAAACCTTATGATTTTACAGAATCTTATCTTAGGGCGGTTCTGGGTTTTATGGGTATGACTGATGTAACCGTATATCGTGCAGAAGGCGTAAGCATTCCCGGTCTAAAGGATTTAGCTTTAGATAAAGCAATCGAAAGTATAGCCATTTAGATGGTGCATTAGTCATTAGTTCACTGATCATTGCTCTATTGTCACTATATCCACTGCCATTAAATAGAAGTCTTTCATCCTAATGAAAACTTTAACTTAGGGCTGTATATTTTAGGACTTAAGACTAATTTGTGGACTAATGACTTTTCATTGAACTAAACTGCCAGATACCTGATTACCCCGCTGGCGAAAGCGTTTAGATCACCCGGCTTGTTAATGAAACTTTCAACCTCACATCATTAGCCAATATCAGCATTGGCAGACAGGTTTTGATATTTCGTTTTAAAGCATTGAAGATTTTCAGCATGTTTCCGTCAGGAAATGCGGAGAGGTAGCGTTTCCAATTAATAATATGCTTTAAATTCTCTCCTATTTGATCAGGGCTTCCCGTTGCATAGACGCAATTTTTATGTGCTTAATCCAGTATATGTTATAGAACTTTAACTTTCAGGTATTTAAGTTGTTTTATGCAGTCTATGACTGACTAATGGCGATTTAATTCATGTCATGCGTTTCTATAATTATTAAATTGGCTAAAAAAAAGATAAAAATAAATTTTGATACTAATTTTTTTAGTATAGATTTGTTTTTGGAGAGACACGACAAAGAACAAATCATCGAAATTATTCGATGTATAATAGATGATTTTAAACAAAAGGCTTCTTTCCTGGTTAGTTTGCTGATATATTTATTTTTTCTATGACCGTTACCGTTTTAGCCATACTCGAAACAGATTTTAAACCGGATCTTTCATTAGGTAGAATCATGAATGAAAGACTAAGGAATGCTGCTGCAGATCTGCAGGATATTCATTTACAACCTTTGCATGCCGTTGGGCAACGCAGTGATGATTTAGTGGTTTATATCAGTTATAATCCAAAATATAAAATCAGGTGGCGTGTAGTTAATGACGTGCCAGAAGACGTAGAAAACTTTGTAGCCCAAACCTGCGGCAATTTAGGTTACATTCACTGGAAAACTGCATCGATTAATATTTTTAAGGGAAGCGAATAGTTATGAAATACTTTATAGAAAAGATCGTCATCTCGACTGAAGCGCAGCGGAATAGAGAAATCTATCTAGGCAGATTTTGCTTCGCAGAGCCTTCGGGTTCTCAACTGCGTTGCACTCCGCTCGAAATGACGACCGTTTAGATGTGGAGTAACGTTATTATATTAATGCTCAATAAGAAGAACTGACAACCTATTAAACTAAAAAACCTCCACCCAATAAATCATTGCCTTCATAAAATACAGCCGATTGACCAGGGGCAATTGCCGACACATGATGATCGAAAACGACACGCATTTTGTCTTTTTCCTGGACAATTGTACTCAACATGCCCGCATCTTTGTAACGGATTTTGGTAATCACATCATTCATTGGTTCTTCAATGCTTGCGTATTTAATTAAATTAATATTGCGTACCATAGCTTCACCACGTTCAAGCTCATGGGCTTTACCTAAAACTACTGTATTGCTTTCTGGCAGGATCTGTGTTACAAACATCGGTTCTCCAAAGGCAACACCTAATCCCTTACGCTGACCAATGGTATAAAAAGGATAACCTTTATGTTGGCCAACAACCATTCCGTTACTTAAAATGAAATTTCCTCCAGCCACCCTGTCTTCTAAATCGGCTACTTTATGCCTTAAGAAAGATCGATAATCGTTATCGGGTACGAAACAGATTTCATAACTTTCTGATTTTTTGGCCAGTTCTTCCTGTCCCATATCCAGTGCCATCTGCCTGATTTCAGACTTTGCAAAACTGCCCAATGGGAATTTAGTACGCGAAAGGTTCTCTTGAGATACACCCCAGAGTACATAAGATTGATCTTTATTTTCGTCTTTACCTTTCGAAATCACATAACGACCACTATCCTGCTGGCGGATATTAGCGTAATGCCCAGTTGCAATAAATTCGCAATCCAGTTTGTTAGCCCGTTTTAAAAGTGCTTCCCATTTAATATGCGTATTACATAAAACGCAAGGATTTGGGGTTCTTCCGGCAAGATATTCGTCCACAAAGTTATCAATCACATAATCGCCAAATTCATCCCTTATATCCAGAATGTAATGTGGGAATCCATAATTTACGGCAAGCGTACGGGCATCATTAATACTATCTAATGAACAACAACCAGTTTCCTTGCTGCTACCGCCAGAGGTGGCATAATCCCAGGTCTTCATGGTTAATCCAATAACCTCATAACCCTGTTCATGCAACATCACAGCCGCTACCGAACTATCAACCCCGCCACTCATGGCCACCAGAATTCTACCGTGTTTACTCATCTTAAAAAATATAAGGACGCAAAAATAAGGTTTATTTAGCTGAAATTATTTAGAGGAAGTCAGTTACTTGTAAAAAGCGGCGACTAAACATTTACTCACCACGTGCTTTCCCTTTTGTCACTTTTATATATAGCATCAGTTCGCTCAACATTAAACCTGCGCAATTTACGGATATCATGTTTAAAGCAAGGATAGGTTATTGCCCGGGCTTAGATTGTATTTTTTTATTTACTTAAACGTTTTAGTGTCTGCTTTATGCATATTTGGAGATAAATTTATACCTTCGAATTTTAATCAACAAGCTAATCTTAAAAAGATATGACTAAAAGCGTTATCCTGTCTTGTTTCTTGCTTTCATCAATGATTGCATCCGCACAGCAGAACCTGGTGCAGTATGTTAAACCCATTATTGGCACTTCAAAAATGGGGCATACGTATCCGGGGGCAACTGTTCCCTTTGGAGCGGTGCAGTTAAGTCCCGAAACAGATACCCTATCCTATGAAGTAAACGGAAAATACAATGGCGATGTGTACAAATATTGTGCAGGTTACAAGTATGAAGATAAAACCATCACGGGATTTAGTCATACCCATTTTAGCGGTACCGGTCACTCTGATCTGGGCGATTTTCTCATTATGCCTACACAAGGGAAGCTGCAGTTAAACCCAGGCGTGGCTTCAAATCCTAAAGGTGGTTACCGTTCTGCCTATTCACACAATAATGAGGTTGCTGAAGCGGGTTACTACAAAGTAAAACTCGATGATGATAATATTATGGCAGAACTCACCTCAACCACCAGGGTAGGGATGCACCAGTATACTTTTCCAAAATCAGATCAATCGCATATTATTTTGGATCTCATGGCTGGTATTTATAATTACGATGAAAAAACGGTGTGGACCTATGTTCGTGTGGTAAACGATACGCTGGTTACCGGTTACCGTCAAACCAATGGGTGGGCCAGAACACGAACGGTATATTTTGCGATGAGCTTTTCCAAGCCTTTTAAAAGCTATGGACGCAAAAGCTATGATGCTAAACAGGCTTACAGGGGGTTCTGGGGCAAGTTCAACCAGGAACAAAATTTCCCTGAAATTGCAGGCAAAAAGTTAAAAATGTTTTTCGATTTCGATACCAGGGAAGGAGAGAAGATTAAAATTAAATTCGCTTTATCGCCGGTTAGTCAGGAAAATGCCCTGCAAAATATGCGGGCAGAAATTTCGGGCTGGGATTTTGAAAAAGTAAAAGCACAGGCACAGGCCGACTGGAATAAGGAGCTAAACAAAATCCAGGTAAATACATCCAGCGACAATAAAATTAACTTCTATACTGCTTTGTATCATGCTTATATCAACCCGACCACTTATACTGATATAAATGGAGAATATAAAGGTTTAGATCAGGGCGTGCACAAAGCAGAAGGGTTTACCAATTATACCACCTTTTCTCTTTGGGATACATACCGTGCTTTACATCCATTTTTTAATATCACCCAGCCTGCGCGAAGTAACGATATGGTAAAATCGATGTTGGCACATTACGATCAGAGCAGTTTGCATATGTTGCCGATCTGGTCGCATTATGCCAATGATAACTGGTGTATGAGTGGTTACCACAGTGTTTCGGTAATTGCTGATGCCATTATTAAAGGTACTTACAGCGGAGATGCAAACAAAGCTTTAGATGCCTGTGTGGCCACAGCGAAACACCGCGATTATGAAGGGATTGGCTATTACATGGATAAAGGTTATATCCCTGCAGAAAAATCCGGTATTTCGGTTTCCAATAATCTGGAATATTCTTACGATGACTGGTCGATTGCACAATTGGCTAAGAAATTAAATAGAATGGATGTTTATGATGAGTTTATCAAACGTTCTAACAACTGGAAAAATAATTACGATAGTGCAACGGGTTTTATGCGTCCGAAATTGGCCGATGGAACTTTTAAAAAGCAATTTGATCCAAAAGATACCGAAGGACAAGGTTTTATTGAAGGCAATAGCTGGAACTATAGTTTTTTTGTGCCACAGGATCCTGCTACATTGATTGAAATGATGGGCGGTAAAAAGAAATTTGCTACCCGTTTAGATACTTTGTTTACCATGCATCTGCCTGATGAGTTCTTCGCACACACAGAAGATATTACCCGAGAGGGTATTATTGGAGGCTATGTGCACGGAAACGAGCCGGCACATCATATTGTATACCTTTATAACTGGGCCGATCAGCCATGGAAAACACAGGCACAGGTTCGTCACATCCTGAATATGCAATACAAACCCACTGCTGATGGTTTAGGTGGAAATGATGATTGCGGGCAGATGAGCGCCTGGTACATGTTTTCTTCTCTAGGCTTTTACCCGGTAGCACCAGGTTCCGATGTATATTCATTAGGTAGCCCATTGGTAAACCAGGCGGTAATCAATCTGGAGAATGGTAAAACCTTTACGGTTGAGGCCATTAAACAAAGTGAGAAAAATGTATACGTAGAAAAAGTTTTATTGAATGGTAAAGAGATTACCGATCATAAGATTAAACATGCTGATATTACCAACGGTGGAAAGCTTACTTTTTACATGAGCTCAAAACCTAAAAAATAATTTTTTATCATCCGGTATAAAGACGGTCTGTGCGGCATAGGCTGTCTTTCAACTCCAGTGTCACGATGAGCCTGTCGAAACGCCCTTGGAACTTTCCAAAGGAATTCTTCGACAGGTTCAGGATTGACGATCCTCGGTGAGGTTTGTTTCAGTTAGGTGCTACTCTCAATTATTTCTAATCAAAATTGGTAGCTGTGGCTAAATATTTCCAGTTGGCCATATCCCTTTGTACATCTGCGATTTTTGCATCAGCTATCTGATAGGCGTCGGGGCCTAAGAACAAATGAAGTGGTGGATTTTCGCTTTTCGAAGCTTCAATAATTACCTCAACTGCTTTGGCCGGATTGCCCGGCTGTTGTTTATTGATATCATTCTGGTGCGCCGCCTGTGTGTCGCGCACCTCTTTATAGGCATCTATCGGAGAATCTGGCACTGCTAAAGAGCCTGTGGTAAGAAATTCAGTCCTGAAATAACCCGGTTCTATAACAGTTGCTTTTATCCCCATTGATTTTACCTCAGCAGCCAGCGATTCAGTAAATCCGACTACTGCAAATTTTGTCGCGCAATAAATCCCAAAGCCTGGGAAGTTACCAGAAAAACCCCCTATGGAGGAAATATTAAAAATATGTCCCGATTGTTGTTTCCGCAACTGTGGCAGTACCTTTCTGATTACATTTAATGAACCGAAAACATTCACGTCGAAGTTTTGGCGCGACTCCTTATCGCTTAACTCTTCCAGTGCGCCGAGCATCCCATAGCCTGCATTGTTTACCACAACATCTATCCGGCCAAACTTGCTGATCGTTTGGCTAACTGCAGCTTCTACACTGTTTTCGTCAACCAGATCTACGCTTAAAGGCAGAAATTTATCGTGTTCGCCTACGGCTTTGGTTAAATCTTTTAAATTTCTTGAAGTTGCGGCAACATTAAGGCCGTTGTTTAATAATGTTTTTACTAAGGTTAATCCCAGACCTTTGGACGCGCCTGTTACAAACCAAACTTTTTGATTTTCCATGATATTGTTTTTAGAATGAAATAAATTAATCGGGTTGTATTATGATTACATTGTCATCCTGAGCCTGTCGAAGGACCGCCAGTAAGATTTTTAAGCCGTTTGGGCAGGCTCAACGTGACAAATTTCCAGAGAAATTATGTTATCAACCAGCCTCATTTTGAATTGCTAGTTCGCCATTAACATTTGATTAATTGTCGAAATCTGTAGAAATCGTAATGGCTTTCCAGTCATTAAACTCTTTTGTTAATGCGTCAATTTTGCTGTTGGCTCTTTGAAAAGCATCTTTTCCCAAGAGTAAATGAACCGGCGGATTGGGCATACTGGCCAATGAGATCATGGCTGCTGCGGCCTTTTCAGGGTCGCCGATCTGCTGACCGTCCATTTTAAGGTATTTTTGGTGTATTGCCCGCACTTCTTCATATTCGGCAATCGGATTGGTTGCCAAAATCAATGAATCGGGGGTTAAGAAACTTGTTCTGAATGCACCAGGAGCAACCACAGTCACCTTTATCCCGAATTCCTTAAGGTCGTCTGCCGAAACCTCAGATAATGCAATCACTGCCGCTTTTGCTGCTGAATATATTGCCCAGCCAGTCGCGCCGGCAATGCCTGCAATTGATGCGATATTGATGATGTGGCCAGCCCGTTGAGTTCTTAAATAAGGTGAAACGGCTCTGATGACATTTATTGTTCCGAAAACATTTACGTCGAAACTGTTTCTTGTTTCCGCATCAGTCAGTTCCTCTATGCTGCCCCCAATGCCATAACCAGCATTATTGATCACCACATCAACTCTTTCAAATTTTGCAATCGTTGCTTTTATCGCCTCCTCTACACTTTTTTCTTCAGCCAGGTTAATAGCCAGTGGAAGAAATTTTTCCGTATCGTTATTTACTGCTTTTATAAGTTCACTGATATTTCTAGAGGTGGCCGCAACGGATTGGCCAGCTTTCAATAGTTGATGAACTAAACTTAATCCCAAGCCCTTTGAGGCTCCGGTAATAAACCAAACTTTTTTCATGCCCATAGTTTTATCTTTTTTGTTACGACAAAATTACGGTGCAAATGAATTTAAGCTGTTACGTTAATCAAACTGATTATTACGAAATTCAAACAATCCTATAAGAAGTTGGAGTATGGTTGGTTAATTTTTTAAAAAAATTGTTGAAATGGGTAGGTTCTTCAAATCCCAGGCAATAACCAATTTCTGAAATATTCCAGTCTGTATGTTTTAATAAAGCTTTAGCTTCTCTCAATAAACGCTCTGTAATGTAGTGGGTGGTGGTTTTACCCGTAGTTTCCTTTATCGCACGGTTTAAATGGTTTACATGTACCGAAAGCTGTGCTGCATAATCCTTTGCCGAACGCATGGTAAATCTTTGTGAGGTGGTTTCGATGGGAAACTGGCGCTCTAACAACTCTGTAAAAACAGCAGTAATTCTGGCGTTGGCATCCGTATGTTTGAATAAATTTTCGGAAGGCTCGGTTTTCAAAGCGAAATGAGTAATTTCTGTAATGTAATTGCGAAGCAGATCATATTTGTAAACATAATCTGAATTGATTTCTTCAAACATTTTAGCAAAAATAGCTTCGATATGCCTGTCTTGCTGTTCATTTAAGATATATGCTGGTTTTCCTCCGTGGGTAAACATAGGTAAATCGCCAATGTTTCCACGAATCTTTTCGGTAAAAAAAGCCTCTGTGAAAATGCAAAAATAACCCGTTACCTCACTTTGCTTCCCGCTGCCCAGTTCCCAGGTATAAGGTACGAGCGGATTAAAAAAGATTAAAGCCGTACCATTAATCTCAATACTCCTGTCTGCATAGTGGTAAACGTTGTGGCCACGCGTCAGGCAGATTTTGTAATAATCCCTGCGGTTGTAACTCATTGGTTTGTGATTATCCCTTAAACAATCTTCCAGTTTGAAAACATTAAAGTGGCCTACTCCATTCTGTAGGTTATCGGGTAGGAAGTTAAATTTCTTCTGGTAGAAGTCTTCAATGGTTTCGGGTTTGTTCATGAATCAAAGTTACAAAATTCAAACGTAAATTATAACATGAGAATAGCTGGCATAGGAATGTTGTGGGAAAGATAAACTAATGGTAAAAATGATGGTATCAAATATCCCTGTGCGTTATGTTTTTAACATCATAAGTACCCAGAGAAAAGCCTGCATCGCTGTTGTTGACGATCAAAGTGATCTGCCAGGGAAGCAAAAGTAATGATAGTTTCAATTTAAATGACAGTTTTGAGTACAGGAATTATTACTTTCGCGGCATCAACAGTAAATGCTTGGATGTTAATCAATTTTTAGAAAACAATCGGGCCTATTCAGCTATCCGGTGATATTAAAAGGGCTGTAGGAGAACATTAATTGTTGGTTTGATCAGGAAGAATTGACTAAAAAATATTAAAATGAAAAGAGTAGTAATAACTGGCTTAGGTGCGATAACCCCGCTTGGTAATACAGTTGAACAGTTTTGGAAACAGATATTGGCGGGAAAAAGTGGAATTGGACCCATTACCAAGTTTGATTCCGGTAAATTTAAAACACAGTTTGCAGGTGAAGTAAAGGATTTTAATCCGGAAGAATACCTGGAGAAAAAGGAAATAAAAAAATACGACCTTTTTACGCAGTATGCTATTGCTTCGAGCGATCAGGCGATAAAAGATGCAGGATTGAATTTCACAACAATGAATGATGTGGAATTGGCAGAAGTCGGCGTCATCTGGGCAACCGGAAATGGTGGTATTGGCACCTTCGAAGCACAGTTGGAAGAATTTCATTCCGGGGACGGAACGCCGAGATTTAACCCTTATTTTATTCCAAAAATGATTGTTGATATTGCTGCCGGTGCCATTTCCATCCGTCATAAGTTGCGCGGGCCAAATTACTGTACGGTTTCGGCCTGTGCGTCGTCCAATACGGCAATCGTAAATGCTTTTGATACCATCCGTTTAGGAAAAGCAAACATCATGATAGCAGGCGGTTCAGAAGCAGTGCTAACAAAGTCATCTGTCGGCGGATTTAATGCCGCTCAGGCTTTATCAAAAAACAACGATGATCCTCAGGGTGCATCTAAACCTTTTGATAAAGATAGAGATGGTTTTGTGATGAGCGAAGGCGCAGGTGCTTTGGTTTTGGAAGAGTTGGAACATGCTTTAGCTCGCGGCGCAAATATCTATGCCGAAATTGTTGGTGGTGGAATGGCTGCAGATGCCTATCACCTTACCGGAACACCTCCCGATGGGATTGGTGCGGCCTTAGGTATGACAAAAGCATTGAAAGATGCTGGAATAACTGCGGATAAAATTGATTATATTAATGCACACGCTACTTCAACCGGATTAGGTGATTTAAGTGAGTTGCAGGGTATTCATACTGTTTTTAATGGTTTGCCCGTAATTATTGGGGCTACCAAATCGATGACCGGGCATTTATTGGGGGCGGCAGGTGCAATTGAAAGTGTAATCAGTATCCTTGCGATCAGAGATAATATCATTCCACCAACCATTAATACCAAAAATCTGGACGAAAATATTCCAAAGGGTTTAAATATTGTTTTGGGTGAGCCGATTAAAAAGGAAATCAATTATGTATTAAACAATACTTTTGGTTTCGGTGGTCACACGGCGAGTACTATTTTTAAGAAGTACGAAGCTTAATTGTCTCAAAAAAAATCTGGCACTGGTCTTAGCGTCTCGCTAAGACCTAATTTTTGCCAAAGAAATATAGGAGCAAGGAAAATTAATTTTTACGGTTCTTCGAATACGCTTAGATCTACAAGCACTTTAGTTAAAGCTAATGGTAAAAAAACATTAAACTAATGCAAATGAACAAGCTAATCTACTTGTCCATCAACAAATTTACCAGTTCTTTAAGCTCTTCCACTTCCAACTCCAGCTTTTCAATGCGATTTTCCAATGCAGTGGTATCGATTTGTGGTGCTGTAAAGGTTTCAGTTTCGACGGTGATTTCAGCCTGTTCGCCTAAAAGATGGGTAAAACGGGCCTCTTTCTGACCTGCTTTCTTTGTCAGTTGTTTTACAAAGGCAGGTTCATCATTCGATAGTTTTTGGAGTTGTTCTAACACCTCTTCTATACTTTCAAATTCATATAACCTTCCTGAATTACTGTTAATTTCTCCGGGCGTTAAAGGGCCGCGTAGCAGCAAGAGGCAGATTATTGCTAACTCTGAAGGCAATAGCGGATAAACGATTGCTAAATTATGTTTGTATTTAGTTGCCCGGCTTGATCCGCCTGTAGCTGTAGCGATTAAACCTTTAATTTTAAGTTGGTTTAATGTTAAGGTTACGGTTTCCTCATCGTAATTTACTACCGGATTTCTTGAACTTTTTTGGTTGCACGCTGCAGTTAAACTATTCAATGTCATTGGGTAATAATCAGGTGTGGTGCGGCTTTTTTCTATTAAGGCACCTAAAACTCGTTGTTCTTCTGCTGATAAATCGGGTAGGGGTTTTACATTATCCATATCATAAAAGTATCAATTGGCGGAACATTTTGAAAATTATTTTGTAATAAGCTGTGCTATGCATTTAATGGCAAGAAATATTGATGTAGAGGAAGAAAATCACCTATTGAAATAAGATTTTAGTAAGCTAATCCAAAAGCAGTTTTAATCAGATATTGAAGGTATCAGAAGCGAGGTTTCGGTAGTTCCTGATCGCAGGCGCGTAATTATATCCTGTGATAATCACCCCGCCAGTTTTTTATGCTTTTTTTGATCTCAGTTGGAGATAATTTATTGTTCACAGCTTGATCAACCAAAGTTAAAAATTCTTTATCTCCTGCAAAACGTAAAGCGAGGATCTGGCTGATGCTTAGTTCATTTGGAAGTGCGCTGCCCGCCAGAATATAATAACGCAGATTCTCTTCAGCCCTTGCTGCTCTGTCCTGGGCTTTAAGTGCAAACATCCTGGCCATTACCGCTATAATTGCAATGAGGAAAAATGCAAGCCCCAACAAGCCCGTAATGATAGTAGGGATGGCAATACAGGAATATATGGAAAAACACAGTCCAATAACTGTTAGCGGTACCGCGAAGAAATGGAACGGCGGATAAAATCTTTTATGGTTTTCGTAGTTTTGAGACATATTTAATGATTAAATTTTATTACTTGTTTTTTGAAATTTAAGCCCATTTTTAAAGTGCCTCGCAACTGCTGCACTCTGAATATTTTTACACCGGTTTACTTACTGGTCATCTGCATTTAATATAATAGCCTTTCACCGTACGCTATATTTTCGTAATTACAAATGATGTTCTTCTGTTGATCTTTCTCCCTGCTTCAGTTTTATTATCTGCAAGGGGTTTACTGGCTCCAAAGCCCTTAAAAGTAAGCCGTTTTGAATCTATACTGTTTTTAACCAGGTATTCGTAAACAGCATTGGCCCGATTAAAAGATAATTTTTCATTCAACTGATCATCGCCGACATTATCTGTATGGCCTTGAATCTCAATCTGTATGTGTTCATTTTGATGCAAAAAGTCGATTAGCAGGTCGAGTTCGAGGATAGAAGCAGGTAAAAGATTAAATTTATTGGTGTCGAAGAAAATATTTTTTAAGGTTACGTTTCCGCCTTGTTTTATTTTTTCAATGTAGACTTCAATTTGGTAAGGTTTATTGATATCGCCACTTTTAAGTTCGAAGTTTTCCGAGTAAAATAGATAACCTTCGGCATTTACATTAAACAGATAGTTACTCCCTATGGGCATTACTGCCAAAAATTGACCGGTTTCGGGATCGGTGTAATCATCAAAAACAGTTTTATTGGTTTTCAGATCTATTACCTGCACATTGCTTTCGATTGTTTTTTTGGTATCACGGTCTCTTACAATTCCTTTTACGTAAGAAACTTTTAGAGGTCTGGCCGTTTCGGGAATGCCAAAGCTATAAATGTCCTGCATGCCGTAACCACCTTTTAAATTTGAAGAGAACAGCCCCAAATTTCCATCAGCACTTACTATTAAGCCGCTTTCATCTTCAAAAGAATTGATCGGATAGCCAATATTGACTGGCCTTTGCCATTGGTCATTATTTCCCAGCCTGCTAAAATAAATATCTTTATTCCCAAACCCTGGCCAGCCATTTGATGAAAAATATAGTGTTTTGCCATCTACATGCAGAAAAGGAGTATTTTCATCAAAAGGGGTGTTGATCTCAGGCCCCAGATTAATGGCAGGTCCCCATTTTGCATCATCGGTAATGGTGCTTTTCCAGATATCATAACCCCCAAATCCGCCGGGTCTGTTGCTGATAAAATACAATGTACGTCCATCAGGACTTATAGCCGGCTGCGATTCCCAGAACTCCGAATTAACGGGCTGACCAACATTATAGGGTTCACCCCAATCTTTTCCTTCACGGTGAGAAACATAAATATCACATCTGCCTAAGCCATCAGGTCGGTTACATCCGGTAAAAAACAAATACTTTCCATCAGGAGAAATGGTTTGTGCACCTTCATTATATTTTTCTGTATTTATCTTGTTGGATAATGGTGTAGCAAGGCCCCACGCATTATTTTTAAACTGGGCGGTCCAAAAGTCTTCATTGCCATTTACCTGGCGGGTAAAAACCAATGTTTCACCATCAGCAGTTATTGCAGGAAAGTATTCAGCATCAGGCGTATTCACGCCTTCACCTAAATTTACAGGATTATACTTCACAGGCCTCTTTATTGCCAAATCGGCAAAATCGCAATCCAGGAGGTATTTCTTTGCTCTTCTCGCTTTTTCAGATGAAGAATCCAGTACCAAAAACTCAGTAAAATGTTGTTTTGCTTTTAGATAATCCTGCGTAGCAAATACAGTTTCCGCAAGTCCATAAATTACGTCGGGAGCAACCGTTTTATTAATTAATAGCGCCCTTTCGTAAGCCATTCTGGCTTCCTGGTATTTTTTTTGAGCTTTATAAACACCAGCAAGTAAGATATAGGCATTCTGGAATAGCGGGTCTGATTCTACTGCATTCTTTAATAACTGCTCAGCAGAGGAGTAATCAAATTTATCAATAAACGGACCTGCTTTTTCAAAATAGACCTGCGCTTTTTTATTTGGAGAACTTTGTCCAAAACAATAAAAGCATAGTATGCTAAAGGAGAGGATTAAACAAAATTTCATTACATTAACATTGGTATCAAAGCTAATGTAAACTAATTTAGGGAATATTTAAAAATTTGTGTGTTTGTAAAGAAATCTCCCATTTAGGGTTAGCCATTACATACTCAATAATCAACGGCGTAATTTCTTTTGATTTAGACCATTCAGGTTGAAGATATAGTTTGCAATTTGGAGATACCATTGCCGCATATTCCTCAGCCCACTTAAAATCACTTTTATTAAAAACAATTACTTTTAACTCGTTAGCGAAAGGGGTGATATCTGGCCTTGGCGCTTTAAACTTTTTAGGCGATAGGCAGATCCAATCCCAGTTTCCTGAAAGGGGGTAGGCACCTGATGTTTCAATAAACGTGAGTATTCCTCTTTCTTTAAGTTTATTGGTCAGGTAATCAAGGTTATAAATTAAAGGTTCACCACCGGTAATTACAACTGCCTTACCAGGAAATTGACTCGCATTTTCCACAATAACATCCGAAGCAGTAAGCGGATGCATTTCGGCATCCCAGCTTTCTTTAACATCACACCAGTGGCAACCCACATCGCAACCGCCCAAGCGGATAAAATAGGCTGCTTTACCTGTGTTAAATCCTTCCCCCTGTATGGTGTAAAACTCTTCCATTAAAGGAAGTAATGTGCCGTCTTCTGGTATTGCCTGTTTCATTTTTGAGGATGCAAATATCCTAAAAAAATATGGGGAAGCAGTTTCTATTTCTAAATTTAGCAGAAAGATGAAATAATACTGATATTTGTTTCCCCTATCTAGCTGTATGAAGTGGTTTAAAGCCCTGAACAACAATCAAATCCCAATTCCTGGTGACATTAAAACGATTTCTGTTGATGGCAAACAGATTTGTGTACTTCATCATGAGGGTAAAATTATCGCTACCCAGTCACATTGTCCGCACGCGGGCGGCCATTTTAGTGGTGGCTGGTGTAAAAACGGAAACCTGGTTTGCCCGATTCATCGTTACGAATACAGTTTGAAAACAGGAAGGGGAGCAGAGGGGCAGGGCGATTATATCAATATCTATCCAACAGCGTTACATGAAGATGGGCTGTATATTGGATTTGAAGAAAGTTGGTGGAGTAAATTGTGGGGGTAATGGTATTTAAACCGGTTAATGGTATCGTTATAATTGATAAATTGGTGATTGTTAAGATAAATACTGTAAACTGTAAATGGAGAACTGTTAGCTGAAAACTGTAACTTGGTTAATGAAGCAAATATCTTTTAAAAAACTCCTGACAGCTTAATACCTCAATGTCAGAGAAATAAAAATCCTCCACATCTTCTGTAATGATGCATTTACAATTAACAGATTGCGCAACATAGTATTCCAGACCATCTTCAAAGTCGTGTATTTTCTTATTCGATAATGTATCCAATACACCTTTTGATGAATTGCCGGCGATATTCAGATATTGGCAAAGCAAATCGATTTTTTGTTTGGCCAACTGTGTTTTATGTTTTTTCTCAGCAAAATAAAAAGCAATCGCCAGACACATCGGGGAAGTATAAATTTCAAATTTTGGATGTGTTGCCAGGCTTAAAATCCTCGGAGAGTAAGGGTAAATAGGATATTCCTCAGTTGTGGTGTTTACTTAAACTTCCGCCTTCCTACCTTTTATGTCTTTAAATAAAAAAAGCAATCCAAAAAGGAATTGCTTTCTATATTTTTCAGTGGTAGGGTTTACCTTTAACCTTCAGCCTTTCTACCTTCCACCATACCATCCTCTACCTTTAAGCGTATATTTCTTTCCTTGCAGAAGCCAGTGTATTCTTCAATAAACCAACTATCGTCATTAAACCCACACCGCCCGGTACCGGAGTAATGTACGATGATATTGGTGCAACATTTTCAAAATCTACATCCCCATACAATTTAAAACCCGATTTGGTTTCGGTAGAATTTTCACGGTTAATGCCTACATCAATGATAATGGCACCAGGTTTAACCATATCAGCGGTAACAAAGTTCTTTTTACCAATTGCCGCTATTACAATATCTCCCCGTAACACCTGCTCTTTTAAATCTTTTGTACGTGAGTGGGTGAGTGTTACCGTACAGTTGCCTGGGTTGGCATTACGAGCCATTAAAATACTCATCGGACTGCCTACAATATTACTTCGGCCTACTACCACACAATGTTTTCCTGTAGTATCGATATTGTATTCCTGTAACATTAACAAGATGCCGTAGGGAGTTGCGGGAATAAAGCAAGGCAGGTTACGCATCATCCTTCCCAGGTTTACCGGATGGAAACCATCTACGTCCTTGCGATAATCAATCTTTTCGGTCACCTTTTCGGGATCAATGTGTTTAGGTAATGGTAATTGTACAATTAAACCATCTACATCAGCATCCTGATTAATTTCCTCTATTTTCGCCAGTAATTCGGCTTCGGTAACCGAGTTATCGTAACGGTGTAGTGAAGACTTAAAACCAACTTTTTCGCAGTTTTTCATCTTACTGGCCACATAAGTTTCACTGCCGCCATCGTTACCAACCAAAATGGCTACAAGGTGTGGTTTGCGACCGGTTTTATTCAAAAACTCAGCTGCCTCTTCAGCAATCTGAACTTTAACTTTTTCTGATACGTATTTACCGTCTAATAATTTCATTTTTTATGAGATGTGAGATAAAAGATGTTAGATTTGAGGCTAGAATATCATCTCACGTCTCAAATCTAACATCTCAAATCTAATTTAATCTAATTTCAAAACCGCCATAAATGCCGATTGTGGAATTTCTACGTTACCCACCTGGCGCATGCGTTTTTTACCTTTTTTCTGTTTCTCCAACAACTTACGTTTACGGGAAATATCACCACCATAACATTTTGCAGTTACATCTTTACGTAGGGCACTCAATGTTTCGCGGGCAATAACTTTAGCACCGATCGAAGCCTGAATTTTTATTTCAAATTGCTGACGCGGAATCAGTTCTTTTAACTTCTCGCAAATTTTCTTGCCGAAATCGTAAGCGTTACTGCGGTGAATCAATGAAGATAAGGCATCAACAGGTTCTTCATTAATAAGCATATCTAAACGAACCAAATCCGATTTACGGTAACCAACCTGATGGTAATCAAAAGAGGCGTAACCTTTAGAAATGGTTTTTAATTTATCATAAAAATCAAATACAATTTCGCCCATTGGCATTTCAAAAACCAGTTCAACACGATCAGAGGTCAAATAGGATTGATTGACAATAATTCCTCTTTTTTGAATACAAAGTGACATTACCGGACCAACAAATTCTGCTTTGGTAATAATATTGGCTTTGATAAAAGGCTCTTCAACCGAATCCAGTTTACTTGGATCTGGTAAATCAGACGGATTTTTTACCGTAATTTCGACACCTTTAGTGGTGTGTGCAACATATGATACGTTGGGCACCGTTGTAATTACGGTCATGTCGAATTCGCGTTCCAAACGCTCCTGAATAATTTCCATGTGCAACATGCCCAGGAAACCGCAACGGAAACCGAAGCCTAAAGCGGCAGAACTTTCAGGTTCGAAAACAATAGAGGCATCGTTTAACTGCAATTTGTGCATGGCTTCACGCAATTCTTCAAAATCCTCTGTATCAACCGGGTAAATACCAGCAAATACCATTGGCTTAACCTCTTCAAAACCCTGAATTGCACTGTCTGCCGGCCTGCCAACAGTTGTGATGGTATCGCCAACCTTTACCTCGCGTGCTTCCTTAATTCCTGAAATAATATAGCCTACATCACCGGTTTTAACCACGTTGCGCGGAGCCATATCCAGTTTTAAAATACCAACTTCGTCAGCCAGGTATTCCTTGCCGGTATTGATGAATTTTACTTTGTCTCCCTTTTTAATTTCGCCATTTACCACTTTGAAATAAGCAATAATGCCCCTGAATGAATTAAAAACTGAGTCGAAAATTAATGCCTGTAATGGCGCTTCGGTGTCGCCAACAGGAGCCGGAACCCGATCAACAATCGCCTGTAAAATATCGGGTATGCCCATTCCTGTTTTACCTGAAGCGGGAATAATATCTTCACGGTCACAGCCGATCAAATCAATAATCTGGTCTTTAACTTCCTCAGGCATGGCGCCTGGCAGGTCCATTTTATTCAGGATCGGGATAATCTCCAGGTCGTGTTCTAAAGCCAGGTATAAATTCGAAATGGTTTGTGCCTGAATACCTTGCGAAGCATCTACAATTAGTAAAGCACCCTCGCAGGCTGCAATTGATCGCGAAACCTCGTACGAAAAATCTACGTGTCCAGGAGTGTCAATTAAGTTAAAAACATATTCTTCACCACCAACTTTATAGTTCATTTGTATGGCATGACTTTTAATGGTAATGCCCCGCTCGCGCTCCAAATCCATATTATCGAGCAATTGCGCCTGCGCTTCACGCTGCGAAATCGTCGCTGTATATTCTAATAACCTATCAGCCAGGGTACTTTTACCATGGTCAATATGTGCAATAATGCAAAAATTACGTATATGCTTCATCTTTGCGCAAAGATATGTTTTTTAATGGAAATTGTAAGTTGTTACTGAAAGTGATATTCCTGAATTTTTATACGGTTTAAAGCGGAGATGTTTTTGTTTGATCCGAAAAACAAAGGCAGCTGCTTTTCGCATCAGTCAGTCCTGCCTTTCGCTATATCTTTTTGGTAAAATGAGATCAAAGTTATCAAAATTGCCTTGCCAAAAAGGATGTCGCTGTAGTCAGGTTTATTGAACAGCAGGAAGTGGTTCCGGGGCCGGTTTCCCTGCGAAAATAAGATCTGATCTCCAAATATTCTTTCACTGTCTACACAACCGTTTTCTTCCACTTTCCTTTTTTAAACAAAATAAATGCCGCTACCGCAATACCTGCTTCGGCTGCAGGGATGGCAATGAAAACGCCTGTTGGACCCATTTCTAAATACTTTGCTAAAAAGTATGCCAATGGGATCTGGAAGAGCCAAAAGGCGAATACATTAATTTTGGTAGGCGTCCAGGTATCTCCGGCACCGTTAAATGCGCTATTAAATACCATTGCGGCACCATAAATCACAAAGCCGATACTTAAAATTTTTAAAGCCTCACCTGCAACGGCAATCACATTTTTATCTGCAGTAAAAAATGCTGCGAACAAATGTCCACAGGTTAAAAACAATACAGTTACCACGCCCATAAAAATCACGATGTATTTTAAGGTCTGGAATACCGATTTTTCTGCGCGGTCTACGTAGCCCGCACCTAAATTCTGCCCAACCAGAGTAGCAGCGGCATTACTTAAACCCCATGCCGGTAGCATAAAAAACATCATCAGGCGCAGTGCGGTTTGATAACCTGCCGAGCCGGTATCTCCACCTGTGGTAGCAACCAGTTCGGCCAGAAATACCCAGCTGCAGCTGGCAATAACGAATTGAAAAATAGCTGGAGCAGCAATTTTTACAATGGCTTTAACCTGTTCCAAATCAGGAATAAAGTGGCTAAGGTGGATTTTTAAAGCATTTTTACCATTAAACAGATGAGATACCTGATAGGTAACACCTAAACCACGACCAATGGTAGTGGCAATGGCTGCACCTGTTAAACCCAATGCAGGTATCGGGCCTAAACCATTGATCAAAACAGGGCAGAGGACAATGTTAGCAATGTTGGCGATCCATAAACTGCGCATAGCAATCGCCGCATTACCTGCGCCACGGAAAATCCCGTTAATTAAGAATAGCAGGACGATAATAATGCTTCCGCCCATCATAATACGAACGAATGCAACACCTTGCTCGGCTGTTTCTGTTGAAGCTCCCATAAGCAACAGGATATTTTTGGCGTAAATTAAACCAAGGATACTGATGATAATGTTGACAAAAACGGCTATTAAAATGGTCTGAATACCAGCTTTCGATGCTGCTTCCGGATTCTTCTCGCCGATTCTCCGTGCAACTACGGCAGTTGCAGCCATACTTAAACCAATGGCTAATGAATAGATAATGGTTAAAACCGATTCTGTTAATCCCACTGTTTGGATAGCATGACTGCTATTTTCCAGATGGCCAACAAAATAAAGATCCACCAAAGCAAAAACCGATTCCATAGCCATTTCCAACATCATTGGAATGGCGAGTAAAATAATGGCGCGTTTAATACTGATTGAAGTTAAGTCAACCTCATGACCTTTTAAAGACTGAACGAGAATATCGAAAAAAGCCGATAGTTTGCCCTGTGTCTTTTTAGACTGTGACATATAATTATAATAATGAATAGTGTATAAACCAATGATACGCCATTAAGCGTACATATCTAAATTAAAATGGGAGGGAATCCTCGGTTGCTTAGAACCTCAAACGGATTGCAGATACTATCATGGTTCTGGTCGTTTTGATATGGCAAAGATAAGTAAAAATTTTTATTGTCAAATTTTGAGGATTGATTTGCAGATTTTTGCCACTTAAACACAGAACTCGCAATTTCATCCTTTCGACTGAAGCGCAATCCCGAATATTCGGTAGAGAATTGTTGAAAGTTGAGTTAATGAGTTCTAACGATTTTCCGGCTTAGCTCGAAAGAACGACTAAATAAAGTTATATGCTATATGCTACAATCATTTCTTCTCTAACTTTGGTCCCTCTGCCTGTATTTAAATCGATAAGTACATAATCAAAGATCCCATCCGAAGCTACCTTTCCGGTTTTTTTGCTGATGATTTCGAATTGAACAGAGCAGCCTTTATCGTGCATCATTAAAATGCCTGTCCGGATCAGCATTAAATCGTTCATTAATAACGGTCGCTTGAAATTGATATCAACATGGCTGACCACCCAGCCCAAACCTTGCTGGGTAAAATGCTCCCAGGGCATGCCGTAAAACTTTTCCATCTGCTCATAACGTGCAGCCAGTACATAATCCAGGTATTTGCTATTATGTACATGGTTAAACATGTCTATATCATCCGGACGGACACGTAATTCGGTTTCAAATATGCTGTATTGATTTTTTTCCAAGGTTAAACGTTTTTATCAAAAGTAAAAATAAAGCTTGATTGTAAGGTATTACTTGCTTAATGCGGAAAAAAAAATAACGTATTAGTTGCCTATTTTTGATATGAAAATGGGAAAACTCAAATGATATGATATTAATATTCCACGCGAATCAATCGTTGAGGAACGTGGTGCTATTTATTTGAGCCATACCGCCGACAAGCGTTTTGATGACAGATATTCCCGGATTGGATAAACGAAAATTTGATGAGTATTTCCGAATGTCCACTGTAGATGAAATTAATGGAATAAAAGCAAGGTTTCTGCATTTATAATCATCTTTAGGATAACAAGCGGACTACGAATAGGCCTAAAGATCAGCTTGATGTTATAGAATTAGAAAGAATTAATAAAAGCGATTAAGTTTCTTACAGAGCCTGAGGTTTTCCAATCCACTTCTCTAAATTGGCTTTAAATATGAAGTAGTAGAGAATACGCTGTTATGCTGAGGCACGAAGCACGACAGAAGTTTTTAAAGTTGAAGCGTGGGCGGGGGTAGAGCAATTGATTAAGAATATCGATCGGTTTACGTTATCCAGAAATTCGCTAAAAGAAACTTTTGTTCATCGTACAATAAACACTTGCTAATGAATAAAAATAGCATTATCTTTGCGCCACAATTAATTAATTTATTGCTTTAATATTATTCAAGAATGTATTTAAGTTCAGAAAAGAAAGCCGAAATCTTTAAACAACACGGCGAAGTAGAAACCAACACTGGTTCTGCAGAAGGTCAGGTAGCGTTATTTACATACCGTATTGCGCACCTAACAGAACACTTAAAGAAAAATCGTAAAGATTTCTCTACACAGTTGTCACTTCAAAAATTGGTAGGTAAACGCCGCGGTATTTTGGCTTACCTATACAAAAAAGATATTGAGCGCTATCGTGCTATCATCAAAGCTTTATCGCTTCGTGATATCATTAAACAAAAATAAGCGAATTTTATCAACGAAAGCCATTCTTTAAGGAATGGCTTTTTTTCGTTCTTACGTTATTTGAAAATGATCATAAATAGATTACTTAAAATTATTGCAATAATTTTATTTTTACCAGCGATTTTATTTTTTGTATTATATCTATCCATACCATTTACAGGTATTCACATTAATGATGGAGCAGGTACATTTTTTGGACTTTGCGCAATCGCCGGGGCTATTTTACTAAGAAATAATAAATAAATTCGAATATATAAACCCGATCTGTTCGAAAGAGGAAAAACAGATCACAATAATTTTTAAATGAATGTAATAAAAAAATCGTTCGATTTGGGCGATGGTAGAATTGTAGAAATTGAAACAGGTAAACTGGCTAAACAGGCAGATGGTTCGGTTGTAGTAAAAATGGGTGATACCATGCTACTGGCAACAGTTGTATCTACTGTTGGTGCTAAACCAGGTACTGATTTTTTACCGTTATCGGTTGATTATCAGGAAAAATATGCGGCAACCGGCCGTATTCCAGGTGGCTTTTTACGTCGTGAGGCAAGATTATCTGATTATGAGGTGTTAATTTCCCGTTTGGTAGACAGGGCCTTACGTCCACAGTTCCCTTCAGATTATCATGCCGATACACAGGTAATGATTTCTTTAATCTCTGCTGATAAAAATATCATGCCAGATTGTTTGGCGGGTTTAGCCGCATCGGCTGCATTATCCGTTTCTGATATTCCTTTCAACGGGCCAATTTCTGAAGTACGTGTGGCTAAAATTGATGGTAAACTGGTAATCAATCCATTTGCCAGCGATTTAGAGCGTGCAACACTTGAATTTATGGTGGCAGGTTCTGCCAACGATATCTGTATGGTGGAAGGTGAATGCGACGAAATTCAGGAGGATGAAATGGTTGAAGCTTTAAAATTTGCACACGATGCGATTAAAGTTCAGTGCGCTATTCAGGTTGAATTAACCGAAGCAACCGGCAAAACCGTTAAACGTGAATACAGTCATGAAGACCATGATGCCGATTTAAAAGCAAAGGTTTACGCTGATACTTATGATAAAGTTTATGCCGTGGCTAAAGCTGGCGGTAATAAGGATGTGCGTAAAGAAGGTTTCACAGCGATCATAAACGAGTTCTTTGAGGCCATGCCTGAAGATACTGCCGATTTGACCAAAGCATTGGCTAAACATTATTACCATGATGTTCAGTATGATGCAATCAGAAACCTGTTGTTGGATGAAGGTATCCGTTTAGATGGCCGTAAGACTACCGAAATCCGTCCGATCTGGAGTGAAGTGGGTTATTTGCCTGCTGCACACGGTTCAGCTGTATTTACGCGGGGAGAAACCCAATCGTTAACTTCGGTTACTTTGGGTGGTAAAGATGATGAGCAAATGATTGATGGTGCTTTTTTTAATGGCTACCAGAAGTTCTTGTTACACTATAATTTCCCGGGTTTCTCTACTGGCGAGGTTAGACCAAACAGAGGCGCCGGCCGTCGCGAGATTGGTCACGGTAACCTGGCTCAGCGTTCTTTGAAAAAGGTATTACCTCAAGGCGAGGCAAATCCTTACACTATCCGTGTCGTATCTGATATTTTAGAATCTAATGGTTCATCATCAATGGCGACTGTTTGTGCAGGTACATTGGCACTGATGGATGCAGGTATTAAAATAAAAGCACCGGTTTCTGGTATCGCGATGGGTTTGATTACCGATGAAAAAACGGGTAAATATGCTATCCTTTCTGATATTTTAGGTGATGAAGATCACTTAGGTGATATGGATTTTAAAGTAACCGGTACCGAAAATGGTATTGTTGCCTGCCAGATGGATTTAAAAATCAATGGTTTATCTTACGAAGTATTAACCAAAGCGTTATTACAGGCTAAAGAAGGTCGTTTATACATCTTAAACGAGATGAAGAAAACCATCAGTCAGCCTAATGAGGATTACAAACCGCATGCACCTCGTATTGTTTCTTTAACTATTGATAAGGAATTCATTGGTGCTATTATTGGCCCTGGAGGTAAAATTATCCAGGAAATGCAACGCGAAACCGGAGCTACCATCTCAATTGAAGAAGTTGACGGTAAAGGTATCGTTGAAGTATTTGCCGATAACAAAGCGGCAATTGATGCAGCAGTTACCCGTATCCGTAATATTGTTGCCAAACCGGAAATAGGTGAAATTTACCAGGGTAAAGTAAAATCAATTATGCCGTTTGGTGCATTTGTTGAAGTAATGCCAGGTAAAGATGGTTTATTACATATCTCCGAAATTTCATGGGAGCGGTTAGAAACTATGGACGGTGTATTGAAAGAAGGTGATAAAATCGAAGTTAAATTGTTAGACATCGATAAACAGGGTAAAATGAAACTTTCACGTAAAGTTTTATTGCCAAGACCAGAAAAACCAGCTGCGCCAAAAGCTTAATTGGTAATCGGCTTGCTGAACTTGTTTCAGCAGCTCAAATACAAGCCCTTTCAGGTTACTGAAAGGGTTTTTTGTTGGTGCGCCGGGCATGGCAATCGACTATAGGGTTAGAGTCCCGAACACGCTCTGCAGTAGGAAGTGCTAGCCAGAGACAAGGGTGTCGCGGGTGA